>JBCCYE010000058.1:0-16629 GCA_039190425.1 Pseudomonadota bacterium | reverse complement strand
GCCCAGCCCGTACGAAGTCAGCGAAACTCGGCGTCGACGGCTTCAATCGTGAACGCAACTGCCCCCTGGAACCATACCTCACCGGGGAGTCTGGGAGAATGTTGACCTCTGATAACCCATCATTGTCCGAGCGGCATGGCGCTGTCCACTGGCTGACCCACAGGTGATGTGCTAACGGTCAGGGAGAACCGGGTACCGGATCCCGGGCGGGAGGCTACCTCAAGCGAGAAGCCATTCTCCGCAGCAAGCTGCCAGCAGATGGCAAGTCCAAGCCCTTCACCGCTGGAATGTTCTCCTTTCTCATAGGGCTTCTGCAAACGCTGCAGGTCCTCAGATGCCAGACCCTGGCCCGTATCAATCACATCAAAACGCAGCTGTTCACCCCTGCGACGGCAACCCAGCAAGATACGGCCGTGCTCGCAGTGTTTCACGGCGTTGGCGGCGAGGTTGGTCAGGATTCGCATAATCTGCAGGGGAGGCACCGAGAGCATCACACTGCATTTAGCATGTTTCAGATCCAGTAACTTGCCGCTCGCCTCCCCTTCAAACATACGCTGGGTCGTCTCGAGCAGCAGGTCAGCCCGGTAAGGCTCGACACCAGAACCGCCCCGACGGGGAGGTTTCACCGCATCCGTGTGAACGTCTCTGCCGGGCCGACTGAGTGCCTCGATGTGGTCCAGAGATCGTCTCAGGGTTTCGAGCTCTTCCCTGCCAAGGTTCAATGTCCCGCTGTCCAGAACAGCCCGCAGTGAAACCAAAGGTTGCCGTATATCGTGCGACGTGGCGACAAGCTGCTCTTTATGGTGCTGCGCCAAATCCCTGGCGCGACCGTAGTTTTGCTCTGCTTCGAGTAGGGCACGACTCATGTCGGCGTCCCTTTCAGCCGCTTCCAAAGAAGCCTGCAGGGACTTCTCGTGATCCAGCTTCAGCGCCATGACGTTGATGATCAAAGTCGCAAAAATGCTCACCATCGTGAACAGATAGACCGATCGAGTCAGGTGCTCAAAAACAAAATCCGGCAGGTCAAAGCCAATCAGCACCAAGACAATCAGCAGAACCAGAATGGGCGCCAGGATGAGCGCCGACGTCAGCGTCACAAGATGGCGCTTATGGGCCGCCTTGAGCCAGCTGGCTATGGTTGCCAGCTGAGCGATGTAGCCCGACAACACCAGCAGGCTTCCGAGGTGGATTAAGGCCGTAAACGGCAAACGACTGCTGAACATCGCGAGAAGGAAGCTAAAGGCAGCCAAAATCTCCAGCACTCGGGCACGTCTGTTGGTAAGCGACTCAGGCACCGTCGCCGTGCGTGCAACTGCGAAGCTCAATCCGGCACAGCACAGCATCATGACGAGGCCGGCGTACTGGTTCCATTGCGGCGAATCTGGCCACAGATACTGATAGGCATAGCCTTCAGTCGCTGCAATGAACAACAGACCTACGGTGAACAACGTCGAGTAGCTCAGGACGGCCGGCGTTTTCAGGGCGATGCCAAACATAAACATAAGCGCCAGTAGAACCAGACATACCGTATAGAACAAGGCGGCGCTGAGCGTGTCCTGATGCTCGGTTTCGGCAAATGCATCCGGCGTTACCAGTTGCAACGGCATGTAGGTGGTGCCCCGCGTCCGGTACCGCATTAGCAGCTCTATCGTTTCGCCAGCATCGATCACAAAACTTGCCGAGTGCAGCGTGTGAGCGTCGGAGTCGCGGGCGGAGAATGGAAGGAACTCGCTTTCTTCGAGTATCAGGACACCATCTGAAAAACCCTCTCTTTTTCGAATCAGGTGAGCATCCAGACCAGCCCGGAATGGCACCCCGGTCGACAGCAAGCGTGTTGCGGGCGCTGTATAGAGGTTGACCACCCGCAGGTACAACCAGAATTGAGAGTCCAGATTGCCCTGATTGAAACGACCACCCGCCATGGGGCTGGCACTTCCCTGTCGAAACTGTGACAGAGCCTGGTCGGGTTTGAGCTGCAGATCCGGATCCTGCAGGTAAAAACCCGTAAGGTTCAGCGTTTCTTCGCCAGCAATGGCGGTTGCGGGTGCCGAGAGAACGGCGATGACGACCAACAGCAGTCCGCCACACAGGCGATTGGCGGTGCCCTCGTGTCCATGCGTGCGCGGTCGGCGTGCAGCGTCAGTCATAGAGTGTGATATCCTGCCTTCGCTTTTATTATCACACGAATTCGCGGATGCAGCGGAAGCTGGCCAACGACAACAAAAACACTGCCGTGCTCGCTGACGATCACGAAATTGTCAGAACAGGGTTGCGAACGGCACTCGAGACGCCCGGCGTTGTCACTCAGTTGGGGCTGGACGTGGTGGCAGAGGCGACCAACGGGTTCGAGGCCATTAGCGAGGTCAAGGCATATCAGCCCAACCTTCTGGTTCTCGACATTGCCATGCCCTTGGCCGGCGGAGCAGAAGTTGTAGAAGATGTTCGGCGCTGGAGTCCGACCACCTCGATCGTAGTGCTCACCGGAATCAATGCTCCAGGCTTGATCAGCAGCCTGCTGATGTCCGGAGTTGAGGGCATGTTTTCCAAGGGCGCTTCCCTCGATGAACTGTACCAAAAGCTACCTCTGATTCTGCAGGGTGGGCGTTACGTCGCCGCTGAGTTTGCCGATACGATGGTAGCGCACAACAGCGCATCACAGCTTACCGGTCGTGAACGTCAAACGCTCAACATGATCGTTGCCGGCAAATCAAACAAGGAAATCGCCGACCTTCTTTCCATCAGTCCAAAGACCGTCGACAAACACCGTTCCAGTTTAATGAACAAGCTGGAGGTTCACTCGGTTGCAGAACTCATGCGACTGGCGCTACAGCAAGGTCTCATCGACCCACAAGGTCCTCTATAACTGTCCGATTGAAATGGCGGACCAGTCTGTTCCGGGCTGAGCGGTTTAACAATGGGGTAAAGACCCTAATTGCTCGCGCGATCGCTGCCGGCCATACGGAGGCGGTTCAGCGGCGACGCATGGATACTGAGGCGCCTCGCATACGGTTACGGTGATTCTGTCGCCGCCGGGACCCGTGACGCTCGAAAACGCGGTCGGAATCGCCAGACAGCTTTGCGGCCTTGCGTACAGCTTGCATGCGCTGTTTAGCGACGCGGTAGGCTTTGAGATGATCGACGATCGGCGGGGGGTAGTCGATACCGATTCTGCAGTCCGCCGACACCTGAATATCTCGCGGCATTCGGTGCGGCTCGGCAATGTATTCCAACGGTACTTGCGCGAGTTCGGGAACCCAGCGACGAATGAAATGACCCTCGGGGTCCTGTTCACGAGCCTGCTTAATCGGGGAATAAATGCGCAGTGCGCTGATTCCGGTAGTCCCTGCCTGCATCTGTATCTGTGAGTAATGAATACCGGGTTCGTAATCAACGAAACAGCGCGCCAGATGCAGCGCCGGTCTCCGCCAGTGCAGCCACAAATGATGCGCGGAGAATGAGACCAGCATCGCGCGCATGCGGAAGTTGATCCATCCTGTCGCTATCAATGCGCGCATACAGGCGTCAACCATGGGATAGCCCGTGCGGCCCGCCTGCCAGGCCGCAAACCGCCCTGCGTCAAATTGACCCTCCCGCAAGCCGTCAAACGCCGGGTTCATGTTTTCGAATTCGATGCGCGGCTCGTCTTCAAGCTTTTGTATAAAGTGACAGTGCCAGGCCAGGCGTTCTTCGAACGCGCCAAGGTTTTTACTCCAGGCGTCGTTGATGCCTCGAGACCGCTGCAAATCTCTGCGGCGGGCCACCACCTGCTGGTAAACAGACCTCAACGACAGATTGCCATAAGCCAGATAGGCACTGATTCGACTGCAGGCGTCCCACGCAAGTCCCGGGCTCGACAACCCGGCCGTGTAGTCGCGCGAGCGAGTTTTGAGGAAATCACGCAGAACGCGGTTACCCTGCGTTTCGCCACCGGCCTGTCGCTCAACCAACCCATCGTTCTCCAACTTGAAGTCGGCGGCGTCCCGCAGCGGCTCACTGGACAAGGAGACGGATGCATCCGTCAATACTCCGGGCGCGGACACCAGCGGCGATGCGACAAATTCCTGCCACTGCTTCGCCCAGCCATTGCGGCTGCGAAGTCTGCGAACCACGCCCTGCTGCAGATACTCTACAACGTCGACACCCACAGCGTTCGCCCAGGACAGCACTCGCTGGTCGCGCTCGAAGCTGATGCTATTCGTGGTTTCCTGATGCACACGGATGCGCGAGAAACCCGTTTCCCGATGCAATTCCGCAAGCACAGACACGGCGTCGCCACTGCGTATCAGCAGGCGTGTTCCTCGCTCGCGCAGCGCAGTGTCGAGGTTGCGGAGTGAGTCGTTAATGAACAGCAAATGGCGCCGCGAAAAGTCTTCCCCACGGATGATATCAGGCTCGTAGATGTACAGGCACAACACCGGCCCGCGCTTGGCTGCAGCGACCAGCGGTGAGTGATCTGCCACGCGCAAATCACGCTTGAACCAGACCAACTCGGGCGTCATTGTCGAACACCCTGGCAGCTTGGGCAGTAGTAAGTTGAGCGCGCGGTCTCCCCCTGGCGCCGCATGCGAATAGTGGCGCCGCACTCAAGACAGGGCATGCCCTGACGGCGATAGACCCACAGGCGGTCACCGTATGTGGAGCCCCTGAATTGGCGTCGCACTCCTTCTAAGTTACGCCGTAGATAACGCCGCGCGCTGCGCAGGCACTGTCGCAAGCTTTCGTCATCGAGTTCAGCGACGGGGCAGAAGGGATCGATGCGGTTGATGAACAGAATTTCTGATTTATAGACGTTACCAATGCCAGCAACCAGCTGTTGCGCCATCAGGGCCTCGCCCATTGGTAGTGCGTTGCAGCGACGCAACCTGCGCAGCGCCTCTTCTTCGTCAAAGTCTGCCGCCAGCAGGTCTGGGCCCAACGACAACAGCATCGGATCGCGATGGATTCGAGCGGTGGTGTTCAGCTCGATCCGCTTTGGGCTGAAGCACACCAAATCGTGCGTGTCGAAACGCAGCGCAAGGGCGGCCCGCTGTGCCGGCTTTCGCCAGCGCTCACCGCGTGGATAAATGTGCCAGGATCCTGTCATGCCAAGATGTGAGTGCACACTCAGACTGTTATCAAAGTCCAACAGCAAGTGTTTGCCCCGCGCTTGCGCTTTTGCCAAACGGTGGCCCGACAGCTCGCGGGCACGTTGCAACTCCGGCCTACCGCGCGCCGCTTCGATGCGTTTGCCGCAGATCTGGGCCGAGATCTGACGGGCCACACGAAACAGCGTATCACCCTCAGGCATGGGAGATCACCGGATCGCTCTTGTAAGTGTAGCCTCGGTAGCCGTGCTGAAATCCGGCGTCCATCAACGCCCGGTGCAGCCTGTCATCTGCCGCGGACTCGCCATTGATTTTTGCGAAGTACACCTGCCTTCGGCCCAAGGCCATCTGCTTAAGACCTTCGATCAATGCGTGGGTGCGCTGACCGAGTAGCGGTTCTTGATCTCCCAGGAACGTTGTGACCTGATCCGACGACTTGGACACAAAGCCGATCAAGTCCCCGTTGTATAGGATCACCTTCGCCCCTGCCACCCGCGAGCAGCGCCCGATTTCTCCGGCCGGCGGCCACGGCAACACATGGCCATAAGCGTTAGCCGGATCGGTGGCTGCAAGCACCAGCACTCGCTCCTGCTCAGCCGTATTTCGCAATCGATCCTCTGCGCCGGGAACGGCAAACTGACTCGCGCCCAGGCCCTCCACAAAGTAGCCGCGTCGCAGCCGACCGGCCTCCTCCATCGCTTTCAGCACCGGGTAGATACCGGCAAACCCTCCGCTGACGCCCTCCCGGGCGAGAGCTTCTTTAACCAGTACACCGTAACGTTCGAGCAACTGCTGTACCTGTGCGGTTCGCTTTTCAGTCGCTGAGGGCTCTGCCCAGCTGGAACGACTGAACAGCGTCCATCGCCCCTCGCTGCCAGGCAAACGACTCGTGCGCCCAGGCAGACTACGCATACGTGGGCGCCGTCCGCGGCGCGAGGAGCCCTTGCTGGCACGCGCGAACAAGCGGGCACGCAAAGGCGCAAAACTGTCGTTGCCGACATTGCCAGACCAGACCAGATCCCAGAGCGCCTCCAGTACGTCATTGGGAAAGCCGCCCACGGCTGCCACAATGTCGTCGAAGAAGGGCGCTGGATTGTCGCGCAGGAAATCGTTGATGGTGTGCGCGAGTTCACCCTCGACAGGCCCCGCCGGTGGCGCAAGCAGTGGATAGTTTTCCGTCAAGTACAGTGCCACGCGGCCATCGCTGCTGCCCACCGCCTCCAATCCCCGCCACAGCAGTTCTCCGGACACGAACAGTTCGTTGATCTGCCCTTCGCGATAGTCCGCGACGCGGGCCGGCAGTATCTCTCGTTCGAGGGCCGAAGCCGGCAACGGAACACCCTGCAGCTGTTCTACGGCGTCAAAGAGACCGTCCAGACCCCGCCTCGGCCTGGCGACGCCTTGCCACTCGGCGACGAATGCCGCGTACTGCCGATGCTCGACGGCCTCGATCTGCTGCCGCCATTCGGCCAGCGAGCGGCGTTTGATCAGCTTGAGTACCTCGCTATCAATCCACTCTCGGGCGGTGCCGCCGGGTGTGTAACCACCTTCGAGCACCCTGCCAACAGCCGCCAGATCGTTGAGACTACGGCGCACCACATCAACGCCCAGACCCAGTCGCGAGGCGATATCCTGCGGCACAAACGGGCCATGGGTACGAACGTACCGCGACACCAGATCAGCGAGCGGTGCCTCGCAGGGTTCCAGTAGCGCGGCAGGTAACCCCAAGGGCAATACTGTACCCAGGGCATCTCGGTAGCGGGCCGCATCTTCCACCGCGATCAAACGGACATCACCTGCGACGCGAACCTCGGCGATTCGGCGCTCGTCAACCAGCGTACAGACCAGGTCGGAAAGACGTGGGAGAACGTCTGCCACCGTTCTGTCTGCCAGTTCGTCCAAGCTCAAGTCGCCGAGCGCCAGCAGAGCGTCGTGCACGTCGTCCCCGTCTTTAATCGAGGGTTGGTCCAGGCGGCGGCAGCGCAGCGAGATTGCGGTGATTGCATCGGGGTCAAGGAGCTCTCGGTAATCAGCGCTGCCCAGAAGTTCTTTCAGCTGCGCATGGTCGAGCGACAACACCTGAGCGCGCCGCTCAGCCAGCGGTGCATCCGCATCGTAAATAAAGCTTGCGGTAAAATCGAACAGAACCGTTTGAGCAAAGGGCGAGGGGGCATCGCTGACTTGAGCATGCAACCTAATCTTGCGGCTGCGAATGTCCTCCAGGAGTTGCGTCAAACCTGCCAGATCGAACACGTCGCTCAGGCACTCCCGATAGGTTTCCAATATCATGGGGAACTTGGGGTAACGAGAGGCAGCACTCATCAGGTCAGCCGACTTACGCCGCTGCAACCAAAGCGGCGTTCTCTGCCCAGGAAACCGACGCGGCAGTAGTAATGCGCGGGCCGCATTTTCACGAAACCGCGCCGCAAACATGGAAGTATCGTTCAACGCTCGAATCACGTCCTCTTCCAAAGACTCGGCATCAGGAACGAACCAATCCGCCTCGGGTACGGTGTCGGACTCCGGCAGCCGAAACACCATACCGTCATCGCTCCACACGACATCGATTTCACCAAAACGCTGGCGCAAGCGTTCCGCCGTGGTCATCGCCCATGGGGCATGGACTCGCGCACCGAACGGTGACTGCAGCACAACCCGCCAGTCACCCACTTCGTCGATAAAGCTCTCGACAATGATGTGTTCGTCCGACGGCACCTCACCGGTAGCTTCAAACTGCTCGTGCACATACTCATAGAGAATCGCTGCTGCTTCGGGCTGCAAAGCGTGCTGCTCGGTCAACAGGTCAAGAGCTTGGTCGCGGTCCAGTCGCGACAAAGTCCGGGTCATCGCGCCAATGGCGCGGCCAAATTCCAGAGGTCGGCCCACCCCGTCCCCCCGCCAGAAAGGCATCTTGCCCTGCTGTCCTGGTGCAGGCTCCACCAACACCTGATCTTTAGATATCTCCAACGCTCGCCACATCGAAGCACCCAGGCGAAACACCTCTCCCGCCTGCAGCTCAAATACCATCTCTTCGTCCAACTCACCGACGCGACTCTTGGTGCTCTGGGTACCCACGAGAAACACACCGTACAGGCCGCGATCCGGAATCGTCCCCGCATTGAGAATCGCCGTCCGCTGTGCACCGCGCCGCGGTGTTAACGTCTGATGGATTCGGTCCCATGTGATGCGCGCCTTCAAACCAAAAAAGTCATCGCTCGGGTAGCGGCCGGACAGTAGGTTGAGAACCTCTTCAAACGAGGCTCTAGGTAACTCAGAAAACGGTGCTGCCCTTCGTACAGTCGTGAAAAGATCTTCCACCTGCCAGGACTCTACCGCCACCATGGCAACAATGTGTTGCGCCAGAACGTCCAGTGGATTGCGCGGGTAGGCAGACGCTTCCACCTGGCCGATCCGCATTTCCCGCGCAGCCGCAGCCGCCGACAGCAGATCACCCCGATACTTCGGAAAAACAATGCCTTTGGACACCTCACCCACACCGTGGCCTGCGCGGCCAATTCTCTGCAGGCCCGAGGCGATGGAGGGCGGCGACTCAACCTGGACCACCAAGTCGACGGCACCCATATCGATGCCCAGTTCCATCGACGAGGTGGCAACCAGAGCGCGCAGCTCACCGCGCTTCAGACGATCCTCAACCTCAGCCCGCGTGTCCTTAGACATAGAGCCATGATGCGCCCGGGCTAAATCTTCATCAGCCGTTTCGTTCACGGCCGCCGCCAGTCGCTCCGCCAACCGTCGGCTGTTGACGAACACCATCGTCGAGCGGTGTTCCCGGATCAGGGTCACCAGCCTAGGATAGATCGCCGGCCAGATGGACGCAGGCACAGGGGATGTGGCGGCATTCCCAACCACATTGAACTCATCTGCCGACGGGTCCACCTGGTCACCCAGTGGCATACAAATGGACAGTTCGAAATCACGTTGCTCGGACGAATCGATGATGTTCACGGGCCGCTGAGTGGGTCGAGCCGTGGCGTCCAGTTCAAAGCCGCCCAGCAAGCGCGCCACCTCGTCCAACGGCCGCTGCGTGGCCGACAGGCCAATACGTTGCATGGGCCTGTCGGCAACACCGCTGCGTGTCAGACGCTCGAGCCGCTCCAGAGACAGGAACAGATGCGCGCCGCGCTTGGTGGAAACCATGGTATGGATTTCGTCAACGATGACCGTCTCGACACTCTGCAGGATATCCCGAGCTTTCGAGGTCAACATCAGATACAGAGACTCCGGTGTGGTGATGAGCACATCGGGGGGGTGACGCAACATGCGCGCACGCTCTTTGGATTCGGTGTCCCCCGAGCGGATCGCCACCCGCACCGGACGGTGGTTAACGCCCTCACGCGCGGCAACGGCGGAAATCCCCGCCAGCGGCGCGCGAAGGTTCCGATCCACATCGACGCCGAGCGCCTTTAGCGGGGATATGTACAGGACTTTAACGCCCGCGGGGGTACCTTGCGCTCCGTCCTCAGCGCGAAACATCAGCCGATCGACGGCCGCCAGAAACGCGGCCAGAGTCTTGCCGGACCCGGTCGGTGCCAACAACAGGGCGCTCTGGCTGCGGTACAAGGCTGGCCAGCTGTCCAATTGAATTCGGGTCGGGCAGGTAAACGACTCTGAAAACCAGGTACGCGTGCAGGTGTGGAACAGCCCTCGCGGGATTTGCGCGGACGGCTCGGCACGCGTCCTGGACGCCTGAGAGGCAGTTTGTCTGGCCATGAGATATTTACGTCGCAAAGTCTACGGCAGACCAGCGTCCACCATAATCCGGATCAGGCTCAAACCGTCAGCGATCCGGCGCTGTCCCGGCTACGGTCTCGTCACTGGAAAAATCGTAGCGCGCCTTGACTTCATAGATGGCCTGAACCGTGGTGGACGCTATGACTTCGGCGATACGGGCATGCCGCTCCGCTTCTTGTACCGCCACACGTTGCAGCACCGTTTCGAGGGAGGGGCGGTCTGGCAGATCCATATACGCAATCGCGGCGATCTCCTGCTCGTCATCAATGTTGATCGCGACATCCGGACCATGGGTCGGCACCCCGAAACCCTTGTCCGGATACCAGGCATCGATAAAGTCCTCATACGTTTTGCCCGGTTTTAACCTGCGGATCAGAATGGCTGCAAACATATCGGTCGTTCACCCCAATTTGTTCCCATTCCGGACCCACAACGGCCCGACAAAAACACACCATGCGGTTTCAATCCAGCGGACGCCAGACAGAGGGATGTCGAAATCCGATCCCTGCTCCGACCAGGCCCAAATCCACCGCCGTGCGCCATCCGGGCTCCGCTTCGCACAGCGCCGGAATCGAATTAACCGGCTGCATAGCCGTCGCGGTACTCGCGGCTTGAACATGGTCATCGAGTGTGACCTCGCGCCGACCCAGACTTGCAAAGGAGAGAAAATGGGTGCGAAAGGATGGATCACCTTCTATGGAGAGTGTCCAACCGTCCCGCGGGGTTGGCCACCCCTCCGGGTAGAATCCGCCCAACGTCCAGAGCACCTCGATCTCGATCAGACTCTGATCACCGCGCAGCCCTGTCCAACAAAATCGCTGCCCGGACACGGTCCCAGCCTCCAAGCGGCCCGCACGCACCTCCCGCGACTCAGGAGCAATCGTAAGCTCGTGGTCGGTGCGCACCTCATCAATGCTCGCACCCAGCGCCTCCGACAGCATCCACACCTGTTGGCCAAAAATGTCCGCAGTGAAGCGGGCAAAGGGGTTGGCCTCAATAGTGGCCTGGTCCGCCGGGTATCCGAAACGCATATTATCGAACGTTATGCGAGGGCTATCGTAAAAGGACCAGTCCGCGCGCTCTTCAAGACGCACGTGGTCTATGGTCCGCGACATGCCGGTAAGCGCAACCGGTAAAACCATGCCGAGAAAGCCTGGATGTATGCCTGTTCCAAGCACCGAGGTGTTGCCGGCCTGGCAGGCAGCTTCCACTTTGTCGCGATCCTCGTTGTAACTGGATCTGCGGTGGAAAAGAAACGGGGTGGAGGCGACGTTCTTACCCGAACGCAAGATATCGCAAACCTCGTCCACATCCGCATGCCGGGGTGCGTAGAGGACGCAGTCCGCCTCACAGGCAAGCATGGCTTGCACATCATTGGTCGCGGTAACACCCACAGGGGGTGCGCCGCAGAGTTCTCCTGCGTCAAGCCCTGCTTTATCCTCGGAGTAGACCACTACGCCGGCCAGCTCCAATTCGGGATGAATCAGGATGGCACGCAACGATTCCCGGCCGACGGTGCCGGTCGCCCACTGAATAACGCGGTAAGGGGGACTCATAAACGGTATGTCTCCAGGTTGAAGTCGTCGCACAAAATTCCATGAGAGCGCACTGACAGTGTGCCGCATTCTGCATAAATACCGGCTGGAAACCCAATTCTGACAAGGATCCAGGTACACACCACAGCTTTGGCAATCAACCGTTGGGAGCCGCGGTAGCACCGAGCGCGAGCACGCGTTCAAAGACACAGCCCACGAGGTACACCGGACGAGTAAACGGGCCCGCCAACTTGTTCCGATCTAGACTAGACCAAGGCCGCTGCAGCGTCTACGTTTTAGGCGTCAAAGCTGTTACAGCTCAGGGTTATTGTAAGCGAGGTCATGTGCGTCCATGATCTCGGTGGCGATGCCCTTCAGATCGGTGGTATAGCCTGGCTCGTAATCATAACTTGCAAGATCGACGCCGTAGATAGCGCGCAACCAAACCAGGGAACCAAGTTCGACGAGAATATCGTCCGCGTGGCCCAGAAAATCGTTGAAGATTGAGTCCTGCGTAGAACTGAGGGCCGCCTGCACGTCGGGCAGCTGCCCGGCATGCCAGAGTGAGTAAAGCTCTGACGCGGCCTGACCGTAGGGCACACAAAACACATCTACCCCCGGAAACTCCGCGCGCAGCTGGTCAACGATGCTATGGCAAACACCGGGCAGTATGGCAGCCCAGATGTTGTGGTACTGCTGCGCCGAAAACGTCGTCGCATTGGGTGTCCATGGCATGGCAATGAAAAAGCGTGTATCCGGATTTTTGTCCAGAGCGTATCGCACCCAATTCAGATAACCCGTCATGCTCGGGTACTGCGGGTGGTACGTCATCCCGAACAGTTCGATGTCGCCGACGTCAAGCACCGCCTGAATATCCGCCCGCTTGCCTGCATTGTTCCAGAAAGCTTCCGGTGTGCCAGTGCCGCCGCCGGAAAAAAAACGGGTTTGATCGTGATCGACGAACCCTGCCCGGCTGGCATGCTCGGGTAGCTGCAGCGCGAACGGGTTGAAGAAGCTGTGACCGATCAGCAAAGAACGGTAGCCGGTGACGACTTCCGGCCTGAAAATGGCCACCAGTGGAGGTGCGGTTGCGCCGTAGAATGGCTCGACAGCGCTGCCGGGGACGTCGAAGGCGCAGGCATTGTCTAAAGCATCCCCGCAATAGTTTGCCCAGCGATGAAAGTACCAACCGTTGCGCGGGACACCGTAGTAGGTCTCCTGATACCCGTGGGTGACCATATTCTCCGTGCAGCTGGTCTGCGCGCTTTGAAAATCTTCCAGAAGGCAGTCACGCTGACCCGTAGACGATAAGAGATCACCCTGGCCGATGATTTCCAATGGATGGCTACAGGCCGCCAGAAGCACCGGCAGCACTAAAGCGCCGTAGAAATGTTTCATGATTCAATGCCTTTATTGTTATAACTGCAATATCAGATGCAGGACAAGCTTAGCACCAATCCCAGTCACCCGCCCACCCACTGTCAGGCGCCGGCACCGCCTGGCTGTAGCGCCGGCATTTGAGACCACTCGATTCGCAGCGGCTGGCCCATGTCCAGGTGCACATCGCGCTGCGGGAACGCGATTTCCAGGCCCGCCGCAGCAAACTTGTCGTTGATGGCTTCTCGCAGCAGGGTCCAGACCATCAGACGATTTTCCGCAACATAGCAGCGCAGTGTCAGCAGAAGCGCATCGTTACCAAAGTCGTCGAAGGAGGCAATGGGTTCTGGATCCTGCAGGACCGCCTCATTCTCCCTGGCCGCCTCGAGCAGCAGACGGCGGGCCTGCCTGACATCGCTGCCATACGCGACGCCCACCGGGATCAGAACCCGCACCGCCGCGTCTGAAAGCGACCAATTCGTCACCTGCTCCGTGATCAATTGCTTGTTGGGAATCAGCACCTCCTTGCGATCGAAAGTCTCAATCAAGGTCGCTCTGGCGCTGATGCGTCGCACGGAGCCCTCCGCACCCCCTACCGTAATGATGTCACCTACGCGGATAGGGCGCTCAAACAGCAAAATCAGACCACTGATGAAGTTCGCCACAATCTCCTGCAAGCCAAAACCAATACCGACGCCGAGTGCTGCGACCAACCACTGCACTTTCGACCACTGCCAGCCGATGATGCTCAGACAGAGCGACAACCCGATGGCGATGACCACATATTGAATCAACATGCCGGTGGCGTATCTTGCTCCGCTGCTGGCACGAGCCCACTCTGACATAAGCACTTGGATCATAGAGGGAAGGTGCTTAGTCAACAGTCCCGTCACCACCAGAATGAAGACGGCCACCAGCAGATCGAACAGAGTCACGGCTCTCAAACCATCTGCCGGATCATCGCTGACGCTGGTGTTCCAAAGGGTGATGGACTCCAACAGACCAAAAGCAGGTAGAAGTGAGGCCCAGATGTACAACAGCAGGCCCGCCAAGCTGGCGGTTTGTATTAGCTCGAGCAACTTATCGTGGCCCTGGGACAATTCGACCACGTCGATATCGTCTTCGGCCTGCTGCGGAGCTTCCGGATTGGCTTCAGTGCTGAGAAGGCTATCATCGTCTTCCTCCCGATTGCCCCGTTCAATCCGAAAACGCAGAATCAACAACCAGCGTCTGAGAATGTCGACGACAAAATTCACCAGACACACCGCAACAATAGATTTGATGAGAGTTTCCAGAACCTCTCCTGCCGCAAAGAACAGCCCAAAGAGCTGCGTAAGAATCACCGCCAGACCGCCTGCGACACAGAGCTTGAGACCTAGGCGAACACTTGCACTCTCAAGAAATGCGTCGTCGCGCAGCAGGCGTACACAGACAAGAGCGATGACCGCGGCGGTGGTGGCCACGCACAGTGCTCCCAGTGGCCCGCCACCCGACGTCACATCCAGATAGAGCGCAAAGCCATTGAGGAAATGACTGACGAGGAGCACGGGCATGGCCCAGCGCAAGTCCTCGCGCAGGGCGTCCAACATTCTGGCGTCGTTCTTTAGCAGGCGCCTGCAAACGCCGCGCTTGCCAATCAGATTCCTGACCAACACCAGCGCATACAGCACAACGGCCGTGGTTGCCAAGGCAGGCGCAACCGCCGTCGCCAAGGCACCGTCATTACCAGACTGCGCGAGGCTGCGGGCCAACAAAAACAAGAGCAGTGGCCATGGCAATGACAACACCATGGTGATTCCGATGCACACCATTGTCTTCAGCGTACTTTCACCACTGAGTGGGGTAGGTCGAGACATAACTTCGTCAAAGGGCCCGCGCAACCTCTTCGCAGCTACAAAGGCTGCTATCAGTGAGATCAGCAGCGCTATCGTCCAGTGATCTCTCCGCCAGCCCTCCAACAACAGGACGGGGAACTGCAGCCACTGTTTGAATTGCACCAGCGATGCGATCTGCCCAACCAACTGCTTGGGTTCTATCGCAGTGTAACTGCGTATCCAAAGCAGGTTTCCTGAGAGGAATTGCTCGAATGAACCGACTTCCAATATCAACTCCGAAGCGATCTGATTGCTTTCTACCAAAGACCGCTGTAACCCCGCCAATCCAGACATGGTCTCCTGTAGCAGAGATTGGCGCTCCCTAGCGAGTATCGTTATCAATTCGAGGAGTTTTTCGGGGGTTTCTGCCTGATCGGGCAGCCAGCGCTGCTGAAAGTCTTCCCGCTTGACCAGAAGGCGTAGCTCTTCCTCTGTGTCGATAGCCACCAAAGAACTGTCTGCAATCTCACCATTTCGCCGCTGCACAGCGCGCTCCAGACTGCGGACGTTGGGCAGGCCGCCTAGCAACTGCACCATCACCTGTGCCAGGGCGACTTTGTGCCCCGCCGCCTCCAACCGACGCTGCATCACAAGAAAATTCTGTGTCACTTGCTCGAGCTGAATCTGCAGCTGATTTCGATCTTCCTCCGCCAGTCGCTGCGATCGATCGATGCTTTGCAGCTGCTCTACGAGTTCGCGATTGGATTGAGCCAAAGGCAGCAGGTCGGGAAACTCCTGCCTCAGCTCATCCTCTTTCGTCTGTGCGCGCTCAAGCTCAGACTCCAGCTTGCTGGCCCTGGCGGAATCCAGGGCCGCGCGCAAGGCTTTCAACTGTTGATCCCTTTCTGCGATGGCATCCTTGAGCCATGCCCGCTCGGCTGCCGCCACGTTATCCAGTGTCGGTTCCGTACGCGCTTCCGTCTCCAGTCGTTCGCGTTCCGCCAGCAACGCTTGTTTTTCGGCAGCGGCTACCAGGGCAACGACCTGCTCCCCCAGCGTATTCGCTGTACCGGACGCGGAGCCTTGCAAGATGGCCAAGCGAGCAGTTATAGACCTTAGCCGCGACTGAATTTCACCCAGACGCTGGGTTCTCTGCTCCAGGCGTGTCTGCAGTGCGACATCCCGGTCAAACAATGCGGTGCGCTCACTTTGCAACAGCGCGAGCCTGGCGCTCAACTCTTCCATGGATTGGGATTGGAGTTCCGTCGGCGACATGGCCTGAGACGCATGCCCTGCACGCATTCGAAAGTCAGCGATATTCTGTTCTGCTTGATCCGCATCGAGTTTCAATTGTGCCGCGCGCTCTCGCTCAGCGGCCTCGGCGGCCAGGTGATCTCGCGCGACACCCAACGAACCCAGCAGTGCCTCGCGACGCTCGGGCGTTAGGCTAGCGTCTGCTTCAACTCTGGATTGGTATTCAGCGACGGTCTGCTCGGTGACGGCGTCTGGCTGAGCAAGAACGGCCGAACTTCCGCTGCACAGCAACGTCAAAAGGGCGGTCACCAGAATCGCGAGCCCCTGTTCAAATGGCCCCGAGCGAAGTGTGGCTCTCATTGAACTCTTGGGACCAGGCAAGGATTCAGCAAAAGGAAACCGTCTACGGGCAGTGGAAATGTCTTGTATCAGCGAGTCGCTCCTTAACTAGAACGGCAACCGGATTCTACGACGAGACAGTGGGTATCCGCAGGGATCACTTCTCGGGGAAAGCCGCGGCTGGTGACACGCTGGCATAACACGTATTGGCGACCCGCCCGACTTCCCCTGACACTTTACTATAGCAGGCAAAAGCTGCCTCAATGGGCACGCTGCAAAACTCGTCATGCGCCGTGCGGCCGGTGGTGCATTGACAGTAAGACAAAAGGCGAGAGGCTTAGTTACAACGTTCGACAATACCAGACACTCGGTATCTGAACATTGAAGCCCGCCTTTTCATAGGCCTTTCGCGCCGGTAAGTGGCTTGGGTCACCTCCGGTCGCAACGGTCGCTACGCGCATACCCGCCATTTTC
>JBCCYE010000057.1:0-16754 GCA_039190425.1 Pseudomonadota bacterium | reverse complement strand
TTTGAGTCTCGAGGGTCGCGCTCTGTACAGCCTGGATGAAAGCGAGACCGACCTCCTGACAACTGCTGGACTCAACTTTTACCTCGGCAAGGTGGATCCAGACCCAGAGCCTGTTGAGGTGCTGGATTCGGATGGCGACGGAGTGCCCGATGACCGCGACCGTTGCCCCGGGACACCCGCGGGTACGCGTGTCGATGCCGATGGCTGCCCCCTGGCAGTCGTGAAGGTAGCGTCAATCAAGCTTATGGTGAATTTCGCCTTCGATTCGACGGTGGTTCAGGAGCAATATTTCACCGATCTGGCGGAACTGGCGGATTTCCTGAAGCGCTTTTCCGATCTGCAGGTTGATGTGGAAGGACACACGGATAACGTCGGTCCGGAAGCCTACAACATGACGCTGTCGCAGAGACGTGCAGAAGCGGTCGTTGATGTGCTGGTAAACCAGTATGGAATTGCCGCCGATCGGCTGGAGGCGAAGGGCTATGGTGAAACCCGCCCAATCGCCAGCAACGACACGGCAGAAGGTCGCGCCGAGAACCGCCGCGTTATGGCAACCCTTGAAGTAGAGTACGAAGAGTAACGACTACGAATCTGCCACCTGGAACGCATCGGCGTCCAGGTGGCAGGGAAAGTCTTCCCGGTATTTGAGTAAGGCCGTGCCGTTCAGGGTAATACTGGCGGCGCCGTTTTCTCTCAGTGCGTCGCAAAGTAGCTCGCCGTCAGCGGCTACTACCAGACTGTCACCACTGTATTCCAGCCCCCTGGCATCACTGCCGATTCGGTTGACGCCAACCACATAGGCCTGATTCTCAATTGCCCTGGCGATTAACAGCTGCCGCCAGTGATTGCGGCGACTCGAGGGCCAGTTGGCCACATACAGCATCAGGTCGTAGTCGCCCCTGTTGCGGCTGAATACAGGAAAACGCAGGTCGTAGCAGACCTGTAGATTGATACGCCAGTCTCGCCAGGTTGCGATGACGCGCTGATCTCCGGCTGCATAGCGTTTGTGTTCTCCGGCCATGCGGAACAGGTGCCGCTTGTCGTAATACAGACTGTTCTTGGGCGTAATGAACAACATCCGGTTGTACACTGAGCCTGCGTCGCGTACCGCAATGCTACCCGTTACGGCACAGTCCCGGGCGCGAGCAATGGACTGCATCCAGAGCTCGGTCGGGCCTGCCACTTCCTCTGCATTCCCGAGCGCATTCATTGAAAAACCCGTGGTGAACATTTCGGGCAGCACGATGACGTCGGTTGCGGTGGACAGCCCCTCAATCATCTCACCAAAATGACGTCGATTGTCGGCTGGTTCCTCCCAGGCAAGCTCAGTTTGCAGAAGGGATACGGTCAAATCTCGCATAGGACTCTCCCTGCTTCCTCCAGCACTTCGTCACGCTTGGCGAAACAGAAGCGCAAGACCTGTTGGTCTGGTTGCTGAGCATAGAACACCGAGACAGGGATGGCCGCGACGCGGTGTGTTTCTGTCCACCGTTTCGCAAGCACCGTGTCCGTTTCCGAACTGATTTCGCTGTAGTCCAGGAGCTGAAAGTAGGTGCCTGCGCTGGGTCGAAGTGTGAATCTGGAAGCGGTCACAGCTCGACAGAACAAATTCCGCTTGTCCTGATAGAAACTCTGTAAACCGGCGGCGTAGTCGGGCTCGGTCGCCATGAAGTCTGCCAGCGCCCTTTGCACGGGTGTGACGGCAACGAAGCTGACGAACTGGTGCACCTTGCGCAGCTCCCGACTAAGCTCGGGTGGTGCGATGCAGTAACCCGTCTTCCAGCCGGTTACACTGAAGGTTTTGCCAAAGGAGAACACGGCAAAGCTGCGCTGGCGTAGAGCCGGAAACTGCAGCACGCTATGGTGCACATGATCATCAAACACCAGGTGTTCGTACACCTCGTCGCTGATGATCAGGAGGTCGTGTAGCTCAGCAAGTGCTTCGAGCTGGACAAGATCCTGCCTGGAAAGCACCGCTCCGCTGGGGTTGTGAGGCGAGTTGATGATTACCATTCGAGTGTTCTGGGTGACCGCGTCTTCAACTCGCTGCCAGTCGATGCTGAACGTGTGGGCGGTCAAGGGTACGTGAACCGCCTTGCCTCCCGCCAGCTCAATGCCTGGCCCATAGCTGTCGTAGCAGGGGTCGAGCACGATGACTTCGTCCCCGCGATGCACACAGGCCATGATGGCGCAAAATATGCCCTCGGTCGCACCGGGTACGACCGTAATCTCCGCCTCTGGATCGCAGCTGACTTGTCGATAACGAATGACGTGACGCGCAATTTGCTCACGCAGTTCTGGCACTCCGGCCATGGGAGCGTACTGGTTGTGGCCCGCCATCGTGTGGCGGGACAGTGCCTGTAGCAAGGCAGGCGGAGCATCAAAATCTGGAAAGCCCTGGCTCAGATTGATGGCATCGTGCGCTGCAGCCAACGCGGACATCTGAGTAAAAATGGTGGTGCCCAGTCGGGGCAGTTTACTGCGTAGCATACCGGTCCGAGCCATCGGGCCCGACGATTTCACCCGGCTTCAGGTCCAGAAACCGACGTAGGTAGTGCACGGCGATGTACAGAGGCCCGGTATCCATGAGGGCCACACTGGCCTTGAATAGATAGTTGCTGCCGATAAGAAACAGCAGCGTATTGAAAGCCATGTCGCCGCGCAGAAATGCCGCGCCGAAGGTCACGGAGATCACCATAATGGAATCCACCATCTGGCTTGCCAGGGTACTGAAGTTGTTGCGCAGCCACAGATGCTTACCGCGCGTCAGCCGTTTCCAGAAATGGAACAGCTGAACATCACAGTACTGGGCGGCGATGTAGGCCATCATGGAGGCGAACACCGCGCCTGAGGTGGTGGCATAGATCAATTGGTACAGACCGACGCTGTTTTCGACGATCTGGCCGCTGGGCAACGCGACCGGCTCAGCGAGTTGCAGGATCTGCCATGGGGGCATCTCATCGGGAGAGACCGGCGGTATGAGGTTGCCAAGAAACAGGATCCCGATGATAAGGAAGTTGAGGCCGAGTCCTACGGTGACGAGAAAGTTGGCGCGCGCCTTGCCGTAGAGTTCGCAGATAAGATCGGTACACAGAAAGGTCAGTGGATAGGGCAATACCCCGACAGCCAGCGCCATCGGGCCCAGCTGGATAAAGCGCGTGATGCCAATGACGTTCAGCAGCGTCATCGCACAGATAAAGATGCCGGCCAATACCAGAAAGGTACGCTCGCGCCGTTCGGCCAGTGGGTGGGAGGACACCGGCTCAGGCCTCTTTTTGACCGAGATTTGCGTGCAGAACAGCGCCGTTAATCACCGGATTGTGATGCGCCCAGCGAATCAGCTCAGCAATTTCTTCTGGCAGAATCAGGCGCCCGAAGCTGTTCATCCCGCCAATGGCCGCTTCCGTTTCCGGGTCTGTTCCGATGTGCGTACGCAACATCTCGGTATCGGTGAACCCCGGGCAGATCAGCGCGGTGTGAATGCCACTGTCCATAAGATCCTGACAGGTTGCGCGCATCATCCCGAGCTGTGCGTGCTTGCTGGTGACGTAGCTGAAAGACCCCGCGACCGCCTTTTCCGACAGTGTCGAGCCTACGTACAGGACGCTGGAGTCCACCGGGAGCAGCGGCAACAGTCGCACGTTGATGGTGTTGATGCCCACCACGTTGGTTTCCAGAACCGCGCGAAGGCTATCGCTGCTGCAATCTTGGGCGCTGTCCTTGCGCATCTGGCTGGCGTTGTGCACTAGAGCGACAGAGCTGAAATCGGGCAGCAGGGCGGCAATGCCGTCGAGTATGCTGGGTAAATTGTCGGGGTCCGCCAGGTCACAGGCGATGTTCTCCACGTCGGACTGTGGGCATGGCCGACGTGACAGGTTGAACACTTTAAAGCCTTCGGCCGCGAAGGCCGCCGCCGTCGCAGCGCCGATTCCGACACTGGCGCCCGTAATGATTGCCGCCCGCATATTGCTAATGCTCCTGAAAAATTGTAAGCAGGCTCCGCCATTTCCGCGGTGACGTCAAGTTGCACCTTCGTTACACTGACGGTATGGACGAACTGACGACACTTTACATCGACAAAGAAAGCCACAAGTTTTCCGTCGCGCACTACACCATTTTTTCAGCAACCGAGCGTGAGCGTCTGCACGGGCACAACTACTCCGTGTCCGCGAAAATTGTAGCGCCAATGGGCGACAATGGCTTTGCTGCAGACTACAACCTCTACAAGGGTCGACTGGCCAAGTTGTGTGATTCGTTGGACGAGTACATGGTGCTTGCGGGTGAATCTCCACACCAGCAAATCGATCAGGTGGACGAGGCCTATCGGGTCCGTTTCGACGGCCAGGAGATGCTGTTCCTGCAATCGGACACGCTGGTGTTACCGATACGCAATGCCACTGTGGAAGAGTTTTCCAGGTATCTGCTCGACCAGCTGGTGGCGGCCAGCGCTGGAGAGGATCTTCGGGAAATTGACCTTTGCGTTGCCTCTGGCCCAGGCCAGAAGGGCTGCACCCAGTGGCGAATAGGAGTCTAGCTTCACTCGCGTTGCTGCAGGCCTGTGCTAGGCTCAGAAGGCAATAAAAATACGCAATGCGGAGGTCATCATGGGAAAAAAACTGGGCGCCGAGTTTCTCGGCACGTTCTGGCTTGTGCTGGGTGGATGCGGTAGCGCTGTTCTGGCCGCTGCGTTTCCCGAGGTTGGAATTGGCCTGTTGGGCGTATCGCTCGCGTTTGGCTTGACGTTGCTGACAATGGCCTTCGCTATTGGTCACATTTCAGGCTGTCACATCAATCCGGCGGTATCGGTGGGCTTGATGGTGGGTGGTCGCTTTCCAGCCTCCGAACTGGTGCCGTACGTCATCGCGCAGGTGTTGGGCGGCATTGCTGGCGCCGCGGTCCTTTATGTGATTGCGACAGGCCAGCCTGGCTTTGAAATGGCCGGTTTTGCGTCCAACGGATATGGCGAGCACTCTCCCGGTGGCTACAGCCTAACGGCGGCTCTGGTGACCGAAATCGTTATGACATTCATGTTTCTGATCATCATCCTCGGCGCTACGGATGCTAAAGCACCGCAGGGTTTTGCACCGATCGCCATCGGCTTTGGTCTCGCCTTGATTCACCTTATCAGCATTCCCGTGACCAATACCTCTGTGAATCCGGCTCGCAGCACAGGAGTAGCACTGTTTGAGGGTGGCTGGGCAATTCAACAGTTGTGGCTGTTCTGGCTCGCACCCATTGTAGGAGCCGCTCTGGCGGGACTGGTCTACAACTGGTTGGGCAGCGACGACGGATAGCGCTGCTAATCTGAGGGAGATCCCTGGCGGTGACTGATGCACTGACCAGCCGCATGCAGTGGTACCAGGCCACGGCCTTGTTCAGCGTTATGTTTGCCCTGGTGGGCTTTTCGTACAACGTTTGGCGCACTGAAGTGAGTGAAGCCAACAGCAACATGCGCGACGCCTCCTTCGAGATTCTGCTGCAACTGGCAGAACTGGAACAGCTTGTGTATGCCGCCCACTACGACGACGACCTGGAAGCTGGTAATCCGCGCGTGGGTTGGGTGAAAGTCGGCTTGATCAGAGACCTCAGCGTGGCCTGTACGGAACCCGTCCAGGAGCAGGCGCGAGGCCTGCACTCGATCTGGGGAATGAGCTGGGAGAAACTGCCGACGGACAGGGCTGCGGCAGATGCCGTCGTTGCCGCGATCGATGCAACGCGGGTTTCGGTCAGCGACGTGCTACGTCAGTTGGAATAGGCCTGCTTCACGCTAGGATACCGCTGTGGCGAAGCAGCGGTTCCACACTTGGCTTGCGTCCACGGAACTCAACGAAGCAATCCATCGCCTCCCGCGCCCCGCCGCTCTCCAATACTGAGGTCCGGAACGAAGCCGCGGTGTCGCTGTTGAAAATGCCGTCTTCCTCAAACTTTGAGAACGCATCTGCAGACAGTACCTCCGCCCACTTGTAGCTGTAGTACCCCGCGGCGTAGCCTCCCGAAAAGACGTGTGTAAAGCCATGCTGAAATCGGTTCCAGTCGGGTGCTGGGATGACCGCAACCTGGGATCTGACCTCATTCAATAGCATCTGCACATCGGTGACACCCGCCAACTGCCATTCGCTGTGCAGACGAAAGTCGAACAGCGCGAACTCCAGCTGACGGACCATGGCCATGGCGGACTGGAAATTCCTCGACGCCAGCAGTCGGTCAAGTAATGACTTCGGTAGCGGTTCGCCGGTTTTATGATGCCCGGTGATCAGAGCTAGGGCGGGTGCCTCCCAGCACCAGTTTTCCAGCAGCTGGCTGGGCAACTCGACCGCATCCCACGCAACGCCGTTGATGCCAGAAACCGCAGCCACTGATTGTTGGGTCAGCATGTGATGCAGGCCGTGTCCGAATTCGTGGAACAAAGTTGTTAGGTCAACGTGCGTCAGCAGGGCAGGCGTGTCACCCACGGGAGGGGTAAAGTTGCAGACCATATACGCTACCGGTAGCTGTAACTTGTCGCCGTTATACCGTCGGATCCTGCAGTCGTCCATCCAGGCGCCACCGCGTTTATTCGCGCGGGCGTAGAGATCGAGATAGAAGCGAGCGATGGTGCGGCCACCCTGCTGCAGATTGAAGAGCTTCACATCGTCGTGGTAGGTATCGAAGTCGTTGACTTCGGCCACATTGACATCGTAGAGCCGCTGCACAACGTCAAACAAGCCTTGCAAAACCCGGTCGACTGGGAGAAAGGGGCGAATCTCCTCCTGCGACAACTGGTAGCGCTCCTGACGCAGACGCTCGCTGTAGTAATTGACGTCCCAGGCTTTCAGGTCCTCCAGCCCATCCTCGCGCCTGGCGAACGCTTGCAGTTCCTGCCACTCGCGCCTGGCTTGCGCAAGAGATTTTCGCGCCAAACTCTGGAGAAATTCGAGGACCTGGGCGGTACCATCTGCCATTTTCGTGGCCAGTGAAAACTCTGCGTAGCTCCCAAACCCAAGCAACTTTGCTTGTTCTGTGCGCAGGTCCATGATCTTCTCAATCAGCGCCGTGTTGTCCCATTGTCCGGCATGAGGTCCGCATTCAGATGCACGAGTGACATTGGCCGTGTAGATTTCTTCACGCAGAGTGCGATTTTCGCAGTAGGTCAATACGGGCATGACGGAAGGCAGTTCCAGATTGAGCAGGTAGCCTTCTATTCCTGCCCTTTCTGCAGCCTGGCGAGCACTTGCCATTGCCGTATCCGGTAAACCGGCAAGATCGTCACCTGGCACGCCCTTGGACCAGGCGTTGGTCGCATCGAGGACGTTTTCGGAAAACTTGCTGGTCAGCTCTGAGAGACTCTTACGCAGCTCGCGATAGCGTTCTTTATGGGCGGCTGGTAACGCGACGCCTGATAGATGAAAGTCCCGTAGGCCGTTTTCCAGAGTCTTGCGCTGGGCAGCGCCGAGTTTCTTGCTTTCTGGATCCTCTGCGATGGCCTGATAGGCTCCGCGCAAGCCGTCATGCTGGTCTCTCCAGGTGTGATACTCGGTCAGCATGGGTAGGCAGGCATTGTAAGCCTCCCGCAACGAAGGATTGTTCATGACGCTGTTTAGATGAGACACGGGAGACCATGCGCGCGCCAGGCGATCTTCGGCCGCCTCAATGGGCGCCAGGACGCTATCCCAAAGGAATCCCTGTTCTGCCGAAAGAGCGCGGTCGATGGTAGCGCGGCAGTCATCTATCAGTGCTCGGATCGCTGGTACGACATGTGTTGCGTCAATGGCAGAGAAAGGTGGCAGCGCATGATTTTCAAGCAGAGGATTGTCCATGTTTACATCCGTTGATCGGTCGAAAATACGATGAGTCGGTCAGCGAGCGCTTGCAAGTGACCAGTCACAGATGGGCTGGTAGTGTACGCTGCGCCGGCCTTTAACAGACTCGTACAGTGTAATCGTGTCGTAGAAGAGCTCAAAACTGGGTGCTTGAAGACTGTTAGCCGGTGGCTTTCCACAGTTGCGGAACAGACTGATGTGTGGCTGAAACACACGACGATCTCCCTTGCCGCCCGCCTTTGAAACCTGTTGGCGCAAGGCCGACGCGATGGTCTCGAGGGTATCAGGCCAGCGGCTTGGTCCCAGCCAGAGTATGCCGGGTTTACTCCAGTAGCCAACTTGGTCGAGGCAAAGTGTTGTACCGTGGGCTGCTGCGCTCAATAGACAGTCGGCCGTGGTCAGTTCCAGGTATTCCAGCGACTTTTGCGGTAGATCGCCCGCAAAAGCCAACGTTATGTGGAAGTTGGCGGGAGGCACCGGACGACCGTCAGCGGCCAGCTGTCGCTCGCGCCAAACTCCAATCGAGGTGGTAAGCTGATGATTGAGGCCTATGCCATAAAACAAGCGCATCAGTCTTTTGTTCTGCGCCTGGTTAGGGGTGCGAAGCCGTCGTTGGGTTCTGTCTTTCTTGGTTGCGTATTCCCGCTGCCCGCGGACGGAGGTGTTTTGGAGGCGGTTGTTTTTCGCCGGTTAGGCCGCTTAGTCGTTTTTTGCTTATTCTTGTCAGGCTTGCGAGACGATTTTCGGCCGGCGGCCTTGCCTGAATTTTTTTGTTGCTTTGGTCCCTTGTAGCGCGCTTTGAGCCCCGTCAGGCTGCGCGACTCGAACGCCAGGCTTAGATAGCGCTGAATGCTGATCATCAGATTCCATTCTGAGGAATCCACCATAGATACCGTTAAGCCCTGCTTGCCGGCGCGCCCGGTTCGACCGCTACGATGCACGTAGTCGTCGCCAGAGCGCGGTAAATCATAGTTGATCACAACGTCGATGCCGGCAATGTCCAATCCTCTCGCCGCGACGTCGCTTGCGCACAGCACCTGGACCTTATTGGATTGAAACTGTTCTACCACATGCTTGCGCTGTTCCGTTCGCATTTCGCCGTGCAGTGCGGCGCACTTGAGGCCATGCTCGAGCATTACTCCGCGCAGTCGGTCGACGGTGCGCCGCTTGTTTGCAAAAACGAGTACACGCGCAGAGTCATGCTCAGCGATCAGACTGACAAGCAGCTTGTCCTTGTGCTCCCGGCTGTCCGCAAGTATGCGTTGGTGGGTGATCGATGGGTTTGCGGCGCGCGCACTGCCGATCGACACACGGACGGGGTCAGACAACAGCGAGCCTGCGATGGCACTCACGCCCCGATGCTTGAGGGTGGCCGACAGCAACATGACCTGAGGTCTGGCATTACAGTGCCCAGCCAGCAGCAGCACGTCTTCTCGTAAGCCTAGATCGAGCATACGATCGGCCTCGTCCATCACCAGCCATTGAACGGCGTCAAGATGGGCGCTGCGTTCGGCGCAGTGTTCACGCAGGCGCCCCGGGGTGGCCACAAGAATCTCTGGGTCTTTGCGAAGCAAGGCCTTCTGATACTTGAAGTCGGCTCCCCCGGTGATGGCCTGGATGCGCAGTGGCGTTTTCGTCAGTAAGCTGCGTCCCTGCTTCACTACCTGTCTTGCCAACTCTCTTGTAGGCACCAGGACGAGCGCCAGTGTGCCGCTCGTAAGGTGATGGTTGCTTGCCAGGATCTTGTTGGCGATCGGCAACAGGAAGCTGAGCGTCTTGCCACTACCGGTCGGGGCGCAGACCAGCACATCTCGGCCCGCCAGGGCGGCAGGGACTGTCTCGATTTGTACCGGGGTAGGTTCGACAAGACCCAATGCATCGAGGCCCAGCCGCAGTCTATGATCGAGTTCAAGTTCTGTAAGCAAAACAGGGTATCCGCTTGCAGTGAAGTGGGCCCATGGTAGCCCAAGCGTTGCGAGTACGCAGAAAAAGTTGGCCACGCCAACGCCCTGGGTCAGCGTAGACCGCGGGCCATAGGTAAGGCACACTGGTCGACCTCCGATAACCGAGTCCACAGGGGTCAGATTTGGCGAAAGCCGTAAAAATCTATGAGACAGGTGGCCCCGACGTTCTGTCTCTGGAAGACTGCGATATCGACGACCCTGGCCCGGGCCAGGTGACGGTGTGTAATCGCGCGGCCGGTTTGAATTTCATCGATACCTACCACCGTAGCGGCCTTTATCCCTTGCCGTTGCCTTCTGGCATAGGGCTTGAGGCAGCCGGCGATGTGGTGGCAGTCGGAGAGGGTGTCGAACTGAGCACCGGTGACAGGGTGGCTTACTGTTCAGCCGGTCTGGGCGCCTATTCTGAGCTCATTAATTTGCCGGCGGAACGACTGGTGCCGCTGCCCGAGGGCGTCGACTATGAGCAGGCCGCGGCGTTACTGCTCAAGGGGCAGACCGTCGAATACTTGCTACAACAGACATACCCCCTCGCTGCCGGAGAGGTCTGCCTGTTCCATGCGGCTGCTGGCGGTGTGGGTCTTCTGTTTGGCCAGTGGGCCAGTCGGCTTGGTGCGACCGTTATCGGAACGGTGGGTTCAGCCGATAAGGCGGAGCTTGCGCGGCTCCATGGCTATCATCATGTGATCAATTACAGCGAACAGGATGTGCTGGCAAGCGTGCTGGAGATTACGGGGGGCCAAAAACTGCCCGTGGTATATGACGGGGTGGGTCGAGATACGTTTGAGGTCTCTCTGGATTGCCTCCAGCCGCGCGGATTGATGGTGAGTTTTGGCAACGCCTCTGGCTCGCCTGCCGCTCTGGAGCTGCAGGAATTGGCTAATCGGGGTTCGCTGTTCCTGACCAGACCAACACTGTTCACCTACACGGCTGATACCGCAGATCTGCGCCAATCTGCCGAGGCCGTTTTCAGTCGCTTCCTCGCAGGTGGTCTTCGCGTGGAGATTAATCAGTACTACGCGCTCGCCGAGGTGCAGCAGGCGCACCGCGACCTGGAAGCTCGAGCGACCACCGGCTCTAGCATTCTGCTGCCGTGAGATCTGTGCGAGGCAAAACCTGTCGATGATTGTTCAGCCTGTGGCACTGGGGGGTGACATTGTCCGGCTCGAGCCGCTGTGCCAGGATCACGCCCAAGGCCTTTACAACCGTGGTCAAGTACAGGGTGACTGGCGCTATATGCCACGGCGCAGTTTCGTTGATCTTGCCGACACGAGGCAGTGGATTGATGAGGCGCTAGCGAGCCCCGGACACGTGCCATTTGCAATCGTCGAGCTCGGCAAAGGGCGTGCGGTAGGTAGCACACGATACCTGAACATCCGCCCCGAGCACCGCGGGCTTGAGATTGTCTGGACCTGGCTGGGCAGCCAATGGCAGCGGACGGGCGTGAACACGGAGTCTAAGCTGTTGCTGTTGAGCCACGCTTTTGAGCGCCTGGGGTGTTTTCGTGTCGAGTTCAAGACGGATTTACGCAACGAACGCTCCCAGGCGGCGATCGAACGGATCGGGGCTATTCGCGAGGGGGTGCTGCGCAAACATATGCTTGTTCAGGACAACGTCGCCAGGGACTCCGTGTACTACAGCATTACGGATGATGAGTGGCCGGATGTGAAATTTCGTCTGCTGGAGCGACTGGCAAGCCGCTGAGAATGGCTTGCCGGCAATCGGTCGGCTCGAGGATGTGCAGGGTCTGCCCGGGTCACTAAAGACCCAGTCCTTCGAGACCGAGTCCTTCGAGACCGAGTCCTTCGAGACTGAGTCAGGTAACGGTGGCTTGCACGGTTTCATTGTCGCTGAAGCTCTCCGCAAACAGCGGCGATGTGAGATAGCGCTCACCGGAATCGGGTAAAATAACCACGATGGATTTGCCCGCGTGCTCGGGTTGTTGCGAGACTCGATCAGCGATCGCCATGGCGGCTCCAGATGATATTCCTGCGAGTATGCCCTCTTCCTGCATGAGGCGGTGAGCCCAGGCCATCGCTTCCTCACTGGACACCCTTTCCACCTGGTCGACAATGGACAGATCCAAGTTGCCGGGTACAAAGCCCGCTCCTATGCCCTGAATCTTGTGAGGGGCGTGCGTGGGTTCTTCGCCCGCTTTTGCCGCGGTGATCATGGTCGTGCTGTCGGGCTCCACGGCGACACAGTGCACGGCCCTGCCCTGGGTGTGTTTCAGATAACGCCCAATGCCGCTGATGGTGCCACCGGTGCCGACACCCGAGACCAGGATGTCGATGTCGCCCCCTGTGTCTTCCCAGATTTCCGGACCTGTGGTCTGCTCATGAACAGCCGGATTGGCGGGGTTTTCAAACTGGTGAGGCCCCCAGTACTTGTCAGGGTCGGAGGCGATGACTTCCTCCGCTTTCTGTATTGATGCGGGTATACCCTTGGTGCCGTCGGTGAGAATGATGTCTGCTCCCAACGACTTCATCAGCATGCGGCGCTCCAAGCTCATGGTGTTGGGCATTGTGAGAATGCAGCCGTAGCCTTTGGCAGCGGCCACAAATGCCAGGGCAATTCCCGTATTGCCGCTGGTGGGCTCGACAATCGTCATGCCTGGCTTCAGAGTGCCATCGGCTTCTGCAGCGGCTACCATGCTGGCGCCTATTCGGCATTTGACGGACATGGCCGGGTTGCGGTTCTCCATTTTTGCGTAAATGGTGCCTTTGGAAATACGGTTGATTTTGACCATCGGCGTCAAGCCGATCGCGGCGGCATTGTCTGAGAAGATCCTGCTCATAGGGACAGTCCTCATTGGATAGGCAAGTATCTGGGAAAAAAGAGTAATACCCGCCGGCGGTGATGTCCATGCCGAGGGCACTGCAGCGGTGAAATGATCGGCGCGGGAACTTTTGCGGTTGGCTCCGGTCACATTGGTATCGTTGGCTCGACCAAACGCCCGTCAGCGCTGCGCGCCGGCCTGCGAGATTTCACTGGATTCCATCCAGGTCCACACTAGCGTGGGGGTTCGCCCCCACTAGAGCCGATCATCTGATCGGCTTTTTTTTGGTTTTTTGGTGTGCTGCGCTAAGGAGCGGCGCTCGCAGATCCGTCAGCAGTCCCGGGGACGGCGTCATCACCGCGGATAGGCGCCAGCAGGCTCTCCTCGGTCTGCGGACCGATCAGCGTGCTGTGAACAGCGCCCTCGGGGTCGATTATGACGGTCGTTGGCAGCACAATAGGCCGTGGATAACCCAACTCGACGGCAGGGTCGGTCTCCAGGTTTCTAAAGGCGACGCCTAAGGTGGCGATCTGAGCCTCTAGGTCGGCTCCGGTAGCGCCATCATAGTTGACGCCCAGTACCTGAATGTCGTTGTAGGCAGCGTCCAGGCGATTTAGCTCCGGTATCTCCTCGATGCAGGGTTTGCACCACTGGGCCCAGTAGTTGATGACCAGCCAATGGCCTTTGAGGGTTGCCAAACCCTGGTCTGGCTGGCTGTCCAGTTCTGGACCGCCGCACGCGCTCAGCAGCGTAAGAAATGTAGCAATAATGACAGATCTCATTGGGCGTAGAGCTCCGCAAGGCTGCCCTGCATCAACTCGCGTTGATCCTGCCGCTGGTCGTGCAGCAGTTCGTACGCTTGTTGTTGCCAGGCCAGGGAATGATTGCCGCCCTTGGCAGTGACGGGCTTCTCGTCGTTTATCCACTCTTTGAACTGCCACAGGGGCAGCGTGTGCAGGTCCCGGCATAGAACGTAGTGACCCTTTTCGTTTTGACTGATCAGTTGCTTACTGATGAACAGGTCGCGCAACTCGCCCCAGGTCTCACTGTCCAGACCACGCAAAACGTCGTGTTGATTATTCAGTAACTCGATTTCTCGGACCCCCGAGCCCGCCTGTTGGCGCTGCCAGAACAGGTAGAGCACATCAAGGGCTTTCAGGACAACCGGGCGGCTGGCCTGCTCGACGCTCTGATAGGCGGAGAGACTGTGTACCAGAATGCCTCCCATCAAGACGATGATCCAGGACAGGTAAATCCACAGCAGGAACAGGGGTACAGCAGCGAATGCGCCGTAGATAAAGGTGTAGCTCGAACCTACGACGAGCTTTGTGAAGGTGGCGCGTGCGACATTGAAGGCGATGGCAGCGACCAAGCCGCCGATGACGGCATGTTTGAAGGGAACTCGACAGTTCGGGACAGCGGCATACATCAGGCTAAATCCAGCCGTGGCGAGTAACAGCGGCATGGACTTCAACAAAGTACCCTGTATGCCGATGACGTCCACATCTTCCAATACGTGCGCAAACGATGACAGGTAGGTGCTCAGGCCGAGCGCCAGGCCGATGGTAATGGGTGATAATGTCAGTACGGCCCAGTAGAGCACAAAACTTGAAACGGGGCTTCGATTCTGCCGCGCTCGCCAGATATGGTTGAAGGCTTTTTCAATGTTGCGCAGCATCAGAACGGCCGTAACGACCAAAAAGCCAATGCCTGGCCCCGTTAGGTTCTTTGCCTGCGTGGAGAAATCGTTCAGGTATTGTTCAATTTCTGAGCTGGATTCCGGCAAAAGATGCTCGAACAGCAAATGCTGCAGGTGCTCTTCAGCGCCCTGAAAGGTCGGTATTGCCGAAGCCATCGTATACAAGACGGTGAGCAGTGGTACCAGCGCAAAGAGACTCATGTAGGTCAATGCGGCAGAGTACTCGGAACAGCGATCGGTGGAAAAGCGACCTATTAGGTAGCGCAGGCGATTCCAGCCCCCTTGCAGGATGCGCATGAGTGTTGTCATCACAGCATTATGGCATGATTGCCCGCGCGACTGTACGGCGAGGCGACCTGGTTCGATCTCTGCAGGTGCAACAAGGCTGCCCGCGCCTAGTTTTGTATTCGTGAGGACAACCCATGGCAAAGTACACGATTTACCACAATCCCCGTTGCTCCAAGTCCCGCAGTACACTGGCACTGCTGCAGGAACATGGCGTGGAACCAGAGGTGGTGCTGTATTTGGAAAATCCGCCGGATGCGGCACAACTCAAGGGACTGCTGAAAAAGCTGGGACTTCAGGCCTCAGAATTGGTGCGGCGCCGTGAGGACGATTTTAAGGTGGCCGGGCTCGGCCCGGCATCTTCTGCCGAGGAACTGATCAAGGCCATGACTCAGTACCCGCGCCTCATAGAACGTCCGATAGTAGTCTCTGGCAAGCGAGCAGTACTCGGCCGGCCGCCAGAGAATGTTCTCACGCTGATTGGCGCATGAGCGAGCCATACGTTCTGGTTCTCTACTACTCTCGCGGTGGCGCCACTGCGGCGATGGCCGAGCAAGTCGCGCGCGGTGTGGAGTGCGTGCCGGGTGTCGCGTCAAAACTGCGAACCGTAGCGCCCGTTTCAGCGGATTTCGAGGCCAGTTCGAAAGACATTCCTGATAGCGGTCCGTTGTATTGCGAACTCGATGAACTGCGATACTGCAATGGACTGGTGCTCGGCAGTCCCACGCGGTTCGGCAATATGGCGTCTCCTCTAAAGTACTTTCTCGACCAGACCTCGGCGCTATGGCTGAGCGGTGCGATGATTGATAAGCCGGCGGCCGTGTTCACGTCCACGTCGAGTCTGCACGGTGGCCAGGAGAGCACGCTGCTAAGTATGATGTTACCGCTACTGCACCACGGTATGGTGGTCACAGGGCTTCCCTACGGAGAATCAGGTTTGATGACAACGACGGCCGGAGGTACGCCTTATGGCGCCAGTCACTGGGCGGGTGATAAGAGTGATCGGCCGCTGGACACTACGGAAGCTTCTCTGTGTCGCGCGCTGGGAGCACGCGTGGCGAGGTGGGCTGTGCGATGAGTGAGGGAGGCATCGCGCTGACACGCTCGATCTGCTGGTTATCGCTCGCCACGCTGCTCGCCCAGCAGGCGGCCGATGCAGCGGTTCACAGCGTTCCATGGCCGATCTGGGTCGTCAAACTGTTGCCGCTGTTACTGTTTGTGCCGGGGATGTTGCGGGACAACCTGCGTAGCCATATCTGGCTGTGCTTCGTCTGCCTGGGGTACTTTGCACAACTGGTGCTGAGGTTGTTCGTACACCCTGATAGTGCCCTGCTGATCACTGGTATGGTGGCGGTTGTGGTACTGTTTGTCTCAGCGATGTTGTATGTGCGCTGGCGGGCCCGATGGCTGCGATCGCAGTCCGAGCGTGTCAGTGATAGCGGAGGTTAGTTTATGTCCATCCCTTCAATGATCAGGCGAATATTCAGTGCTTTGTGGAACGGTCTCACCCGGCTGCGGATGGCACTGGGCAATATACTCTTCCTGCTTATGCTTGGACTCGTCTACTTTGTCTACGTCGGCGGAGCGCAAACGCCGTTGCCAGAGAAGGCGGCGCTGTTGCTGAATATGACGGGATCGGTGGTGGAACAGAAAGGGCCTGTAGATCCGCTGTCGGCTGTGCTGGTGACGCCGGATCCCGCTCGGCATGAGATCCTGTTGCGGGACGTCGTCGAGTCCATCGAGCACGCGGCCGACGATCCTCAGATCACGGCTCTGGTTATGGAACTGGACTCCCTGGTGTACGTTGGGATTAGCAAATCTCAGGAAATTGTGCAGGCGTTGGAAAAGTTTCGCGCGACGGGGAAACCGGTGATAGCAACCGGGGATTACTACACCCAGGACCAGTACTTACTGGCAAGCCACGCGGATGAAGTCATCGTACATCCGCTTGGTGGCGTAGCTCTGGAGGGTTTCAGCAGCTATCGCAACTACTTCAGAGAGGCGCTGGAAAAGCTGTCCGTCAAAATGCACGTGTTTCGTGCGGGGGACTTTAAGTCGGCAGTAGAACCCTACCTGCGAGATGATATGTCGCCTCAGGAAAAGGAGGTAACGTTGCACTGGCTGCAGCAGATCTGGGCCCAGTACACCTCAATCGTTGAGACCCAGCGCGATTTGGAAGCAGGTTCTGTGGATCGATACATCAATAGCCTCTCGGAAACCATGATTGCGGA
>JBCCYE010000056.1:0-17505 GCA_039190425.1 Pseudomonadota bacterium | reverse complement strand
GGCCGAATCAAATACGGCGCCGACGAGGCTGCTCAGGCGCTGGCCTCCAGCAGCACTGACCTGAGCCTGGCACTGGATTTACTCAAGGACTTCAACTACAAGGTGCTCAGTAGCGATGTCACGCTCGATGAGTCAGGCACCCTGTCGCTGGCTCTCTCGCTCGCGGGCAGCAATCCAAACATTTACAACGGGCGCCAAGTCAACTTCAATATTAACGTGGAACAGAACCTAGGGCCCCTTTTGCAAAGCCTGCGTCTGAGCGATAATTTAGTGCGGGGCATCGAGGACAGACTAAGGTGAACTTTGCCAGTCCATAGACCTCCAAGCCCTAATAGAAGGGGAAATTGCCATGAGAATAGCGATCGCCACAGCTTTGCTGCTCCTGGCCGGAGCCTGCACACCTACGGTGGAAGTCAAGCCGCCGGAAGAGCCCATCACGATAAACCTCAACGTCAAGATCGAGCACGAGATACGCGTCCGGGTCGACCAGGAACTGGACGATTTGTTTGATGAAGACAGCGGATTATTCTAGGAGTCAGTCATGCCGTCACAGCGACACATCAGCCGCCGGATCCGTGGATTTTTTCTTATAGCCTGCCTTCTCGCGTGGCCAGCCGTAGCACTGGATATTCATGAAGCCAAGGCCAAGGGCTTGATCGGCGAGACCAGCAGTGGCTACCTGGCAGCGGTCAAGCCCTCCTCCCAGGTAGATGCACTGGTGAACAACATTAATGCCAAGCGCCGCAACCAGTACCAGAAGATAGCCGACCAGAACAAGATCACTCTGGAGCAGGTTGAGGCGAGGGCCGGTTTGAAGGCCATCGAAAAGACGCCGGCGGGCGAATACGTAAACACCGGCGCTGGTTGGCAGAAGAAATAAGTCACTGCAGCGCTGGCGTGACCGGCTAAAGCGTGCCCTGCTCCTTGGCCATATCCAGGGCCAGGTCTTCAATCATGTCTTCCTGCCCGCCGACGGTCTTACGCCGGCCCAGTTCTACCAAGATGTCGCGACTGGACAAGTTGTACTTTTCGGCGCTGCGTTTTGCGAACAGTAGAAAGGACGAATAAACCCCCGCCCAACCCAGCGTCAAGGAGTCGCGATCAACGCGCACCATGTGATCCATTAAGGGTACGATCAAGTCTTCTGCGATGTCCATGGCGGCAAACAGATCAACGCCGGTGTCTACACCCATTCGATCGCAGACCGCGAGGAAGACCTCCAGCGGCGTATTGCCGGCGCCGGCGCCTAACCCGGCGATTGAACCATCTATGCGATTGGCGCCCGCCTCAACAGCTGCCAAAGAGTTTGCGATCCCCATACCAAGATTGTGATGACCGTGAAAGCCCAGCTCCGTCTCAGGCTTCAACTCACTTCGAGCGAGCGCAACCCTTGCACTGACGTCATCCGGCAGCATGTACCCGGCAGAATCGGTGATATAGACGCAGTTGGCACCGTAGTCTTCCATCAACTTAAGCTGCTCGAGCAATGGTTCCGGCTCGATCATATGCGCCATCATCAGAAAGCCTACCGTGTCTAAATCCTTGATCTGCGCCGCCATTTCAATGTGCTGTTCTGACACATCCGCCTCAGTGCAGTGAGTTGCCACGCGAATCGTTGAAATTCCGCAATCCACCGCCATTTTTAAATGATCCACGGTACCGATGCCTGGCAGCAACAAAGCAGACACACGGGTGTTCTTCATCGATTTACACACCGCGCTCAGATACTCCTGATCACTCGCCGCGGGGAATCCGTAATTGACGGACGCTCCTCCAAGGCCATCCCCGTGGGTGACTTCGATCAGGGGGACGCCGGCATCGTCCATGGCACGCGCAATCGTTACCATTTCGTCGACCGTAATCTGATGCTGCTTGGGGTGCATACCATCCCGAAGACACATATCGTGCACGGTGATTTTTTTGCCTGTCAGGTTCATTCGGTGCTCTCCGTGATCGCCAGTCGGGGTCGGTTCCAGTCGCATTAGGCCGCTGCGGGAGTGAAGGTACCGGCCAGTATCTCTTCGGCGTACACTTCTGCAGTCCGTAGCCCGGCAGCGGTCATAATATCCAAATTGCCCGCGTACTTTGGTAAGAAATCGCCCAGGCCTTCCACTTCCATGTAAATGGATACGCGCTTGCCATCAAAAACCGGACCATTTTTGAGCGTATACCCGGGCACGTAGCGCTGTACCTCGGCAATCATTGAATGAATAGACTCCGTGATGGCTGCCTCATCAGGATCTGCAACGGTCAGACAGTGGATCGTATCCCGCATGATGAGCGGAGGCTCGGCGGGATTGATGACGATAATCGCCTTGCCTTCTCCAGCGCCACCGACCGTTTCGATGCCTTTGGCGGTGGTGCGGGTAAACTCATCAATATTCTTGCGCGTTCCAGGCCCAGCGGACTTGCTGCTGACCGTTGCAACAATTTCTGCATAGGACACCGGCTGAACACGACTCACGGCAGCAACCAGAGGTATGGTCGCCTGGCCGCCACAGGTCACCATATTGACATTCATAGCCTGGGCGGCCATTGCCTCCGATAGGTTGACCGGCGGCACGCAGAACGGCCCTATTGCAGCAGGCGTTAGATCGACCATGACCGCTCCCTGCGCATTCACCTTGCGGCTGTTATCTTCATGTACGTACGCCGATGTCGCATCGAAACATATCTGCACGCCGTCCTCTCTCATTGAAGGCACCATACCATCGACCCCATCCGCCGTGGTTTTTAGACCCAACTCTTGAGCCCGCGCCAATCCCGGCGACTCAGCGACCACACCCACCATCCAGACGGGCTCAATGACATCGCTGCGCATGGCCTTCATCAACAGGTCGGTCCCGATGTTACCGGGCCCGATGATTGCCGCTTTCACTTTATTACTCATTGTCTGTTCTCGACTTATTAGTCATTCGGTGAACTCTGCTGCTCACCCGCCTTAAGTAAAACTGCATTCACAGCGACCTATACCCTCAATTTCCAGTGCCATAGCGTCCCCGGCAGACACTGGTATCAGAGGTGCCAAGGATCCCGACAAAATCACCTCACCGGCCTTGAAAGGTATGCCGAACTCGCCTAGCGTGTTGGCTAGCCAGGCGACGGCGGTCAAAGGATCACCCTGTACAGCACTACCAAGACCCTCCGAGTGAAACTCGCCATTCTTGTAGATTCGCATCCTCAGGTTTGGCAAATCATAATTCCGTGGATCAACTTCGTCCCGACCCAATACGTAAACGCCACAGGACGCATTGTCCGCCACCGTATCCTGAATACGGATCTGCCAGTCGTCAATGCGGGAGTCCACGATCTCGAAGCAGGGAATAATGGTGGCAGTGGCATCGAGCACATCGCTCTCAGTGATCCCCGGGCCGCTCAAATCCTGCTTCAGGCGAAACGCTATCTCTCCTTCCGCTCGGGGCTGTATCAGGCTGTCGGCGATTGAGATTTCAGCCCTGTCGGGATACTCCATGGCATTGGTGAGAAAACCAAAATCAGGCTGAAACACACCAAGCATTTCCTGAACGGGTGCACTGGTCACCCCAATCTTCTTGCCGACAATGGTCTCACCATCATCCCGCAATCGACGCTGCACCATGCGCTGGGAGATGTGGTAAGCATCCTCGATCGTGATGTCAGGAACTCTTTCTGTCAGAGGCGCCAAGGTCGATTGCGCGCGCAGTGCCGCGTACAGCTCATCGCCGAGTTGTTGAATGTGTTCTTGGCGCATAGACGTTTCCTGCTGAACCCTGATCGCCGCAAATTCTACACCGAATCAAGGACCATGGTTGACTAGTGATTGCAACAAATTCACCACCGTCAGCATCGGTTTTTAAACCGCCCGGCGCTGGTTAGCCGTGCTGCAGGAAGTCGAGGCAGGATCGGTTAAACATCGCCTCGTGCTCGACCATGACCCAGTGGCCACATTCGCTAACCAATATCAGACGTAGATGTTTGATGTTGTGAGCCATCGCCATGATGCCGTTCTCTGGCATCATCTTCTCGTCTATGCCCCAGAAGCCAAGTACCGGACAATCAATCTCTGATAGACGATCAACCAGTACGGGTATCTGCATGGTTGCCATGACATGGCCATTCATTATCTGCATGATTTGCATGCGTTCTTCGACCAGTTCGTCGGTTGCAAAGCTGGGCTCGTGCATGAGGCCGGTCGCGAACAGATCCTTCATGACCTCATGCGTCACAGGCTCACCGGAGCCAAAGACCTGAAACACCTTTTGCATACCCGGCATCTGTTGATACTCGGCCAATTCACTCAAACCACCTGGGGCCATCAGTATCAGCTTGTCGACTCGCTGTGGATAGTCCAGTGCGAGGCCGAGCGCTACGGCGCCACCCAAAGAGTTCCCGACAAGCGTGCACCTGTCCACCCCAGCTGCATCCAGTGTTTGCTTGATGCAGTCCACAAACAGCGACAGCGGATGGTCGACATCGTCAGGCTTATCGGAGAAACCGTAACCAATATGGTCGGGAATGATAACCCGGTAGCCGGCTTCAACGAGAGCCGGGTAATTGCCTTTGAAGTTGCTGTAGCCGCTTGCGCCAGGCCCTGAGCCGTGCAAGAACACAACAACATCGCCCTCGCCTTCGTCCAGGTAGTGAATGCGATAGCCATTGGGACCTTCGGCGTAGTGGCCCTCCGGGAGACGTCCAATCATCGCCATTCGATCGGCCCTACCTAAATCGCATAGTCTACGTTGTCATCGCCAAACATCATGCCACCCATATTCAACGCGAACGGGTTTGAATGATTGGCTACGTGTGCCTGGCTGGTGAGTATATCAAGGTGGTAACTGAGCAACTTACTATCCAGCCGTATACCCCCACTCCCGGCAGCTTTCAGCATGCGACTGGACAAGGCCAGACATCGATCTGCGACCACTGCGGAGTCATACCGATAACGCACCCGGTCATCGACCGGTATCGCCTCACCCGCGCGACAGTGGGTCATCATGGCGTCAAAGTTGCGATACATCGTCAGCTTCATTTCTTCTATCTCCGCCTTTACGTCCGTCGCCAGAACCCGTGCAAAAGGATCGTCCTTCATCTTATGCGGGCCAACCTGCCGCGACTTGGCCACCTCAATAAAGGCCTCCAGTGCGCCCTCACAGGCGCCCAGAGTCGCAGTGCAAACCGCGCGCACGAACACTTGCATGAAGGGCATCCGATACAAAGGCGCGGTGTTCACAGCATTGCCGGGGTTATCGCAAAGAAAGCCGTCCATAGACTTGTGAGTGCGGTGTTCCGGTACGAACACGTCTTCGACCACAATGTCGTGACTGCCAGTACCCTTCAACCCTACGGTCTCCCAATTGTGTACGATCTCATAGTCACTGATCGGAACAAGAAACGTACGGTAGTTCGCCATATCGAAGGGCGCTTCGGGTGTGGGTACAACGGCTCCCAGGAACGCCCATTGACAGTGCTCTGAACCGCTAGAAAAACTCCAGCGACCGCTCAGGCGAAAACCGCCCTCCACGACCTTGACCTTGCCAACGGGGGCGTAAGAAGAGGATATGAGAACCGTAGGATCTTCCGCCCAGACATCCTGTGCCGCCTGATCATCGAACACCGCCAACTGCCAGTTGTGAACGGCCACAACACCCAACACCCAGGCGCTGCTGGGGCAGTGTTTCGCCACCTCGAGACCCAAGGCATAGAAAACCTGGGGGTCCATGGCGTAGCCACCCCACTGCTCGGGTTGTAATACCTTGAAGAACCCCGCTTCCTGGAAATCGGCGATGGTCTCGTCGGGCACACGAATGTTCAAATCTGCCTTGGCTCTGCGCTCCCTGAGCGCTGGACCCATCGCGCGGGCGGCTTCCAGCAACTGCTGAGCTCGTGGGCTGTCCATACCGTAAGGGTTAGCAATGCCTTTATCTTCTATTGTCTGTTGCTGTGTCATGTCAGTGTCCTCCAGTCTGGACCATCGTATAGCCATAGCATAGGTGGCTACCCCCGGCCGCGGCATCCTCTATTTGGGCTACTTCGCCTACTCTACCACCGCATCACCAAAGGTGGTGGTATCACCAAAAAAGGCTCGATGAGAAAATGGTGGCTGACCGTGCCGGTCTTTGAGACCATACTCTTTGCCCAGTTCGGCGCCAATCCACACCTTGCCACTTCTGTCCATTATCTGGGGGTCTCGCGCCAGGGAATCGATCACCCGCCCGGTGTACTCGGGAGTCTCCGCAGTCGCCTTGAGCTCGGCGTATTTGTCAGGTTCTGAATCAAACAGGCGAAGCGTTCGTTCGGTCAGCAGCAAACCCATCCAGATGGAAACCACCGCCACATTGTGAGGGCGAAAGTCCACAGCCATGTCATGAGACATCTTATCGACGGCTGCCTTACCAGCTCCGTAAGCGGGACCGTGCATGTAAATACGACCGCCGAACGACGATGTGTTGACGATCAAACCTCGCTGATTGGCGAGCAACAGTGGCGCCGCGAACCAGCTCGCGGTGTAGTGAGACCGCAGTCCAACATCCCAGAGGTCGGTTAGCGCGAGTGGCTTTTCCCAAAAGGGCCCGGTGGCGGTCAGGGCATCATGGAGACTGGTCGCGTTGTTCACCAGAATATCCACACGGCCGTGGTCCCGTCTGACCTGAGCAAACAGTTGCTCGACCTCAGCCTCGTTGCTGTGATCGCAATACACGGGTACGCCAACACCGCCTTCAGCGGCGATGGCATCAGCGGTGGCCTGCACTGTGCCAGGCAAGTCCGCCGACCCTTCCTCTCGGGTTCTGCCGGTCACGTAAACAGTCGCCCCCGTGCTACCCAGGGCCAGAGCGATGCCCTTGCCGGCGCCGCGGCTGGCGCCCGTTACGACCACCACCCGATCCGCATCCAAACCCATCTCAGCTCCTCACAAAAGTCGAGCGCAATGTTGACACGCACAGTATCCGCCGCCCATGCTTTCAAGACCAGCCGACAGGGCCACCTACCGTCCAGATTGTTAAGCCAGAGAGAAATATATGAGGCAAACGAAACCGACCTTGGCGAGCGCTCTGCTCACCTGCCTATGTTTGCTTTCGAGTCACTGGATATCACCCGCAAAGGGAGCTGAGCCTGTACCGACTTCGCTGCAACCGCAGAATCGCTCTCTGCAGGCGGTTGGGACACTCAGGGTACCGTCCAGCAAATGGATTGACGGCCGCAAGGTGCATCATTTTGAGGACTGCAGCGCGACCCTGGTAGCCACTGGCCGTCGTCCCATCATTGTCACCGCTTGGCACTGTCTGGAGGACTACGACGATCTGAGTCGCCCGATCCGGTTTTCAGTTACCCTCGACAGTGGCGAGATACTCATGCGCGAGGCCAGGCGATTGGCCGACGGCGGAGGTATGCACGCCGATTGGGCGGTTTTGCAGCTTACCGCTCCGGTCTACAAGGTCACACCCCTGCGGGCGCATCCCGGGGCAGCAGACCCCCATCGCGAGATCAGTCTGGCAGGGTTTGTGCGCGGCGGCGGTGAGGACGGGAGTAATCGCACACTGAGCCATGATCCCAGCTGCCGCATACTCTCGCAGGGCGCCACCAGCAGCGATACCGACTGCCGCGCCGTCAAAGGGGCATCGGGAGGCGCCGTCATACAGCGAGGGGCGTCAGGTCTGCCCTACTTGTGTGGCGTGGTGTCACGGGGAGACGGCAGGCGGCTGAGCATCTTCGTACCCATTGACAGCTTTCGCAGCGAACTGAATCGATACCTGTAGTGCGATTCAATCCAGGCTACTGGTCACCCGTATGGATTCGCCCGGCGTGGATTCGCCCGGCGTGGATTCGCCCGGCGTGGATTCGCCCGGCGTGGACGCGTCAGACCCGAACCAGTCCCGGTGACATCGCGCCCGGTCTTGCTTTCAATCACCGTCGGCCTGCACTGTCGAGCCGATATGGACTTCCCCCCTTTGTCGCGCCAGATCGATCTGCTTCTGACGCTCCGCAAAGCGGCGCCTTTGGTCCTCTGTCAGCTGGGGGAAGCACGCCGGACAGCAGATTCCTTTCTGATAGTGCGGTGAGCGCTTATCCGCTTCGGTGATAGGCCTCCTACATCCATAGCACTGATCATAAGAACCTTTTTCCAGGCTATGATCAACGGAAACCCGGTTATCAAAAACAAAGCACTCTCCTTCCCAGCTACTCTGTTCCGGCGGGATCTCCTCCAGATACTTCAGTATGCCGCCCTGCAAGTGGTACACCTCCTGGAAACCCTCACTCAACATGAACGCAGACGCTTTTTCACAGCGGATACCGCCGGTGCAGAACATGGCTATCTTCGGATGCTTGTCGGGGTCAAGCTGACGACGTACGAACTCAGGAAAATCGCGAAAGTTGACTGTTTTAGGGTCCAGTGAGCCTCGAAAGGTGCCAATGCCACACTCGTAGTCATTGCGTGTATCAATCAGCAGCACATCGGGGTCATCAACAAGATCATTCCAGTCTGCAGGCGTCACATAAGTGCCCACACGCTCGTTCGGGTCGATGTTGGGCATACCCATGGTGACGATCTCACGCTTCAACTTCACCTTCATGCGGTGAAAAGGCATATTGGCATCAAAGGATTCTTTGGGCTGCAAATCCGCCAGCCGTGGGTCCTTGCGCAGATAGCTGAGCACCCGATCAATGGCGATACGTTCTCCCGCTATCGTGCCGTTGATCCCCTCAGGTGCAAGCAGCAATGTGCCACGCACTCCGGCAGACAGACACAGCTCCAGCAGCGGTACACGCATCGTGACACAGTCGTCCAGCGTCACGAACTTATACAGCGCAGCGACAACAATCTGACTCATGGGTATACCTAGGTTTGCTCAGCTTTGCTGCCACCCAGGCAATTGGGCGAATCGGGCGCCGACTCGTGGCGCTCGCTCCACTCGTGGGGCGTGTAAGTGTGCAGGGCCAGAGCGTGCACCGGGCCATCGAGTTCAGATGCGAGCAGCTGATAGATCCGTTGATGTCTCGCTACCTTGCGTAACCCATCGAACACCTCAGACACCACCACGACGCGAAAGTGCGTCTCAGAGTTGTCGGGCACGCTGTGCTGATGACTCTCGTTATCAACCTCAAGATGTACAGGAAGCAGATTGGCCTGCAACTGCTCCTCGATCCTTTTTTGAACAACCATACGACAGGACCTCAGAATTTCGCTTAGATACCAGGAAATTGTTGCTTAACCGCAGCACCCTGAAGCTTCCCTGGCTAGTCCATTATATCCTGCGACACCAGCGCGGTGAAACTGCCGTTATCGGTCTCTTCGATGCCGGGATGTTCGGAACTGACCGGGAGTTTGCCCTGTCCATTTTTTAAAAGATCGGTGAAAGGCGCTGGGATCCGTAAACCCCATCTGCAACGCCACTTCGTTGATCGACAGTTCAACACGGTCAAGGCATAGCTTGGCTGCTTCACATCGTGCTTCATCTTTGAGCTGCTGGAACGTTGTCCCCTCGCGCTTCAGTCTACGACGCAGGGTTGGCGCTGACATGTTGAGAGCACTACTGATGGTGTCGAAGCTTGGAAAGCCATCGCGGAAGTCGTGACCGATCATGGCCTTGACTTGAGCGGACAGGTTGTTGCCGTCCCGGCTGTTGTCCATGAGTAGCAATTGATACGGAGCTGTACGCAGGAATTCGCGCAATGAATGCTCCGTATGTACCAAAGGCCACGCCAGACACTCACTGTCAAAATACAGCAAATCGTTGCTTTGATTAAAATACAGCGGACACTGGAATAAGTCCTCGTATCGCTGCAGATGTTCAGGGGGATCTCCACTGAAATCGACACGCCTCAGCCCTATCGGACGACCACATAACCAGCCGAAGAATCGATGCCAGACTGAAAGACCGTACGCGTCGGCGGCGGCTACCTGGGGCCGGTCCCGCCGCTGGATTGTGCGGTAACCTACTCGGGCGAACTGGTCACTGAAGTTCGCATACAACTGACTGCGCTCGTCAAAAAACGTGCGGTAGAACTCCGAAGCGCGCTGGATCGCTTGTCCCAGATTGTCACATGAGATGATGCAGTAGCACATCATTCGAAAGGCACCCGGCGCCACCAGCTCGCTGCCCGTAGTGCCAAAGGTCTCATCCTGCAACAGGCTCAGAACACCTTGATAGATACGCGAATACTGCATGGCGCTAATCTCAGTCCGATAGTCTGGATGGTCGTTGTCGAGGGGGTTGAATTCGAGACCAGCGCTGCTGAGGATAGGGGAGAAATCATGGCCCTTATCGCCCACCATGCGCAGCAGAGTTCGAACAAAACGGGTGGGAACGCGATCACTCATAGGGCCGGCAATGGTAGCAGATGCCGCAGCTTTAGAGGCAGTAAAATCCTTGTGAACACTCCAGCGCAGGATTTCGAGATTCCACAGCCCGACTCACGTATACTGAGGCGACAGTCGGACTCGGGATCGGTATGCATGGACACCCGCTATAACGTCTATTTCGCAGGAGAGGTGCGCGAGGGCTTCGATCCAAGCCACGTCCGCAAGGCACTGGGGAAGCTGTTCAAAACGGACGATGCGACACTGGACCGTCTGTTCAGCGGCAATCAGCAGTTGCTTAAAAAGGACTGCGATGAAGCAACCGCCGCGAAGTATCAGCAGGCCATGCGCAAGGCTGGCGCGGAGCCTATCATCCGACCCGCCACGGAGCAAACACCCCCTGCACAGGATAGGTCTCAGTCCCAGTTAACAGCGGCGGAGAGAATTGCAGCACTAGCGGCTGCTCCTGATAAAGATGATTACCGGTCTGACAGGGCCGATCCGCTGGATGTGGTCACCTATGCCGACGTTGCAGCAGGTGAAGCCCAGCTGCAGGCAGCACCCCCAGGCACGCCGGTGCTTACGGATGAGGAACGCCCAGCAACCGCCACCCCGATGAGTCCGGACACCTCAGCGCTCGAGGTTGACCCGTCGGGTGAACGGCTGTCACCGGAACCGCCACCGGCACCTCCTCCCCCCGATACTGACCAGTTTGGCGTGGCGGCCGTGGGTGAACGGATTCCCAACCTCCCTGCAGACGAACCCTCGGTAGACCCGGACACCAGCGGCATCCAATTAAGTCCCGAAGGCACTGACTTTTCGGACTGTAAGCCGGCCGAGCTGGAGTCGCTTGAACTGGACCTTGCAGGCTTTGCTCTAGCCCCTGAGGGCAGCTTGGTACTGGATGAGCAGTACCGCCGCACAGAGCCTGCCGAGGCCCCGTCCACGGATCATATCTCCCTGCAGGACTGACGAGAATTAGGGCAACCGAATTCTCACCTGCAATCCCGGCTGATTGTCCACCAGATCCACACTGCCGCGATGGTACTGAACGATCGCCTGCACAAGGCTCAGCCCCAGACCGTGCCCGGGAATTCCACCACGGCTCGATTCAACCCGATAGAATCGTCGAAACACATTTTCACGTTCCGAAGCCGGAATTCCAGGGCCTGCGTCCGCAATCACGACACTGTGCTTGAAACGCTCATCCGACGGCCGCAAACTGATTCTGATCTCCTCTCCCTTCGGACTGTACTTGATCGCGTTATCAACGACATTGGCAAACATCTGAAACAAAAGGTCTGCCTCACCTGTGCAAACCTGCTCCTCGGGTGCATCCAGCGAGAGCGTAACTTCCACCTCTTGCGCAAGCGGCTCGTACAGGTCAAAGACATCCCGCAACAGCGAACGCAGCTTCACCTCACCTGAACCGGCATGGCGACTGCCGGATTCAAGCGCAGAGATGCGCAAGGAGGCATTGAAGGCCCGGAGTAGCTCATCGCACTCTTCAATAATGACCTCCAACTGCCCTGATTCATCCCCAACCAAACGACCTCGGAGCTGGACCAGCTCGTTACGCATGCGAGTTAGAGGAGTGCGCAAATCGTGGGCGATGTTGTCGGAGACTCGGCGCACGCCCGCCATCAGAGATTCCATCTGGTCGAGCATCTGATTTAGATGAACGGCCAGCTCCTGTACGTAACCCTGCTCTCCTTCCACAGTAATCCGCTGACTGGGATTGCCTCGAATAATGCGGCTGATGTCCCTGTTAAGCCGATCCACCTGTTGAAGCGCGCTGGCGGCACTAAAAAACCCACCGACTATCCCGAGAATGAGGGTCGCTATCATGACCCGAAACAGAGTTCGGAACACCAGTTCCGCTCGTTCGACGATATCCGCATAGTCTCTTGCCACGATGGCTTCATAACCATTGCCCAACAGCATAGGCCTGGCTAGAAAATCCACATCAACGGACTGGCCCCAGTCTTGAACAACCATTTCAAAGCCTAACCAACCGTCATCAAACTCCTGATATGACGGTCTCGCAGGTAGATCACCGGCTAGCTTACGGCCATCGCGATCTGTGATGAGATAATGAAAGCGATGTACCGCCGGAGAGGCCAGCTGGTCGTCGATGTACTGACTTACGCCGGCGAGGGACTGACCTTTATAGATGAGCCGCAACGTGTCGAGTTCTTCCACAACCGTATCCCCGAGGGACCGAAACGAGGAATAACTGAAAAAAAGGTAAACAGCGCTCAGGCATAAAAACACGGAAGCGCTCAACACAATCACATACTTGACGATATAGCGAAACGTTAAACTGCTGAGAACATCGCGTACTCGCACAACCGGTCAGTCGCCTGCAGCGGGGCCCAACCGGTACCCGGCTCCCCTGACGGTCGCCAGCAGAGGTTGATCAAAGCCCTTATCAATTTTTTGTCGAAGGCGCGACACATGCACGTCAATCACGTTAGTCTGTGGATCGAAGTGATAGCCCCAGACCTGCTCCAGAAGCATGGCTCGTGTCACGACTTGACCCGCGTGCCGCATCAAAAACTCCAGCAGTTTGTACTCACGCGGCTGCAGAGTCACCGTGTTGTCGCCTCTTCTCACTCGTTGCCGCAGCAGATCCATTGTTAAGTCTTCTACTACCAGCGTTGTGTGAGTTTCAGCCACCGCCACGCGACGTTGCAATACTTCCAAGCGGGCCAGCAGCTCAGCAATGGAGAAGGGTTTGACCAGATAATCATCCGCACCGCTGTGCAGACCCTGAACACGATCGTCCACTTCACCTAAGGCGCTCAGCACAAGAACCGGCGTGTGATCGCCCTGGCGACGGAGAGATTCTATGAGAGCGAGGCCGTCCAGTTTTGGCAACATCCGATCTACGATCAACGCGTCAAAGTCTCCCGCCTGAGCCAACGCGAGGCCGGCTGGGCCATCGACTTCGTGGTCACATGAGTGCCCGGCAGCAACGAGCTCATCCGCTATGAAGCTACCCACTTGCTGATCATCTTCGACCAGTAACACGCGCATACATTCCTCCGACAACGTGGCGGCAATGTAGCACGCCAGTGGGCCCAGTACACACTTACAGATCGTTAATGGCGCTTATCCAAGCACCCGGAATACGGGGACCAGGCGCGAAAAATGCTACACTCAGCGGCCATGAAAAATGTCATCTCGCACCCCTCCCTGCTACGACGACTGACGGCCATGCTCTACGATGGGTTGCTGCTGGTCGCCGTGGTTTTGCTAACTAATGCCGCAGCGTTGGCTTTACTGGTGCCACTTTCCGGCGGACAACGTGACGTACTACCGCCATTGGCTGTACAGATACTGACCGTCGCAGCGATCGTGCTGTTCTATGTACTGTTTTGGCGCAAGGGGGGCCAGACCCTCGGCATGCAGGCATGGCGCATTCGCCTGGTAGATTTCGACGGCGCGCCACCCACCGTGCGCCAGGGATTGGTCCGCTGCGCGGCTGCTACCCTGTCATTTGCCTGTCTGGGTATGGGCTATTTTTGGTGCCTGTTCGATCGGCATGACCGCTACTGGCACGACTATCTGTCCGGGACCGAACTTATTCTCCTGCCGAGCCGCAAAGCCGAAAAGGCGGCAGAGCAAGAAAAACCCATCGATCCAACAGACACCGGTTCAGTTTAAAGTCACCTGCGCATACACTTAGCCACACGTTCAAAAAGGAGCAACCCATGACCGCGATCAGCTTCAACGCGCGCACCATAGATGATGCAAGCCACACAGCCAGCCAGTGTGTTGTTTTGCCCGTGTTTAAAGATGGCAAACTCAGCGTCGCGGCCAGGCAGCTGGACAAAGCTAGCTCTGGCAGCATCAAAGCCACTTTGAAGCTCGGGGATTTCAGTGGCAAATCGGGTGAAGTAATGCAGCTTCCGGGCGCCGGCAAGGCAAAACGAATCCTGCTCCTAGGATGTGGTGATAGGAAGGCATTCGGTCGCAAGGGTGTGCGTGATCTGAGCAGCAAGCTATACGGCGTACTGAATAGCCGCGACGTAGCGGACGCCCTGCTCTACTTCGCAGATCTTGGACTTAAGCAGGCCGATCGGACCTGGGCTCTGACCTATCTCGCGCGCTATCTCACCTCCTCCGCCTACCGTTATACGGAAACCATCAGCAAGCCAAAGCCCGCGTTCAGGTTGAAGAAACTCTCGTTGGATACCGGCAAGGATATCTCCACGCGTGCCGCAAACGCGGCGCTGAAAGAAGGCAAGGCGACCGGTCTCGGTGTCAACGACGCCTGCGATCTCGCCAACCTTCCGGGCAACGTCTGCACCCCGGTGTATCTGGCCAGTCATGCGCGGAAACTTGCCAGACGCTTCGACAGACTCAGCGCCACCGTCCTGGATGAAAAAAAGATGATGGAACTGGGCATGGGCTCACTCCTTTCCGTTTCGGCCGGCAGTGCACAGCCGGCAAGACTGATCGTACTGCAGTACAAAGGCGCTAAAGCCTCAGCCGCACCGTACGTACTGGTTGGCAAGGGTATTACCTTCGACAGTGGCGGAATATCAATCAAACCCAGTGCCAAAATGGATGAAATGAAGTTTGATATGGGTGGTGCGGCAAGTGTGCTGGGAACCATGCGCGCCGTCGCAGAACTGCAGCTTCCGCTTAACGTCATAGGGATGGTGGCGGCTGCGGAGAACATGCCTGGGAGCCGCGCGACCAAGCCCGGCGACGTTGTCACAAGCATGAGCGGGAAGACCATTGAGATCTTGAACACGGATGCAGAAGGCCGACTCGTATTGTGCGATGCACTGACGTACGCCGAGCGCTTCAAACCGGCCGCTGTGGTAGATATCGCAACCTTAACAGGTGCCATCATTGTCGCTCTTGGCTCCCAGGCCACCGGCTTGTTCAGCAACAATGACGCATTGGCAGAACAGCTGCTGTCGGCCGGTATCGAAAGCCACGATCGTGCCTGGCGCCTGCCTCTTTGGGAGGAATACGAGGAGTCACTGAAGTCCAACTTCGCGGACGTGGCCAATATCGGCGGGCCCGGCGCCGGAAGCATTACCGCCGCCAGCTTCTTGGCGAAGTTCACCAGACAGTTCAAGTGGGCACATCTGGATATCGCTGGCAGTGCTTGGAAGGGCGCTCCAAAAGGGGCCACCGGGCGGCCTGTAGCCCTGCTGACCCGCTACCTCCAGGACCGCGTTGACTCATGACTCGCGTCGGCTTCTATGTGCTCGCAAGTCGCGACCCTGACGCCAGACTGACCGTCGCGGCTAGGCTGGCCAGCAAGGCGTTTGAACAGGGTAATCGCGTGTTCATCAACGCCCAGGACGAGACTCAAGCCCATCAGTTAGATGGGCTGTTATGGTCGTTTCGCACCGACAGCTTTCTACCGCACAACTTGCACGGCCAGGAACCCAGCGAGGCGGTCTGTATTGGCTGGGGGCAAGAGCCCAATGATCAACGACAGCTGCTGATCAACCTGCAATGGGGCGTGGCGCCCTTTTTCAGCCGCTTCGAGCGGGTTGCTGAAGTGGTCACTCAGGATGCAGGGAGCCTGACCGCTTCGCGCGATGCCTGGACCTACTACAGAGACCGCGGGTATCAGTTGGAAAAACACGACCTTTGAGCTCAACGACTCGGCTCAACGGCCGCAAGCATTCACGGCAGCGGGTGACTTGCGTATAATCTCGCGCCGCGTGCGACCAGCGGCACGCTCGTTCCCGCTACCGAAACGTCCAGATCAGGATTCCTATGGAGAAAAACTTCCAACCCGCAGAGATCGAAACCCGCTGGTATCAGGAGTGGGAATCGCAGGGATACTTCAGCCCCCAGGGCGGCTCAGACAGCTACTGCATCATGATTCCACCTCCGAATGTCACCGGGAATCTGCACATGGGCCACGGCTTTCAGGACGCATTGATGGATGCCCTGATTCGCTATCACCGGATGGCCGGCCACAACACGCTCTGGCAGGTCGGAACCGACCATGCCGGCATCGCCACACAAATGGTTGTCGAGCGCCAGCTGGAGGCCGAGGGCAGCAGCCGCCACGACCTCGGGCGAGAGGCCTTTATCAACCGGGTCTGGCAATGGAAGGAGCAATCTGGAGGCACCATCACGAGACAGCTTCGCAGGCTTGGAGCGTCCACCGATTGGAGTCGTGAGCGCTTCACCATGGACGATGGCCTCAGCGCCGCCGTCCGCGAAGTCTTCATAAGGCTCTATGACGAGGGCCTAATCTACCGCGGCCAGCGTTTAGTAAACTGGGATCCGGCACTGCACACTGCGATCTCCGACCTGGAGGTCGAATCAGAGGAAGAACAGGGCCATCTTTGGCACTTCCGGTACCCACTGACGGACGGTTCAGCCCACCTGACCGTCGCCACCACACGCCCAGAAACCATGCTGGGTGATTCCGCCGTTGCAGTGCACCCCGAGGATGAACGCTACGCACAATGGATCGGCAAACTCGTCCAACTGCCGCTCTGCGATCGCGAGATTCCCATCATCGCAGATGAGTACGTCGATCGGGAATTTGGTACAGGCTGCCTGAAAATTACGCCCGCCCATGATTTTAACGACTACGAGGTTGGGCAGCGACATAATCTTGCGGCGATCAACGTCTTCGACGAAAACGCGGCAATCAACGACTCAGCACCCGCGGCCTACCGCGGCCTGGATCGATTTGAGGCACGCGACAGGATCGTCGCGGATATGGATGCTCTGGGTCTGCTGGCAAAGGTGGAAGATCATACGCTCAAAGTGCCTAGAGGCGACCGTTCCAGAGTCGTGATCGAACCCTATCTCACCGAACAGTGGTATGTGAACGCTAAAAAGCTGGCGGAACCAGCGATCAAGGCCGTCGAGGACGGCGCCATTCGGTTCGTCCCTAGACAATGGGAGAACACCTATTTTGCCTGGATGCGTGACATCCAGGATTGGTGTATCAGTCGCCAGCTTTGGTGGGGTCACCGCATCCCCGCCTGGTATGATGACACGGGCCAGGTGTATGTGGGTGTCGACGAGCAATCAGTACGGGAGCAGCATGGCCTTGGTAACGAGATCTCATTGCGACAGGACGAGGATGTTCTTGACACTTGGTTTTCATCCGCCCTGTGGACGTTCTCAACGCTGGGATGGCCAGAGGATACGGATGCCCTGAGGCAGTTTCACCCCACCTCTGTATTGGTGACTGGCTTCGACATCATATTCTTCTGGGTCGCCCGCAT
>JBCCYE010000055.1:0-17736 GCA_039190425.1 Pseudomonadota bacterium | reverse complement strand
GCTGAGTGATACGATCCACGACCATCTCCGGTGAATCGCCCGGTAACAGTCGAAAATTCACCTTAGCTTCGGCTCGCTGTGGACTCGCGTTTTCTTTCATACCCGCATTAAACATTGTCAGCGCAGTCGTCGTCCTCACAAACGAGTTGGTCAGCTGATCGCTGCCCATCTGACGGGCCACCAGCGGACCGGTTAGCCAGAGATTTCCAAATATCAGGCTGTTTGGGCCGTTCACGTGGGGAGCAACCGTCTCGAACATGGCACGGACCGGCGGCACGAGTCGAGGCGGGAAAGGATTGGCTTCAATACGAGCCAGCGCATTAGACAGGCGCCCAATGCTGGTTACTTCCGGTGGCCGAGAAGAGTGTCCACCCTCTGCGGTGACGGTCAATGTCAGCGTCAGATAGCCTTTTTCCGCGACATTTATCAGGGCCATGGGTCGATCGGACAGTAGCGGTCCGTCGGCAATAATCATTCCGCCTTCGTCAACCATCCACGCAAAGCGCATGCCTTGTCGCGTCATAGCAGCTGCCAACTGGCCAGCGCCATCCGCACCCCCAATTTCCTCATCGTGTCCAAAAGCGAAAACAAGCGTACGGTCAGGCTGATAGCCCTGAGCCAACAGATCCTGAGCCGCTTCTAACAGGCTCATTACGCCCTGTTTATCGTCCAGCGCGCCGCGGCCATATATCCTGCCGTCCTCAATGACCCCTGCGAAAGGCGGCTGATCCCACAGATGCTCTGTACCAGGCTCTACCGGTACCACGTCCAGATGGGCGGTGAACAGGACCGGTTCACGCGTCCGATCGATTCCAGGCCAAACCATCAACAGGCTGTAGTCGTTGACAGTTTCAACTTCCATCGCGGCGAAAACCTCTGGATAGGTTTCCGCTAAAAATTCCAGCATGCGGGTGAATGCAGGGTAGTTGATCCTGCTGCGATCCTGGTAACTGATGGTTTTAAACTGCAGTGCCTTAGCAAGCCGATCTGCCGGGCCTTGGACGGCCCACGTCATGCTCGAGCAGAGCAAACTGACCATCAGTAGGAAGCTACATCGCGTCATAATGTTGATCTTCAACTTTAGCATTCAGGGTAACTGTTTGGGGAACAGGCTGAACACAAGATCGCCGTCCCCGGGCGTGATGTCCACCCAACGGCCAACACTCAGTGCCAACTGGACATAACCACAGGTCGGTAAATTGGTCAGCCACGGTTCGCCTACCAGCGCGTTCACCAGCTCCGTCAGACCGGGATTATGGGAAATGATGAACACGTTCGACTCCCCTTCAGATCGCTCACAGATCCAGTACAACAAATCTTCTGCCGAAAACGTATACAGATCCTCTACCGTGTTGTGTTCCTGCTCTGTGAGAGCGGGCCACCCTTCGATCAGGCCCGACAAGGTCAATTGCGCCCGTTTGGCGGGACTGACAGATACACTCATGGGCGCAAGTGTGCGGGACAAAGCCGAGCCCATACGCGGCGCATCGCGACGGCCGCGCTTGTTCAGCGCGCGCTCCCGATCTTGTAGTCCTGGCTCGTCCCAGGACGACTTGGCGTGTCGCAGCACATGCAGGTGTTTGGCCATGAAACCCGAGTCTACCAGCCACAACGACCAAAGGCACAATTGAGCGCTTGGACACAGGTTGCTCACAACGTCCTGGGTTTGGGCTCAGAATGTCGAAGCGCTCGTTACCGACGACAAGCCCGCGGTCCAGCTCCCAGTCATTTGGGTCTATACTCTGAAGGCTCCGTGGCCAGGGGCCACAACACGGGCATCCGCGCAGGGTATATATACCAGCGCAATTGCCCAAGCACACACGTCAAAGATGTTGGAGACGCCCATGCTGCAATCGGTGAACCTGCGGGACTACATGTTGCTCAATCCGGTGAAGGTAAAACCGCACGACAATGTCCTGGATGCCATGCAGGTGATAATAGACAACAAGATATCCGGTGTTTGTGTCGTAGATGAGGAATCCAACCTGGTAGGTATTCTTTCAGAACTGGATTGCCTGCAGGCGGTACTGGGCTCGGTCTACAACAAGTCCAGCGTCGGCAAAGTCAGCGATCACATGGCCACTAACAACCTGGTGGTGGCACACCCCAACGAAGACATCATTGATGTCGCACAGGATATGCTGCGTAAAAACAAGCGCCGTCGCCCCGTGGTGGAAAATGGCAAACTCATTGGGCAGATTACCTGCCGTCAGCTGCTCAATGCGATGAAGAACTTCAGCGACTAGACGGGAGTCAATGTTGCGTCGATTCCAAACGCGTCGGGCTCCAGTGCGTCAACGATTTCTCTCGAACCATCGGCTCCGCCCTTTAAGTCTGACAGCAGATCCACAGTAAACGGCGCGCTGACTGGACGCTTGTCCCTGTCCAGCATCACCACAACCTGCGGGCGCAGTTTGCGTTGCCGGTAGCCGGAGACGACCACCGCAACTTCGCCCGTTGAAAGTTCGACAAGGCTACCCGCAGGGTACACGCCTACGGACTGAGTGAATGACTCGATCAGCTCCGATTGAAATTCGCAGTCTTTCCAATCGTGAAGCAACCTAACCGCCTGCGCAGGGGATATCGCCCTGGCGTATGGCCGGTGACTGGTTATGGCATCGTAACAGTCCACCAGACCAGCGATTGCAGCGAATAGCGGTATTTGCTCACCACGCATCCCTGCCGGGTAACCCGACCCGTCATAGCGTTCGTGATGGTGCGCCACCATGTCCGCCACGTCGCGGTTCATCAGCGGGCTCTCCTCGACCAGTTGGACTCCTAGACGAACGTGCTCCCTCACTCTAAGGCGGTCCGCCTCGCTGAGTGGCTCTTCGCTGTTTAGGAGTTTCGCTTCCAGGCGCAACTTTCCAATATCAATCAACATACCTCCCATCGCCAGCGAGCGCAGATCCGCTTTCGGCAAGCCAATGGATCTGCCCAGGGCAACCGACCAGATGGAGGTACCGAGAGCGTGTTGATAGGTGTAATGATCCTCTTGCTTGAGGCGTGCCAACCAAACGCAGGGGTCCGGGTTTCTGATGATGCTGGAAATCATTGGATCGATCGATTTTTTGGCGCGCACGACATCCAGCTTGCCGCCTATGAGGAGCTGATCAAAGATCTGGTCGATACCCTGAGAGAGCCTGTCCACGGCTTCCAGCGCACGTGGAAACTCTTCCTGCCAGCCCGCTGTATCACGATAAGCCTGAAGAGATCGATCCTGAAACAGTTGCCCACCCGACAGGCGGGTTCCCTGGGGCACCATTCTGCGAAGTGACTCGGGTACCTGGGTACTTTTCGCCGTATCCACGTAGATATAGTGTGAGCACTGGAGGAGCTCAGAAATCTGATCCTCGCTTTCCAACCTGAGACCCTCTACCGCGAACGGGGTCTCCAGCCACGGCTTGTCCAGCGCGGTCACGTACATGCCCACCTTCGCGTCCGTGGTAAGGATCTTTACAACTTCCAGCATCGGCTCCCCAGCGTGGCACTTGTCAGTGTGTTCGATTGACCACCAGCCTATCCGTTTTACCTTGAAAAATCCTGCACGGACTGTGACGCAGTTGGCATCATTGTGAGGTCAGGAGGTGGTGGCAAAGGCGTCATGCTTCATGGCGCCACCCAGTCGAACTGGCTCGACTGGAGCACGACATCGACGGTATCTACTTCTGTAAGCTTGCTCCTCAGCCAGGGTGTGACCTGGGCCAATAACCCCGGGGTTGCATACAACAACGGCAGACTTGCCAGCACCGCCTCGCCAGCGGCGTTCAAACGCAGTCGGTGGTCGGTTCTTCCTGGATTGGCCGCCAGCTGAAGCTCCTCCCATTCAATCGCCACCAAGTGTCTTAACTGCCAGGCAAGCTCGGTCGCCAATACACTCAGTTCTTGCATCAGCTGGGTGCAAAATCGACGCGCGGCCGCCAGATCGAACTCGCTGTCGAACTTGAGATGCACTCCGCCCAGGCTACAGCGCGGACCCAGCTCAGTGAACTCCCAGCGTGGACGAACCTGTCCCGCGCTCACCGGAATCGGTTTGGCGGAAGGCGTGACCGGTTCGATGTCGATACAACGCTGTCGTGCGCAGAACTCGCCGAGGACAGCCTGCTCGTAAACACCCTGTAAATCTGGGCGTGGATGGCTGAGGATGATCGTTCGGTCAGCCACGCGCAACGCCGGCGGCTGAGACTTGGGAAGGTGAAACGCGACGGGAAAACCACGCTGGATATCCTCAGCGACCAGCGGTAACTGGCGAGAAAACTGCTCCACCGCCAGCGACCAGCCTATCAGCCCGGGGTCCGAGTCCACAGACCGCGCTTCCGCCCTTGCCAGCTCTGCTTCAGCCCGGTAAGCCGCCGCCAATTCATCGAGGGCACGCAGCGCGAACTGGGCCTGCAAATCGGGCGAAGCACCCTGTAAACTTTTTACAAAACGGGCAAATCGGGTGTCCAGGCTCACCTGCTCAACAGCGCTCGCAACGGCCGGCCATAGCAGAGTGAAACCCATCAGTAGCGCGGTTCCCAGGGGTCTGCGCACGGCCCTAAAGCGCGCCCAAAGCCGCCGCAAAACACCGAGGTGCTTGTCATGAAACATCCATAATTCTGTCACACTTTTGCCACCGTGCCCGCTCACACTACCGCCCATGAACTTATTGTACGCCTTGCAGACACTGGACCAACGGCTTTTTCTCACGGTGTTTCGCGGCAGTGAGAGCCGGCCGGTTCGCGCCCTGGCAAGGGCGACCTCACGCAGCGCCGATGGTTTTCTGCTGCTGCTGATCCCTCTCTGCTTGGGGCTATTGGGCTCGGAGCAGGCGGGGCTCCTGGTACTGCTACTGGCGGGCGGTCTGATCGTTGAGCGCCCCCTCTACTGGCTACTCAAAAATGGGCTTCGCAGACGCAGGCCCCAAGACTTCGTGCCCAATTTTACAAGCCTCATTCAGGCCGCTGACAAGTTTAGTTTCCCATCAGGGCATACCTCAGCAGCGTTCATGCTGGCGACGGCCATGACCGTCGCCTACCCGGCTACGGCGGTCGTGATGTTCCCCTGGGCCGCGTGCGTGGCCGTATCACGCATCATTCTGGGCGTGCACTACCCGGGCGACACGCTGGCGGGTGCTCTAATGGGCAGTTCGGTGGTCTTGCTGGTCAGTCGTCAGCTGGGGCTCTGATGAAGATTCTCTACGGGGTGCAGGCAACGGGCCGCGGCCACATCAGCCGAGCCCTTGCCATGGCTGAGGCCCTGTCGGAACAACCTGTCTCCGTAACCTGGCTGTTCTCGGGCAGGCCTAGAGAGGCCTTGTTCGATATGCAACCGTTCGGATGCTACCAACACCGCCGCGGTCTGAGTTTCTCAACCGCGAAAGGCCGAATCCAGCCGCTCAAAACCGTACTTCAGAACAACCTGTTCCGGTTTGTCGGCGACGTGGTGAGCCTGGATCTGACACCCTATGACCTGGTGGTCACCGACTTCGAGCCGATCACCGCATGGGCGGCACGACTGCGCGGTGTTCGGTGTATCGGCATCGGGCACCAGTATGCCTTCGGTCCGGGTACCCCAACCCCCGGGGGATACCCACTGTCGCGGTTTATTATGCGCCACTTTGCACCGGTCGCACGCCCACTAGGGCTGCACTGGCATCCCTATGCGGCCAACGTGTTGCCGCCGATTCTGGACTTGCCAGAGCTGCCGCGGCGCGATGATGGCTTTTTCCTGGTCTATCTGCCGTTTGAAGATCAGCAGGCGGTGACGGAGCTGTTGAACTCTCTGGATTCATTCCGCTTCGTACAGTTTTCCAACGGACTGCCGCCTGGACAGGTGGGGAACGTCTCATTACACCCGTCCAGCACCTGCGCTTTCAAGCAGCAGCTGGCCGCCTGTCGCGGCGTGATCTGCAACAGCGGTTTCGAACTGATCAGTGAGTGCCTGCAGTGGCAGAAGCCGCTCTTGACGAAACCGCTGGCGGGGCAGGTCGAGCAATTGTCCAATGCTGAGTCTCTGCGGCAGCTTGGGTATGCTCAGGTCGTACATTCCCTGCAACGCGATGCCCTGACGGCGTGGCTGGAGAGACCAAAGCGCCCCAAGGCCAGCGGCTTCGGCAATGTGGCAAACCGCCTCTCCTGCTGGTTGGCATCTGGAGCAAAGGCTTCCGTTGCCACGCTGGGTGCAGATCTATGGCACGGTGACATCAGAATGCAGAGCACAACCACAAGTGGTGCACTCACGCGCCTGCAGTCCACGGCGATCAATCCCTGATTCAACCGATAGGTTTCTGAGAGTCCTCTCTCAGACAAACCTGGACAATCTTCACACCCGTGACGTTTAGTGCTAGGTTATTGAGCCCCAGAAGTAACGCGATACAGGGATGCCATGAGCCAAGCAATAACACCAGATCAGGCTGCCCCCGGCACAGTCGATAGTAAGTATCTGCTCTCCGAGCAGCAGATTCACTACTTTGACACCTTTGGCTATCTGAAGCTGCCTGGGCTTTTTGCCGATGACATCGACGAGATCATCGCCGGTTTCGAGGATCTGTTCGGCAATGATGAACAACCCGTTTGGGAGACTCAGGAAGCGCTGCATGGCGACGAGCGGCGTGTCATCATTCCCGGATTTATAGAACAGGCGCCGCGACTCGCCCCGCTGCAACACGATCCAAGGGTCGTTGGCGTTGTGCAGAGCCTCATTGGGCCCAAGTATCAGTGGCAGAGCAGCGATGGGAACCTGTTCTACTGCGAAAGCTACTGGCATTCCGATATGTACAGCGCGCCACTCAATCACTACCACATCAAACTGTCTTTCTATCTCGACGAGCTGAACGGAGAGAGCGGAGCCATTCGCATCATTCCAGGCTCTCAGTTTCACAACCAGATATTTGCGCGCACTTTGCGACGAGATTTCCACGATCCGTCCCGTACCAGTGAAATCTTTGGTGTCTCGGGTAATGAAATCCCCTCTATCACCGTCAATAGCACACCCGGAGATTTGGTTGTCTGGAACTTTCGAACAGTACACGGCAGTTACAATGGCAATGAACGACGGCGCCTGTTCTCGCTGAATTTCAGTGAAGTAGAAGCCGGCAGACACGACGGGCCAGACCCCATCAAGTTTGACCCTACCCCCTACCGCCAACCGCCTTCTGCCTAACTCATTCACATCGCAGATCGTCTGTGTGACCCGAACACACGCTGTTCGGGCAGACTCTCGACAGGGTAGATTCAGAGACGGCGGCAAGCCATGAACGTGCGTCTTCCGTCGCCCTATGAATTGAAAAAAGCCCTAATGCTGCCACGCAAGCTCTACATGCGTCGCAAGGAAAATCTGGAAGCAGGCTTCATTCGCAGCGCACTAGAGCTGCATTACTACAGACCCGCCTTCTACCACTGGATGGCAGCCTGCACAAAAAACCCCGATCTTTTGTACGAAGCGGATTTCGGCAATAGCTCACTGGTGCTGGACGTGGGTGCCTATATCGGCGAATGGGCAGAAGAGATTCTGTCGCGCCATGAGGCACGGGTAATCGCCTTGGAGCCGGATCCCAGAAATTTTAAGCAACTTGCACAACGTGCTGAACGGCTGCCACAGTTGACACCACTGGAGTATGGCGTTGGAGATCGCGATGAAACCGTCGCCATGACTCAGGAGTTTCTGGGCTCAGCCATGTTCACGGACAACCACCCAGATCGTGCGAAGACCAAGTTGGTGGATGTTACGATTCGAGACATCCGTAGTGTCTGGAGCGATCTCGGGCTAAAGCGCGTCGACCTTATGAAAATCAATATCGAAGGAGCAGAGTTTCCTCTGTTGGAACGAATGATGCAGACCGATCTGCTCGCGGAGGTCGACACCTACCTGATTCAGTTTCACGAATGGCATCCAGGTGCTTATCGGCGCAGGCGCAACATCCAGAAGGCGCTGTCGGCCACCCATCGCCCCGCTTGGGACTACCACTTTGTTTGGGAAAAATGGGTGCGCAAGTAGGCACGAACGAGTCAGGGCGAGGTACCTACAACCCTTGGGGATGGGTTGCAGGATTGGGCTGCGTCCTGCTGTTTTCGTGGATCAGCGGACTCAAAAGCCTGCTGTCCGACTGGGTCAATACAGGCGACGAAGCAGAAAGTTCAACCCGGCCCAACATTCTTCTGCTGGTAGCTGACGATCTTGGCTACAACGACATTTCGTCCATCAATGCACAGGGCATAAATACCCCCAATATCGACTCACTGGCAGAGCATGGCGTGACCTTCACCCGTCACTACGCGGATTCCACCTGCACACCCAGTCGCGTCGCAATCCTGACTGGCCGCTATCCGGAACGCTCCGGCTTCCGACCCGTCGGCGCTGAAATACCGGCTGATTTCCCTACCATCGCACAGCGACTTCGCGAGGAGGGCTATGCCACCTATCTCACCGGCAAATGGCACGCCGGCGAAGCGCGAAGTGAATCCTGGCCGCAACACAAGGGCTTCCCTCAGTGGTTCGGATTTCTCAATCAATTCGAGTTGTCCCCAGAGCCTTCCACAGGCAGTGACACGCCTAGACGTCCCACTTATCACAACCCTCTGCTGCGCGTGGATGGCGGACACAGTCAACAGTACAAAGGCCATCTCACAGACATTCTCACCCAGCACACCATCGACAAGATTCAGGAGCTGGACCAACAGGGACAACCCTGGTTTATCTACCATGCTTTCCTGGCACCTCACGCACCCATTCAACCGGCAGCACGTTTTCGATCAGCGTTCCCCGATACACCTGCGGGACGATACGAAGCATTGGTCACGCAGCTGGACAATGCTGTTGGACGTCTGCTGGATCGAGTGGACGAGCGCAATACCCTGGTTGTCTTTGTCAGTGACAACGGCGGCACAAATCAACAGCGCGACAACAACTTTCCCTTCTATGGCCACAAAAACCAGACCTACGAAGGCGCGTATCGAACGCCCCTGATCGTGCATTGGCCAAGTGCTTTGCCCGTGGCGAAACAGGTTGAGCAGATCGTGATGAACGTCGATCTGTTCCCGACGCTGCTGGCGTTTGCGGGGGCACCACCCGATCCCTCCGTTGACGGCGTGAACTTGTTGCCCGTACTTCAGAGCGACGCCCGCCTCGAACCGCGGGCGCGAGGATGGGAGAACTACAGCACGAACGTTGGCATCCTAAGTCACAGTTTCCTGTCGGCTTCAGGTCGCTGGCGACTGTCAAATCAGGAGGGTATCGGTGCCAAGCTATTCGACCTGGTCGATAACCCAGCCGGCGACAAGGACGTTGCTCACCATCATCACCAGGATCGCCAAGCCATCAACACCGATTTCTGGGACGATCAATGGCAGAAGAGCCTGGTACCGGTCGCCAGCCATGTCACTGAGGAGCAAACCGTATACTCAGGGTTTGATGCCATGCGCACGCCTTTTCTGCACGGTTTCAGCATCGGGCTGGAACTTGGCCCACTACCCTCCAAGCTGCTCGAATCGACCACCGATAACGGCGTCCTTCTGGCAGGACAGGACGGCGTCTGGCAGCTGGATTATCGACCCGGGTTGGGACTTGAATGGCGCATCGGCGATGCGGTATTGAGGGACGCCAGCTTCAAGCCAACCCGCTGCAACCCGATCATTCTGACAGGGTATATCGAACCGCTCGCACATCTGGCCGTACGAGAACCCATGTCTCCTATGAAGCTGTACGCCAATGGTAGTCTACAGGATGAGCACCCCGGGCTATCGGTCTACCCGGCCACTGCGCGGGATTTGGCCGCGCCAAGTGTGGTCAATTACGGGGGGCGAGCCATCTTTAGCAACACTGCGCTCAGCGCCTGGGGAGATCCCTATAGGCCCCGGATCTCTGCAGAGTTCGAAGAGCTCTATACCCAACTTCACAAATCCAGAGGGCTGGCGATTGTTACCGCAGACCGGATGATGCAAGAGCTGTGTCAGGACTGAACTGCATCGGTACGGGTGGACTCGCTTTGGCGGGATTTGAACTCTGAATTGAGTGGGCCTGATAACCCCTCAAAAAGGAAGTTTTTCCTTATAAATCATAAATTTGATTAACGTCCCAATTCCTCGACGGCGGCTTGACAGTGTACTTGAACCAGTGCCATCATCGGTTCCCTTATGCGACGAGCCTGCTATGAGTGTAAGTCCAATATTTCTGACCGTTGACATCGAGGTCACCAATCGATGCAACGCCACCTGTCATTTTTGCCCTCGGGATGCTACCCCTCACCAGGGCATAATGGATGTTGAAACCTTCGATCAGTCACTCGCTCGAGCCATTGAGTACCGCAAAGTCGTCAGCGACGTATCGGGGCTGCCGGTCACCGTCAGCCTGTGCGGGCTCGGTGAGCCGCTGATCAATCGCAATACCATCTCTTTCGTCAAGAAGGTCAAAGACGCGGGTTTCAAGTGCTCCATGTCGTCTAATGGCAATCTTCTTACCGAAGACAAGGCTATCGCGCTGTTGGACGCCGGACTCGACGAAATCTACATCAACATTTCCGATATCGACGAGGAATACGAAAAGGTCTACAACCTGCCCTTTCAGAAAAGTTGTGACAACATTACCCGCTTTGCCGAATTGGCGGAGGGTCGCTGTACGCCTGTCATCATATTAGTTGACCATCACAACAGCCGTGAGCATATCAAGAACATGGAGGCCTTCTGGCGCAAACGGGGCCTACGTCATTTTCACGACTACAGCGTGATAAACCGCGGCGGTGCACTGTTCGTTGAGCATATGCAGTACGAACAGTACAGCGAGATGGCGCAGGCACGCAGAGAGCTGACACAGAATGGTGAACAGCCCATGTGCGGAGCGCCCTGGGGCTACCTATTCATTGGCTACGACGGCAACTACTACCTGTGCTGCTCGGACTGGCGCAAGATGGCTGGCTTGGGATCGGTGTTTGATTACAGCTTTTTGCAGATCTCAAAGCGCAAGCAGGCGATGGTGCAGAGTCGTGAGCCTGTCTGCAAAACCTGCAACCACGATCCGATTAACATGCTTACCGATGAACTGCGCGCGATGAACGCCGGAGAAGTGTCGCCTGAAAAAGTGGATAAGCTGCGGCAATCATTGCGTGACGGCAGCAGAGAAATCAATGAAAAGCTCGGCGAGCTGCTCGATTACGGCCACCGTCACCCCGACGGGCTGCTGGAACTGGAACTCATACCCGTGGTGGCAACCAATTGAGCGCCTGAACACGCCCGCTCCGCGCAAAGGGGTACTGTGACTCGGCTCTCGAAGGCAGCCAAGCCACTTCCCAATGCAGGTGTACTTGACGACTGGGCTTCCCCTATACTTATTGGTTGAACAAAATTCTCTAATAAAATCATGGAAATAAATGTCAACATTGATATCGAAGCGACCAACCGATGCAACGCGGTTTGCCACTTCTGCCCACGCGACGCGACGCCTCACCAGGGGCACATGTCGATGGAGACTTTTGAGCAGGCATTGTTGCGAGCCGTCGAATTACGTGAACAAAATCGACAGCGCCATGATTTCCCTGTGCGACTTGAACCGAATGTGTGCGGGCTCGGCGAACCACTGATCAATCCCCACACACCCGAATTCATACGACGTATTCGCGAGGCCGGTTTTGACAATTGCAGCATGGCCAGCAATGGCGCACTTCTCGATGAACGCCGCGGCGACGCGATACTGGAAGCCGGCGTCACTCGCATCAACGTCAACATCTCAGACCTCGGCAAAGACTATGAAGACATCTACAATCTCCCGTTTGAAACCACGCGCGACAACATCATCCGCTTTGTAGAAAAGTCCAGAGGCCATACTGAAGTCCATATTGTACTGGTCAACCATCGCTGTGACCCTGAACACACAGCTAAAATGGAAGCGTACTGGAACGGGCATGGCGTCGACGGTTTCATGAAATACGATGTCATTAACCGGGGTGGCGCGCTGTTCGTTGATCATATGCAATACGAGCAGTTCGCGGAGCGACAGCAAGCCAAAGAACTGATGAGCAAATGCGGATCCGACTGGGTATGCCCTGTACCTTACCTGTATGTGTTTATTGGCTACGACGGGCTTTACTACCTGTGTTGTTCTGACTGGAAAAAAGAAGCGCCAATGGCCAGCGTATTCGACACTTCGATTCTTTCCATCAGCGAGCAGAAACTGCATCACCTAACTTCTCGCGAGCCTGTATGCAAAACCTGCAATCACGATCCTCTCAACTCCGTGACCGATATGATTAGGGCTGTGAACGCAGGCGAAAAATCTCAAGGTGAACTCGACGAAATGGTCAACACATTTACCCAAGAAAGCGCCAGTGCCATTAGCTCGGTATCCGAAGCAAGCCGCTATGTTGAACAGGTTCGCACCAGCCACCTTGAGCAAAATGGGAAACGCTTGATCCCTGTCGTCGCGGTTTAGATACTGCTCGGGACAACACCGCTTAGCGCCGCACTAGTCTCACAAGCAGAGTCACCAAAGCCTGAAGAGTATGCCTCCTAAATCAGACAAGCGCTTCTTCTTCGTTCACGTGATGAAGACAGGCGGCACATCGTTCGCCGATATTGCCAAACTGAACTTTGCCGATGATCAGTGCTATCCAGATACCCTACTCGGCAAAGACGCCGACCGTTTCCAGCGTGTGGAAGCCTATTGCTACGTGCCTAAACTCCTGGAACACGTCAACGGCGCAGCGGGCTCGATAAGGATGGTACGCGGCCACGTCCCCTTCGGAACTCTGGCATTGTTGGAACAGGACTACGAAGCCATTACATTGCTGCGCAATCCAGTAGAGCGGACGATCTCCTACCTTAGGCATTGTCAAAGGTACCACAAAGAACACCACAACTGCACGTTGAACGAGATTTACGATGATCCGTGGTTCTACGAGTCTTTTATTCACAACTATCAGACCAAAATATTCTCTATGAGCGCAGAGGAAACTGTGGCCGAAATTCGAATGGATGACGTCACTCCATGCACTCCGTTTCGAAGGGAGCTGAAAGCCGGTGACATACTCCCTCCCGACGTGGATCAGTTTCGCACCGACAATCCAGTTCGATTCTTGATGGAATTGTTATCGTCCAGCACAGGGGTCATACATGCAGATGAATCACGATTGGAAATCGCGAAGGACAATCTGCAGTCTATGTCTCTGGTTGGCATCACCGAAGGCTACAGCCGCTTCCTGATGGCCTTGCAAGACATCTTCGGATGGCGCATCGAAGTCTTCCCGCATAAGAATACGAGCTCGAAGGAGCCGGTATCGGATGATCTGAACCGACGCATTGCCAGTGACAATGCGCTCGATATGGAGCTGTACGAACTGGCGCGTACTATGGCGCCCTGACCACCGGAGTTCCTGACGCTGCCTAACCTGATATCCTTTCGCCTGCAAAATCTAGTTGATACTGTCGTATCTGGAGAACAAAGATGAAGAGTCTGTGGCGTGATGATGTGGCAGCGGAGTACGCTGAAGACCCGCTATCCATGCGTGTGTATACATCCCGCCTACTGGGGTCTGACGAAGATCTTGTAATGCACGGTGGCGGCAATACCTCTGTAAAAGGTTCAGTTACGGATCTGTTTGGCAGTGACGTGGACGTACTATTCGTCAAAGGCAGCGGCTGGGATCTGAAGACGATCGAAGCGCCTGGATTTCCAGCGATTCGCCTAGCAGGCACGCAGCGATTGGCAGAGCTGGATAGCCTGACCGATACGCAAATGACCCAGCAGCTCCGCTCACTCATGCTGGATCCCAGTGCGCCTTCTCCCTCTGTAGAGGCGATTCTGCACGCCATCATCCCCGCAAAATATGTCGACCACACCCACACCGATGCGGTTGTCACACTCACCAACAATCCACAGGGCAAAGAGATACTGGAGAAGTTGTATCCTGACTGCCTGGTGCTTCCCTATGTGATGCCTGGCTTTGTCCTCTCAAAGCAGGTGAAGGACGCCATAGAGAATATCGACCTCGGCAGCTACAAAGGGATCATTCTCAGAAACCACGGCGTCTTCACCTACAGCGATGATGCCAAAGAGTCCTACGAAAATATGATCCAGCTCGTCACCCGGGCGGAGGACTACATACAAAACAATGGCAGCAGAACACCGCCCACGGCAACCAATCCCGTGGAGCTACTGGCACTGGCCCGGATACGCAAAGCCGTATCCAAAGCCCGGGGTAATGCGCAGCTGGCCGTGCTAGACCAATCCCCAGATGCCCAAGGTTATGCTGCGCTTGATAATGTCGCTGACATCGCGACGAGAGGCCCAATAACACCCGACCACGTGATTCGGACTAAACGCGTACCGGCCATCATCGACCAGGAGCCTGCTGAAGGTGTACCGCAGGTAGCCGCATTCCAGGAAAACTATCGCAAGTATTTTGAAGAACATGGCAGCGGCAGCTTACAGATGCTTGACCAGGCCCCCCGCTTTGCTATTTGGCGCAACTGCGGCTCGATTGCATTCGGCAATAATCGCAAGGAGTGTGGGATCATTTCTGACATCGCTCGACACACTCGCCGGGCTGTACAAACAGGCGAGTCGCTCGGCGGCTGGCAGGCGCTGCCCGCCCAAGATATTTTTGAATTGGAATACTGGGTTTTGGAACAAGCAAAGCTCGGTAAACCAGGTGCTGCCCACAAGCCACATCAGGGCAAGGTAGCGCTTGTTACAGGTGCCGTTGGCGGTATTGGTCTCGCCACCTGTGCCGCACTGGCCAAGGATGGCGCCACCGTCGTAGGTCTGGATATCAACGGCGGCGTCGCAAGCGCTATGGAAGACATCGGCATGACTGGCATTGTATGTGATCTACGAGATCCGACCGCCATACAGTCCGCCGTGGAAGAAACCGTGTCACTGTACGGTGGTTTGGATATCGCTGTTTGCAACGCCGGTGTTTTCCGCTCGGGAGAAACCATCGAGCAACATACCCAGTCAACGTGGGATGACACGCTGGAAATCAATCTGACAGCCACTCAGCGCTTCATGAGTGCCTGTATACCTTTTATCAAGCTGGGCATCGACCCGACGATTTTGCTGGTCGGATCGAGGAACTGTTCCGCTCCCGGACCGGGTGCCGCTGCCTATTCGGTGAGCAAAGCCGGCATAACCCAGCTGGCGCGCGTGGCGGCTCTCGAACTTGCGTCAGACGGTGTGAGGGTGAATGTGGTCCATCCGGATGCGGTTTTTGATACAGGCCTCTGGACAGATGAAGCACTTAAGAGATCGGCAGATCGCTATGGACTGAGCGTCGAAGAGTATAAACTCAAAAACTTGCTGCATCGGGAGATTCATGCGGATGACGTAGGCCTGATGCTGTCAACGCTGGCAGGACCTGCGTTTTCTGCAACCACCGGGGCACAGATTCCTATTGACGGAGGCAGCGACAGGGTTATCTGAAGCACTGCCCACATGGCCTCTCGGTACGCAGTGCTTAGCGCGCGCTCTGCGGCTCTCCGAGCGAGCTACTGCTGGCCGCCGGATCGATCCAGCGCTTTTCCATATCGGCCAGCACGCCGCTCGCTTTTTGCAGCTCGAGCCAGTAATTCATGTAATCCGCCAGCGCCAATGACTGCTTAGGCATGAGGTAGCCAAAGAGAAATCGGGTCGCAAGGTCCTTGGGCACTACCGCCTTGTAGCCGGTATTGGAGATGGCCCAGGCCCGCGCCTGCTCAATTGTCCACAGAGCCGCATCAACACTCGCTTGCTCGGCCAGATTGTCATAGTTGGGCAGCACCTTGATCTTAGCCCCGGGGAAGCTTCGCTTGGCCAGCGGCAACAGCACTGGGTCATCAAACACTGCAATCTCCAGATTCTCTATGCGGTTGATCCGGTCGCGCGAGGAAAAATCCTGTACCTGACTGGATCGGACAATCAGCGCAATGGGATTCTCATAGTACGGATTACTGGCGGTAATAGCCTCCAGCCGGCCCTCCGTGATGTAAATCCCCCCTATCGCAATGTCGAACCGCGACGCTTCCAGATCGGCCTGGAGAGTCTGCCAATTGTAAGGAATAAACCTCAATTCAACGTTCATATCTCTAGCGAATCTGTACATTAACTCAACGTCGTAACCCACAAGCCGCCCGGCACGATTCATGTATGAGAAGGGTAAAACCTTGGGATTGAAGCCGATTCTAATTTCACCGTTGGACTGTATTCTCGACAGTCCGTCAGAGGTCTGGTCCGGCGTGTTTGAAGATTCGTCGATTTTCGCCTGACCACCATGGCTACCCAACCTGGATTTCAGGTTTGCATCGCTTAGCGACTGGACGGCTGCAGGCAAACCCATAGCCTGATAGTTGGTCTCTGAGTGCAGTGGGATATGGGTCCCACCATAGCGTCCCATCGCCCAGATGCCGATCAGACAGACAATCGAAACTGCAAGGGTCACCAGAAAACGATGTGCGCGGAAGGTGGCCTTTCCATAGAACTTAAACACCACAAGAATTGTAATAAACGCGAAAGCGGATACAGACGCGAGTATCTGGGCGTAGCGCGTAATTGTCATGGTTTCGACGTACAGATCTGTCGCGAGAGAGGGCATGTTCAACCAGCTGGCCAAGAAGCTGACGGCACCAATCGATGAGGTGGGAGAGCCAATCCCTGATATAAGCGTCATTCCCGGCAGAGACAGAGCCTGAGGCCCGGCTATCGGTACAAAGAAGTAAAACGACGCATACAGCAAGAAGACCAGTATGAAAAAGTTTCCCACCTGAGCCAGGGGGTAGCTCACAGAAAGCGTGGTTTGAATGACCTCGCGCTGCTCTTCGGTATCGTCCCCCACTCGATTGCTTGTCACCAGCCGGGTGACGGCACTCTGCAAAAGTGGCAATGCCGCTACGGAGAGCGTGGTGACGAAGGCTATCAGAAAGGCATTCTTCAGTGCTGACAATACTTCCCAATAGCCGAGCCTCGTAAACGAGGTCAGCATCATTGGCAACACCCAGAAAGCCAATAGGATGCCCGAAGCTACAACCACGATAATGTAAAGCGACAGCTCCTCCAACTCGTCCGGGTCAATTCCACTGATGGTACTGCCGAGCAGCCCACACACTCCGATAGGCGCCATGTAGACGACCCAGTTCCAAATCTTGATACAGGCTTTATGAGTAACATCCAGAAACTCGAGAAAACTGTCTTTTTCACCGATGTGCTGAATGGCGACACCAAAGATGATCGCAATCATTACAACCGACGGGATGTAATTGCCCGACAGGGCAGCGAACAAGTTATCCGGTATTACAAGATCAACGAGGGAACTGCCAAAGTGATTGGGATCGGACATGCTTGCAAAGTTCACCACAGGCGTAACGGTCACCAAGGGCGCAGTCGCTGCCGCAACTGATATGACCGCAAACGCTGTAAACCAGAGGATCAGATAAGCCACCCAGCTGTTACCCAACAGCCTTCGCGCCGTCGCCGGTGTCAATCTTCCGAGCCCCAGTATGAGCGAGGCGATCAGATAAGGAAGAACGACAACCTCCATCAGTCGAATGTAGATCTCTCCGACGGGCTGCAGAAGAGAAGCGATATAAGGGTTAAACAGTCCAATACAAACACCAAGCGCCGCCCCCAGAAGCACCCAAAACGGGAGATACCTTTCCCTGACCAAATTATCCATTGTTATATGTTGCTGCTCACATCAGAGGCGCAATGCCATCGGCTAAATGAAGCTATCCGTTCCAAACCCCAATTCAAACACACATTTTAGATCGCGTAAAAAAGCGAGCCGACGCCATCCCTGGC
>JBCCYE010000054.1:0-19176 GCA_039190425.1 Pseudomonadota bacterium | reverse complement strand
CGCCAGGGTGACGGTGACGATGGTGGCGATCACGAAGACCGAGACGAGCGTGAGGCGGATGGTGGTGCGCACGTTGCCCAGTGGTGATGCCATGTAGATCCTCGACGGCCCGGTCAGCTTTCTATCAAACAGCATAGCAGCTGAGATTGGCACGGCGGTCAGGGGAGTATTGGCCCACAAAATCCAGACTGATAATCGTTTAGGCTAAAAATCATCAGGCAAAAAAAACCGCGGCAAGGGCCGCGGTTTGTGAGAACGCTGTGTTGACTAGGGCCCTGGACCCGGAACCAGGCCGCCACCAGGGCCGGGGTCTGGGGTCACCGGAATCGGTTGACAAGGAACTCTTAACGAATCCGGATTTCCATTGGGCCCAGAGAAACCAATAGTGACGGACCCTTGTTCCGGATCGTCGGGAATGGGATTGGGCGCCTTGACAGCCAGCGGAATGCCAACAGCACCCGTATCGGCAAAGTTCGGTACGCTGAATGCACTGTCCACGTCGAGCTCGCAGTCACCTTCTGTAGCCAACGAGATTGCTGATCCTGCTTCAGGCGGGTTATTCCACTGGTCTGACACATAGATGGTATAGCTTCTGCCGAACTGCAGCGTTTCTCCTAGCCCGAATCTGACCGACCGCCTATCTAAGTCGTCGACGACAACAAAGAAAAATGTATCGTCGGCCAAAGCAATGTTCGTTTGGGCAAATACATTAAGCAGCCGCCGGCTACACCAAACTCCATCGCCCTCTGGTGGGCACAACAGGCCGTTATAGACCGGTGGGTCGTCGTTGAAGTCGTAAACGTCATTGCCATTGAAATCCACAAAAATCTCTTCCTGTCCCGAGAGGCAATCGAGGGTAGAGGTCGGGTCCGAGTCGCATGGAGGAATCGCGGGAGTATAGATCCCATCCTCATTGTTATCGATCCAAGCCTCCGGCAGGTTGGCGAACAGATCTCGCTCGGACTCATCCATAATGCCGTTGCCATTGGCGTCGATGAAAGACTCCTCGCCAATCGCGTGAACAAGAATCGCGGACCGTCCGCCACGAATTGGTCCCAAGTCGTTCGGACATGGGCCTGTGGTGTCGTGCTCCCCTGTACAGTTTGCACCGTCAAAGATTGTCGTGACGAAGCCTTGGCCAGTCAGAGTCGGAAAGCGCGGTTCTTGTGAGCTGAATTCTACTGAACAGGTTCCGCCCGTTGTGTTACAAGACCCAATGACAGAACCGTACTCAGTGGTGAACACCGCTGCGGTGCCGTCCACGACCGGGTTGTTGAACTTGTCCGCCATACGTACGGTGAGTGTGCGGGTCAGCCCATCGGTGGTCATGCCACCGTTGATGACAAAGGCCGGGCCCACCGAGAGACTGATGGAGTTGGCGTCCGGTAGCCCCGTGGTAACCGTCAGCAGATCCGACACGGTGGAGATTTCGTTGTTGCCCGGGTTCACCGTAGCAATAACCCGGACATTGGTGGCCACGTCGCCAGAAGAGACGGTGACCAGCACCTGGCCATCGCCGTCGGTCAGCGCCGACGTTTTGGACAGTTCCAGGCCGCCGACAAAGGTGGTCAGATCAAACAGTACATTGACTCCCGACAGAGGCTGGCCCGTGCCGTCCACCACCCGGAAGATCACGTCAGCGGTTTCATCCCGGTTTTGGCCGCCGGTACCCCGCAGGACGATCAGATTGGGCTCGGCGCTGACAAAATCGATGGAGTTGGTGGTGGGGGCCGCGACATTGAGCGTGCCGAACGCCTGATTGACCGCCCCTGCCAGGGTGGCGGTGATGTCATCGATGCCGGCGCAGCCGGCTGCCGTGTACAGCGTGGCGGCCTCGCCATTGGCGGAAGGCACTGGATTCGAGGGGTTAATGGTGGCCTGGTTGCCACTGATACAGCCGCTGCTGAAGCGCACGTCTTCCACGGTGGTGACCCGCTCGCCGGCGGCGTTCAGAATCACCACGGACAGCTGTGCGTTGCCCCCGGGCGCGAGCGTACCGGCAGGGGTGATGGAAATCTCGTTCTCGATGAACGTGCCGTCGTCCGCGAAGCGACCCAGCCTGAGGCCGGTTTCGCCCACTTGAAAGCTGAGTGTGCCGTTGGCGCTGGTGCCGTCGTTCAGGGTCGCCGTGGCCGTGATTGAGCCGGCCCCGCGATCGTCGCCCGCTTCAATCTGAAAGGTGGCAATGCCGTCGCCGTTGGTGAGGGCGGTGCCGCTCTCCGGGAACACCAGGCCGATGGTGGCGCTGACATTGACCACGACTTCGGATCGATTACCGCCACCCCGGATGCGTACGCGCAGCGTGCCCGGCGAGGAGGTGGTGATCGAATCGATGGAGTTGCCCTGTGCGTCCAGCAAGGTCAGTTCAATGCGATCGTCACCGACGTTGCCGGAGGTGCCCAGGAAGCCGCCATCACCACCGCCGCCACCGCCGCAGGCGGTAACGACAAACAGAATGGCCAAGCTGGCAACCCAACGGCCCAGAAGAGATTCGCCCCTGATGATCATTTTGTGTCCCCTGTGTGCCCGCTGTTCTCAGTGGGTCTTATTAGTCGAAAGTCCTCACGTCGATTCTGCTTGCTTTATACCCAGTGTCAACTGAAGAATGATCTACTATTAACAAACTGCTGCGAGGGCTTGTCAAAACCCCAATGACAGGTTCGATCTTGGGCATTTTTGTGATTTTTTCCACATTGGCGGCTCACCTGGCCGTCGAATTGCATCTCCAGTCCGCTCACCGCGCTCCAGCACGGCTAGGGGTGATCCGTATGCGCATTGGGCGCCGGAGGGTTCCCGCGCTAAACCCTTGATCTGCCGTCTTTCGTCGACACCAACCGGCCCTGAGCTGGTACCATCGGTCCATGCTGAAATCTGCCCGGCTGACGGTCTCAATCGTTCTTTTCAATAGCCCCCTGGAGCCTCTGTCCCGCACTGTGAATAGCCTCGGGACCGCGGTTCACGCGGCCAGGGAGGCGGGTGTCCTGGAGAAGGCACAGGTCTATCTGATCGATAATGCGTCGGCCGCTGACTATCGTTCCCGGCTCGAAGTGGCCTACCCGGATTGGGCGCTGCCGAATCTGATGACGATCAACTATCGGCCCCAGGACGACAACGGGGGATTCGGCGCCGGTCACAATCGGGTTTTGCCAGAGTTGGACGGTGCGCTGCACCTTGTGCTGAACCCCGATGTCGAACTGGAACCGGACGCGCTGGTGGCGGGCATGGGTACCCTGGCGAAACGGCTCGATATCGTTCTGCTGGCGCCTGCAGCCCGGGGTGAGGAGGGTGAGTGGGAATCTCTGTGTAAACGCTATCCCTCCGTTTGGGTGCTGCTGCTGAGGGGGTTTGTGCCGGGCGTCCTGCAGCGACCCTTTCGCCGTCAGCTCGAGCACTATCAAATGCGCGACCTGGGGAGTCCGGGGCAGGCGGCAGACGTGCCGATCGCAAGTGGCTGTTTCATGCTGTTGAGATCCGATGCACTGCAGTCCATGGGTGGCTTCGATGAGGGCTTTTTCTTGTATTTTGAGGATTTCGACCTGAGTCTGCGGTTGTCGGCGGTGGGCCGATTGATGTTCTGGCCCGACATGCGCATTGTGCATCACGGCGGCAACGCCGCCGCCAAGGGGGGGCAGCACATTCTGTACTTCGTGCGCTCCGCGTGGCGTTTTTTCCAGCGCCACGGCTGGCGCTGGGTCTAGCCGCTGCCCGTTTTCGAACCTAACTTGCTACACTGGGGCGCCATGAACGAATCACCCGCACAGGCCCTTCGCCGCATCGCCTACCTCAAGGCCATCGGTGTGGACAGCTACGTATCCCGAGCGCAGCTGGACAACGCGGCTCCCACCCAACGCTACGCGGTTCTCAGGCGGGTAGAGCCTGAACCATTGCGGGAGGATATCGCATCCCTGCGCGCTGCAGCGGCGCTGCAGGCGCCGGCAACGCCCTCGCCAAAGCACCCTGGGGTTCAACCGCCGGATAACGCTGTGGACTCGGAACTGCGCTTCAGCGTGGCTGCTGTGGTGGCGGGTTCGTGGCTGTGGTTGGAGCATCTGGGGCGCAGGCCGCTGGCTTCTGAACAGGTGCGTCTGATGCAGTCCATGGCGCGCGCGCTGCAGTACCACCGCCGTGATTCTGCGCCGCCAGCATCTGCGGATGTGGCGGAGTTTGTATGGCCGCTGCACGACAACCGGCAGCTCGATCAGTCGGCTGAAGCTGCCCGCGCGGGTCTCGGTGCCTTTGTGCGGCGACGCCTGCAGGAACGTGGCTGTCGAGGTCTGATTTTGCTGGGTGACGACACCGCCGGCTGGCTGCGGGAATTGGATATAGCGTTGCCTGTCATCACGGCCAATAGTACGCACCAGATGTTGCAACATCCGCCCTGCAAGGCAGCCGTCTGGCGTGCGCTGCGAGCTCTGTGTGACTGAGCGCGTCGCTGCCGCCCACCACATTCGACCGGGCCGAGTGAGCGATCTGGCCGCACTGTTTGCGGTCGATGCGGAGGCTGCCAGGTTGGGTGAGCAGAGATTGCGCGCTGCCTGTGACGGCGAGCATGATGAGCTGCTGGTGTGCGAACGGGAAGGCAAAATCTCGGGTTTTATTCTCCTGTCTTTGGTGCTGAACGAGGGGAGTATTTTCAGTATTGCCGTGTGTTCCACCGAGCGTCGATGGGGCTGCGGCAGACGGCTGCTACAGGCGGGCACTGATGCGCTGCGCCGCCGAGGCGCAAGCCGTGCGTTGCTGGAAGTGCGCCGCTCCAATGGCGCTGCGATTGCATTGTACGAGTCGGCAGGGTTCACCATTGACGGCGTGCGTCGGGGGTACTATCGCAGCGGTGCGGAGCGCGAAGACGCGCTGCTGATGTCTAGGGCGCTGGATTAGACTGTGCGACCCTCGCGGTTGATTGAGCTCGTTGGAGCATCACTTAGAAAACGGACCTGCTGTCATGAATGTCGTTGAAACGGAATGGTGGACCATGGCACTACCACCTGAATGGTGGGCAGAGTCGGAAGACGACAGTGTTCTCGTCGGTGATCGCGACGAGGTGGGTTGCATTGAAATCAGCACGCTGTGCAAGGAAGAGGGCGAGTTCGACGTCGCTACGGTGCGTAAGATTGCCCAGGAAAGCTCTGATCAAGCGCAGTCTTGGAGAACGGCGGAGCTCGGTGCGTTCAACGGCGTGTTCGCGGGCTCTCTAGAGCAAGGTGTCGCCCTCAGGGAGTGGTACGTCGCGGCGGGACAGTTGCTGTTGTTCATCACCTACAGCTGCGATGAAGACAATGGCGGGATGGACGATGCTGCCGTCGACGCCATTCTGGATACGCTGCAGCCGGCAGTCCGGTAGCGCCACCGTCAGGAGACGGTACCGGTCACGCGGACTCGCTTTGACCCCTTGGCAGGCTTTTCCTTGAGAGCGTCGCGACGCTTTTCAATACGCTCATCGATTAGGTTTTTGGCAACGATGATGAGGCCAGTGAAGATAAAGGCGCCAGGGGGCAGTATGGCCAGCAGGAACGGCTCATAGTTCGGGAAGACGACCAGCTTCCATTCGGCAGCCCCGGGGCCGAACAACAAATTCATGTCGGCAAACAAAACGCCCGTACCGAACAGCTCGCGCAGAGCACCCAGCAGCACCAGTACGACCGCGAAGCCGACTCCCATGATAAAGCCGTCGTACATGGCCGGCGCGAGCGAGTTCTTCGCCGCAAAACCGTCAGCGCGACCGAGAATGACGCAGTTGGTCGTGATCAGTGGCAGAAAGATGCCGAGGATCTCATACAGTTCGTAGGCAAATGCCTGCATCAGCAGTTCAATGCAGGTAACGGCGGAGGCGATGATCATGACGAAAGTGGGCAGACGCACCGCGTCGGATACGACGTTGCGGATGAGTGAAACGGCCGTATTGGAGCACAGCAGAACAAGAATGGTGGCAATGCCCAAGCCTATCGCGTTGACGACGCTGCCGGTGACGGCGAGCAGTGGACAGAGTCCCAGCAGCTGAACGATGGCTGGGTTGTTCTTCCACAGGCCATTGACAGACAGCTCTCCATAGCGGGTGTTTGCCATCAGGTGTCTCCTCCGGCGATGGTTGGTCCTGCGGCTGTGGCGTCATCGCCATCGTCGCCGAACAAGGTGCGCCGGTTCGCCTGGGCAAATTGTAGGACGCGCAGGGTGGCGGCGACAACCGCCCTGGGTGTGATCGTGGCCCCCGTGAATTGGTCAAAGACGCCGCGGTCTTTCTTCACCGCCCAGCGATTCGGTTTCGGATCGTTCAGCGAGCGCCCATCAAAGTCCAGTATCCAGTCGGACTTTTTCTCATCGATCTTGTCACCCAGGCCGGGTGTCTCCCGGTGTCCCAGGACTCTGACACCCGCCACGCTACCGTCGGCGTTGACGCCAACGATCATATCGATGGCACCGGTATAACCATCAGGTGCCACTGCGGGAATAATAGCGGCGACCACGTCGCCCTCGCGGCGCGCGAGGTAGATGCTTTTCTCCTCCTGCAGCCCGAGTCCCTCCGCATCCGGTCCTATCGCCAGGCGATCGTCCAGCATGGAGTTGTCGTGTTGATCCCTTGGCACGATTTGCAGGAGGGCGCGCTCTTCCGCCTGGCGCTTCTGTTTGGCAATGTCGTCTTTGGTGAGTAACTGGGTGCTGACGATCAGCGTCGTCGTCGCTACGGCAAACAGAGCCAGCAGTATGCTGTTGCGGGTGATGGACTGGCCAAGCATGTCAATGATCCCCACCGGCCTTGGAGTTGCCGTAGGTGCGTGGTTGTGTGTAGTGATCGATGAAGGGCGCGGCGAAGTTCATGATCAGGATAGCGAATGCGACCGCATCGGGGTAATTGCCGCGTACCCTGATGGTATAGACGAGCACGCCGATCAGTGCACCGTAAACCAGGCGCCCGCGCACTGATACCGCGGAAGTGACCGGGTCAGTAACGATAAAGAACGCCCCGAAAATGGTCGCGCCGCTGAGTAGATGAAACAGCGGTGAACCGCCGCTGGCCGAACTACCACCGTCGTAGAAAATGGCAGCCAGCACGGCGACGCTGATCAGCATGGCTACCGGAGCGTGCCAGGTGAAAATGCGCATGTACAACAGCCACGCGCCACCGGCTAGAAATGCCAAGCTGGCCCATTCCCATCCCACGCCAGCCCAACGGCCAAACTGAGTATTCTGAAGCCACAGATCGTCCACCAATTGGCTGGTGTTCTGGCGCATAAGATCCAGCGGAGTCGCCATGGTGACTCCGTCATAGGTCGCGGGTAAAAAGCAGGCTCGCAATGCCTCCAGCAACCCGGGCACTTCGCCAACACCGCGCGGGGGTGCCCAGGCGGTCATCTGTACCGGGAAGGAGATCAGCAGGACCACATAGCCGACCATGGCGGGGTTGAATGGGTTGTAACCCAGGCCCCCATAGAAGTGTTTTGCCAGCAGAATTGAGCTCGCCATGCCAACAGCAATCAACCACCAGGGAGAATAGGGCGGCAAAGCGATGGCGAGAAGAACCGCCGTGACAACGGCGCTCAAGTCGCCCAGATAAAACCCCAGCGGCCGGCCGCGCAACTTCAGGGCCACGGCTTCGCAGACCACCGCCACCAGAGTCCCCCAGAGAATGTTTACGATCGTGCCGAACCCGAAGAAATGCGTGAGCACCACGATCCCCGGTAGGGTGGCCAGCAGCACGCTGGCCATAACCCGCTGAGTCGTTAATGCACTGTGTGCGTGGGGAGAGGTGATTCGCAACAGTGCCACGTCAGGCGTCCTGTACGCTGTCGACTTCGGCCCTGGCGGCGTCTACCTTGTCGGCGAGCCTCGTGACCGTTGCCTCAAGGGCTTCCACGATCTTCTCTTCATCACCGGCGGTGCGGCTTTGTTCCAGCTTCAGGCGGGACTTCTGCAGGCGTTGCTCCAGCTTGTCGAGATTGGCTCGAGCTTTATCTTCGGGCGTCATATCGGCGTCGGCGGCGCGGGCGGCCATGGCCTTTTGGATGGCCGCTTGCGCGGCGTCCGGTGTTGTTGCCGCCGCGGCTGTCTCGCCGTTCGCAACAGAGTCTTTTTGATAAGCGGCCAGCGCCTGTTCGGCCTTCGCCAATTTTTCGCGTGTCTTGTCGACACCAGTCTGCAGGGCGTCAATCAAATCGCTGCCTTCCTCCTGTGCAGCCTGCAATTTGCTGCTGGCGGTTTCAAGACGTTTGCGAATGCTGACCACCGCCTTTTCAAGTTTTGCCAATTCGGATTCTCCCCCAGCGCTCTGCTGCTCTGCCTTCTTGGCTTTGGCGCGCTCAATAGCAGCCTGAATGGGGTCTTCCTCGGCCTTGCCGTCAGCAGCGGCCTGCTTCGCTTTTTCTTCCGCGGCTTGCTTGCGAGCCAGCCGCTTGGCCTCTTTTTCCGCTTCGGCTCGCTCCAGCCGTTCCTGCCTGGCCTCGAAACGCAGCCGTGAATGCTCGGCCTTTTCATGATCTCTACGCTGCTGCTGAATGTCGGCCTTGGACGCCCGATAGTACTGAACCAAAGGGATATTGCTGGGGCAGACGTAGGAACAGGCGCCGCACTCGATGCAGTCAAACAGATTGTGCTGTTCGAGCTTTTCGTACTCCTTGCCCTGAGCGAACCAGTACATTTGTTGCGGCAGCAAACTCGCGGGGCACACCTCAGAGCACATGCCGCAGCGGATACAGGCCTGTGCCGGTGGCGGCGTTGGCAGTTCCTGTTCGGTAGGTGCCAGCAGGCAGTTGCTGGTTTTGACGATGGGCACCGATGGATCGGGCACGGTGAAACCCATCATGGGTCCGCCCATGATGAGTCGGTTGTTCCGCTCAGCTCTATAGCCCGACTGTTCAAGCAGGAAGCGCATCGGGGTTCCGATCAAAACTTCGTAGTTGCCCGGTCGCTCCACCGCCTCACCGGTGACTGTGGTAATGCGGGAAATCAATGGCCGACCGTGGACGATGGCATCGTAGACTGCGACGGTGCTGCCCAGGTTCTGGCATACCACGCCAACGTCAGACGGGAGTCCTCCGCTAGGGACTTGTTTTCCAGTGAGAATTTCTATCAGCTGTTTTTCGCCGCCAGAGGGGTATTTGGTCGGGAATTGCACCACTTCGATATCGCTGTCCTGCGCTGCGGCGCGCAGCGCCGCCAAACCCTCTGGCTTATTGTCTTCAACACCAATAAGGGTCTCCCCGGGCGATACCAGGTGCGCCAGAATCTGAGCACCGGCCACGATCTGATCTGCCCGTTCACGCATGAGCACGTCATCTGCGGTGATGTAGGGCTCACACTCGGTACCGTTGAGGATCAGCGTGTCGATCTTGATGCCCGGTTTAACCGACAATTTCACGGCGCTGGGAAACCCGGCGCCCCCCATACCGGCGATGCCGGCGCGCCGTATACGTTCCAGCAGATCCGCTTTGTCCAGCGCCCGGAAATCTGCCACAGGATCCAGCGGTTGCCATGCGTCGGCGCCGTCGGTTTCAATGACGATGCAGGGGGCCGTATGGCCGGACGGGTGGGGTATCAGTCGTTCCCCGATGGCGACCACGGTGCCGGAACTGGGTGCGTGTTTGGGAACGCTCACGAAGCCTTTAGGCTCCGCGATCACCTCACCCTTGAGTACCCGATCGCCAATCGCGACCACCGGTTGGGCGGGGGCGCCGATATGCTGAGACAGCGGCACAATGAGATGCTCGGGTATGCCCGCATCGGTGATCGGCTGACCGACAGACTGGTGCTTGTTCTCCCGTGGATGAATACCACCGTGAAAATCGAATACCTTCCTCATGCCGCCTGATCTCGAGACGATTCGACGCCCGCTGCGTCGGTTGCGATGATCTCCACCTGCCGGCTCCCCGTATCCGGTAGCTGCCAGTGCCAGTTCTGCAGTGACGGTGTTTCATGCAGCATATCGATGCAATCGACAGGGCATGGCTCAACGCATAAATCACATCCCGTGCATTCACTGGTGATGACGGTATGCATTTGTTTTGCCGCGCCAAGAATGGCGTCAACCGGGCACGCCTGGATGCACTTGGTGCAACCGATACACTCGTCCTCGCGGATATAGGCGACCGCGGGTGCTGGATCCTCCTCGCCGTGTTCCGCATCCAGAGGCAGGGGCTCGAGATCCAGCAAGTCCGCTAACGCCTGGATGCCGGCCTCACCTCCCGGCGGACACTTATTGATGGCGTCGCCACCGGCAATCGCTTCCGCATAGGGGCGACAACCGGGATATCCGCACTGGCCGCACTGAGTCTGCGGCAGGATCTCATTGATTTGATCTGCAATGGGATTGCCCTCCGTCTTGAAGCGGATGGCGGCAAAGCCCAGCAGCGCCCCGAATATCGAGGCGAGACCGACCAGGGCCAGCAGCGCCGCGACGAGAGGATATTGCACCAGCAGATCAACCACAATTCACACCAAACCGGCAAAGCCCATAAAGCCCAGTGACATCAGGCCTGCCGTAATCATGCCGATCGCCGCACCTTTAAAAGGCGTCGGTACATCAGCCACGGCGAGCCGCTCACGCATGGCCGCGAAAAGCACCAGGACAAGGGAAAAGCCCACGGCAGCTCCAAAGCCGTAGATGAGAGATTGCAGGAAATTGTGGTCTTTGTTGATGTTGAGCAGCGCAACGCCCAAAACAGCGCAGTTGGTGGTAATCAGCGGCAAATAGACACCGAGTACCCGATACAGCAGTGGGCTGCTTTTGCGCACTACCATTTCGGTGAACTGCACGACCACAGCAATCACCAGAATGAAGGCGATGGTCTTGAGATAGCCCAGCCCTAACGGTAACAATAGGAAGTGGTAGGTAAGGTTGCTGCAGGCGGATGCCAGAGTCAGAACAAAAGTGGTCGCCAAAGACATACCCATGGCCGTTTCCAGTTTGTTGGAAACGCCCATAAACGGACAGAGCCCCAGGAATTGCACTAGGACAAAGTTATTGACCAGAATGGCCCCGATGAGCAGGACCGAATAATCTGCAAGCATGCTTTTGCTCTAGCCTTTGGCAACGTCCAATGGTGGGCGAGACGACGCAAACGGGCTGTTATTTTACCGATTGTGGTCGATAAAACTAGTTTGAGATACTAAACTAACGATCATTAGTCGAAGAGTCGGTGCCCACCCCATAGGTCCACTACGGCAACTCCCTTCGCCCGGCTGTTTACTTCACCGGCATGCCAGCTTTCGCTCCGCTATCGGGACTGAGCAGGAACAGGTCTTCCCCGCCGGGCCCGGCGGCCAAGACCATGCCTTCGGACACACCGAAGCGCATCTTGCGCGGTGCCAGATTCGCCACCACGACGGTCAATCGTCCCACCAACTCCTCCGGTCGATAGGCCGCCTTGATGCCCGCCAACACCTGTCTTTGCGGCACCGTCTCGCCCAGGTCCAACGTCAGCCGCAGCAGCTTGTCCGCACCTTCCACCGCTTCCGCGGCGGTGATCTCAGCCACTCGAAGCTCCACCTTGGCAAAGTCATCAAACGCAATGGTGGGGGGAGTCTTGGCATCCTTCTCTGGCGTGGCAACGGTGCTCTTGTCTGGCTGTTTACTGGCTTCCACCATCGCCTCCACCTGCGCGGTTTCGATGCGCGTCAATAGCGGTTTAAACGTATTCAGTTCGTGGTCCGTCAGCGGGGTTTTGAGCGCGGTCCAATCCAGGCTGCAGTTCAGAAATGCCTCAGCCCGCGAAGCCATGGCGGGCAGCACCGGTTTCAGATAGGTCATGAGTACGCGAAAAAGATTGATGCCGACACTGCAGGTGGCATGCACCGCTTCCCCGTTACCAGGCGTCTTGGCCAATAACCACGGTTTGTGCTCGTCGATGTACTGGTTGGCGCGGTCTGCGAGCGCAACGATATCGCGAATGGCCTTGTTGTACTCTCGCTCTTCAAACCGCAAAGCAATGCTGTCGCCCGCGTCAATAAAGGATTGGACCAGTGCAGGTTCGGCACACTCACGCGCCAGACGGTTGTCGAAGCTTTTGCGCAAGAAGCCGGCGCAGCGACTGGCGATATTGACAACCTTACCCACCACATCGGAATTCACTCGCTGTACGAAATCCTCGAGGTTGAGGTCGATATCGTCAACTGAGGCGTTCAGCTTGGCGGCGAAATAGTAGCGCAGATACTCGGGATCCAGATGCTCAAGGTAGGTGGCTGCGTTGATAAAGGTCCCTCGGCTTTTGGACATTTTTGTGCCGTTGACCGTTAGGAAACCGTGAACACAGATTGCGGTTGGCGAGCGCAGGCCGGCCGAGTGCAGCATTGCGGGCCAAAACAGGCCGTGGAAATTCACGATGTCCTTGCCAATGAAGTGATACAGCTCTGTGCCACCGCCGCGCTCCCAGTAGGGGGCGAACGGGTGGCCCGTGCGATCGCAGTAATTCTGAAAGCTGGCGATGTAGCCGATGGGTGCGTCCAGCCAGACATAAAAATACTTGTTCGGCTCTCCGGGTATTTCAAAGCCGAAGTAAGGTGCATCTCGACTGATGTCCCACTCCTGAAGCCCCGCCTCCAGCCACTCTCGCAGTTTGTTGGCAACCTGCGGCTGCAGCGTGTCGGAGGCCAGCCAGTCTGTAAGCATGGCTTCAAACTCCGGGAGCTTGAAAAAAAAGTGGGTCGACTGTTTATCGATGGGAGTCGCGCCGGACAGAGCGGACACCGGATTGATCAGATCTGTCGGGCTGTAGGTAGCACCGCACACTTCACAATTGTCGCCGTACTGATCTGGCGCTTTGCAGTTGGGGCAGGTCCCCTTGATAAAGCGGTCGGCCAGGAAAAGCTGCTTCTCGGGGTCGTACGCCTGCGTGATCTCCCTGCTTGCAATGTGTCCATTGTCCTTAAGTCGCTGATAGATGTCTTCGCTCCAACGTTTGTTTTCATCCGAGTGTGTGGAATGAAAGTTGGCAAAGTTGATCAGGAAGGCAGCACTGTCGCGTGTATGCGACTCGCGAATAGTGTCGATGTGCTGCTCCGGCGAGATGCCCAGTGCTTCAGCGGCCAGCATGATCGCTGTGCCGTGCGCATCATCGGCACAGACGTACAGACAGTCGTGCCCGCGCGATGTTTGGAAACGAACCCAGATATCCGTTTGTACCTGCTCGAGCATGTGGCCCAGATGCAGAGGTCCATTGGCGTAGGGCAGGGCGCTGGTCACCAGAATTTTACGGCGGTCTTCGGCCATGAGTGGACGGTCTGTGGTTCGAAAAAAAGGGCGCTACTATAGCGGGTTTGCTCTGGGTTTTCATCTCGTCGTCGCGCGATGATGTCGGCATTGTTGATCGTCCACCTTGTCCCTATACTACAGCGCCTCGACACCACGAGCGCTGTCCATGAATCAGATAAAGCACATCGTTGCCGTAGCCTCCGGTAAGGGGGGCGTTGGCAAGTCGACCACGTCCGTCAATATAGCGCTGGCAATGGCGGCACTGGGCAAGCGGATCGGACTCCTAGACGCGGACATCTATGGTCCAAGTCAACAGATGATGCTTGGAGTGGGATCTGAACAGCGACCCAAGCAGTCGGTCGATGGCCAGCACCTTTTGCCGATTGAAGTTCATGGCCTTGAGTCCATGTCGATGGGCTATCTGGTGAGCGATAAAACACCGATGGTATGGCGAGGGCCGATGGCGGGTGGCGCACTGGCTCAACTGTTGGAGCAGACGCTTTGGGGCGAACTGGACGTTCTGATCATCGATATGCCGCCCGGCACCGGGGATGTGCAACTTACCCTGTCACAAAAGGCCAAAGTGGCGGGTGCTGTGATTGTGACAACGCCCCAGAACATTGCACTGTTGGACGCGCAAAAAGGCATTGAAATGTTTCGCAAGGTGGATATCCCCGTGCTCGGTGTTATTGAGAACATGGCGGTGCACATATGCACCGCCTGCGGCCACGTCGAACATATATTTGGTGCCGAGGGTGGTGAGCGCATCGCAGCGGATTATGGTGTTCCGGTACTGGCGAGCCTTCCGCTGGCGAGGTCTATTCGCGAGCAGACCGACGCCGGGCAGCCGCCTGTTATCGCAGAACCCGAGTCGGAGGTGGCGGGGCTGTATCTCAAGGCGGCCGAGTCCATACTCGAGGCACTGAACAAACCGGGCAATGGCGCTGTTCAACAGTTTCCCGAGATTAAGATTACTGATGACTGAGGAAGATCGGCGTGACGATTAAGTCGGACAGGTGGATTCGGCGCATGGCCCAGGACGAGGGAATGATCGAGCCCTTCGAACCTGGCCAGGTTCGCTCTGAAGGGAGCAGGCGGCTTATTTCTTACGGCACTTCCAGCTACGGCTACGATGTGCGCTGTTCGCCCGAGTTTAAGGTGTTTACCAATATCAATTCCGCCACTGTGGATCCTAAGGGGTTTGATGAGAGCAGCTTCGTGGATGTGACGGGAGAGGTATGCGTGATTCCTCCGAACTCGTTTGCGCTGGCAAGTACCGTCGAATACTTTCGAATTCCGCGCAACGTACTGACAATCTGCCTGGGCAAATCCACCTATGCTCGATGCGGCATCATTGTGAATGTGACTCCGTTAGAGCCGGAGTGGGAAGGGCATGTAACCCTGGAATTTTCAAACACCACCACGTTGCCGGCGAAGATCTACGCCAATGAAGGTGTGGCGCAGATGCTGTTTTTTGAATCTGACGAAGTGTGTGAGGTGAGTTACCGTGATCGCGGCGGCAAATACCAGGGGCAAACCGGCGTCACGCTGCCGAAGGCATAGGCGGCGCTAGACGACTTCGCCGAGCGCCATCGCCTCGCTGAAGATAACCCCTGCCTCGGGCAGGACCTGGTCGTCTAACAGCGCTTCTTTGCCGCTCAGAGAGAGCCGCCCCTCCAGCAGCCAGCGTGTGGCCAGTGGGTAAATGAGGTGTTCGCGTTCCTGTACACGGAGCGCCAGTGACGCAGCGTCGTCCTCGCCGAGGATGGGTACCCGCGCCTGCAGCACGGGTGGGCCGCCGTCGAGTTCGGCCGTTACAAAATGTACCGTTGCACCCGCTTCGGTATCCCCCGCAGAGAGGGCGCGTCGATGAGTATCCAGACCTGGGTACTTTGGCAGCAGCGACGGATGGATATTCAGTAAACGTCCGACCCAGGGCTCTATGAAAACTGGCGTCAGAATACGCATGAAACCCGCCAGCACAGCGAAGTCTGCTTCACAGCGACGCAATTCTTCCAACAGCGCGGCATCGAAGGTTTCGCGACTGGGGTAGTTGCGATGATCAATGCAAGCATGGGGAATTCCGGCGCGAGCGGCGCGGGACAGGCCTCCGGCCTCCGGTTTGTTACTGATGACTTTGCAGAGCTTGGCGGGCAGGCCACCCGCGTGGCAGGCGTCTATGAGCGCCTGCAGGTTGGAGCCCTCACCGGAAATCAGTACGGCCAGCCTGGGTAAGTCATGCACAGCTCATTGTGTCCCGAAGCGCTGAGTGGCGGACTCCACCCCATGACATGCGATGAATCGGGTCGCCCTGGTGGATTCCGGCATCGCTAAGACTCGATAATGACCTGGTGGCTGCCGTCGATGATTTCGCCGACCTGCCAGGCGTTGAGCCCCACATCAGCTAGGTGGGACAAGGTGCGGGCGCATTCATCCGCCGCGACACACACCACCATACCAACGCCACAGTTGAAGGTGCGGTACATCTCCTCGGTTGCCACGTTGCCCTCGGCCTGTAGCCAGCGGAAAACGTCGGGCCATTGCCAACTCCCGGAATCGACCAGTGCATCGCAACCGTCGGGTAACACACGCGGCAGGTTTTCAGGCAGGCCCCCTCCGGTAATGTGAGAGAGCGCCTTGACAGACACTGCCTTGAGCAGCGACAGCACAGGTTTTACGTAGATGGTTGTAGGCGTGAGCAGGGCGCTTCCCAGGGTCGTACCATCGGATAGGGTCGTGCCCAGATCGGCGTCGGCTCGCTCCAGAATCTTGCGGATCAGCGAAAATCCGTTGGAGTGAGGGCCGCTGCTTGGCAACGCGATCAAAACATCTCCCACCTGAACACTACTGCCATCGACGACCTCTGATTTTTCAACGACACCAACGCAGAATCCGGCCAGGTCGTAGTCTTCACCCGAGTACATGCCCGGCATCTCGGCCGTCTCTCCGCCTACCAGTGCGCAGCCGGCAAGCTCACAGCCCTGACCGATCCCGCTCACGACCTCCGCCGCAGTTTCGACATTGAGAGCGCCGGTAGCGTAGTAATCCAGGAAGAACAGGGGCTCAGCACCCGCGACCACCAGATCGTTGACACACATGGCCACCAGATCGATGCCGACGGTGTCGTGGACGCCCAGATCCATGGCCAGGCGCAGTTTGGTGCCTACGCCGTCGGTACCGGATACCAGCAGCGGTTCGCGGTAACCAGGGGGAATAGAGCACAGTGCGCCGAACCCCCCCAGTCCGCTTTGAACTTCGGGTCGCGCTGTGCGCTTTGCGACACCTTTTATGCGCTCGACCAGCGCATTGCCAGCGTCGATATTGACCCCGGCGTCCTTGTAACTCAGGGCGCTGTTGGATGAGGTTTCGCTCATGGTATCGGGTCCGGCTGTAATCTCTGACAGGCGCGCTAGTGTAACTCGGCTGCCGGTTTGGCGCACTTGAAATTGCTGTGCTTGGGGCAACAAGGCGGCTTTGTGCTGCTACAATGGCGCCTTCAAATCACGGGAGCGTAGGGTGAGCCGGATACTGGCACTGGCTGCAATAGTCGTACTGTGGGCCTTGTCGGGCGCGGGGGTGCGCGCGGAAATGGTTCGCGGTCTTTACGCGGCGACGGTACCCGTGGAGGATCGCAGCAGTGCTGCCCTTGCAGCGTCAGCACAGGTGGCACTGGCCGAGGTGCTCGTCAAGGTTTCTGGCAGCAGTCAGGTGTTGCAGAGCGAGACGATTCGCGCCGCTCTTTCCGGTGCACGGGATCAAGTGCAGCAGTACGGCTATGTCGATACGGAAGATCCGGACGCTGCGCTGGCAGCCAGGTTTGAGTACGACGATAGTTATGTCCGCAACCTGCTGATGCAAGCAGGTGCGCCGCTGTGGACTGCCAACCGCCCACGCGTTCTGGCCTGGGTTGTGGTCCAGGATGACGACGGTGTGGCCTTTCTGAATGTGGACACACACGCCGAGCTGCTAGCAGAGCTGACCGCGGCTTTCGAGCGACGCGGGGTGCCGCTGCAGCTGCCGCTGTTTGATCTTCAAGACGCGCGCGCACTGAGCGCTCAGGATGTCTGGCAGGGCGACCTCGCCGCTCTGGAGGCTGCATCAGAACGGTACAATGTGCAGCATATCGTGAGCGGTAAACTTGCCTTGGCGACGAGCGGATCGGCTGTCGGCGATTGGAGCTATGTGTTTCAGGATGAACGTATTCAGCGGCCTGTGACTGCTGCGGACACGGCTGCGTTTATGCAGCAAGGCGTGGCTGCCATTGCTGAGGCAATGGCAACTCGGTACGCGGTGGCACCGGACGCATCGATGTCAGCGGGTGTCGCGCTGCAGGTACATAAGGTCGGAGACTATCGGGACTACGCAGAAATTGTCCGGTGGTTGCAAAGCCTGGAGCTCGTGAAGTATGCCAATGTTGTAAGCATCTCGGGCGAGCAGTTGGACCTGTACATTGTGGCACAAGCTGATGCTGCGCAGCTCGCACGGCTGATCGAACTCAACGTTCGTTTTGTACCGGTAGAGACAGTGGGGGGCGACACTACCCTCAGATACGAGTGGCGGCGATAGCGGTGCGGGGCTGCCTGGAATGACGGAATACTCGCCGAGCCCCTTGCGCCAGCTGCCATTGCCTGTAGGGCTGCGCGACGATGCGACGTTGGACAATTTTCTAGTGCTCTCCGCACATCGACCCTTGCTGGCGGCGCTGCGGGAGCAGCTGCGCGCGGCCGGTGAGGGGCTCATTTACATCCACGGTCCCGCCGGTGTCGGCAAGTCCCACCTGCTGCAGGCGAGTTGTCATGCCGCCGCTGGCCCGGCTCTGTATCTGCCCCTGGCTGAGTTGAAAGACTACCAACCGGATGCAGTTTTACAGGATGTGGCCAATGTCGGGCGTCTGTGTCTGGACGATCTGGATGCGGTCGCCGGAGATCCGGCCTGGGAGCGTGCGTTGTTTGGTCTGTGCGAAGTTGCCAGGACGCGCGACTGTCAAATGTTCTTCGCCGCCGATTCCTCACCGCGTTCACTCGCGGTTGAATTGCAGGATCTGCGCTCGCGTCTAGCCTGGGGAGTTGTGTTCAAACTCCCTCAGGCGAGTGACGCGGAAAAGGCTCGCATGCTTGCTTTCAGAGCGGCGCGGAGGGGTATCAGTTTGGCGCCGGACGTGGCCTCGTACATCGTTAACCGTGCTCCGCGCGGCACGGGTGATCTGTTGGCGGTGCTGGAGCAGCTGGATCGTGCCTCGCTGGCTGAGCAGCGTGCGCTGTCGCAGCCCTTCGTAAAGCGCGTCATGCAGTGGTAGGAAGCTGTCGCGAACGCCGATGGCCGAGAAAATTCACTGAAAATCGAATTTGGCGCACGCCAAATGAATGCTATCCTTGACGAACCCGCAAACCGACGGACTGGAGACTTAAAAGAATGAAAAAATACCTTGTTCACGCGGCCGCCGTAGTCAGCATTGCCCTGGCGGGCTTTGCTACCACGGCATCCGCAGAAGCCCCCATCACCATCAACGCCGGCGCCGGCTACTGGTTTTTTGATCGAGAAGTGCGCGGACTTGAGCCCGACGATACCTGGACTCCTTGGGTGGGCGCTGAGTGGGCTTTTAACGACAATTGGGCCGCAGAGGTGATGTTTGCAGACGACGATACCGAGTACAACGACGGTACCGACGTGGATGTGACAACCTGGCAGGTAGGTATGAAGTACTACGGAGGCAGCTACATTGGTAACGCGTTTCGCTTGCGTCCCTATCTCGCCTTCGGCGCCGGCGAAATCGATCTCGACGCTGACCAGTTCGATACGGTTGAAACGACCATCAATGGTGGCGTCGGTGTGCGCTGGATGATCAGCCGTCGCGTTGGTTTGAGTCTCGAGGGTCGCGCTCTGTACAGCCTGGATGAAAGCGAGACCGACCTCCTGACAACTGCTGGACTCAACTTTTACCTCGGCAAGGTGGATCCAGACCCAGAGCCTGTTGAGGTGCTGGATTCGGATGGCGACGG
>JBCCYE010000053.1:0-19942 GCA_039190425.1 Pseudomonadota bacterium | reverse complement strand
CCCTACAGCCCAAGTAATAGTGAATTGTAAGCCGAATGATAGACTGAGTGCCCAATTAGCCGACTCAAAGCCTATAATTTGTAGACCGTACAACCAAAGACACCACCTTAATGCTGAAACACTACGCTTGAAAATCTTGTACGCCAAATATGTATTTAGGAACAACATAGCGCTTAGCACTGGAACCAAAACGTACATTAATACGGGCTGATTTTTCGTAAGACCGGGAACAAGCATTCCCATTACTATGAAGCCAATGATACTGCTTAAAGCAAGAGTCCAATATGATAACTTGGTGTACTTATTATGTGATTCGAACATGACTTCCTCGTACAGCTAACGCTTCAAGCAGGGTCGCCGGATTCGGCGTCCGTGCTGACTTGACTTGTTAAGTGACGGTGCTCTCTCGCCAACCGAATACACAACAGTGACCTGCCCCCACGACCGGTACCAGCTTTAAAGTGAGAGCGCCATTGATTTTGACTCTAGTACATCCTCGTTAGGAATCCAGTTCGTCACCGATTGCTTTGTTTGTGTAGCAGGAGGTCGATAGCCCAACGCGCTGTGCGGCCGTACCTCGTTGTAGTGGCGTCGCCAGCGTTCAATAAGGATCTGGGCCTCCCGCAACTTGTAGAAGATTTCCCCATTGAGTAGTTCATCCCTCAGCTTGCCATTGAAACTCTCGTTGTATCCGTTTTCCCAGGGGCTGCCCGGTTCGATGAACAGGGTCTTCACTCCAACCCGCCTCAGCCAGTTTCTTACCGCCAATGCCGTGAACTCAGATCCATTGTCTGACCGAATGTGCTCGGGCGGACCGTGCAGTAGAAACAACTCTGCCAGGGTCTCCAGGACCGCCTCGTGGTCCAGCCGCCTCTCGGTCCGGATCGCCAGGCATTGCCGGGTGTGCTCGTCGATCACCGTCAGCATCCGGAAGGCCCTGCCGTCTTCAGTCCGGTCCATGACGAAGTCATAAGACCAGACATGGTTCCGATACGCCGGCCTGAGCCGGACGCAGGAGCCGTCATTCAGCCAGAGCCTGGCCCGTTTGGGCTGTTTGTAGGGTACCTTGAGCCCCTCCCGGCGCCAGATCCGCTCCACGCGCTTGTGGTTCACGTGCCAGCCCTGGTTCCTGAGCAGGGCCGTTATCCGCCGGTAGCCGTAGCGGCCGTACTCAGTACCCAGGTCTAGGATCGCCCGTGTCAGGGCGGTCTCGTCGTCACGCTGGACCAGCGCCCTGCGCTGGGTCGATCGGGGTTGACCGATGACCTTGCAGGCCCGCCGCTCCGAAACCGGCAATGTGGCTGTGATATGGCTTACAGCACGTCGGCGCCGTTCAGGGCTCAGTAGTTTCCCTTTAGCGCCTCCTCAAGGATGGCCTTGTCCAGGGCCTGGTCGGCCACGAGCTTCTTCAGCCGGGCATTCTCACGCTCGAGGTCCTTCAGCTTCTTGGCCTGGGAGACCTGCATGCCGCCGTATTCCTTGCGCCAGCGATAGTAGGTTTGCTCCGAGATGCCAAGGGCTCTGCAGACATCGGGAGTGGTACTGCCTGCAGCCAGTTTTACCTCGGCCTCGCGCAGCTTGTGGATGATTTCTTCAGGCTTGAATCGCTTTCTCGCCATGATCGGATACTCCTTCTTGCTAGTGAAAGTCTCTCTCACAAGCTGGAGTCGATCTAGGGGGTCAGGTCAACTAACGCATAGAGGTTAAAATTAAGGTACCCGCCCCCGCTTGAACCTACAGAAACGTTGAATGAAATACCTGTAACAAAAGAAACACTAATAGATTCTGAGTGATAGGACGCAAGCTGAGGAACAAAGTGCGCAATTAGTAGTTGCTTACCAATCAGCTGCCCCTTGTGTGCGAGATATGCGCCCGCTATGCCGAGCGATACAATGATCAAAATCACGAAGACACTCAAGGTAGATACAAGCGACCAATAGAACTGGCCGGTCAATATCTTCCAAGCGAGAGTCATTACTGTGAGCGAGCAGCCAATAAAAACGAGGACTGTAATCGCGCTGATCGTCTTCCTTCCCAGAGAACGGCTCATAGTATTACCACTTAACGCCTCAAGAACGGGCGCCGGTTACGGCGTCCCGTTTGCTTGACTTGTTAAATCTTTCGTAAATATAGCAATACCCTCACCGCTCTTCTTTGTGTTGAAGAAATTTTGATGTGGGAAGAGTTTATTTTTCAATATCACCACATAGACAACAAGGCATGCGTTAATGGCTACCCCTACCCAAACCCCGACAGGGCTTGCTTCGTACTCTTTGAATGAATCAAGAATCCCCTTAAAGAGGAAAAAGCAAAGTATCAAATACCCAATAGACTGTTTTTTATAAATGCAGTATATAATTGCACCAGGGATCAATAGCGCAAAAGCTAGAACTCCAAGCATTGCCCCCGCTGGTAGCTCAAAAAGAATGTGCGTTGCCCCCAGCAAACCTAGTAAAACTAAAACAGAATATATGCCAATCAAGATATTGTTGGCTCTATTGTAGTTCTCAGACTCTTCGGGATCCGGGTACATTGCTAGGTATTTCGAAACCTTTTTGGGATTAAGCCCTTCGGCTGAAGCCTTCTCGAAAATAGAACCCTTGTTTTCGCCTTCCTTCAGGAGACGTTTCACTATCTTCATTAATACTCCTTGTAGATTTAACAGCTACATATATAGACCGCTCTATATAACACCGATTCCCAGTATGTAGACAAGCCTTGGACACTAAAGCCCCACTTTTCAACGCTTTAGAGTAGGATCTGGCGCATTGAACAAGACACAAGGGGCCAAATAGTCTTCACCCCTCCCCCGCTTCATTCCTCCCTTTTTGATGACGACGGATCCGAACACCGCCATCTCTCCACGGTCGCTGACGCCAACGCCACAGCGAATCTTTCTAGCCTGATAGAGACGCCCAAAGCGAGCAGCATCGAGCGGTATTGTTACCTGCGGCATGTATTCACTGAGCTGCCAAAGGCAGTCAGCACAGAGGCTACTGACGCATTGCTGCCTCACCGAATGGATTAGATATCGTGCTTAACTCGTGACAGCTTGCGGGTGCAAGGATTATGGCGACCCTACCGCGCGATACCGACAACATTCACCGAGCCATATCCAATGGCTCGTTGCGCTTATCCTTGATGGTCAGCGCGACAAGAAACGAAAACACTGCAGCGGCCGTGATGTACCAGGCGAAGGCCATATCATCATGCGTGCGGTTGATCAGCCAAACGGCGACCATTGGGCTGGTCCCGCCCATGATGCCCAGCGTGATGTTGTAGCTGATGCTCACCGCAGTGACGCGAACGGCCCCGGGAAACAGCTCACACATATACGCAGGAATTCCGCCTGCAAAGCAGGCACAAAGAATCGCGAAACCCACCTGACCGGCCAAGATCATCGTGAAATCGGAATGATGCATCAGCCAGACGAGTGGATAGGCGAAAACAGCGACGCCGCCCATGCCGATCAAAATAAATAATCTGCGGCCATAGCGGTCAGAAAGAATCGCAAAAAAGGGAATCAGGGTTAAAAGTACAAGCAGTGCAATGGTATTAATTTCCAGCGCAGTCGCCTCTTTAGTATGCACATTCTCGACCAGCCACGTTATCGCATAGACAAAAATCATGTAGAACGCGATGGCGTTGACCACATTAATGCCCATAACCCGAAGGATGTCCCTGCCGCATGTGGAGAAAGCCACTACCAGCGGTGCCTTGCCCTCGCTACGCACAGGATTCTCGATTAGGCCGCGGCGAAGAAAGTAACCTGCAACCGTGACCAGAATGCCGGAAAGAAAAGCCGCTCGCCAACCCCAGCTGTGAAGTGCTTCTTCGCTCAGTGCCGCACTGAGTATCGCGCCGACCGCGGAGCCGAGTAGAGTGCCGACAAGACCACCGAACACGCTCCAGATCGAGTAGAATGCGCGCTTACCGGTTGGCGCATGCTCTGCGAGAAAAACAATGGAACTGGTATACTCGCCTCCCACCGCCAGACCCTGCATCATTCGCAGAATAACCATGATCACGGCGGCGGCGATCCCAATGCTGTCGTAATTGGGCAAAAGCCCTATCGCAACGGTCGGAATGGCCATGAGCAAAACGGACAGCTGCAGCGCATGGATTCGGCCGATGCGATCGCCAATATGGCCAAAAATCGCGGCTCCTATCGGCCGCATCAGAAATCCTGCCGCAAACGCTCCAAAAGCAGCGATGAGCGAGACCGACGGATCATCACTAGGAAAGAACTGAGTGGCTATGATGGCCGCAAAAAAGCCATAAACACTAAAGTCATACCATTCCAATACGTTACCGATAACGCCAGCGAAAATGGTCCGGCGACTTGAAACTCGCTCCCCCTGAGTCTTTTCAACCGGATCTTCTAATGTGCTGTCCATAATCACCCAAACGTCTCTGGATCGCCCACTGTAAACTACATGCCATGACGCAATTTGTCTGCGCCAAAATTCACGTTTGCGAAGAAGCGTCTGTCTACCGATCGACTGGACTGGCTACACCAAGCGAGCAAGGACCGCTGCTGACTATTGCGCTTGGTCTAAATCCGACACGCTCACAATCGTGCCAAGTGATTTGTAGGGTGCCCCGGTTTCATGCAATCAAGCATCGGCTGGCTCGTCAGGCGATGGTCTTGAAACGCACTTAGAACGCTTACGCACTTCGTAACGCCAGGGGCGGTTGAATCGTTTCACAATGGCCCAAAACGCAGGGGAAAGGTCACTGAGCCTACCCTAGATGAAAAAAAGCACCGGCAATTATCGATACGATAATCGCTGCATGAAAGGCGTTTGACCACTGTTTGGCATCCGCCGATTGCGGATTTCGCATATTCAAAAAAAAGCCACCCATGCCATGAAGCTTCCAGACACAGAACAAGACCACCATAAAGCTGAGTACATTAACTGAGAGCGCGAGAATTTTTATGGTCATCGTTAATGGTTTTTTGGTTGACTGACTTAGTACTAAGAGAACAGCTTATACTCATCCGCATTAAAATCATACAACGGTTCGTCGCCGGGAATTAGGGTGACGTGATTCAGGTACGAGCCCGGAAAAACTCACTTTACGCGGCGCTTACAGCGCGGCCAGAAATCTGCTGGAATCACCTTGGCCACCTAGCGCCTGCGGTACGCGTCAGCGCTTCCCAGTTAACCCGTGCTTGTTTGTTTCTTCACCCGCGCTGCCAGGTAAAAAGGTTGCATTCACGCGATGAAGCGGTGCTTTGTTTGTATTGAAACTGCGAGACGGCGTCGACTGCTGCCCCCTCGAGGTAGCCTCCTGGGGATGAATCTAAAATGCTGATATTCGTCACATGTCCATCGGTGGCGATATCGTAGCTTGTGAGAACCCAACCGGAACCTTGAGATAGGTCAGCACGTGCGGCCGTGCTGCTGTTCCTACAGAGTAGGCAGTAAAGGCCTAATCAGCGTGCCCGCGTAGAGTGATATCGTGACTTCTGTCTGGTTTAAAGTCAGACCAGGCGGTACAGTCAGTCATCTCTGAAGGTTATAGGGATGCGCACATTCGCCTCATCTTCAATCAGCGAGGCATCGTTGACGACGATGGTGCACGGGTTTGCACTGTCACAGACACCATTCCCAATGGCGCCTGTGCGAATGACCAGATCAAGACTGCCCATTCCAAGAGGGTCTGGCACCAGAACTCTGCCGCCAGCGATATTGCAGGATGCCTGGTCTCTGCCATCACCGGCGCATTGCAAAATGCTGACGACAGTATCCGGGAGGAACCCACTCCAGCTGACCACAATCGTCTGTCCGTCCACCAGGTTGCTGTCCTCACTGAGCGAGGCCTGACGATTGGTTTCAGGCTCCGGCAGCGGTTCGACTGGCCTATTTGCTGCATCGTCCGGAACCCAGCTTATGGACGCAAGCTCGGGGATTACATAGGTAGGCAGGCGTTCCAGAGCGTCGGTATCACCGCGAATCTGCGCATCGAGAAAATCGGCCGTTGCCTGTGCAGAAGCGTCAAAAGATACATCGTCAGCACCCAGGTAGGAGGTGTGATCGGCTTGCTCCAAGGTCAACAAACCCTTAATTGGCGAGAGCTCATTGTAGGTTCGCACGGCCTGATTGTAAGCCAGTGGCAGGTCGAAGACTCCGTGTACCACGAAGGTCGGTGGTGTATCCGACAGGTTGTACTCCCCTCCGGCGAAGGGGGAATTCACACCCGATAAAACAATAGCGGCGTCGAGCCTCGAGTCCTTGCAGCAGGAGTGGGCAATCAGTCCAAAAGTCGTTATTCCTCCGTTGGAGTGCCCGCTCACGGCGATCTGATCTCCATTGACGACGTCGCTGAAAAGCTGTCCCGATTGGCTAGATTCCGCAAGCACTTCATCGATGAGAAAGCTCACATCGCCCGGTTGATTCTGTGTGTCCTGGCCAACAGGACCGCCCGGTGTTGCAGAATTGGTGAGCGGAAACTGGGGCAACACAACAACATATCCTCTGGATGCCCACACCTCCCCCAGTGCCAACAAGCCCTGCGCATTGCCGCCCAGGCCATGCGCAAGCACCACCAGGGGATAGGGCGCGCCCCACCGGTCCACCGGAGCGTCCGTCGCGACGGGGTCGCCAAAGCTGCCTTCAGCGGGATACAGAATGAGCGTATCAAGGGTGCGAGTTGCAGCCTCGGGTACATTGGCATGAGCGTCCGTCGTACGCGAACCGTCAACATACGTTCGCGATGTCGTTCCAACGGCGAACTCCAGCGGGCCGACCACGGCGGTTGTTGTCCCACCGTCGCTGCCATCGGAACAGCCCAGGATCAGCGCCAGTGAAAGGGCGCTGAAGCACGCACTGACCCGCTTCGATGCGTCCAATAACGCATCAAAGAGACGGCAACAAGCAGACGCTCCGGCGAGATCACAGTGTTTATCAGAGTGGTTCATGAGCTGGGTATCCTGTTGTGCAGAAAAAATGTGCAGAGGGAAAATGTGCAGAGGGAAAACCCATTTTTCATCGCCACAACCTGAAGACTTCAGCGGGAGTGGGTGACGAGGAAGGCATCGAGTTATTCTGCACTATCTTCATTATATTGGGCACTTTTGCAGTGAGCAGGCCCGCGGCTTGGATCGCCTAATCGGCGCGAACTCATCGATTGAGCGTGAGCCAGGAAAATTGCTCGGTTTCCAGTGGCTACTTCACCGGTCGTACGCCATTCCAAGGCCCGGGTCCTAAACTACCGCGTAACTGCCATCAGTGGCGGCCCTATAGTCAGCCAAAAAGTCGTTATGAGCAATATGCAGTCCCCTCGCGTGTTCTGAACGCTTCATCGATACACGACCCAGAACCAGAGCGTCACGGCTCGAGGTGTCTCTCGAGGCCTCTTTGCTGCTCAGCCCGGCGACAGTCAGAAGATCGCTCAAGTTGGGTGCACGTCTTTAGCTTTACTGGCTCAGAACGTATCGGCGATACGTGCAGTATACGATCGGTTGATACCCGACGGCGCTGTTAGCTAACCGGCCTTGTCCATTTCAGAATCGGCTGTCTTCTTGTTCGATACTGTTCACCCAGCCATCGCAACTGCTGTATGCTGGTGGAAAACCGGACAGTTGATATGTGTAAGCTGTATTCTGTACTCGTCGTTGCGGCCGCATTGGCTGGCAGTGGATGTAAACTCACCCTGGTGACACCTGCTGAAGGCGGCCTGATCTCCCAATCGGGTGCGTACAGCTGCGATGCCTCCCAAAGCTGCACCATCGATGTGACGGACAGCTTCTTCCATGAAACCTTTGTCGCCTGGCCGCAGGATGGCTTCGTATTTTCTCGCTGGCGTCAGCGCGATCGGGGCCTGTGCGGCGGGAGTGCGTTGCCTTGCGTTCTGAGCACCGAAGGCTTCGATCAAAACGACACGCTGCTGGCGTTGCTTGAAGACCCCAGTGAAGAGTTCTTTCTGGAGCCTGCGTTTTCTGTTCCAAGGCAGACTGACGAAATCACGCTCTCGGGTGAGCGTACCCTGAGCGGGTTTGGTAACACTTGGGAACTGAACTTTTACCGCAACCTGACCTACGCTTGTGGTTTGAGCGGCAATTACACATTCCTCGTAGTTGAGCCCGCAAACAGCCCTGGCGCTGAAGCACCTCTGTGGGTTTACCTGCACGGCGGAGGCGTCGGTTACTTTGCGTCACCAGGTGATTATCGATCCATCAATAACAACGCAAATGCTTGGAATCGCGAAGAGACCTTTGACGATCTGGTCGACCGGCAGCTTTTGGCGCGGGTGTTTACCCAAGCTGGTGTGCTCAAAGATGCCACCATTACGCGAAGGATCGAGGAAGGTTACCGCCTGTTGATCGTTTCGATGTGTGATCATGATCTCTATTCCGGCATCGGCACAACCTATCCCAACAACCCTGGCGCTCAGACCAACGGCCTGCAGGCGACCATGGCAGCGGTCGACTTCACCGTCGAGCACTTTCCAACCTCGCACGTCATTGCCCACGGCACCAGCGCCGGGTCGGTTGGCGTGTTCTCACTGGCCTCGGCTTATGCACTGGAAGACGTGTATCTCACGGCGGTGGTCGCCGACTCCTACATCGTTAGTCCGCGGCTGGAGCCACTGTTCGATTCCCTTGCGGGGGTTGAGGGTTTTCCTTTTGCTGAGACATTTGACATCAACGGAGCGGTCGACAAGATTGGCTTTTACATCGATCTTGCCAAGGGTGCTGATCCGGAGACTCGCATAGACGCCGGATTCGATGAAGTACCGGTCCTGTTCACCGGCGGCGATGCCGACCAGTTTTGTGGTGGCTTGCCCAACATGGAAGCGATCCCGGAGGCGCTCGCGAATGGCCTCGGTAACTGCGATTACCTGTACGATGGTATTCGTCAGGCTATCTCGGGTCAGCTCGACTCCCCGCATCAAGTCACTTTGGTGCCTGGCGCGGGGCACACCCCGACGACAAGCAGCCCTCTGGCCAGTGACGTCGTCGACGACTTCGTGCAGGCGGTTCTTGCGGCTGATCCTGACTTTCCGTTTCAATAGCAGTAGCGGGCGCGGCGGCTCGACACAGCGCCAGCGTGGCAATCACAGGCCGATGGGCCGCATAAACGAAGCGCGGATGGATGGGTACACTGCCGCTCTATTCCCGGAGGAACTCTGTGCTCTGGCTCAGAAGAGCGCTCGTCCCCATCCATTTTTGAACTCACAACCTGCGCGTCACACGTCACGGGACGTTTGGCCCGATGGCCTGGCCGCGTCGCAGCACTGCACTCCCCATGCTCTCTGTCAATCTGCGCACGCCTGTGATTCACTGCGGGCTCTTTCCCATCGCCCTGCAGGAGCGACGCTGCCGTGAAACTTGGACTCGGATTACTGGACACTGCCTTCAGCGCCAACCCTTCGTTAAATCTGCCGCTGGTCCAGCGTGCGGAACAGCTTGGCTACGATTCGGTCTGGGCAGCGGAGGCCTACGGCTGCGACGCTGTCTCCAGTGCTACATGGCTGGCGGCGCATACCGAGAAGATGCGGGTGGGTACCGCCATCATGCAAATGCCCGCACGCTCGCCCGCCTCCGCCGCGATGACGGCCATCGGCATCGACGCTTTATCCGGCGGCCGATTCATCCTCGGCCTTGGGAGTTCAGGGCCACAGGTCGCCGAAGGTTGGCACGGTGTGGCCTACGATCGCCCCCTCACAAGAACCCGCGAGTATCTCGATATCATCCGGCAAATTCTGGAACGCAAGGCGCCGCTGACCTATGAGGGTTACCACTACCAACTGCCGCTGACGGGCCCGAAGACGACCGGTGTCGGAAAACCGCTGAAAAGCGTCGCCCACCCCAACGCGGATCAGCCGATCTTCCTCGCCTCCATCAGCCCCGGTGGCCTGCGTCTCGCTGCCGAGATCTCAGACGGCGTTCTCTTGTCGTTTGTTGATCCGAAGGATACCGAGGCAACGGTCGATCGGCACCTCGCCGAGGGCTTCGCGAAACCCAACGCCCGCTGTACACGATCCACGTTCACGGTCTGTACTTTCGTCAATGTGATCGTTCACGACAGCGTCGATGAGGTCATGGCAATGATGAAGCCGGGTATGGCCAGGCAGCTAGGTGGCATGGGTTCCAAGAGCAAAAACTTCTATGCAGAGTTTGCCCGACGCATGGGCTACGACGCAGAAGTGGAAGCCATTCAAACACTCTATCTCGAAGGCCATAAAGACAAGGCCGCCGACGCGGTGCCGGAGGAGCTGGTCGATCAGATCTCGCTGATTGGCCCGGCGGATCGCATTCGCGAACGCCTGTCACTGTGGCGCGACGCCGAGGCGCGAGGCTCTCTCGATATGATGCTGTTGACCTCAGGCCAGCCGGAGGCACTGGAGCTGCTCGCTGAGGAACTCCTGTAGCCCGCCGTCCCTGCTCTCACCGTCGTCAGGCGGCAGGCCACAGGGAGATCATCTGCCCGGCGTCGGGCGAGACGCTGCCCGCCAGCACGGCCCGGTAGGCGCTTTGCGTGGCGTCGGGACCGTAACTGCGTTGAATGTTCAACCACTGATCACTGGCCTCTCGAAAGCCAACGTAGTCGACACCCAGACTCTGCATCAATTCTGCGCTGCCCAATTCGGCGCTCCGCGTTTGGATATGTCCGGGGGCGAAGAAGAATTCAGGGACGGCGCCAGGCAGACCATCCACAGAACCCATCTCCTCATAGTGCGTGGCGCCTACGCGGCAGGAGTACTGCATGTTGTCCCGGTAGTGATGATGCAGCTCACTGAGCAGAGGTGCACTGCCTGCCATGTCCACCACGACGGCAGCGGCATTCGCATCCAGTGTGCTGATGTCTTCGTACGTCACAACGTCGTCATAGAAACCCAGGCTTTCGCAGAATGCGCGATTACCGGGTGATGTGAGTCCGACGGCACGCAGTTTGCCGCGGCGTTTTACGGCGAACCCCAGGGAGATGGACGTTTTACTGGATGCGCTGGTGATCAGACAGGTGTTCGCACCGAAACTGTCGTTGACGTCCAGAAAGTCCTCCACCAGCCAGGACGTCATGAACAGGCCACGCAGCAGGCTGTCGTGATCCTCGCGCGCCGGATCGTAAATAGGATTCGCCGCCGCCCGGTCAAAGCGGGCGTAGACCGGCGCATATTCCGACCGATGGGCTGATATGTCCTGAAAATGCGTGGCAGATACCTCGCCTGCAAGAATTTGCAAATGTGTGCTGAAGGGGAAAAAGCCCTGTATTCTTTCGCCCACCTCAACGGCCGGATGATGGGATGCGATCACATCGGCCCAGCCCATGGCGGGAATGCGCCCCCAGCCCTCGTCTGCGGGAAAGAACCCCCAGTAGCCGAGCAGGTCACCGGCTCCGGCGTAGCTGATGTTGTTGGCGGTGAGTGCCAATCGGTCGACGCGCAGCAGCACCTCGCCCTCCCCCAGCGCCGCGTTCAGTGGCTCTTCCAATAGCCGCGTGGTTTTCCAATCGGCCTTGTCGACCTCCAGGGTAAGCATGGTATCGGCCATTGGGCCACCTCCTGTGCGTAGTGTGAGTGCGGTCGTCGAGCGACCCTTTGGACAAGCTAGGCGTAGCGCTGCGCTAGATCGTGCATGACCTTGTAGAACTCGCGCATGGTCTCGACCACGATGTCCTGGGCGGTTTTGATATCGTCAATTCTGCCGCAAACCTGTCCTGTGAGTGGAATTGCCGCTTCGAGATCACCGCCGAAGTACAGTGCTTGAATGTCCGCCATATGCTCCATAACGGGGAATTCCCCCAGTTTGGCCAATGCCGCCGTGCGCTCGGTCCGCAGAGCACGCAAAGCCGGCGTCGACTCCTGATTCAAAAACACGGTGCCCGTTTCGGCCGCGTCGACGATGGCCCTCTTCCAGTTTTCATGCACGGGCGAGTCGGCACAGGACACCATGCGAGTACCCATTTGAACGCCTTCGGCACCCATGGCAAAGGCGGCCGCCATGGACACCCCGTCCGTGATGCCGCCGGCAGCAATAATGGGCACGTCCGTGCGTGAGCGGATCAGCGGCAGCAGGACCATGGTCGACACCGGATTGGGGTTTTTGAAGCCACCGCCCTCGCCGCCTTCCACCACCAGACCATCCACACCCGCATCCAAGGCTTTCATGGCCATTTCCAGCGTCGGAACAACGTGAAACACTTTGATACCCGCCGCCTGGAAAGCTTCGGTACACACTTTGGGGCTGCCCGATGACGTGGTCACAAAGGGTATACCCTGTTCGATCACGAAATCGACAATATTGCTGCCGCGCACAAACGCCAGCGCCACGTTCATGCCGAAGGGCTTGTCGGTTAACTCCCGCATCTTGGCCACTTCCGCTTTGACGTTGTCCAGTTCGCCGGAGGACGTTTCGATGATCCCCAGTCCACCCGCGTTACTGACCGCCGAGGCAAGCTTGGCGCGTGCGATCCAGCCCATAGGCGCCTGCACGATCGGGTAATCCACGCCGGTCATGGCAGTAATTCGGTTGTCAATTGGCGCTATCGTCATGCCGCGTCTCCCGTGGTCAGTGCCGCTTCACAACCGGTACCGGCCAGCACCGCATCCACCCGGCTGCGATCCGACGCCGACAGTGCTGCATAGGCTTCCTGTATCCAGCGCAGACACTTGGCCTGATAGGGAAAACTCTGCTGTGTCCAGGTGGCGCCGTCGATGACCGACTCCCAGTTCTTGTCGCCGGCCGCGACCGCCTGTGCATTGGCGAGCAGTGCCGGCACGTAGACGCGGCCGACTTCTGCCAGCAGTTCGCGCAGTGTGTCGGGCTGTTCCTCCAAAGGTGTCCAGTCGTCCTCGCTGACTTCCAGCCCGCTGAGATCTTCCATAGCGGGTACCCAGGCGACAGTGCGCGGTGAAAGCGCGTGCGCGATGGCTCTGGGTGTCGGGTCGAAACCGACCAGCTGAGTGAGCTGGCCAAACAGGCCGTAATCCCCCGCGCCGGGCCGGCGCCCAAGCATGAAGGGTTGCTGACCCAGATGGGACTCCATGGCTGTCAAAAAACGCCGATAGCTGGCGTCGATCACTGGTGCCGTGGTGTCGTTGGAACCCACCACGTACAAACGGCCGACCTGGCGCTCCGTGAAAGCCTGCTTGAACATCTCAAGCGCGTCGGCTGCGAGGGTGACATCCATACTCAGAGGGAGCAGCGTACCTGCGTTGTCCGCATCTTCTTCAGGGTACCACCGGTAGTGGAACATATACTTGGTGCACCATTCGTCGCCAAAATCCTCGATCAGAAAGTCAATGAACGCCAAGGCCGGATCGTCAGGCAACACGGATCGTCCAGGGTGGGTGCCTTCCAGTCTACGGATGATAGGGCTTGAATCACACACCGCTTCGATGTGCTCGCCGTCTTCGAACAGAAATGTGGGATGAAACGTTGGTCTCGGTTTGTCGACCCCAAGGTTGTCGAGGATGGCCGATGGATCGCCCCAGGTGACGCAGTAAGGAACGCGGCGATAGCGCAACAGAGCTATCATTTTACGGGTATAGGGGGAGCCCGTACCCCCAATGAGTCGTTGTTGTTGCGCAGGTGCCATGGGTACTTCTCCTTTGGAAACGGGCCGGAACAGCCGGCGACAATATTGACACATTGACTGCCATTATGTCACCTGGTCCTGTCCGCTGACCGACCGACCGACCGACCGACCGACCGACCGACCGACCGACCGACCGACCGACCGACTGACCGTCCTCCGAGCAGCCCTCTGATCCCATGTGTTAGGTGCCTACATTCTGATCAGCCAGTCGCCCAGTCTGTATAGTTGCACTGTAAATCGAGGGCGGCCGAAAGCCACACTTATTACCATTGGTTAGCGGTTTTCCGATGCGTATATTGAGCCTTACACAATAACGAAGACACCCACAATAACGATGCCCTTTATCGGAGGAAGCACGATGACTACAGCGCCCAATCGCAAGACGCTACTCTTCATTCAACTGGCCGCCCTGCTGAGCACGGGTACAGCCGCAGCGCAGAACACGACCACGCTGGAGGAGGTCATCGTGACCGCCCAGAAGCGTACGGAATCGCTGCAGGACGTTCCCATATCCGTGGCCACCCTGAATGAAGAAACCCTGGAACTGCGCAACATCAATGACCTGAAGGACATTGGCACCGCCATTCCCAACCTGTACATCAACCCCTTCAACAACGACCCCACAGCCATTCGGTTGTTCATCCGCGGGGTAGGACAAAATGATATCCAGATTACCCAGGATCCTTCTGTAGCCCTCTATACGGACGGCGTGTACGTGGGGACCTCCTTCGGCACCGGTTTCGAGGGCGTGGACATAGAGCGTATTGAGGTGCTCAGGGGCCCTCAGGGTACGCTGTACGGTCGCAACGCAACCGGCGGTGCGGTCAACATCATTACGCAGCGGGCCAACACCGAGAGTCTGGAATTTCGCCAGGATCTCACCTTTGGTGATTTCAGTAAGTTTCAAACCAGGACCATACTGAACGTTCCTTTTCTGGAGCGGTTTGCCGGCAAGATCAGCTACGTGAAGTCAGAACGAGATGGGTACGTCGACAACAAGGGCCCGGGTGAAGACTTCGGTCAGGAAGATCGTGACACTCTGGTCGTTGATCTTCGCTGGGAAGCGACGGATCGCATCAACGTGGATTACCGTTATGAAAACGCCAAGAACGAGGATACTCAGCGCCTCGAACAGGTGCGCGCGCTGGATCCAACGGCATTTTTGGCGCCGTTCACCACGTTTAATGACGACGTCAGCGAAGACTTTCTCGACGAAGTAACCTCACTTCGCCCGATCGTGAAGAACGATCAGACCGTCGAAGGCCACGGCCTGTGGGTGGAATGGGAGATCGGTGAGTTTATGACCTTCCGCTCCATCACCGCGTACCGCGAACTGGACAGCTTTACCTCGGGCGATGCATTGTCGACGGCAACGGGCGACTACACGGCCATTGGTCGCGGCGTCGGCGCACCCAATATTGGGCGATTTCAAACCGACTACGAGCAGACCTCCCAGGAGCTGCAGCTACTGGGCAACACCGAACACTGGAAGTGGGTAGCCGGATTGTATTACTTCGAAGACGATGGCAGCCAGGATGCCACGACGACCGAGTCGCTCGGGGTTACGGATCAGGAGGATTTCACCAAGATCAAGAATGAGTCCATTGCCGCTTACGCAGAAGCCACCTGGAATCCGGACATCATGGACGCGCGCTGGCATTTCACACTGGGCGCGCGCTATTCGGAAGATGAGCGCAAGGCCGATCGCATCAACCTGCGTGCTACCACGCCATTCTCTGGCTCTTACAGCAAGGACTTTGACAACTTCAATCCCTCGGCCACGATTGCTTTCGACATCAATGAAGACATGAATGTCTACGGTAAAGTCGTCTCCGGATACAAATCGGGCGGCACCTCCACCCGTTCTGCCAACGCCGAACTGTTCGCCAGCGGATTCGATGAAGAAGATGTACTCAGCTACGAGTTGGGTTACAAGGGTGAGTTTTGGGACAGCAGAGCGCGCCTGAACGCGGCGGTGTTTTACATGGAGATCGACGGTCTTCAGACCAGCGTCCAAACCGACCCTGTGAGTCCAGGAGGGCGCGATTTCCTACCGGTGGACGGCAACGAAATCAGCGGTGTGGAGCTGGACCTGACCCTGCTGCTGACGACCGGTCTGACCTTCACCGCAAGTTACGGTTATCTGGACACCGAACTGGGTGAGGACTCGGTGGACAGCCCTGCAGGCACGTTTGTATTGATTGATGAATTCGCGCCTGCGCCCGAAAACAGCTACGCGCTCAGTCTCGATTATCAGCGCGGCCTCACTAACGGCGACCTGATAGCCAGCGTCGACTACGGCTGGCAGGACAAGAGCTTCACGTCCGTCAACTTGGCCGATGCCACGGAAATTGACAGCTACGGGCTGCTGGGTGCTGCGCTGGGCTGGTCCAATATTGAGGTCGGGGGTCTTCCCGGCAGCTTTCGCGCGCTCCTGTGGGGTCGCAACCTGACGGATGAGGAGTACGGTCTGGTCAGCACGAATGCCTGGGCGACGTTTGGTGCCCTGGACGTGCAGACGTTTGGTGACCCGCGCACCTACGGCGTTACCCTTTCCTACCAGTACTGAGTATCTCTACGATCGCTTCCCGGGGGCGCTGCGCCGCCCCCGGCGTTCTCTTCACCGCTTTTTACTTCGCCGCGAAATATCGCTAGCATCTCACCTCGACCATAACGCCGTGGTTTCCACGCTTTTCATCCATGGACACAACCGCCAATCGATTCCGTGAGTTGCCATCCGTCGACGGCCTGTTGCGGTTGTCTGAGCCTACCGTTGGGCTTTGGGGGCAAGCTGCGGTGACGGTCGCCATTCGAGAAGAGTTGACCAACCTGCGCGCCGCGCTCGCCGAGGGTCAGCGCGTTGACCTGAGCCCGCACGCGATTCTGGAACAGGTGGCGAACCGGCTGGCACGCGCGGACGCCCCGACCCTGAAACCGGTATTCAATTTGACCGGGACCGTTTTGCACACCAACCTCGGTCGAGCACCTTTGGCGGAGTCAGCCCTGCAAGCGGTCGAGACGGTGGCAGGTGGCGCCAGCAATCTCGAGTTCGACTTGCAGGCCGGTGAACGGGGTGATCGCGATTCCCACGTGGAGGCGCTGGTGTGCGAACTGACGGGCGCTGAAGCCGCGACCGTGGTGAACAACAACGCGGCGGCCGTACTGTTGGTGCTCAATACCCTGGCCCTGGGGCGGGAGGTGCCGGTGTCACGTGGTGAACTGGTCGAAATCGGCGGCTCTTTTCGGATTCCGGAGGTGATGTCCCGATCCGGTTGCACGCTGGTGGAGATCGGGGCCACCAATCGCACGCACCCGAAGGACTATCAGCAGGCCATCAATGAGCGCACTGCCTTGCTCATGAAGGTGCACACCAGCAATTACGCCGTGCAGGGGTTCACCGCCGAGGTGTCAGAAGTGGAGTTGGCCGATATCGCCAGGCAGCACGCTCTGCCGCTGGTCATTGATTTAGGCAGTGGCAATTTGGTGGACTTTGGGCGCTTGGGTTTGCCGGCCGAGCCGACCGCCGCGGCGGCACTGAGCGCAGGCGCGGACATTGTTTGTTTCAGCGGCGATAAACTGCTGGGTGGTCCCCAGGCCGGACTGATCGCTGGCCGCAAGGACCTGGTGGCCCAAGTCAAACGCAACCCGCTGAAGCGCGCCCTCAGGGCCGACAAGATGACTCTGGCGGCACTGGCCGCAACTCTGAAGCTGTACCGGGATCCAAAGCGCCTCGTCGAAGAACTTCCGGCGCTGCGCTTACTGACCCGGCCGCCGGTAGACATTCGCGCTACCTGTGACGCCCTGCTGAACACCACCGGGCAGGCCCTGGGCAGCGCGTTTGAGGTCAGTGTCGCGGATTGCCACAGCCAGATTGGCAGCGGCTCGCTGCCGATCGACACACTGCCCAGTAGCGCCCTGCACTGCCGGCCGGTCGACGGCCAGGACAGCACGCTACGTCAGCTCGTCAACGCGCTGCGAGGCTTGCCCATACCGGTAATCGGTCGCGTTCACCGAGGTGCACTGTGGCTGGATCTGCGTTGCCTCGAAAGCGCCCAGCAGGCGGCTTTTATGGATCAGGTGGGCCAGCTGACGCTGTGATTGTCGCCACAGCCGGACACGTGGATCACGGCAAAACCTCGCTCATTCGTCATCTGACAGGTGTCGATACCGACCGCCTTGAAGAAGAGAAGCGCAGAGGGCTGTCGATCAATCTGGGCTACGCCTACCTGTCCGGTCCACAGATACTACCGGTCGGATTCATCGACGTGCCGGGGCACCAGCGTTTCATCAACAACATGATAGCCGGCGTCAGTGGTATTGATGCCGGACTACTGCTGGTTGCGGCTGACGATGGGATCATGCCGCAAACTCTGGAACACCTCGACGTGCTCGAATTGCTGGGTGTACCTGAACTGTTGGTGGTGCTCTCCAAAATCGATCGCGTCCAACAGGAGCGGGTCGATGGCCTTTGCGCAGAATTACAAGAGCTCACCGCGCGCCCGGTCTGGGGTCGCGTGCGCAGCTTCACGATCAGCAACCACACTGGCGAGGGTATCGAGCAGCTGCGAGCCTACCTACTACGGCGTGCCGCAGAACACCGGGCCGTGCCCGCACAGGGCCGCTTCTACCTGTCCATCGATCGGGCTTTCTCGGTGCGTGGCACTGGCCTTGTCGTCACCGGTACCGTCGCTGTGGGATCAGTGAAAACGGGTGATCATCTGCAACTGATGCCTGGCGGCGACGCCGTGCGTGCCCGTGGCTTGCGCGTGCACGATGCCCAGGCTAACGCAGCGCAGGCCGGGCAGCGCGTGGCGATCAATCTCGCCGGTGAGGCGGAGGTTGGCGACATCGCGCGCGGTTTTTGTTTACGGCTCAGCGGCGAGCCCGAAGCGCGTGACAATCTCGATGCCGAAGTCCAGATTCTTCCGGGATCGCCCGTGGCTCTGAGACATCACGCCGCGGTCAAGGTCTACCTCGGCGCCGCCAGAATTGCGGCGCGTGCCCTACTACTCAACCGTAATCCAAACAGCTCACAACTGCTGCCGGGCGATCAGGGTTTGGTCAGGTTGCGCCTGGACACGCGACAACCCTGCTATCACGGCCAGCGCTTCGTGCTGCGCGATGACGGAGAGGGCGTGCTGATTGGCGGCGGTCGCGTACTGGACCCCTATCCCACCAGTGCGGTTGAACGCAGCTCGCAGCGCATGACCTATCTGGATAGTCTGCGGATGGATTCGCCCGCCAGCGCGCTTAATGCCCTGTTGAGCGCCGGGCAACTGATTGACGTGCAGGCGTTTAGCGATCGTTGGAATCTAACCGAACAGGCGCTGAGCCAACTGCCCTTTGACCATGGCAGGCGCTTCTCCTTCGAAAGCACCGATTGGTTGGTCGGCCACGCACAGTGGCAAGCGGTATGCACCGAGATCGATTCACTCGTGAGCACCTGGCACGCAGAGCATCCGCAGGAACTCGGCATGCCGGTCGCCAGGCTGCGCGCTCGACTCTTGGTCGACAGGCCCAAACCCCTGTGCATGGCGGCGATGACCGACCTGATTCGAAGCCGGCAACTGATTCTGAGTGACGGCGTGATTCGGCAGGCGGCCTTCAAAAACCAGATGCCCGAGCGCAAACGGCGCCATCTGATGGCTCTGCGAAGACACATTGAAGATGCAGGGGTCGATGTACCCCTGCTCTCAGAGCTGGTGAAGTCGCTGTCGCTACCGAGCAAGGACGTTGAGGCTCTGCTGCGCGACGAGGTGCGAGCCGGTCGCTTGCACAAAGTCTCAGAGCGGCGCCACGCCACTCCAGCCCAGCTTCTGTCGCTGACTGATACCCTGATTGGTCTGCAGGACGACGGGCAGGAGATTTCGGTGATCACGACCAAACAAGCTTGGGGCACCGGTCGCAATATCACGGTGGAACTTCTCGAGTACTTTGACAGCGTGCGCGTTACTCAGCGGCGCGGCAATGTGCGAATCGTGCTGGACCGGGAGCTGCCCGCCAAGCTCTACAGCGACAGAGGTTCTAAAACCACATGACAGTTTGCGATTGACTTCACTCGGGCTAAACTCCGAGCAACGGAAGAGCGATGTCCCCGGTGGGGCGCCTGGTCTTCAAAACCAGTGAGGCGTCGAAGCGGCGCCTGGTGGGTTCGACTCCTGCCTCTTCCGCCATTGGTTATTTATTTGCTTTATATATCAATGGCTTAAGATGTACAGCTTCCAAATACCCACGTTAGTCCCAACAAAGTCAAATTGCCCATTCCCTGTCGCCGTTTAGGCGTGAATCGGCCCCAAGGGCGAATCCCCGCCCCGGAGCCTAACCACACAACACCCTATGGAGGTGCAATATGGCTAAACAAGATAGTACCAAACTGCCCGAAGACGTGACCCGCT
>JBCCYE010000052.1:0-20522 GCA_039190425.1 Pseudomonadota bacterium | reverse complement strand
TTTTTAAATAAAAATACAATTACTTTTAAATATAGGTGGTCGAGTTCACGAAAGGAAAACCCTTTTTCAAGGAGCATGTGATGGAGTTCACAGAAATGAGCGGCCAAATTTGGAAAAACCGTTCGTCTCCGACGGTCGGTCGATTCTTCGGTCGAGCCGTCGCCCGACGAGATCGCCGTGCAAGGACGCAAAAGACAGGGTGATACCTGCGGGTTCACCGGTGCACCGCTTGTCTGGCGCACTGCAACCATCGCCAGCTGCGTTTAACCGCGGCGTTCCCTGGTACGGTTTCTTGCTCGGGGTCCAGACATTGGATAACCAAACACGGGGTGAGCCCGAACGTGTCGACACACGAACAAACACTCAGTGCAATGTGGCTCATGGGCAAACGATCACGATCTCCAGCCTATGAGCTCCATCATGATCACCCACGCCCTTAGATGGGCGATCAATGCGTCGAGTGATCCTCGGTGGGCGATAAAGACAAAAGCGAGAAGGCCGTATAGAACTTGCTAAAGTGTACTCCGGAGCTCCCCCTGGGCTATGCCGTTGCCCTCAGGTTTCGCTGTTATCCGATGATTTTCAGCAGCGGGTAACGAGACAGACGCCTAGCGGCTGTTAGGCTAAGCTCAGCGTGCGATCCCTTTACGCTGCTTTGATCTACAGAAAGCAGCGCCACTAACCGTTTGACTGAGACTAGAGAAATCACATCATGCGAAAGAAAATTGTTTCCCCGCTCCTGCTGTCTATGGCGGCCTTCTTGTTGTCGTGGGTTGGCGCAGTGCACGCTAGCGGTGTTGTGAACGAGAACACCATCTCACTTGAGCTGGCGCTTCAAGCTGCAAAGACCGCGAATGACCATTGCCTGGAGATCGGTTTCAAACCCACAACCACCGTGGTTGATCAGAGAGGCCAGATGAAGGTGCAGCTACACAGTGATGGCGGTTTCCCCCATGCGGTGGAAACGAGTTACCGAAAGGCGTTAACGGCCGCATCAAGACGCGAGGCGACCTCAATCATCGAAGCAGAGAACGAGCACGAGCCGCAGCTTGGTGCCGTTTTCAATGAGATAGGGCTGATAACGTTGAGCGGTGGTATTCCGATCTACTTTGACGGGGAAGTGATTGGAGCAATCGGGGTCGCAGGAGCGCCAGGAGAAGATGACTCTGGCAAAGAGTATGACGACATCTGTGCGGAGCAGGGAATCAAAGCCATTTCCTCGGAGCTATCTCCTGACTAGACCATACTACTCCGCTCAATGGGTCCCAGAACTGCGTTACGAGCCAAAGCGCGTTTTTGAATCAAGACGGGCTCTTGAACCTGGCGGCTACTTCTGATGTACGTCGATGGCACTTGAACGAGACCTTGCGATGTGCTGGTGACCTTGTCCCCAGATGGTTATCGAGTCCGTTGATTAGCGCTTGCATTTGGTGGTCGCGGCACGTAGAGTCCCGCTCGCCAGTTATTGCTGGCTAGCGTCATTCTGGTTGTAGGCACTCTATACGTTCCCTGTGCCCTCCACTCTGCGACAGTTGCAGCGGTGGCTCACTTCCTTAAAGCGTCCGCGCGCTTGCGCGTCGGCCTTTGTCAGTAAGTGCTTCTTTGCATGCCGCACGTGCGTTAGTGCACCTTACGGCAGTTCACCCGTTCCATACGGTGTGCCAGCCATAATCCGCCATTGGGCGGCAACCTATTGCGGGCAAGAGACGCTCGCTGGGACTACTATGCGTTTTGATCAACTCGGCCTCAGTGCGCCGATCGCCAGAGCCGTTTCGGATAAAGGCTACGACAGACCTTCGCCGATTCAGGCGAAATCCATACCCGTTGTGCTTCAGGGTAGCGACCTGATGGCATCGGCCCAGACCGGTACCGGAAAAACGGCTGCGTTTGTGTTGCCTTTATTGCAACGCCTGTCGAAAGTGGCATGCCCGGAGAATCGGCACGTGCGCGCGCTGATCATCACACCCACCCGGGAGCTCGCCGCACAGGTGCAATCCAATATCGTCGAGTACGGTGCCCACCTGCGGCTCTCCAGCCTGGTGGTCTGCGGCGGCGTCAATATTCGTCCGCAGATGCGCAAGTTGCAGCAGGGGGTCGATATTCTGGTCGCCACACCGGGCCGCCTGCTGGATCTGCACGGTCAGCAGGCGGTCGATTTGGAGGCGGTAGAAGTGCTGGTGTTGGACGAGGCCGATCGCATGCTCGATATGGGGTTCATACACGACATCCGCCGCATCCAAAAAATACTGCCGGCTCACAAGCAATCATTGCTGTTCAGTGCCACCTTTTCGTCGGAGATACGCCAACTGGCCAAGACCATGCTGCAGGAGCCGGTGGAAGTGGACGTGGCGCCGCGCAATACGACGGTCGATACGGTTCGACAGCGCATTCACCCGGTGGACAAGGGTCGCAAAACTGCGCTGCTGGTCCGCCTGATCAGTGACAATAACTGGCGCCAGGTGCTGGTGTTCAGCCGCACCAAACACGGTGCGAATAAGCTCGTGAAACTACTGACCAAGGCGGACATACGTTCAGTGGCGATACATGGCAATAAGAGTCAGGCCCAGCGCACCCGTGCCCTGGCGGACTTCAAAGCTGGCAAAGTCGACGTGATGGTTGCCACTGACATCGCCGCCCGGGGCATCGACATTGCCGAACTGCCCCAGGTAGTGAACTTCGATCTCCCCAATGTACCGGAGGACTATGTCCACCGCATCGGCCGAACCGGTCGTGCCGGTGCGGACGGCGAGGCAGTTTCTCTGGTAAGCGCGGATGAGATCAAGCAATTGCATGATATCGAGCGCCTGATCCGTAGGCCGCTGCAACGGATCGAGGTCGAGGGCTTCGAACCCGACCATGATCTACCGGAGTCGAAACAACCCGGCAGGCCCTCGCAAAAGACGGGCAGCAAAGTAGCGCGCATCGATCAACAGCCCGGTAATCGGCGTCGCAGGGGGCGTTCCCGTCGGCGCCGAGGCAGGGCTAGCGCGGCCTGATCCCGAACGAGTGGCCAGCGGGCTGCTGCGATTCTCTAACATCAGGCTCCGTGCTGTGCGCCGCCACCTTTGACTGAGCAGGTGTGCCCTATAGACGCCAAGGACGCACGTCTGCGCGATCTAGTTGCCAGCGAGCTGCCTGTTGCGCAGCCAGCCATAACACCCGCCGCCGGCCGCGCCGGCGAGACACTGGCCCAGCAGGCCGGGCAGGGTTCGCGTGGCGGGCAACACGTGGATACCGAGAGCGGCCGTGAGTGTCAGGTTTAGCACGGCTACCGCTGTAAAACCCGCTATCATAAAAAGAAGAGTGCGCTGGCCTGACAGGCGCTTGGTCAGCCAGCCGGCGACCGGAAACGCCAGAATAAAGGCCACCGCGATCAGCATGAGATACGTTGAGGCCATGCCCGCGATGTCCTCTAGCGTCGTGCTCATACGAATGTCGAGGGGCACCTCGAGACCCATCGCCTCAACATTGGCCAGGATCACCTGAGTCGATATCGCGCTCCCCAGTACGAAGGCGAGGATGAGCGCCGGTAGAAACGCCTTGAGCCGATTGACCACAGACTGTTATCTCGGGATGGAAAGGTGAATATAATGACGCGTTCCGGCGCAAACGAAAACCCGAAAATGACCTCATTTATCTCTACGCGATACCTCGTCATCGTCTGGCTGGCGCTGCTGACCTCGATTCAGACAGTCGCACAGTCCGAACCCTACGCGATCAACACCGTCGCGGAGGGTCTTGACCACCCCTGGTCCATGGTTCAGCTTCCCAGTGGCGATTTTCTGGTCACGGAGCGCACCGGCGAGCTGCTGCTGGTTACACAGGATGGCTTGTCGCAGGCCATTGAGGGAGTACCCGCGAGCTACTTCGCGGGCCAGGGTGGTTTGCTGGACGTGGTGCTTCACCCCGACTTTGAGAGCAATCAGCTTGTCTATTTGTCCTACGCGCACGGCACACCGGAAGCCAATGGTACGGCCATCGCACGCGCTGTACTCCAGGGTAATCGCCTACAAGAGGCCGAGCAGATACTGCTGGTCGACCCCCTGAAGGCGACCGCACAGCACTACGGTGGCAGGTTGTTGTTCCTGCCCGATAACAGCCTTATGGTGACGGTGGGTGAAGGGTTTGACTACCGCGAAGCGGCACAAGATGTGGAGAACGAGATGGGCTCGGTGCTGCGCATCAACGACGATGGCAGTATCCCCGCTGACAATCCTTTCTCTCAGGCGCAGAGTCGTCGTATCTGGTCCTACGGACATCGCAACCCTCAGGGTCTGGTGGTCGATCCGGATAGTGGCATCGTCTACCTGCACGAACACGGGCCTAAGGGTGGTGACGAAATCAATGTGATTCTACCCGGTCTGAACTACGGCTGGCCCGCCATCACCTACGGGCTGGATTACAACGGCGCTCACGTATCGCCCTTCACAGCCGCCGAAGGAATGGAGCAGCCGATGCGGTATTGGACGCCCAGCATCGCACCGTCGTCGATGGTGTTGTACACCGGCGACGCGTTTCCGCAGTGGCGCGGCGATCTGCTGGTGGGAACGCTCGTGGACAATGACGTCAAGCGCTGGGATCTGGAAGAGGGCGCCGTGGTGGGCGAAGCGTCGCTGTTTGCGTCCCTAGGCGAACGCATTCGCGAGGTTTACGTCGGCCGCGACGGACAGCTCTACCTGCTCACGGACGGCGAGAACGCTCGACTGTTGAGGGTCGATCCGCAGTAAGTTTGAAGAGGTTTGCCAAGCAGTGCCTCTCACGAATGTCGGTGGTGGGGGCGAAGCCTCAGGGTTGGCAGGCGCATCTTCTAAGCATAAAAGATGTGATACACCGGTCCCGGTCCGCTCGGTCCGCCGGGTTTGCTGTCACCTATAGGGTTCAAAAACACGATTTCCGCGAATGTTTGTTTGGGTACGGTTCTGGGTATGAGACCGGTGTGTCTAAACGGCCTGCGCGAATGTCTCAGTCTGTCCGCTCCGCGTGTTGTGGTTGTATGAGGTGTGGTAGAGCGTTCTTGCGCTATGGACTAGCAAGTCAAACCTAGCGAATGATATCGGCAGAGCGCTGAGCCTGATGTGGCTGCCGGTGCGTTTGGTTGGCTGTGTACTGGCATTAGATGAGGAGCGGCTTGTGAAGAATCAACTGCGTGTTTGGGGCACCCTGTTGGCCATGACGGCGGTGTCGGTCCAGGCTGAGTGCCGGGCCCCCAGTCAGCTCGAAAATACGGAAATTCTGTATTCCGTTATGGCCACGGTGAACAGTCCGGCGAGTGATTACCAGCTGGGTACGGGTCTGCTCTATACCGGCCAATATGGCAATGATAATAGGTTTCGCTATGTGGAAGCCGAAGAACCCACCAGTCCAAACGTGGGTGAGTATCAATACACATCATTGGGCAACGTGGGTATCGTCAGCGGCCACTTTATTACCAGCCAGCAAGACCGTCTGCCCTTTACGATCACCTTAATGTGCAGGACGGATGCCTCCGGTATTTTTAACTACAGCGTGCGTAACAACGAGCTCGCACCTGCCACCATGGGGCGATATCTGTTGCAGTGACCTTCTACGGCAGCTGCGGAAACGGCCCGTAGCATGATGAGCATTGGATTCCTGCACTGGCCGCTATCACTGGGAATCGGCTGGGTGCCCACGAGATAGCATGCGTGAGGGCCATCGCGCTTTAGGCTGACCTTGCGGGTCACTGAATCCTCTTCGACGGGGATACCCGCCCCCCGGGCCTCTTCCATACCCTTGTGTGAGACCGACACCCCTTGACGAAGCTGCCCTTGTCGGCAATGCTGCTGTTCGCCGTGTGCCTCGCCATGCGAACAGCGAATGTGGCGCTCGGTATGACATAAGCCTCTCATAATAAGACCGTTAACGTGTTAGAGAGCACCACGATTGTTCGCGGATCTCCTTGCCTGGTCTTGGCGGTCTCGCCCAGCATCGGTACCTCTCATGATGCACGTGTGCCCTAACGAGGAATACCCAATGCAGACACCCAGGCTGACGCGCATACTTGTTGGAATCATCGTCTTTTTGTCATTGCTGTGGGGCTGTTCGGATTCATCCGACTTCTCCGAACGCAGCGCCACAGCGTTGAATGCTGTGACGGTAACAGGTCCGATCACCGCAGGCGGTGAACCCGCCACTTCCAGTCCGCTCGATCTCACCGCAGCGGGCTACATCGAGGAAGAGTTCTTCTATGAAGGAGATGCGTGGTCCTACCGTTTTCTGCAGGAACCGGCTGGCGATGGCCGCTGGGACGTTGCACAGAATGACACCGCGGCGTTTAAAACCCGCCTGTTGGTGCGGCGCCCCGTAAGTGCGGAAGCGTTCAGCGGTGTCGTGTTTGTGGAGTGGCTCAACGTAACCGGCGCCTTCGACCTGGATGGCGACTGGTTGCAGGCGGCGCCTCTACTGCTACGGGAGGGTCATGCTTGGGTCGGAGTGTCCGTGCAAAGCACCGGCGTCAATGGTGGGCAAAGTGTCCTGGAGGAAATTGGCTCGGGCGAAGGTCTGGTCGGCAGCAATCCTGAGCGCTACGGCACTTTGTTTCACCCGGGGGACGAATACGCTTTTGATATGTTCTCTCAGGCGGCCGATGCTTTAACCGCAGGCGCCGGACCTGCGCCGCTGGGGTCGCTACAACCCAGTGAGCTGATCGCCTTCGGGCCCTCCCAATCGGCTGCGTTTTTAACCACCTACGTCAATGCCGTGCATTCACAGGCGCAGCGTTACGACGGTATCATTCTGCACAGTCGGCCTGGGCTCGCCGCGCCGCTCGACGGGGATGTTGCTGAGGACTCTCTCGCGGTCATCCAGGTGAGAACCGATTTGACGGAACCCGTGTTCATCATTCAGGCGGAAAACGACCTCACCGCGCTCAATTATCTGCCGGCCCGCCAGCCGGATTCGGACACGGTGAAGCTGTGGGAAATCGCCGGGGTCGCTCATGCCGACACCTGGGTGCTTGCAGAGATCACGGGAGCACCCGTAACCCCGCAGGAGGGCGCGGCGATCCTCGGCTGCGACCGTCCCATCAACGATGGCAGCCACCGTGAAATCTTTCGTGCCGGTGTAGATCATATGGTGCGCTGGGTGCGCGAAGGTGAACCACCGCCCGCGGCTCCTGGACTCGAGATTGCCAGCTCAAGTCCACCAGAAGTCGCCCGAGACGACAGCGGCATTGCCCTGGGCGGGCTCAGACATCCGGATGTCGAGGTACCCGTGGCAGCCCTATCCGGTGAAGCCGGCAACGAGGGCATCACCTGTTTCCTGTTTGGCTCGACACGCCCCTTCGAGGTGTTTGAGCTTGCCGCACGGTATGCTTCGACCGCGGACTACCACGCGCAGTATCGGGCGGCGGCGGAGGTGGCCGTAGAGGCCGGGTACCTGCTGCCCGAGGAAGCCGAGGCGTTGGTGACTCGTGCCGAGGCGCGAGACCTGGGTTTCTAATGCGGCGGCTGGAGTGACTTCTTGCGAGCGGGGGCCTTGATCCGCCATGACACGCTATGGGAATGCACGCGGGACACTGGATCGTGCTCACGAGTTTTGTTAGCGTGTGTGACGCGATGGGTCGAAGGCGGAGAGGGGCCTTGACCCGCCGGTTCGCACCGGTTGCTGAACAGTGTGCTATAGAAGTAGGGTGGCCGCATGGCCGTCCTGTCTGCGCAGCGACCACCGCACAACGATAACGATACATAACTATAACGATACACAACGATAAAGAGATCACCATCGTGGCAAACCTAGAACGCAAGCACATCCGCAGGGCGACGTTGTACTTTGCCCTCTCTTTACCACTCGTTCTCGCCGCCTGTTCCGACGGCTCGGATAATTCGTCCGGCCCGACGCCAAGTGCTGAGGACCAGGCCTACTACATATTGCCCCCCGGGAACTACGGTGGTTTCCCGGTCCTCAACGACAACTCCACGGATCAGCTGCCACTGTATGATGCGCTGACGCCGCTGCGCGGTGATGTGACACAGGCGGACATCGAAACCCTGTTCCTGCCCGAAGACTTCCAGCCGATCGGTGAGACAATGGAAGTCGCCACTGGACGCCAGGGGCTCACCATTCTTTATGATGAGTACGGTGTTGCCCATATCAGCGGCGACACCCGTGAAGATCTCGCCTTCGGTGCTGGCTGGGTGACCCTTCGCGACCGGGGCTTATTGGTGGAACTGGGCCGGGGGCCTTCGCGCGCGGCCGTCGCGGATGTGCCCAACCTCAATGCGTTCAGCCTCGTGACCAGTGGACAGACGTTTATACCCAGCGCCGCGACCGAACAGCTGGTCACAGACCAGGTCAACCTTCTCATTGAGGAGTATGGCGAGGAAGGCCAGCAGATCGTCAACGAAATGCAGGCTTACGCCGACGGCGCCAACGCTTACCTAGATTCCATCGGTCCAAACCCGGACCCCTTCACCGTCAATGACGTGGTAGCAACCACCGCCTTCATCGGCTCTATCTTTGGTGCCGGGGGTGGGCGCGAGCAGAACAACGCCGAGTTTCTCGCCGCACTCATCAACGGTTTGGGCGAAGGCCAGGCACAGCTCGCCTGGGAAGATGTGATGCTGTTTACTGACCCCGAAGCGCCCACCAGCACCGATAAAACCTTCGACTATGGCCCGCTTACCGGGGGCGACGTCGTCGGCTCCGCGGTGATCGACGAAGGCTCCATCGAGTCGCTCAACCCCGTTGAGTTCGGCGTTACCGTCGCTACGACTGCGGCCGCCTCCGATGCGCTGGTGTCCGCAGCGCAGTTCAGCGAGCGGCGCCAGGCATCTAACTGGCTGATTGTGGACCGCGATCGCTCCAGCAATGATACCACCCTGGCCGTGATGGGCCCGCAGCTGGGTTATTACTACCCCGAGATCGTCATGCAGATCAAATTTGCGGGCGCGGGCGTGTTGTCCCAGGGCGCCGCTGTCCCTGGGCTGTCGCTGTACATGCTGATCGGGCGGACCGAAAACTATGCCTGGAGTCTCACTTCGGCCAACCTTGATGTCATCGACACCTTTGCCGAAGAGCTGTGCAACCCGGACGGCTCTGAGCCGACCCGGGCCTCGATGCACTACGTATTCAACGGCGAGTGTATACCCTTTGAGATCTTTAACGCGGGCACGCTCAATGGCGATCCGGTCGTCTATCCACGCTCTGTGCACGGCTCAATGATCGGCACGGCCACCTCCAACGGCCGCCCGGTTGCGCTTACCCAACAACGTTCGACCTACGGCCGCGATGGCCTCAACCTCGTAGCGCTCAAGCGCATGACCGAGGGTGACGCGACCAGTGCGGAGAATTTCTTTAACACCGCCAACGAGTTTGGCTTTACGTTCAACTGGGGTTACGTCAACCGCTCAGGCATCGCCTTCTTTTCCTCCGGGCGCCTGCCAGTGCGCGCCGCAGGCCTGGATCGTCGACTACCGACGTGGGGAACCGGTGACTACGAATGGCAGGGCTTTTTAGCGCAGGAGGATCACCCCCATGATATCGGCGGGCCCGACGGCCAGCTGCTGAATTGGAACAACCGCGCGGCACCGGGTTTCATGCACGGCGACGACGAACCCTTCGGCGCTATTCATCGCAAGACGTTGCTCGACCGTTTGCCGGGTGATTCGGGCCTGACGGACGTGGTGGGTGTCATGAATCTGTCTGCGACACAGGATGTGCGATCCATCGGCTGGCCGACCATCAGCGAGGTATTGCGTGGCGGCGATGCGCCGAGCGAGCTCGCGGCCAACGTGGTCGACTTCCTGGACGACTGGGTCGCGGATGATGCACCGCGACTGGATGCAGACGATGATGGCTTCAATGACAGCGCCGGCCCGACCATTTTTGACGTACTGTGGGAGCCCCTGGGCCGCGAGGTCGTACGTCCCGTATTCGGCGACTTGACCGAGGCGCTGGACGACATTCGCAATCTCGGCGGTGGTGCCAGCAGTGGCAACCAGGGCCCCAGTATTGTGGATAAGGACCTGCGCACCCTGCTGGGTGAGAACGTCCAGGGTCCGTTTAACTTGCAGTACTGCGGCGCCGGCTCACTCGAGGACTGTCGCGATTCATTGTGGACTGTGGTCGACGCGGTCTCTGCGGAACTCGCTCTTGAGTACGACAACGAGGATCCGGCAACCTGGCTGAAGCCAGGGCAACGGATCGGTTTCATTCCCGGTCTGATCCCTGACACCATGCGTGCCACCAACCGGCCTACCTTCCAGCAGGTGCTGGAGTTTGTCCCGCCTGCGGAGTAGCCCCACGAGCTATGGTGTAGGCGGAATCGGTTAGCCCTCGTGATGTTCTGGCTGAAAGACGCCACGGGGGAGGTATACGCATAGAACCCGCTGCGGTAGAGAAAGTGGTAGTGTTGTCTGATTGAGTTCAGCAACTGACTGCCAGGCTAGGGGTTCACGCAATGCACAATAGATTCCCAATGGTTGTCGCTCTGATAGCGACCGTCTCGCTGCTCAATGCGTGTTCCAGTCCGGGCTTTAGCTTTGTGAACGCACCCAGCTACCTGTCAGGTGATGTGCGGGAATTTCGCGACCTTGCCTACGGCGAGCGAGAAGATCAGAAGCTGGATCTCTATCTCCCGCCCGAATCGGTGGCGGATCGCGGTCAGTTGGTGATCTTTATCTATGGTGGCAGTTGGAGTCGGGGAGAAAGGGCGAACTACTTCTTTGTGGCCGACGCGCTAACCGCTGAAGGTTACGCAGTGGCCATTCCCGATTACATTAAATACCCCGACGGCGTGTTCCCTGCCTTTGTGGACGATACGGCGGATAGCCTTGCCTGGCTGGCCGACAATATAAAGGACTACGCCGATATCGAGGAGTTTATCCTTATGGGTCACTCTGCGGGCGCTCACATTGGCGCGCTGTTGCTCAGCGATGGCCATTACCTGGATGATCGGGGTGTAGACCGTTCGATCATCAAGGCGTTTGTGGGGCTGTCCGGACCCTACAATTTCACCCCGGACAGTGACAAGTTTCGCAACGTGTTTGCCAATCTTGACGACTTTGCCCCTATGCGCCCCTACGACTTTGCCACTGGCGATGAGCCTCCCATGCTGTTAGTGCACGGTGACGACGATACCGTGGTTATACCCAGGCACTCTGAAGAGTTTGCTGACAAGGTGAATGTCGGAGGGGGGGATGCGACGGTCAAGCTCTACCCGATCGGGCACATGGCGCCGGCGCTCAGCCTGTCCAGGCTGCCGTTTCAGAACAGAGATATCCGTCGGGATGTACTTGAGTTTCTCGATACCAAAGCGCCGCTCAAGGACGCCGCTGTGAATCAGTCGACAGAGGTCCGTCAGTAAGCGTGTTGAGATGGTCGCTCGGTTAGTTTCTGAAGTATGTCAGACGCAGGAATGAGGAACGCGATGATAAGTATCGAACGTATCCAAACCTGAGCGTGCTACCGTGTTCGTAGTGTCTGTCGGCTGCAGAAGTGAGGCGAGTTCTGCAACCTGCGTTGGCCGCGCAAAGCCTGTTGACGTCGATTGCGGCGGGTGGTCAGCGCAGTGACTGGTTGACCAAACGGAGCTTTGCTTTTTTTTCAATCGTCGCTGTTCCGAATTGCTGCTGAACAGGTCTGTGGTAGTGCGATAGCTTCCATCGCAAACTCACCGCGAACAACCGGGGGCGCAATGTGAGTAACGTTGAGTCGGCGAGTCAACTCTCGCTGAAACGACAGGTCGGCCTCACCGGACTGCTGTTTACAGCAGTGAGTGGGTTTGTCGGATCAGGTTGGCTGTTTGCATCTATGTATGCCGCTCAGCTCGCTGGCCCGGCATCGATTATCTCCTGGTGCATCGGCAGCGCGGTGATTCTGGTACTGGCTTTGGTCTACGCCGAGCTGGGGGGAATGCTGCCTGTCGGTGGTGCGCTTGCCAGAGTACCCTACTTTGCCATCGGGCCTACAGGCGGCTTCTTCGCAGGATGGATGATCTGGATCGCCTATGTAGCGACTGGTCCGATCGAAGTGATTGCCGTCCTGGACTACGCGTCGAATTATTTGCCCTGGCTCACGTCAAATCCTGACGGTGAGCGTGTTTTGACGCCCGCGGGCCTGGCGCTCGCCGCTACCCTGTTGGTGCTGTTCACGGTCATTAATCTACTCGGCATAAAGTGGCTTGCCGAAGTGAGCACATGGATGGGAATCTGGAAGCTCTCAATCCCGCTGATTGCGCCCATTGCCTTGATCATTGTGGGCCTCAAACCCGAGAATTTTTCTGAGTTTGGTGGATTTGCTCCCTACGGCGTCGCGGGTGTGCTGGGTGCTGTGTCGAGCGGCGGCATCATGTTTTCTTATCTGGGTTTTCGTATGGTGCTCGATCTGGCGGGCGAGGTTAAGAACCCGCAAGTCAATGTGCCGCTGACGCTTATGCTGGCCGTTTTATTCAGCAGCGTTATGTATGTCCTTCTGCAGGTCGCCTTCATCGGAGTCATTCCGGCTGAACATTTGCAAAATGGCTGGGGCGGCATTACGGAAACGGCGCCCGGTGGACCGTTCGCCGCTTTTGCTGCCATCCTTGGCCTGAAAGTCCTCGCGTTCGCTCTGTACAGCGACGCGATCATTTCCCCCGCCGGCTGTGGGTTGGCATTTGTGGGATCAACGGCCCGGGTTAATTATGGCATGGCGAAGAACCGGCAGTTTCCAACGGTTTTCACCAAGCTGAACAGATTTCATGTTCCATCGATTGCGCTGTTAGTAAATGCCGCCATCGGGATGTTTCTGCTACTGCCTCTGCCGGGTTGGAATGAAATGGCCAGCCTCATCAGCACAGCCGCGGTGATGTCGTTCGCGATGGGGCCGGTCTCGTTGATTGTCATGCGTCACCAGCTTCCAGGCTTCGAGCGGCCGTTTCGGCTTCCCGCGAGTCATCTCATTTCGACGCTGGCATTTGTCCTGGTCGGCTTTATCGTGTACTGGACCGGTTGGGAAACAAACTCAAAAATACTGCTAGCCGGTCTCTTTGGCTTTGTGTTTTTAGCTGTCATGAGGTGGTCGCAGAAGCAGAGTCGCCCGCCCATGTTCTGGCGAGCCTCTATGTGGATGTGGCCCTATTACGCGGGGATCGCGGTGATTTCTTATCTGGGCAACTACGGCAATGGTCTGGCCGTGCTGCCCCAGGGCTTGGATTTGGCGTTGATCGCGTTGTTATCGCTCGGCACGCTTTGGGTCGCGGTGCGCTACCGCCTAAGCAGTGACGAAGTTCGGACCCTCATGGAGGAAGATAAGGGTACTGCGGCGGAACTGAATCTGGACCGGACCTGAAGCGGCCGGATGTGCTGCGCCAAGACGAAATCTCACAGACCGTCGACACGGGGCCACACACTGGCTACTCTCCTACAGGTGACAGAAAACCGATCAGGTTATCCCATAGCCGCTCAAACCATGAGGAAGGTATGACGATCAAACGCTATAACTGGCCGGGCGGTGAACTGCTGGAGCTGGAACATGATTCGAAGATCCTGCAGGGCAACCCTCTGGGGGATCCGCATGTACGTAAGCTGCATGTCTGGTTACCGCCGCAATACAACAAGCGTCGCAATCGACGCTTTCCGGTGCTGTACGATCTGGTGGGTTATACGGGTTCCGGGCTGGCGCACACGGGATGGAAAAACTTTGGTGAGAATGTACAGGAGCGAGCGGCACGGTTGATTCACGAGCGTCGCATGGGCCAGGCGATCCTGGTTTTCCCCGACTGCTTCACCGCACTGGGAGGCAACCAATACATCAACTCCAGTGCACTGGGCCGCTACGCCGACTATTTGACTAAAGAGATCATTCCTTTCGTGGACGGAGAGTTACGCACGTTGGCGAGCCGTGACGCCAGAGCCTGTTTTGGCAAATCATCTGGCGGCTACGGCGCCATTGTTCACGGCATGAAGTACGCAAAGTACTGGGGGGCCATAGCGGACCACTCGGGAGATTCGTACTTTGATTTTATCTATCGTAGCGACTGGCCCAATACCCTTAACGAGTTGAGCAAGTATCGCAGACCGCCTCGCAAGGCGGGTGCGTACGATGTCGACAAGGCCACGGCAAAACTGACGCCAGGCATCGATGATGGCAGGGTTAAGCGGTTTCTGGAGGCCTTTTGGGCAAAAGAAAATCCAAGTGGCAGCGAGATTATGTGCCTTATGATTCTGGCGATGGCTGCCAGCTACGACCCAGATCCCAAGGCGCCGAATGGATTCAGGTTGCCCGTCGATCTGGAAACCGGGGAGCTGTTGCCACAGCGCTGGAAGCGCTGGCTGACCCACGATCCGATTCACATGGTGAAGGAGTACAAGTCCAATCTAAAATCCCTGCGCGGCATTTTTATTGACTGCGGCTGGCGCGACCAATATCACATTCACTATGGCACGCGCCAGTTGTCTGCCCAGCTGAAGAAGTACGACATTGACCATGTCTACGAAGAATTTGCCGACAACCACTCGGGCATTGACTACCGTATGGATCGCAGCCTGCCCTTCCTGACTCGCGTCCTGGAGAAGGCCGGGTGATGCATTGGTAAGACTCTACGCCTCAAATCTGTCGGTGCTCGGTCGTGCCTGCGGTAGAAAATATCCCTTTTATGGACGTCAGTTTTTGGTGGCGCTGTGTCCGATGGGGGCCTTATGGATGTGGACGCCCAACAGCGCCTTGAGGCTTGTCATGACTTCGAGCTGAGTAGTGCTGTACACTGAATCCCGTTTGCTCAAAGGGCATCCCGTCTTTGCTGAAGGAACCGCTGAACGCCAGCATCGGCACTCAGTGCAATGGCTCGTTCATAGGCCGCTAGCGCCTCCGCGGGCTCCTTTCGCATCGCCTTTACCTGAGCTCGCACGGCCCAGTAGGGTTGATAGATATCGACGTCATGTGCCCGGAGAGACTGCAATACGGAATCCGCCGCGTCCGCCGCTCCCGACTCCGCCAGCGCCGCCGCATAGGATACGGCCGCGCCGATCGTAGGGTTCCCTTTCAAGAGCAGCCGATACAGTTGAAGGATGGATGGCCAGTCAGTAACCCCGGTACGCAACCGCGCCGCGTGGACCGCAGCGATACAGGCTTCGAGGTGAAAGTGGCTGGGCTTACCGTCGACGCTCACACTTTGCAGTAGCGTATTGGCTTCATTGATGAGTGCATGGTTCCAAGATGCTGGGTCTTGCTCGGCAATTGGAACGTAAGGTGTTGACGCCTTTGCCATTGAGGGTTTGCGGGATTCCATCAACAGCAGCAGGCCCAGCAGTGAGCGACTCGAGGATGGTTCGGGCAGAGCGGCCGAGAGTATGCGCGCCAGCCAGATTGCCTCAGATCGCAAGCCACTTTGCTCTGCGACCTTGCCCGCCTGGCCCGCTGCAGTATAGGCAGCGTAGATCGTTTCCTGCACAGCGTGTAAACGCTGCGGTAGCTCATCGGCTGCGGGTACGCGAAAGGGAATGTTGGCTTGCAGTATTTTCCGCTTTGCACGCACCAAACGCTGGCCCATGGTCGTCGGCGCGACGATGAACGCTGACGCGATGCGCTTTGCGTCCAAGCCCAGAATGCTCTGCAGCATCAGCGGCGTTCTTACCGCGAGGTCAATGGCCGGGTGAGCGCAGACAAAGAGCAGTTTCAGACGCTCATCAGGAAAGAACCCGTCCGGGTCTTCGGCCTCCACAGCCGCTTCTTCGAGTAGGGACTGCTCGTAGGCGTAGTTGCCCTGTGCCCGCAGCTTGCGAGCGTCATCGATGAGGATACGCCGGGCGGTTGTCATCAGCCAGGCTTCAGGGTTCTGCGGCAGCCCGGATTGAGGCCATGTCGACAGTGCTCGAAGGAAAGCCTCGCTCAGTGCGTCCTCCGCTGCAGCGATGTCTCGCGTGCGGGCGGCCAGGTATGCGACGAGCCGCCCGTAGGTATCTCGGGCGACTCGCGCAATCTCCTGTTCGGCCTGTGCTGGCATTTGACGGACGTGGTTTACTTTGGGCCAACCAAATTAGGCCGCACTTCTGCACCGCCCATACCGGATACGACCGACGGGCATTTCGCAGCCCAGTCCAGAGCTGCGTCGAGATCGGGCACATCGATGATAAAGATACCGCCCAGCTGCTCTTTCGCCTCGATGTAGGGTCCGTCCTGTACCTGGCGCTCGTTGCCCGACAGGCGAATCGAGGTGGCGACCTCTGGGGGTTCCAGCCCTGCGCCGCCAGCCATCACGCCGGCCTCTGCGAGCATTTGTGAGTAACGATGCCAGCTCTCCCAGTACTCCTGTTGTTTTTTCGCGTCGGCCTCTGTGCGCATGGCAAAACCGGCTTCGTCTTCGTACACAATGATGCTGTATTGCATGATCTTTGCTCCTTAATCTGCTGGTCTTCGGAATACGTTCGGGACCGCCGCCAGCTGCAGCAGTCAATATTATGACGTTCAGCGCCTGACGTTTTCGACACGGGGATGTTATTTTTTTGCGAGGGGATTTTGGAATGTCAGAGCACACTGCTTTGTTGGGCCGATGATGCCTCAGTGGCGATGTGCTGCGCTTCATGGGCCAGCCTTCTACGACGAAATGATCGGCCCACATAGCGGTTTCACCATGATCTCGCCGCCTGGCGTGTGGGTGGGTTCTCGACTGATCGAAGCGCGGTAGTGGTGCTCGCTTCCTGCCCGGCCCCGAACGCTGCGTGAATCTCGTCCCGGTCGATCAGTTGCAGAATGACGGGCAGCAGGGCCTCGGTTTTCAGGCCGATATCGGGGTCTTCCATGATGAAGTGGTCTGAACCCTGGGCTAATACCGTATAGCCTGGCGCCAAGGCGTCCAGGATGGTGGTCAGGCCGTCATTGGGGCCGCTGGATTTCATCAGGTTGTAAAAGGAGCGACCGAACGCGCTGATCTGACCAGAAAACGGCGTGCCAATGTAATTAACCACCGTGAGATGGGGCGGGGGTTCGAAGCGGGCGAAACGCTGCCTGCTCTTGGCCTGGCTAAGGCTCAACAGGTTGTCGTACTCCCACCCCTCCAGCAGCGCAATCGTGCGCAGCACCAGCGATTTCGGCCAGGGCGTGAAGGTATCGACCACCGGGCTGCCGCGTAGCACGCCGCAGATATTGATCCAGGCGCGAATCTGAGCATGCTTGTGCAGCCCCTCGTCCGATAGCGCTGCCGCGACGGTTGGGCCGCCGGAACTGGCGCTGGCGAGAATAATACGTTTGCCCGAGGGCAGGTGGCGGCGCACCGTGTCCGCCAGGATGCGTGCGTTGTCCTCTATCGAGCCGTTGTCGAGAAGGGGCACGAGTTGCGTCTCGAAGCCCAATGCGGCGATCCGGTCCCGGGGCAAGGCCAGGTCTGCACCGGTCTCGTTGTCGTTGGCTTGATAGCCCCAGCCCGGTACGAACAAGACCGTATAACCGGACGCGAAACGACGCGCGTTGTTCACGTGCGATCGGTCACCCTGCAGCTGCCTGCTGACTTCGGCACGAAACAGCGTCTGCGCATAGCGGATGTCGGGTACCTGCAGCAGGCAGCGGATCAGTAGCGCCATGGCCGTGTCGGGTGAGTGGGCGTGGCTGATGATGGCGAACTCGCTGGGATCGGGCAGTGCTTGGGCATCGCTGCAGCTTGGCGACCGTGGCGACCCGGTGGTGGCAGTTCCCTCCAAAATCGCCTTGGCCAAGGGAGAGTCCACGGTCGTGGCCACGGTGAAGCCTGCCAGTGCGGCGTTAACCGGATAGCGTTCGCCGCGTGCGTATGCAGATTGATAGCAAGCGGCGAGAAGAAGCGCGACGCAAAGCGCTGGCAGGGTGATCAGGTATTTCATGGGGAGGCCCTCGTAATGCGAAATATCGGGCCCGTTATAGCGCCGCGCTCTTAGCCGCGCGCTCAGATTATGAAAAACCCCTTAGCGAATCTGAACAATCTCTGATCGATTATTGTAAAAGTGCTAAATTATTGAAAATTAATATTATTTTTGAGAGGTTGTTGGCGATAGGCGGTGGGTGTTAGCCCGAATTCATCTCGGAATGAGCGGTTGAAGGGTGCGATGGAACGAAATCCCGCATCCAGAGCGAGCGTAAGAAAGGGCGTATTGGCGAATTCTGGCTCTCCCAGCTTCGCGGCGACCTCCCGGACCCGATAGCCATTGATGAACGCATTGAAATTTCGGTAGCCCAACTCGCCGTTGATGATCCGGCGCAGCTGGTGGGACGGCAGATCAAGCCGGCGCCCAAGCGCGTCGATCGTCAGGCCCTCTTCCGCATAGACGCGTTCTGTCTCCATGGCAGCGACGATCCTATTGGCTATCGGCGATCGTGTCTGCTGTGCCGACGCCAGCGGTGCGGCGACGCGGGCGAAGACATTGTTGCCGCTCGGGGCCAGGAGATAGATCGAGAGACTTGTGACACCGAGCAACAGCAGGCTCACGTTGAACAGTTCCAGCGCCGCAGGCGCTTGGCCCTCAATCAGGAGCTCTACCACCAGCACGGAGAGTAGGTAACAGCCGCCACCGAACAGGATTACTCGCCGCAGACGCCTGCGAGGCTCGACCAGATCGCTCCCCCAGTCTCGCACCACCAGAGCGAATGCCGCTGCCGTCCACAGAAACTTCATCATATGGCTGCCCCACTGGGCGATCCAGGCGTGGTCCGAGAGCGCGCAGCCTGCTTCATTGCAGATGCCTAAAAACCCCAGGATGCATGAGGCAAGTACCAGGCCCTTGACTGCGGGGGCGGGCGAGAACTCGTCGTCAAAGACCGTGCAACAGAAATACCAGAAAAACACGGGGACGAGGGTCGCCATGAGTAACACAGGGTAGGCCAGAGCACTCCATTGCCAGTCACGAATGGCAAGTGGAGCGATCAGGTAGCAGCCAATGCCGGCGAACAGAACAGCTACGGACCGGTAGCTGCGGTGGTCGGACTGGTGCCAGAGCAACACCAGTGTAATGACGCCCAGCTGGGTAAAGGTCGCTACCCGCAGGGCCAATTCCAAAAGTGGCATGGTCTGCACGCGGTCGCCCCTGTCAGGTCAACACTGCGGCAAGGCTAGCAAGTCGCCCGTTGTAGCACAATACGCGGCGGCGGTTGGCGCTGACGCCGAGCCGGATTCTCGATGAATCAAACGTCCCAGGCGTCTATTATCCCATACCCGCGAAGACTTCTTGCCTGATGTGTGACAGGGGCGGTTTTCCGCGTAGCGATTTCACTTTAGGGTGCTGATCTGCTCCGGCGGTTTCACTGTCGGCGAAAGGCTTTGGTAGTCACTGTGCTCAACAACAATAACGGAGAGTATGTGCACCCAAGGCGAATGCGGCCCTCTGGCGGTCATGGACAAGCGCTGTAGACTCCCCGCCAGCGTCGCCGCAGGAATCTGAATCGATGTTAATAACTAGAGCAATCAGAGAGAGCTTCTTATGTCAGTGTTACTCAAAGTGCCGGCCCTACTGCTGGTTCTCCTTTGGCTGGTGGGTTGTGTGCAGACGAAACCCACACCTGGATATGCACGCGCGGGCGATTACATCGTCATAGGTCTGGGTGGTATAGAGCGTAATGCCAACGCCGAAGCCGTGCTAAAGCCAGATGATCTGACCATAACGCTCACCGACGCGAACAGTGTCGATCATGCCCTGCAAGCGCGCTATGTGTTCAAGTCATTTCCAGATTATGCCGCCAACGCGAATACTGGCATTATCGACGGTGGTGTCGCCCTCCTGTCTCTCACCGATCTCTCTGCGTTTGATGGCGCCTGGTTTGCCGTGGTGCCACTGACCTTGCCGGGCATTTACACGTCACCGTTGCCGCTGGCCGTTGGTCAGGCGTCTGTGTCCGTGACGTCGCCCAAGCTCACTAATATCGGCAATCCGATCGAAGGCGATCTCGACGCCATACCGATAGAGATCATTGCCGGCGTATCCCCCAACGACAACGACTTTCAGCGCCAGTTTGTGGCCTATATCGACGGGGGCAAGAACTTTCTCATCGAACCCAGCGATTTGACGGGTATAGATGCGGTCGGCGGTGCGTTTTTCGAAATTGAGTACAACGACGACAGTTTCTTTGTCGCCGACACAGAGCCCATGGTAGTGCCGGTGAACCACAATCCCTACGTCCAGTTGAACTACAACCATGTACCCAACGGGGACGGTACGGGCACCCTTTACGTTACCCTGCTGAACGCCGCGGGTTTCACCACGGAGTCCAACGCGACGCAAAACACATCGAAGCTGTCTGATCTCTCGGTGAAACTCGTCTACTTTACGCCGGGCGGAGATCCACTTGAGGCGCAAGCCAAGGCGAGTTTCAGCGTGAACACGGCCAACAGTTACTACATCGGAACGGATGGATCCATTCTCTCTGGTGTTTCACCAGTGCTGACACACTATGTGGACCTGTAAGCGCGCGTCATCCACTTGCGCGTGAAATGCACCGATAGGCGCCCCGACGTGGTCGTTACCATTTCGAAAATGGACAGCACCGCCTCGGCACACGCCCGGTGAATTTCCAGACACTATTCAGAGGAGATTCTCCAGTGACGATCAATCCACTCAGTACGCTAGCCC
>JBCCYE010000051.1:0-21123 GCA_039190425.1 Pseudomonadota bacterium | reverse complement strand
CTGAAGCACAAGGTCACAAGCGCCTGGCCCGTGCCCTGCTGTGCGCGCTTGCACTGGCTGCATCCGGTGCGCATGCAGAGCGATGGTACCAGGTCGAGCTGCTGATCTTCCGCCAGGCGAACTCTGCAAGCAGCGAACGGTTTCCCGCCAACCCAACGCTGTCTTATCCCACATCCGGACGTTTTCTGCTGGACGATGCGCGCATTCTGGCGAACGAACAGCGTTACCCGGACAGGCCAAGCCGCGTTGATGAGCTGGGCCAACAGCACATCGGGCTGACCACCGACATACCCAGCACAGACGCCATCGCGGACGCAAACGTTGAGGCGCAAACGATCGACGTGCCACCCGGCGATGATACCGAGGGTGTCATCGAGCCGCCCCGCCCGTTCGTGTTGTTGCCCAACGCGGATCAGGAGTTTCGTGGCAAAGCCGCTTACATGCGCAGCCGTGGTGGCTATCAAATCCTGTTCCATGAAACCTGGCTACAGCCCGTAACCAACAAGGCGAATGCCATACCCATTATCATCGATCGCTCCGGAGACGGCGGTCAATGGCCCGAGTTACAAGGTAGCATCACTCTGTACGTTTCCCGCTTCCTACACATCGAAACCAATCTGTGGCTCAATACCCCGGGTCAATACTTCGACAGTAGTTGGCGCATGGCACCGGCCCCGTTGGGGCCACCTTCGCTGGTCGTCGCAGTAGATCCCGAGGCCGCGGCATCGGTAACGGCACTGCCCACTGCCGCTGAACTGGATCCAAATGAGCCGACGATGGAAGAAGATCCGGCTGCGGCTTACCCGTATCGTCACGCGGTGGCGTTACAACAGAAGCGCCGTATGCGCAGCCGGGAAGTGCACTACATCGATCACCCGCTGCTGGGCGTTATCTGCAAGCTGACCCCGATTGACTTTGAATCGCCCGAGGATACCGTTGAACCAGGGCCGTTGTAGTCGCTATCAGGCTGCAGTCGAGACGACGGCCGCGAGGAGACGTCGTACCACCGCAGCCTCCTGAACCAAGATTTCGCGCATCATCTCCAGTGTCAGTGGTAGGTCTCCCAGCCCCGCGGCAGGATTGACCACCATACATATACACGCATAGGGCAAACCCAGCTCCCTTGCCAGGGCCGCTTCCGGCATGCCCGTCATACCCACCACATCACACCCGTCCCTGGCCATCCGTTGAATCTCAGCGGCCGTCTCCAGGCGAGGTCCCTGGGTGACCCCGTAGACGCCGATCGCCTCGTGCTCAATACTACTGCGCCGGGCCGCGTCGACAAGCGCGCTGCGCAAGTCACGATCATACGGCTCGGTAAAATCGATATGCTGCAGACTGCCATTAGCGCCATCGTCAAAGGTATGCGCTCGACCCCAGGTGTAGTCGATCAGCTGGTCGGGGATCAACAGGCGGCCAGGGCGCATATCGGCGCTGATACCACCGACACTGTTAATGGCAACGACGCCGTTCACACCCAGCTGCTTGAGCGCCCAAAGATTGGCCCGGTAGTTGATAAGGTGTGGTGGTATCGCGCTGGGGCTGCCGTGACGCTGAAGAAAGTAGACGCTCGCCTGCTGGAAACGGCCTTCCTGAATCGGCCTCGAGACTGCCCCGAAAGGCGTTTCGGGGTTGTGTTCGCCGACGATCTGCAATCCCTCCAGTTCATCGACTCCCGTGCCGCCGATCACGCCCAGTCGCGTCACGCCTCTGGCTCCGGCCGCACCTGTTCCAGATGCAGTGTTTGGGTTGGAAACGCAACATCGGCGCCGTTGCGGTGAATAATCTCAAGAATGCGCAACAGAATCTCCTCTTTGATCTGGTGATACTCGACCCAGACGGTAGTGCGTGTGAAGGTGTAAACAAAAAAATCCAGCGAGGATGGCCCGAAGCTGACAAAGTTTACGATGAGGGTGCGCGACGGGTCGATCGCCTCATGCTGCTCGAGCATCTCGCGCACCTGGGCTACGATGGTCGCGACTTTGTCGGCATCTTCATAGCGTAAACCGATGGTTTCGTAGATACGCCGATTGAACATACGGGAAGGGTTCTCGACCGATATTTGACTGAAAACGGCGTTGGGAACGTACAGCGGACGTTGATCGAAGGTACGGATGCGCGTGAGTCGCCAGCCGATGCTTTCCACCGTACCCTCGACCTCTTTATCGGGCGAGCGGATCCAATCGCCGACCGTGAAGGGCCGATCGAGCTGAATGCTCAGCCCGCCGAAGAAATTTGCCAGCAGATCCTTGGCGGCAAAGCCCACTGCAATGCCCCCGATGCCGCCAAACGCGAGCAACCCTGAGATACTGACGCCGATGCTTTGCAGCACCATAAGACCCGCTACTACCCACAGTGCGATCCGAGCAAGCTTCGCGGTCGCGCGAACGGTCGCGCGGTCGTTGGACGTGGCGGCACCCCGGGTCGGTGACAACATTTCCTGTTCGACCCCAAGGATAAGCCGATGGACAAACCAGGCAAGCAGAAACACCACGCCGGTATCCGCCGCTTGCACCAGCGTATTGCGAATGGCCGGCGCCAGGGTGTAGAGGTGAGTCGTCAGGTACACCACGAATACCCACAGGCTCAGCCGTAAAGGGGTTTCCAACGCGGTGATGACGACATCGTCCCAGCTGTAGCTGCTACTACGAGCCGCCGTGTGCAAACGGGTGAGAACAAGACCCAGTAGCAGATGCGCCAATGCTGCCGCCAGCAGCAACAGGGCAAAGTTGACGTGAGACTCGCCGATACCCAGAGCGCCACTGATGTGCGCGGGGAGGTCGGTTAACGCATCCAAGGTGATGCATCCATGGCATTGCCGTTCATCATCTGACTCACATTCTTAGACAATTTTTTTCTGTTAGCAGACTGCGGGGCTCGTGTTCGGGTATATAACGACCGGTACCGAATTAAGTCAACTCTTGAAAGCCATCGCAAGCGTTTGATCCGGTTTACAAAACCCTTTTCGAGTGCACTGCGGCCAGATGTACCGGATTTTCATCGACCATTTTCACGACAATGGACAGGTCCACCCAGCGTGATATGTTGTAGAAACCCACTGCAAAAACAACGGCGGTTGCGGATTATGAAGATGCTGACCCCTGTCGTAGGCGCCTGGTACAAGGACTCCCAGACTCACGCCCTGTTCGAGGTCGTAGACTGGGACCCAACGACGCTAACGATTGAAATCCAGTACCTGGACGGCGAAGTAGCCGAGTACGACCTGGATGGCTGGCGAGAAATGCTGCTGGAACAAGTCGAGGCGCCGGAGGACTGGCGCGCTGCCTTTGAATTGGACGACGAGGATTTGCTGGATCCCGATCTACCTATCCAACCCGAGGACTGGGCCAGCCCACTGAATTCCATCGAGCCGGAAGCCATGTACGGCGTCGAGGACGTTTAGCCCACTGTAGCCGACGGTCTCGATCTTACAGTCTCGGTCATAAGCTTGGCTGCCGCGACAGCGTGCAGTACGTGCTACCCCGCCTAACGTTGCGTCAATTTAGACCGGCGGAATCACACCGGGCTCCCCGATACGCAACACTCCAGACGGGATAAATCCCCTCGTCGGCCTCATCGTTGCGCTCAACCGTCAATTCGTCACCGTTGGCAAGCGCCAGGCGGAACAGATTCAGGCAGGGACCCAGATAGGGGCTTTCGAAGGCAAAGTAACCGAAGCGCAGCTTATCGCCCTCCTGCCAGAGCAGACTGGCATTTCTGGGAGCGACCACACTGGCCGCAAGCGGTGTCACCTGCACCGTTTGTTTCGCCGCCAACAGCGGTCCCGCTGTCAGCAACATCAGACCCAGCACAAAGACTCTCAAGCCCATTCATCTGCTCCCGATTCAGTCGCGTGTTCCAAGTATAGGCCCGATTATCGTTTAAGGGTTGGCGCAGCGCCTGATCGTCGATCGGCGAACCCATCGCATGACAGGATTGTATGCATATCCAGTGCTGTATATAATCACAGTCAACCGATCAGCGAATCGCCACGACAGAGCACTGCCCATGGAAAAATTAACTGCCCGACAGAAGCAAGTCCTCGATATCATTCGCCGTCATATCGATGACACAGGCTTTCCTCCCACCCGCGCAGACATCGCCGACGAACTGGGTTTTCGCTCGGCCAACGCGGCTGAGGAGCACCTGAAGGCGCTGGCACGCAAGGGGGCCATCGAAATGATACCGGGCGCCTCTCGAGGCATTCGCCTGCCCGAGACTGCGGGAATCCCGATTGTCGGCCGTGTAGCGGCGGGTAACCCGGTACTCGCGGAAGAGCACATCGATGATTACTGTGACTTACCGCCCAACTTTTTCAAACCCACTGCAGATTACTTCCTCACGGTCACCGGAGACAGCATGATCGATGTCGGCATCCTCGACGGTGACTTGCTTGCGGTTCACAGCACACCCGTCGCGAAAAACGGCGATATTGTGGTCGCGCGAATTGAAGATGAGGTTACCGTGAAACGCCTCAAGCGTGGACGGGAAAAACATCTGGTCCAGTTACTGCCGGAGAATCCGGACTTCGAACCAATACGCGTGGACCTGAGAGAACAGGTCTTTGCCATTGAAGGACTGAGTGTGGGGGTATTGCGGCGCGGCGTGTAGCCCGGCCACTCTCTCGGCGAAGTCAGGGTGCAATCCTAGAACGCAAAGTTAGAACGCAAAGTTAGGATGCAAACTTAGGATGCAACAGCACGGGACTACCGCCGTCTGGGGTGTTGCTGGCATCGTATGACGGTGTTGGCTGGCGCCCGCAGCGGCCCAGCCAACCGCACGTGCTCAGTGAAGAACCGGCGGCGCGTCCGTTCCCGTCTCTACGACCAGCTCGCCCTCTTCCTGCGACAAGTTTGCCGCAGCCTGGATACCCGCCTGGATCATCGCTTTGGCGATTTCCAGATCGTTATCCATCAGGTAAAGCCGACTCTCATCAGAGAATCGAATTCTCACAAGGGGCTCGGAGTCATCTTCGGCACGCTGCAGGACAATTTCCCCGTTGCCAAGATCGACAATTTCCAATAAGGATGCAGACACTCAATAAACCTCACATTGCAAAGCTGCATTATTATTCTATCAGTCGCTACCCTCTGCCACCAGCGACCGTGTCACAGAACCGCTAGCTCTCCTCCAGCGAGTCGCCCATCCGGTCGAACACGGCTTTGAGAGCTTCACTCCATGCCAGTGCCTGTTCCGCGCCCCCGACACTGGGCACGGCAAGATTTCCCCGGCTGCGTGCTCTGGGCGGCGCGCTGACGAGTGGCGCGAGTAGCTCCCGCAACCAGCCTTCCTGTTCAAGCTGGGCGAACTCGCGTACTTCACTGGGCACTGCCTTGCCCTCGGGCGGCTTGGGGAGCTCCAGGCTGCTGCGCGGCAGACCCGTCTCAGGTGGCTCTTCGAGGCCACTGAGCGCCAGTAAGAACCATCCATAGGCATCGAGAAGGTGATTCCGAATCGCCGGTAGAAAGGCCTCTGACAAGGTGTGATCGGGAATGGTGCTGCTCCGACCGGTTTCTTCCCAGGCCTCGACCAGGATGCGGGCGAGGTAGAGGGACTGATTGGCCCTACCCCGAGCGGAGCTCATGCCTTGCTGCGAGCTGCGGATTTGCGCCGCGTCTCCTCCTCATGCCAACGCCCATCACGAAAGAACGCCTTCCACCCCGTCGCTTTGCCCTCTTTCTCCGACATGACGTATTGCTCTTTAGTCTTGCGACTAAAACGCACCTGGGCGGGATTTCCCTCAGGATCGGCTGTTGGCGCGGAAAACAGAAAGGCGTACTTAGGATCAATTTCTGTTTGATGCGGCAGTAATTCACTCACCAGTGGCGCCCGCGTTTCGCGATTCCGAGGGAACTGGCTGGCGGCGAGGAACAGTCCGGCTGCGCCATCCCGCAAGATGTAGGTGTCATCAACTTTCTGACACACAAGCTCTGGCATGGGAACGGGGTCCATCTTGGGCGGAGCAGGCTCGCCATTGCGCAACAGTTTGCGCGTGTTTTTGCAGGTTTCGACCGTGCAGCCGAAGTATTTACCAAAACGCCCGTTTTTCAACTGCATCTCAGCACCGCATTTATCGCACTCTAGGGTGGGGCCTTCGTAACCGCGAATCTTGAACTTGCCGTGCTCTACCTCAAACCCCGGGCAGTCCGGATTGTTACCACAGACATGCAGCTTGCGCTCTTCATCGATCAGATAGCTGTCCATGGCGGTGTGGCATAGTTTGCAGCGGTGCTTAGTACGCAGCAGGCGCGACTCAGCCTCGTCGTCAGCATCCTCGCGAATCGCCTCTTCGCCGGGCGTCAGGTTAATCGTAAACTTGCAGCGCTCCTTGGGTGGCAATGCGTAGCCAGAGCAGCCCAGGAATACGCCAGTGCTGGCGGTGCGCACTTGCATGGGACGTCCACACTGTTCGCACGGGATGTCCGTCATGGTTGGCTCGTTGGGCTGCATACCAGACGGTTCGGGTTCTCCAGCCTTCTCCAATAGCCCACTGAACTCCGAGTAAAATTCGTCCAGTAGTGCCTGCCATTGCAGTTCCCCATTCGCCACTTCGTCGAGCTTTTCCTCCATGGCCGCCGTGAACCCATAGTCCAGCAGATCCGCAAAACTACCCTGCAGTCTCTGGGTGACAATGTCCCCCATCTTCTCCGCGTAGAAACGCTTGTTTTCGAGCCGCACGTAACCACGATCCTGAATGGTGGAAATGATCGACGCATAGGTGGAGGGCCTGCCTATACCGCGCTTTTCGAGTTCCCGCACTAAACTGGCTTCACCGTAGCGCGGCGTCGGCTTGGTGAAGTGCTGGGCAGGTTCCAGCTTGTCCAGGGTCAGCGGCTGGCCCTCTTTCAAATCAGGCAACACAGCATCTTCACTCTTGCGACCCGCGGGTGGTTGCACCCGTGTATAGCCGTCGAAGCGGACGATCCGGCCTCTCGCGCTGAGCTGATAGTCCCCTGCCGTAACGGTGACTCTGGTCGACGTGTACTCGGCGTCGGGCATTTGACCCGCAACAAACTGACGCCAGATGAGTTCGTAAAGCCTCTCTGCATCCCGCTCCATCGCTTTCAGGGAAGCTTGCAGAACTGTCACGTCGGAGGGACGAATCGCCTCGTGGGCTTCCTGGGCGCCATCCTTTGAGGAATAGCTCTTGGGCGCATTCGGAAGGTACTCCGCGGGATAATGACTCTGAATGTAGTCCCGGCAGGACGCAACGGCTTCCGCGCTGAGGTTTGTTGAGTCGGTGCGCATGTAGGTGATGTAACCGGCCTCGTACAGGCGCTGGGCCAGCATCATCGTCTTTTTCACACTGAAGCCAAGACGAGTGCTCGCAGCCTGCTGAAGTGTGGAAGTAATGAACGGCGCAGGAGACTTTGACCGCGTGGGTTTATCCTGGCGTTCGCTGACCGCGTAGCTGGAGGCTTGCAGCGCTGCCACCGCCGCGCTGGTCTGCGCCTCGTTGCCTGGACGAAACTCACCGTCCTGGAAGCGTTGCACCTGAAAGCGGACGTTGTCTCCGTCCAATGTCACCAGATCCGCATGCACTTCCCAATACTCTTCCGGCACAAAGGCTCGGATCTCGCGCTCCCGTTCAACGATCAGTCGCACGGCCACCGACTGAACCCTGCCCGCTGACAGACCCCTCGCCACCTTCGACCAAAGCAGCGGGGACACCATGTACCCGACAACGCGATCCAGAAAGCGCCTTGCCTGCTGGGCATTGACCCGATCCATATCGAGGGTAGCGGGCTCCTCGAAGGCCTCCTGAATCGCCTTCTTGGTAATCTCATTGAACACCACTCTCTGGTAACGCGATTCGTCACCGCCGATGGCCTCGCGCAAGTGCCAGGCAATGGCTTCACCCTCTCGATCCAGGTCAGTGGCGAGGTACACGGCATCGGATTTTTCAGCCAGCTTTTTCAGTTCGCTGACCACCTTTTCCTTACCGGGAAGCACCTCGTAATCTGCTGTCCAGCCCTTCTCTGGGTCAATGCCCATGCGCCGGACAAGCTGCTCCTTGGCTTTCTTCTTTTTGTGGGCAGCTTTTTTGGCCGGCGTCATTTTCCTGGTCTTCGCTGCCTGTGCGGCACGTTCCTTTGGATCGACTTTGCTATTGCCACCAGACGTGGGTAGATCGCGAATATGTCCGACGCTGGACTTCACAACGAAGTCCGAGCCCAGATATTTGTTGATCGTCTTGGCCTTGGCCGGCGACTCAACGATGACAAGTGATTTACCCATACCGTCCCAGTCTATGTCCTGACGCCGTTTGGGCGGCGCAAAAAACTGGCATATATAAGTCGCCGCGCGGCTTGGGTCAAGAAAAATCGCTGCTACTCATCCGATCAGATGCTCAGTCCAGTGCGCCAACGCTACCCGAATGTGCTCGATGCAGGCCTCATCGCCCGCCTCATCCCAATACACTCCGCAGCTGTACTGATCCACGCTGGCACCTTCGAGACTCACCGGGCAATCGCTGATACACGTCGGCACCCTTGGGCCGCGCCCCACCCTGCGCCATTGGCCATTCGCACACGCCCAACTCGCTGAAGAGAACTCACGCTGTGACGATGTCGGAAAGCGCTGGCCGTAATAGATGACCGGTCTGGCGTCACTTGCCTCGTTACCGGGAGGGCGCCGGCTTTCTACAAACATCCCGTGGACTGCCGCGTATTCTCGGAGTCGCGCGAGGCGTCGCTGACCCTTACTGGGCAGCACGTGGATGAGCGGTGCCAATGCCAGGGCAAGCACAAAAGCTATGAGTAGAAAGGTCCACATAACGAGCGGTATTCTCCTGAAGTCGCGAGTGCCCCACGGCTTCCCGCCGCGTGCGGTTTCATTCTATGCTATACACCCAGCAAGGGATCATAAGGAAATCCGGCGATGGCACAGTACCAGAACATTCTTGTGGCGGTTGATCTTTCCGACGAGTCCAGTCAGGTTCTGCAGAGGGCGATGGCAATCGCGGAAACGGGTAGTGAAAGGCTCCACCTGATTCACGTCATCGAGCCGCTCAGTTTCGCATACGGCGGCGACATACCCATGGACTTTTCGGGCATTCAGGACGAAATACACCAGCAGGCTACCACTCAACTGCTTCGGTTTGGCGAGAGCGCCAACGTACCCGAGGCCCGCCAGCACATTGTGCTCGGCAAGCCCGAAGTGGAAATTCACGCCACTGCGGAATCGCTGGGCGCCGACCTGATTGTCGTTGGCTCTCACGGGCGCTACGGCCTGGCGCTGCTGATGGGTTCAACGGCAAACGGCGTGCTGCACGGTGCTAGTTGCGACGTCCTCGCCGTTCGCGTCGGGAAGTAACCTCAACCCAGCACGAAGGCACGCACTTCTTCCTCGGTGAAGGGCCAGTTCAACTCCGCTCCCGTGGCCTTGCCCAGTACCGGAATCTTTGTGCCGTAGCGTTCAAACAGATCGTCAGAATCACCGACGTCGAGCTCCTTCAGTACAACGCCATCCAGATCTCGCGTTGCTCGATAGAAAAGCGTCAGCGCCTGCTCGCACAGGTGGCACGCACTGGTGGAGTAAAAGATGAATGTGATGAACTGTCCTCCCTGCCCTTGAGCTTACCCCACTGGAACGTTGAGATTGACCAACAAGTACAATAATATAAACCCCGCTCCGGACGTAACCGGAGGTTTGGCAATCACTATAAAATAACTGTGGAGTCATAGTGGCACTATTTTCTCAACCCACTGCGCGGGCACTGGCCATCCTGGATCTGCTGATGGCCAATCCACACCAGTCTTTCGGTCTCACCGAAATGACGCGACGTCTCAACTTGAACAAGGCGACATGCCACGCGATTCTAACCACCATGGCCAACTACGGTTTCCTGGTGCAGCACCCAAAGACCAAGGCCTACAGGCTCGGGCCCTCAATCATTGCGGCAGGTAACGCAGCCTTCGCACAATTCCCCGTGCTCGAGTATGCTCGCCCAGAGCTCGAGGCGCTGCAAACGGACCTGGGTATAGGATTCGCCGTGACCGGCCGTTCCAAAATGCACCAGGTACTGCTGGCACTGTACGGGCGCGCGACACCCCTGATCGATTCTTTTCAGCTGGGCCTCAGACTGCCCAATACCGCCCCGGTAGCGGCATGCTTTACCGCGTTCTCCGACGCCAAGTATCTGGAGGCCTGGCTCACTCGCGCACACGACTCCCGCGGCGAGTACAATGAAAAACTCGATCAGAAACTTCGTGTTTCGCTGATTGCTATTCGCGCACGCGGCTATGAAGTGACACTGAAAACGCGGGCGGAGACGCATCTGCGTGATGAACTCGAGAGCATCCACAATTCCTGGAGCCTTTCTCATCTGGAAGACGCTGCCAACAAGTACCAGCATGATCTGTGCGATGAGCACTATCACCTGGACCGAATTGACCCCAAAGCCCGTTACGCGGTCAGCACCGTGTCGGTACCGGTTTTCGTGCTGAACCAGGTGCCCATCATGTGCTTTGTGGCGGGCTCATTTGGCAAGCCGATTCTCGGCTCACAGATTGAGGAGATCGCTGAGCGCATGAAGGAATCCGCAGAGCGGGTCACCGCACTGGCCATCGGTAAAGAATCCATTACCTGAGATGCCTCCTGCCGCGTTCGCGCAGTCTGCATCACTGTGAATAAGACCTACGCAGAAAAGAAAGCTTACTTCGACCGAATGTTGACGGTTTACGGCCGCAACGCCGTGCTCGAGTGCCTGCGGGACGAACGCCTGGGCTGCCACGCCCTGCATATTGCGGACAGCAATCGCCCCGCAGCGATACTGAGTGATATCGAGCGCCTGGCCAAACGCCGGGGTATCACGGTACAAACCCACAGTCGCAAGCGGCTTGCGCATCTATCGCGCAATGGCAAGCAGGATCAGGGCGTGGCTCTGGACGTGCTCTGTCCGGGTTTCAAACCGCTCACGGAGCTGTTGGAGGAAGAGTCTCCCATCCGAGGTCGGCGCCTGCTGGCGCTGGACCGCATCACCAATCCGCAAAACCTGGGCATGATTATCCGCAGTTCCGCCGCCGGGCATCTGGACGGGCTGATACTCGCCGAGCGCGGCAATGCGTCGCTGGGTCCGCTGGTGATTAAGGCCAGCGCCGGTACGATTTTTCGCGCCCCCATACTGTTCTGTGACGGCTTACCTACGGCGCTGGACGCCTGCCGTGCGCGTGGCGCGAGCGTGGTGGCCCTGGAGGCCGGCGCGGACCAGAGCCTGTTTGACTACTCCACCCAGGACTTCATTGTGTACGTACTTGGAAACGAGACGAATGGCCTGTCAAGCGACGTCCGCTCGCGCGCCGATGGCGTCGTCAGCATCCCGCTGAATAATGAAGTAGAGTCTTTGAACGTCGCCGTCATGGCCGGATTGATTGCATTCGCGCCCTACTTCGACAGGTAGGACATACCCTCTTCCAACCCCTTTAGCGTCAACGGGTACATGCGGCCCTCTACCAGCTGATGCGTAATTGCAACTGACTGTGTGTACTGCCACTCATCTTCTGGGACGGGGTTGATCCAGATGACCTTGTCGTAGACCTCCAGCAGCTGGCGCATCCAATACTCGCCAGGCTCTTCGTTCCAGTGCTCCACCGAACCACCCGGCTGGAGAATTTCATAGGGTGACATAGACGCATCACCCACAAACACCACTTTGTAGTCGTGACTGTATTTATGCAAGATATCCAACAGCGGCGTGCGCTCGTTGTGCCGCCTTACATTGTTTCGCCAGACGCTTTCGTAGAGAAAATTGTGAAAGTAGAAGTTCTCCATATGTTTGAACTCGATTCTGGCGGCCGAGAACAGCTCTTCGCACACTCTTACGTGGGGGTCCATTGACCCGCCAACGTCGAAAAACAGCAGCACCTTGACGGCGTTGTGGCGCTCCGGAATCATTTTGATATCAAGCAGACCGGCGTTGCGGGCGGTGGAACTGATGGTATCGTCGAGGTCGAGTTCTTCCGTGGCTCCCGTTCGAGCGAACTTACGAAGCCGACGTAGCGCAATTTTGATGTTTCGAGTACCAAGTTCGACGCTGTCATCAAGGTTTTTGAAGTCCCGCTTGTCCCAGACCTTGACGGCCTTTTTGTTTTTTCCGTTCGGACCAACCCGAATACCCTCCGGATGATACCCCTCCTGACCGAACGGCGAGGTGCCACCGGTACCTACCCACTTATCTCCGCCTTCATGACGCTCCTTTTGCTCCTCGAGGCGTTGTTTGAACTCCTCGATCAGCTTTTCAAGGCCGCCGAGTGATTCAATTTTAGCCTTGTCTTCGTCGGATAGGTTCTTCATAAACTCAGAACGCAACCAGTCATCTGGAATGAGCGCTTCAATAATGTCATCGAGCGCTTCCAGTTCCTGAAAATGCAGACCGAATGCCCGATCAAAACGGTCAAAGTACTTTTCATCTTTAACCATGCAGGCGCGGCTGAAATAGTAGAAATCGTCCATATCTGCGAAGGCGACATGCTGTTTCAAACCTTCCATCAGATCCAGCAGTTCGCGCGTTGTGACAGGCACACCCGCGTCGCGAAGCCCGTGAAAAAAATTGATCAACATGAATTTGCCACCTCGCAGTCCGCTTCCTTAGCGGCTTTCCCTTCGGTGCATAAAGGCCAAACGTTCCAGCAGATGTACGTCCTGTTCGTTCTTCAACAGGGCGCCGTACAGGGGTGGAATCGCCTTGGTTGGATCACGCTCTTTGAGGATCTCATCCGGGATGTCATCGGCCATCAAAAGTTTCAGCCAGTCAATCAGCTCGGACGTCGACGGCTTCTTCTTGAGACCAGGTATGGCGCGTACATCGAAAAACACTTCCATCGCCTCCTGCACCAAATCCTTGGCGATATCTGGATAGTGCACGGCGATGATCTCGCGCATGGTGTCTCTGTCCGGAAAATTGATGAAGTGGAAAAAACAGCGGCGCAGGAACGCGTCGGGCAGTTCCTTCTCATTGTTGCTGGTTATGACAATGATCGGACGATGCTTGGCTTTCACAGTCTCGCCGGTCTCATAAACAAAGAACTCCATCCGATCGCGTTCAACCAGCAAATCATTGGGGAATTCGATATCGGCCTTGTCCACCTCGTCGATCAATAACACCACCTGTTCGTCCGACGCAAAGGCTTCCCAAAGCTTGCCCTTCTTGATGTAGTTGGCAATATCGTGAACCTTTTCCTCGCCCAGTTGCGAATCGCGCAAGCGGGACACGGCATCGTACTCATACAGGCCCTGCTGCGCCTTCGTGGTTGATTTGATGTGCCACTGAATCAGACGCTTGCCCAGACCGAGCGCCACTTCTTCGGCGAGCATGGTCTTCCCTGTTCCTGGCTCCCCCTTGATCAATAGCGGACGTTCCAGTGCTACCGCCGCATTGACCGCCATACGCAGGTCGTCAGTCGCAACGTAGCGCTCCGTCCCTTCGAATTTACCCATGTTTAAACACACTCACTGTTTTTACGAAAAGCGCTCAGGTTACCCGACCAGCGGACCGCAAATCAACACTGTCAACTTTGTCGACGCGCTATCGCGAGCGCCGTCTCAGTCTGCCGCGCGCGGCCGCAGTAGCGTTAATCTCAGTAACAGAGCCAACAAGACGGCGCCCCCGCAGAACATGGCGAGCGGACGCAGCGCGTGCTCGGCGGCAGAGTAGCCCTCGGTGAAAAACTGGAAGCCGGCGACAATCAACGCTGGCGCCATGGTCTGAACGCCCTCCTTCGGATAGGCAGGGGTCAAAAGCAGTGCCGCGGACAGCAGGACAACCAGCGCAGTCCAACCGGGATAGCGGCGACTACCCAGCGCCCACGCAAGGCACAGCACCACCAGGAATGCCGCTCCAATGTACAGATAGAGCGCAAGGTGATACGAAGATTCGTCCAGCATGAGCGGCTCCCTCAGTCGACCCAATGCACTATATGTTCACCGAAACCATCCGGATGCACAAACTCTTCTGACACCACCCTGCCGCGCACTGACATGCCGGCCCGGTGCACGCTGTCGGGGCTTCCGCTGACCAGGGGGTGCCAGTCTGGCAGAGGACGGTTGCTCGCTCGCAGCCGGTACGCACAGGTTGAGGGGAGCCAGTCTAGCTGCGCCTGCGTTAGCCGCTGCACATCCAAGCACTCGGGCACCTGCGCAAGTCGGTGGGTGTAATCGCTGCAACGACAATCCTCCGTCAGCAGACGGCAGTGTATCCGGGTGTAGTGCGGCTCGCCCGCTTCCTCTACCGACAGTTTGTGTAAGCAGCATTTGCCGCAGCCGTCGCAGAGTGCTTCCCACTCCACTTTGTCGAGTTCATGCAAAGACTTGCTCTGCCACCATTCAGTCGTTGCCATCGGCCTCCTTCGACTGCGTTCCAGCGGGTGACGGTGGCATCTGTAGGTAATAGCCCTGATGTTCTATGCTGGCAAGGACTTCTGGCGCTCTTGCTCTGGCAAGGGCTTTCTCCGGCGTGAGATGCAGAGTCAGCACCCACTCTGGCGAGCCGAAACCCGCTAGCAGCGCTTCAGGCAAGCCCTCGAGTCCGCTGGATTTTGCGACGTACAGGTACAGGTCTGGCCGGCGAGAGCTCTTGTAAACATCACAGATCAAGAGCTCCCACCCCCCTCAGCCAGTGCTCGTCGCAGCGGACCGATGACAACCTCAGATCGCCATCCTTGCCAGGGACGAGGTTCTCGAATCGGCTGACCCAGGGTCTCGCGTAACAACAACTCGTAGTCTGCACCCGACAGTAGGCTCTGCGGGGCTACACCGAGTTTCTCAGAGAGTGTCTCGCCGCGTTTTTTTAGATCACCTAAACGACGCCTCTGAGCGGCATCCAGTGGCACCGGCATAGACGGTGGCAAGGTCTCAGGCGACCTGGCGGCAACCCCTTCCAACAGCGCGAGCAGTGTCTTCCCGTAGCGACGCTGCACTGGCGCCGGCAGTTGAACGTTGGCGCTCAACGCCTGCATCGAGACCGGGCCCAACTGCGCCAGCAGCAGGCAGGTTTTGTCGTCAATGATCCAGCTGCGGGGTTTGTCACGAGTGCGCGCTGTCTCCTCTCGCCACTGGCAGACCGCCTGCAGGGCCGCGAGCTGACGGCGATTGAGCTTCCAAGCCGACTTGATACGCGTGTGAGTTTGCTGGCTGTTACTGCCGACCGCGGCCAGGGCGTCGTCACCGTCACTCAATATCCACTGATTTCGCTGCTCGGCTCTCGCCCGTTTGTCGAGGTCGCGCCAAATGGACAGCAACCAGGTAACGTCTTGTGCCGCGTATTCGCACTGCGAGTTGCTCAGGGGTCGCTGCAGCCAGTTCGAGCGGGTTTCTCCCTTGGGCAGGTCCACACCGCAGACTTCCTGCACCAGTGTACGGTATCCAAGCCCGAAACCAAGGCCCAGTAGAGACGCCGCTCGCTGGGTGTCAAACAAAGGTTGTGGTAGTACCGACAACCAACGATCGAACACCTCCAGGTCCTCACTCGCCGAATGCAATACCTTGACCACCGTGGAATCTGCGAGCAGTTGTTTCAGCGGCTCGAGATCCGTAATCAAGAGCGGATCGACAAGCCAAGCCGTCTCCGGCTCAGCCGGGCAGCACAGCTGCAAGAGACCTACCTGGGGATAAAAGGTATTGCGGCGCATGAACTCAGTATCAAGCATCACAGCTTGGGCGGCCTGGCAGCGAGCCATCAGCGACGCTGCTTCAGTATCAGATTCGACCAGATGCCAGCGCATCATTCGACCAGTCGCCGGCCTGCCAATGCGTGCGCCAGCGTTGACCCGTCGACGTACTCCAGTTCGCCGCCCAAGGGCACTCCGTGCGCAATGCGGGATACTTTGACGCCGGCGTCCTGTAGCAGCTCGGTTAAATAGTAGGCTGTTGCTTCACCCTCCACAGTCGGATTGGTTGCCAGGATGACCTCTTCGATCCCTTCTGCTAACACCCGCTCGTGAAAGCGATCAAGACCAATCTCCTCCGGACCAATACCATCGATTGGCGAGAGATGGCCCATCAGGACAAAATAGACGCCGCGATAACTGCCGCTCTGTTCGATTGCCATGACGTCGGCAGGCGTTTCTACAACACAGACGGTGGTATGGTCACGCCGCGGATCGCTGCAGATTTCGCAGATAGGATGCTCGGTAAAGTTTCGACAGCGTTCGCAGTGGCCGACCTGCTCTACCGCCTCGGTCAGGGCCGCAGCCAGCGCCGCTGCGCCCTCTCGATCACGTTCGAGCAGGTGCAGAGTCATTCTCTGGGCAGACTTCGGGCCAACGCCCGGCAGACAGCGAAGGGCATCAACCAACTTCTGAAGGGCAGGACTGAAACTCACGCGCAGTTCAGAATGGCAACTTGAACCCGGGCGGGAGATTCAGCCCCGATGCCAGCCCCGACATGGTTTCCTGATTGTGTGACTCCACTTTTCTCACGGCATCGTTGACTGCGGCCGCCAGCAGGTCTTCGAGTACCGCCTTGTCCTCCTGTAACACCGAATCGTCGATCTCGACCCGTTTCACATCATGACGGCCGGTCATCACGACGGACACCAGTCCGGCCCCAGCTTCGCCGCGGACTTCTGAGTTGGCGAGTTCCTCCTGCATACGCTGCATTTGGGCCTGCATTTCCTGAGCCTGTTGCATCAAATCTGTGAGGGATCCCTTCACATCTGCCTCCTGCCGGGCACTACCCGTCTGTCGGCGAGATGGACGTTCGGTCCAGTTCGCCATCGAATCGTGTGATCAAAGCCCGCACTTGCGGATCGTCGTCAATTGAGCGCTCGGCCTCACGCTGGCGTTCCACAGCCAACCGCTCACGGCGCATGGCAGGCGTCTCGCCGGAAGGTCTGCCCATAGACACCTCGACCGCCACTGCCTGACCGTACAGGTTTTCCAGTGCCAATCCCAGCTTTACCGCATGCCCATCGTTGAACAGCGTCGCGTTGGTATCGTCCAAAACAAACTTCACAGTGCCCTCTGTGCTGGCGGCCAGTTCGCAGTGGGAAGCGACGTTGTAAACAATGCCCGTCAATCCCAACCTGTCCAGTAGCTGTGGCCAGCCCGCGGCATCGAGACTGTGCAATGGCGGGACTTCCCCGAGCACCTGCTGACCGGCTGTGTTGGTGTCACAAGTTGCCTCTTTGGGAGCAGGGGCGCCTTGCTTGGACGAGCCTTGTTCGGTTGAGACAGGATCGTTCGGAGGAACGGCAACTCGATGGGTCTCAGACGTGACCTGCGTCGACTGCCCTTGAGCGTTGGGCATCGCAGCCGCAGCAGCCAACGACGGAGGGCGCTGCCTCTCAGAACGCTTTTTTCCAGAATCGCCGCCCTCCACCGCGGTAGGTGGCGCTGAGGGGTGCAAGTCTTCTGCCGACAGGGTCTCATCGATGATCAGAGCGGGGCGAAATGCCACCATGCGGAGCAATACCATCTCGAATCCGGACCGCGCATCAACCGCCAGGGGAAGGTCTCGTTTCCCGTTCAATGCGACTTGATAGAACAACTGTACGTCTTCTGCAGTCAGACCGGCCGCGATACCCGCCACCCGTTCAGCATCACCCCAGCTGTTGTCGATCGCATCCGGCACGACCTGAGCCACGGCAACCCTGTGCAGCAGCGAGATGAGTTCATCCAGGCTGCCCTCGAAGTCCACACCGTGTTCGTCCATTTGGGCGACCACGTCCAGTAGCGCGCCAGTATCGGTCTGCCCTGCTGCCTCCAGTAGCCGGTAGACAAAACTCACGTCTACGCTACCCAGCATGGCACGCACGTCCTGCTCGTTCACAACCCCGGAACCATAGGCAATGGCCTGATCCGTAAGGCTCAGCGCATCTCGCATGCTGCCCGATGCGGCACGCCCCAACAGCCACAGAGCAGGTTCTTCAAATGGGATACTTTCACGATCAAGTATCGTCGACAGATGCCCTGCGACCTGTTCCGGAGACATGCTCTTCAGGTTGAACTGCAAACACCGGGATAGGACAGTGGCGGGCAGCTTTTGGGGATCCGTGGTGGCCAGCAGGAACTTGACGTGAGGCGGCGGCTCTTCGAGTGTTTTCAGCAGCGCGTTGAAACTGTGAGTGGAGAGCATATGCACTTCGTCGATCAGGTACACCTTGTAGCGAGCGTGAGTAGGTGCGTATTGCACATTCTCAAGCAGTTCCCGCGTGTCCTCCACTTTGGTTCTAGACGCGGCATCTACTTCCAACAAGTCAACACTGCGTCCCTCTGCAATCTCGAGACATGAAGAGCACTCCCCGCACGGATCAGAGGTCACACCGGTCTCACAGTTCAGACACTTGGCAAGAATTCGAGCGATGGTCGTCTTACCGACACCACGTGTACCGGTGAACAAGTAGGCGTGGTGCAGGCGATCGTGATCGAGCGCATTGATCAACGCCTTCAGCACGTGTTCCTGACCCACCATCTCACGAAACGTTTTGGGTCGCCACTTGCGTGCGAGTACCTGATAGGTCATGGGTTGCCGAATCCTGATCGATACCGGGTGATGTACAGCGGCTTAGGATACACCAGAGGCTCTGGTACAGAAACTGCGCAGGACAATGGAGGCGACCCAGACAGCCGCATCCCGGCACACGAGTCAGTAACTACCGTTGCTCCCTTCCGGGCCTGGCGGGTTTCACTACTTATCGTTGCGAGAGGACCGCCTGGATCACCATAGCGGCTGCACGCCATCGCGCTGCAGAGGCGGCGTATTCTGGCCCAAAGGAACCGGCGTAGCAAGTGGCTCCCACAGAGGCGGGAGGCATCTTTAGGCGTGTTGAGAGCACTACGAAACTGTGTTCATTGTGATTTACCGAGTCTGCCCTAGGCCAATACGCACAAATCAGGCCATAATCGTGCCGAAGCAGCTATACCGGAAAGCCAAAAATGCGAGCCTTTGTTCGCCACACTAACCCGCTGAACCAACCCAACGCCTTGGGGCCTCATGACGTTGAAGAGAGTGTAATGCGTTCAAGACGTGCCAACATATGCGTTTGCCGCTCTCGGCGAACCAACCCTTCGAGCAACGTAATCTACCGAGTTGTTTGCGTAAGCGCAGCAGATATTAAGAGGCACACCGATGACCACAGATCGCTCGCAGTGTGATGCCATCGTGATCGGCGCGGGCATCATGGGGGCCTCAATTGCGTACCAATTGGCCTTACGCGGCCTCCATCCTGTTGTTTTAGACAAAAATCCCATCGCTGGCGCAGGCTCCACCGTCAACTCCTGCGCCATCATTCGGACACACTACTCGACCTGGGACGGCACGGCGATCGCCTATGAAAGCTATCTGCAGTGGCAACGATGGCGCGAGTTTCTGGGTGTGGAAGATGAGCGAGGCTACGCCCGATTTATCCACACCGGATTGATCGTGATACTCGAGCGCCCTGGCAGCATGAACAAACACTTGGACCACCATCGTGCGCTGGGGATTCCTTATGAAGAGTGGGATCTGCGGACTCTGCAAGAGCGCATGCCGCATCTCGAGGTGCGCTCATTCTACCCGCCCAAACGTCCAGACAATCCAGAGTTTGGCAATCCCAACAAGCAACCGCTAGCGGGTGCGGTGTATATCCCGACTGCGGGCTATGTCAACGATCCACAACTCACCGTGCACAATCTGCAAGCTGCCGCTGAACATCACGGCGCTGAATTTCGCTTTAACGCGACGGTAGCCTCGATCGAGCAACGTGGATCGCGCGTGGAGGGTGTGACGCTCGGCAGCGGAGCGACACTGCGTGCACCTATTGTGGTGAATGCGGCGGGGCCTCACTCAGGCGTCATCAACAAACTGGCGGGTGTGTTGGAGGACATGACCATAGGCACGCGGGCGCTGCGCCACGAAGTTCACTACGTGCCACTGCCGCCAAGTTACGACCCCAAAGCGCACGGAGTTGTCATGTCCGATCACGACATTGGTGGCTACAGCCGACCTGAGTTGGGTACTCAGCTGCTGGTTGGCAGTGAAGATCCCGAGTGCGATCCAAGAGAATGGGTCGAGGATCCCAACCACTTCAACCGGAACATCACCGGCGAACAATGGCAAGCGCAACTCTATCGAATGGCCCAGCGAATGCCCGATCTGCCGATACCAGATCGCAGTCAGGGCGTGGTTGACTTATACGATGTCAGTGACGACTGGATTCCCGTGTACGATCGCTCCGCCCTGGACGGTTTCTACATGGCCGTCGGCACCAGCGGTAATCAGTTCAAGAACGCCCCGACGGTCGGACTGCTCATGGCCGAGCTCATTACCGCCTGCGAGGCCGGTCAAGACCACGACGCTGAGCCGGTGACGGTCACCGCTCCTCTCACCGGCGTAGAGCTGAACATCGGCTTTTACTCCCGGAAACGCAAGCTGGTGGAAGGGAGCAGCTTTTCCGTGCTGGGTTAGGTGTCGAAAGCCGGCGAATCCAGCCGTGTCAGCAGCAGTGCTTGCAACGCTGACTGAGTGTTCAAATTGCCTTGCGCGCGGCCAGTTGGCGGGAGTAGTAGGATTCGAACCTACGACCGTCGGCTTAGAAGGCCCCTACTACGCCAAGTAAATCAGTTGTTAGCAGATATTGTAGGTAATTCTGTAGGTAAGTGCTTGGCAAGGTGGCGCGGCTGGAAGGATTTGAACCCTCGACCGTCCGCTTAGAAGGCGGATGCTCTATCCAACTGAGCTACAGCCGCAGTGCAGCGCATGCTACCAGTGTACTAAATGTCTGGCCACTTGAATCGGCCCCAAGGGCGAATCCCCGCCCCGGAGCCTAACCAATCACACCCTACGGAGGTGCAAAATGATGAAATCCAAGAACTGCGCCAGAACCCCGCTCTACATTGCAAAGCCAAGGGACTCGGGGAGCCACTGAAGATTGAAAAATTTATCTCGAAACCTTTCCCCGCGATACGAGTTATTTCGAAATGTTGTAAAGACTCAGGGGTTCAGTCTAACTTTGGGTGCAATTCAATAAACTAAAAAACTTAAAGCAATCGGTGTGAATCGCGCTTCCCTCAATGCGCATTCCCGTTTGAATGTGAAAGGCGTAGTTAAGATTGTTCTGGAAGCCCTCTGCACAATATAATCTCCTTTAGAAAATACAACCAGTCGGTAGGGAGACCGGATTTATGAGCCAGCTACCCAAGAAGCTCT
>JBCCYE010000050.1:0-23646 GCA_039190425.1 Pseudomonadota bacterium | reverse complement strand
GCCGGACTTGGATCCATCGGGCGCCTCCCTTGTGTACGTCATTGGCGTGCCCGTTGTTATGCTGTTGATTGCCGTGGAGGCGGTCGTATGCTCGCTGAAAGGGTGGCGGTACTACACGCGTCCAGACACACTCGGCAGCCTGGGTCTGCTTGCAGGCAACCTCATGGTTAACGGTGCGCTGAGGGCGGCTACTCTGGGTTTTAGCCTCTATCTGTACCAGTATCGTTTGTTCGATTTGAATGCGATGTTGCCGCTGTGGGCTCTCTGGCTGATGAGCTTTGTCGCGATTGACTTCGTGTTCTATTGGTACCACCGCATGAGTCACCGTGTGCGTTTCCTGTGGGCGGTGCACATGAACCACCATTGCAGCGAACAGATGAATTTTGTCGTGGCATTTCGACAGGCCTGGCTGGGCCCCGTGACCAAAATTCCGTTCTTCGCTGTGCTGCCTCTGCTAGGTTTCGATCCGCTGATGACCCTGGTTGCCGGAGTAGCTGCGACGCTTTGGGGCGTCGTCGGTCACACCAGAATTGTTGGCAAGCTCTGGGCTCCCGTGGAGTGGTTGATGAATACACCATCGCACCACCGAGTTCACCACGGTAGCAATCCTGAGTACATTGACAAAAATTACGGCAACCTCTTCATTGTTTGGGATCGCATGTTCGGCACCTTTGAGCCCGAGCGAGCCGAGGTGCGGTATGGTCTTCGGACGAATCTTGATACCCATAACCCCTTTGCGATCACGGTCGCTGATTGGGTGGCCTTGGTGAAGCAGATCCGCCAGACCAACAGTGGGTCTGAGGCGCTAGGCTATGTCTTTGGCCCCCCCGACTGGCAGCCGGCACGGATGCGAGGTACACAACGGGAGCCACCTGTCCCTCAATCCGCTCAGTCAGGTTAGCGCGCTCACGTGCCCGCGGACGGACGTCGATTCGTCGCCAACGGCTGCGGGGATCGGACCGGCACACCGCACTACCGTGTGCATTCCGATGTGGCTGCCGGGTGCCGTACAGTGTCGTCGGGCTGTTGGACGGTAGAACCTGTCGTCCAAGTTAGCGAGGTCCAGGGCACGACGGCCGTTGACTCAGGCAATCGCAGCAGTGCGCTCCGGAGCAGACAAAGCACTGCCAGGACGGTTCTCTTCCACGCGTTGAATCCAGTCGAGGATCGAATCATTGACCTGGGCGGAATGCGTGCAAGGCCCCATATGGCCCATGTCAGCGCAGCGCAACGTCTGACTGTTTGGCAGCAGTGCGCACAGCAACGAAGCCATGCGAGTGGCGTGTTGGCGCGTATGCTCACCCACAGCGATGTGTACTGGCGCGGTGTACCGTTTTAGCTCGGCAACGGGTACAGAGCGGCTGAAAGCCTCACGAAAGTCGCGCAGAACGGTACTGGCTTGGTCCGCTAGAATCGCGCGTCGGTCGTCGGGCAGCTGCGCCCAGCGGACATCTCCGTGCCAGAAGTCAACGAAAGCTGACATCGCGACCTGACCGCTGGCTCTGTCCAGCATGTTGGCCAGTAGAGCGAGATCGGACAGCAGCGCCAGGTCCTTGTCGGTGCCGCTGTGCTGAAGAAGGCTTGGCACGATCGGTTCATACAGCCAGAGACTGCGCACCAGCTGCGGCGAGGTGCGCAGCAGCTCCAGGGCAATGGCCGCGCCAAAACTGTGTGCCACCACATGTACGGGGTGCTTTAGCTGACGCAGCAGTTTGAGCATTGGCTGCGCGCGGCCTGCAAGACCGGATGCATCCGAGTCGTTCGGTGGGTTGTTTTTGCCGTAGCCAGGCAGGTCTGGCGCCAGGAGCTTACGCTCTTCGCCCAACTGAAGGCGCAAGCTCTTCCACTGCTTTCCTGAAGCAGCAGACCCATGGATGGCAAGTATCGGCGCCTTCGCGCCAGAGCAGTTACTGGTTATGGATTGCATCGTTGTTCCTCCAGATGGATAGCGCCCAGGGATGATTTGTCCCAGTGTTCCAAGGGGCTGTGGTTGCAGGTCAGCGTGCTCGGTAGTGCTCCACCGGGGCCTCGCAAAGTGCGTTTCATCGAGTCTTCCTTTGCGAGGCCGCGACCGGAGGCGCTCGGCGACGCCGTCAATGGGCATTAGCGCAAATCGGAGAGACAGTAGCTTGGAGAAAGTCTGGGGAAATCTGCAGAGTCAGCTGTGAGGGCGATCCAGACCCAGGCTGTCCAGCGCGTCGCGTAGGCGCTGCTTAACGCTGCCCTCTGAGAACGGTAGCGCTTGAAAGAGGTAGTTCATATCGATATCAGGCTTGCGCCTGCGCGCCCTTTGGAGCCAGGACTTGGCCCGCTTCTGTCGACCCGCCAGTTCGGCAGCCGCCGCCGCAACCAGATCCATTATGACGATGGCCCCAGGCTGTCGTGCCGCACTCTCTGCCCAGCGGCAAGCGCTTTCGTAGTCGCCATCTGCTATGTACGAGAACGCTCTGATGCCATAAAAGCCGTACATGAAAGGGTCTAACGGGCTGATCGTTTCAGCGGCCGTTGCATCGTCATAGGCACGTAGAGCGTCATCGGCCATCAGGCAGGCCAAACCGTGCGCGTAGTATCCCTGGGCGTAGTTGGGGTTGAGAGCGATGGCTCGCTCCAACCACGTAACGCTTCCCTCCGGGTCGCCGGATAGCCAATGACAGCGTCCCATCACGAAGTTGGCCAATGGGTCCATCGGGTCCAGCGCGATGCTCTCCTGAGCTGCCATCAGCGCGAGCTGCTCCGATCTTTCTGCATCGGTGCCAGGATAGCGATTGAAGGCGTTCTGAAATTCCGCTGCTGACAAACCCGCGTGACCCCTGGCAAAGCCGGGTTCCAGATTCACCGATCGCTTGAATAATTCAAGCGCAGCCTGGTTGTCAGCCTCGTTGAAACGATACAGGTGAGCCGTCGCTAAATGATAAGCGCGCCAAGCGTCAAGATTCTCAGGATTTGCCAGCTGAGCCCGCTTCGCTTCCTGGTCCGACAGCTGCAACTCCAGAAGATTGATTGCCTTACTGACTACGGCCAGGCGCAATCCGTGCAGGTCGTCCCGGCTACCGGACAGGCTGTCTGCCCATAAGACCGTATCGTCTCGAGCGTCATTCAGCTGTACGTGCAGAGTGATCTTGCCATCCGTGAAGTGAACGAAGCCAGCAAGAGAGTAGTCGATGCCGAACGTGCGGTGCAGATCCTGTGTTGCCAGCTGCGTATCGGCGAGCTTGAAGGCACTGGCCCTGGCGATTACTCGGAGCCAGTGGAGTCGCGACAGGCTGCTAATGATGTCATGAGTAATGCCTATCGCCAGGACTTCGTCCGCTTTTGCCCCCTTATTCAGGCCGAGAGGCAGAACAACGATCGAAGCACGGCCATCGTCCCGGTCGGCGGCAGTTTCATTGGCCGAGATCGGTCCTGATAGGGGGCTTGGATGCGATTCCCTGACCTCGGCAACAAATTTGAATCCAAAGCTGTGAAGGGTCTTGATCAGCCTCTGGCTTTTACCGTCGTCACCGATGGCCTGGCGTGCAGTTTTAATTCGACTGGAGATAGCGGCGTCTGAGACCACCCGACCTTTCCAGACCAAAGAGACCAATTCTTCTTTGCTGATAGCGCGGTCCCTATTCTCGATCAAGGCCTGGAGTACGGCGAATACCTGGGGCTCCACCTCAATAGGCACATCGTTGTGCAGAAGCGTGAGGTTGTCTGTATTGAGGCTGTAGCCTCCAAACTGATAAATCATGGCGTAGTAAGGGAAACCGTACGCTTAAGCTTGGGCTTAATAGTAGCAGTGTCGAGGGTTTTATAGTGTCATACGCAAGCAGCGAAGCGACTTGCCAGGCGGTCGGCGCTTGTTTTTGGTACTGTGTGGTGGCCATTTTGCTTTACCCTCCGGGCTACTGTATTCTGCTTGGAGAATAAAGCTTAAGCTGCATCTGTGTTGTTGAAAGCGCCCTGGTCTTCGGAGGTGGTAGGGAGTCATGCCACGGTGGTTTTTTGTTCACCTGATGAAAACAGGTGGCACGTCCCTGGTATTCATGTTGCGACGTCAGTTTGCGCCGGACCGGATTTACCCGCCGAAAGGGGTAAAGGGGCTGGTGAGCATTGACACCCATCGAGCGCTATCGGTTATGCAGGATCCCGACTCCAGCAGCGAGCTGGTGTTCGGGCATTTCCCCCTGGCCTGCGTGGAACAAGCCGCTGGAGAATGGAAGACCTTTACCATGTTGAGGCATCCCGTATTGCGGGTGCTCTCGGCCTTGCGACGGCAGGGTAGCGCCGATGATGGTGCGACTCCCGAGTCGGTCTATGCTGATCCGCAACGATTCAATCTTCAGTTTGATAACTACATGGTGAAAATGCTCGGCATGACCGCTGAGGAAATCGGAACCGATTTTTTTCCTTCGGTGAAGACCGATCATCGCCATTTGGAACGCGCACTGGAAGCGCTTGAGCGTTTCGATGTTCTCGGTGTCGTGGAGGATTTCGAGCCATTTGTCGACCGCCTCGAAACGACCTTTGATTGGAGTCTCGGTGACCGACTGCGGGTTAATCGGTCACATCAGGTCGAGCTGTCAGACGCTCTCGTCGAGCGTGTGCGCAAAGACAATCAGTTGGATCTTCAGCTCTACGACAAGGCGCGTAGCATGCTGGGTCTGCATCCCTTGGACGAATACGGTCGAGCACTGCAGCAGCCGGTGCAAACGTGAAATCGGGGAGTTGTTTGGTCGACCTTCGAGGGGGTGTAAGCAGTGCTTGATAGTGTTCACGGCGTAAAACGAGGTGGACCTAGAGGTGAAGAGGTGTAGATAGGTGGAGAGATTCGGTGATGGATGAGCTCGCCCGCGAACTGCAAAGCATACTCGCCAAACAGGTTCCTTTGAACGATGCGGATTTGAGTCGTGCTACCGTTCTTCGGCACCGCATTGGTCGTACCCAGCTGACCCCAGGGCGCCACTCACTGCCATCTGCGCCAGCGGTCGACGTGTTCGAGGGCGTACGCGGTGTCCCGGAAGTCAATGCAGCGGAGCTGACAGGTGCACATGTGGCCTGCGGTTTGCGGCTTCACGGGGCCCTGGTAGTCCGTGGCCTGGTGGATCCCGTCGGTGTGGACCAGTTGCGCGGTCTGATCGATGGTATGGATTGGTCTGAGCATCGCTACGCAAGCGATGCCGACGGCATTCAGCTCCCCGATGCGCCTCCGATGCGCTGTACTCCGATAACGCTGCAGGGTCTGATTGAAGTGTATTTGCGAGCGGGCATGCGTGAAGTGATGACCGAGTACATGGGGGAGGCGCCGGTGTTGCTCGCCGAAAGGACATTGGTTGACCGACGTCCGCTGAGTCACGGTTTGCCCTGGCACCAAGACGCGGCTTTTTTTGGCGGCGGCGTCGGCGCGGTAAACAGTTTTCTCGCGTTGGACGAGTGCGGTCGCAAGGCGCCAGGTCTCATGGTGATATCCCACCGCTTTAATGAGCTACGGGGTGTTGGGGATGGGGAGCGATCAAAGCTTAAGTATGGCCTTGGGCTTAGCAAGCAGGAGATCATCAAAGAGGCCGGCGGTCCCGAACAGGTGAGCGAGCCGCACTTGCAGGCGGGCGACGCTATTTTCCTGGATGAGATGACCTTTCACCGCACCGGTCGAACCTCCAAAGAGAATACCAACGCCAGATCCTGGGCCGTGACCTGGTTTTTCCCGCCATCCAGGTTCCCTGAGGACCGGCACCCGCTCTGGTTTGGTTGAGATCCTAGCGACTCAACATCACCATTCCAGAGACCAGAATCAGTACAAGTACCCAGAGGCGAAAGCGATCGCTGGGCACCCGATTGAAAAGATAGAGTCCGACCGCAACACCGATGAGCATCGCTGGAATGGATACCACAAAGAGTTGCTTCAGTTCCGGGTGAAACAAGTGTCCCGTTCCCGCCATGATCAACAGGGCAACGACCTGCATGACGAGAATGAACGGCTGAACAATGGCACGCCGTTGTGTCTTATCGCCGCCGCGAATATCCGCCCAAATACTGATGGTGGCGCCGGGCATGGCGGTCAAACCTCCGATCAGGCCTCCTGCGAAACCAAAGGCAGCGTTGGTTAGCAGGCGCTCTGGCCTGCGCACCTCAGTCGTTTCTGTCGAGTTTGGTGACGCCGTTTTACCAGTGGTCCGTCGGCGGGCGCTCCACAGCATGTAACTGCAGTAAACAACAAGAAAGGCACCGAAGCCGCGTCGGAGGATGTCCGGGTGAGTATTCGTTAGTATCCACACCGCAATCGGCAGCGCGGGCGCACCGCTGATGAGAAAAGGCGCACTGCCGCGCAGATCCATGGTTTTGCGCAGATACACCAGGCAAATGACTTGTACGACCACCGAACACAGCATCATCAGGGGAACTGCAGTGGCGGCGGGCAGCACGTGAAGCAGTAGTGCACCAGCAGCTGCGGACAGACCAAACCCGGCGAAGCCGGCGACAAAAGAGCCGGCTAAGACGCCCAATAGCACAACTGCTACTGGTAGGTGTTCGGCAAACTCCTGCAATGGATCATCGCTCCCTAGTGGCTAGCATCGTCTCTCATCGAGCGTAAAGGCACCAGACCAGAAGACAGCTGCGACTCAGACAGATTCACCTTGGTGCGTTTGCGTTGCTGCAGGTCCGCTTATGTCAGGTGAGCTTGATGTAGCTCGCGGCTCCGGGCGTTGTACGTTGCCATTGACCACTTCCGTCGAGAGGGTGTTATACGTCAGTGTGTCTGCAGCCACTCAATCGTATTACCGTCCGGATCCCTTGCGTACAAAGCCGTCACGGTTCCGAAATCGATGGGTTCCGAGTTACACCGCACACCCAGTCGGGTGAGGCGCGCATACTCTCTGTCGATGGCGTCGGTCTGTACCGCAAAGTGCGACAGGCCCAGACGGTTGATTGCCGGTGGTGCGGAGGAGCTGTCTCTGGGTTCTGCGAATTCGATCAGTTCGATGCGCAGAACATCGTTGCCGAGCAAGAGTGCCCTGCTGGAGACGTTCGTCAGGCCGAGTAATCGATCCCGTTTTTCGTAGGGTCCGCTCGCGCCGTAGTCCACCAGTACTTCCAGGCCCAGGGCTTGCTCGTAAAAAACACGACTTCGCTCGAGTTGCGAGCAGACAATGGCAATGTGGTGAAAACTCAGCATCTAGATGGCCGCGCCAGTTTGCTGTGAGTCCAGCCAGCGCACAATCTCTTTGATGCCACGGCGGTGTGTTTCCGTTGGCCCCATGGTGCCGATGAAGCCATGCTGAGCGCACGCATACAGCGTGTGCTGCACGGGTACGCCGCAGGACGACAGTCGCTCGGCGTACTCAACCCCTTCGTCTCTTAGCGGATCCAGCTCAGCGGTCAAGACCAGCGCCGGTGGCAGATCAGCCAGGTTGTCCACTGCCAGGGGCGTGCTCAAAGGATGTGTCCATTGTCCATCTGCCAGGGCGGCACTGCCACCGTAGTACAGATCCCAGAACCAGACCATCATATTGCGGGTCAGTCCCTGCCCTTTGGCGTTTTCGCTGTAAGAGGGCGTGTTGTAGCTGTAGTGGTGCGTCACCGGGTACAGCAGAATCTGGCCTCTTATCAGCTCTGGGTTGGAGTCTCTCATTTGCAACGCCGTGACGGCGGCCAGATTCCCGCCGGCGCTGTCGCCCGCGACGTACAGCCGGGAGGCGTCCACAGCGAGGGACTGGGCGTTGTGGTGGACCCAATTGAGCGCATCCAGGCAGTCGTTCGGCGCTGCCGGGAAAGGGGCCTCGGGAGCGAGACGGTAGTCGACAGAGATAACACCATGGCCCGAACTGCTGCAGAGATCCCGACAGGCGCCGTCCACCGTTTCCAGGCTGCCCAGTACAAAACCGCCGCCATGAAAATACACAATCGTCGGGAAAGGCCCTTGCAAATCGGGGGTGTACATGCGGACCGCGATTTGCCCGTCGCGAACAGGAATCGTCTGGTCGACCACCTGTAGATTATCAGGTGCTTTGCGACGCCACACCAGGAAGGACAGAGCTCGCATGGCGAATCTTGTGAACGTGACTCTCAGCACGTTGACGCCAAACGACCCTGATTTGCGAGCGGTTTGCTGGGGTACTCCTCGCTGATCAGGCGTGCGACCTCCTCAAGCTGCTTCCTGAGCCAATCGAGGCCGGAGTCACTTTCTTTGAACTCGTGCCAGATCAAATCGATCTTTGTGGGCGCCAACTCAAACGGTGGTTCCATAAGATGGAGATTGAAAGTTTTGTGGAAGTTTTTCAACAGTAAATAGTGCCTCGTGTACGTCGGCAAAGGATATGGGATCAATAAGCCCGTTTTTTAAGGGGCACGTTTTTGCCAGTTGTTCCTCCAGCCTAGCTTGCTAATCGCCGGCTGTGTACCTTTCGTTTCGTCATGGTCTTGCCTTCACCTGAACCCGCTCGTCCAGAATGTCGTTCTTTCTGCCTTCGTACACATCGGCCGGAGTCACGTTGTCCAATGACTCGTGATACCGTTCATTGTTGTAGTGATCGACCCACTCGGAGATCGCCTTCTCCAGTTCCCATGGGAAGTAGTAGTGCTCTAATTTCACTAATCTACCTGGATTGGTGATACCGCTCAGTCTTGCCCTTGGTCATCCGGTGGTATTGGGCGCCACGGATATGCTCGATGTCCCGCTCTTTCAGCTAGGACTTGAATTCACCGCTGATGCAGCAGGCCCCGTTGTTCGACAGCAGGCGCGGTCTGCGGTGCACTCTGCCCAGCCAGTCGAAGCGCAGGTATAGCTCAGCTACAGCTTGTTTCAGATCCTTGCTTTCGTTCTTGAGACCCTAAACGTCATCGGTGTTTGATTCCCGGACGGTATCTCCGGACAGGTGCTTCTTTCCTGCTCCGAGAGAATCCTTGCTACAGCGGTAATACAGATAGGGGTTGATGCCTTCCTTGCGACACAGTTCGACCACCGAGCATTCGCCTCGAAGGCCGTCCAGGACGATGCGTATCTTTTCCTGAGAAGAGAACTTGCGACGTGTCTTACGGCGGACATCCTTGACCGCCTGTTCGGTGTTTGACATGCTCGTACTGAGACTCCTCTGCTTCAGTCAAAAAGCAGCAGAAGTCTCTCTTGGTGGGTCAGGCCAATTGGTCCTTCATGCTTTGACGGCACACAGTCAGGCCGAGGGAGCGGTTTGGCTGGCTGACTGGGAGGTTGTTCCCAAACCGACTATGGGAATACGTCCATCGTGTTGAGGGTTGGTGAGTTGGAGGCAAGATCAACGGGGCGTTTTTTGCAGGCAAATCGATACCGTGCGGTCGATGAGCCAATGGCGGGAGCAAGTCGATGAGCGCTCTTGACCTCATGGATCCTATGGTATTTTCCGGGTTCTTTGTACTAGCGGTGTTCATTGTGGTGTTCGCCATCGAAATGGCGGCAGGTCGCGTTCTCGGTAGCCAGCGGCCACTGCGCGATTGCCTATTCATGCTAACGGGTATGCTGTCCCAGTCCATGCTATCCAGCGCTCTGGTCGGCGCCGTGGCGGGCGCAACGGCCATCTATCTTTGGCCTGACAGTGCGGGCAGCCTCGCAGCGGTCTCATTTTGGATCGCGTTCCCCATGATCTTTATCGGTGGGGAGTTTCTGCAGTACATCATTCACCGGTATGCCTGTGAGTGGCGCTGGTTGTGGAAGATTCATCGGATGCAAGACAATGCCCTGAACCTCGGTGCGACGGTGTTGTATCGTTACAATGTGTTTTGGGTGCTTCTGCTTCCGCAGATTTGGTTTGGCGCCTTCGCTGTATACCTTGGCCAGGGCTGGGCGTTCGTGGCTGCAGTACTGATCACCTACATGGTGAATGTCATGGCGCACGTATCGTTTCGCTGGGATCTATGGCTGCGCCGGATCTTCCCCTCGATCGAGCCGGCCTGGGACGTGTTCGAAAAGTTCATAACGACTCCCGACGCGCATCATGCACACCATGCCTACGGCAAGACAGCTCATCCGAATGGCAACTATGCGATCACGCTGTTTATCTTTGATGTATTGCTGGGTACTGCCAAGCTGCCTGGCAGTCGCCAGACTCAGTGCGGCCTGACTACTTCCCCACGCCTGCACTGGGCAGAGGGACTGTTCTGGCCGCTGGTTCGCAAGCCGCCCTTGCCAAAGAGTGATTCGAGATCACGCTAGATCGGGCAGCAAAGCTCATCAACACATGGAAATAAAAACATGGGACCTTTACGCGGCATTACGATCGTCGAGATATCCGGAATAGGGCCGGGCCCATTTGCGGGCATGATGCTGGCAGACCTGGGTGCGACGGTGATTCGTGTGGAACGCCCCGGCGGCGGCATGTTCAACGGTGTACCGGAGCTCGATATCTTGAATCGCGGCAAACAGTGCATCGTGGTAGACCTAAAGAATCCAGCGGGTGTGGACACGGTGTTGAGGCTGCTGGACGATGCCGATGCGATCTTCGAAGGGTTTCGCCCCGGTGTCATCGAGAAACTGGGCCTTGGCCCAGATGTTTGCCTGACGCGGAACGCAAGATTGGTCTTTGGGCGCATGACCGGCTGGGGCCAGGAAGGGCCGATGGCCCAGCGCGCCGGCCATGACATCAACTACATCGCTCTGTCTGGCGCGCTGCACCCGGTAGGCTTACACGGTCAGCGTCCCACGGTGCCTCTTAACCTGGTTGGAGACTTCGGCGGGGGCGGCTTGATGCTCGCTCTGGGTATGGTCTGTGCCTTGTTGGAAGCCAGGCAGTCCGGCAAAGGCCAGGTGGTCGACGCCGCGATGGTCGACGGCTCCTCTGTCTTGATGGCGAGCCTGTTCGGAGCCGTACAGGCTGGTTTCTGGAGGGAAGAGCGAGGCAGCAACATGGTCGATTCGGGCGCCCATTTTTACGACACCTATGAAACCAGGGACGGAGAGTTTATGGCCGTCGGAGCCATAGAGCCCAAGTTCTACAGTCAACTGATCGCTGGCCTTGGTTTGACGGAGCACGACTTGCCTGAGCAGATGGACATGGAACAGTGGCCGTACATGAAGGATCGCTTCGCATCGATTTTTAGAACGAAAACGCAGTCCGAATGGTCTGAGGTCTTTGACGATACGGATGCCTGTGTATCTCCCGTGCTGAGTATGTCGCGGGTGCGCGACCATCCCCACAATCAATCGCGCAATGCCTACGTCGAGCTCGATGGCGTCTATCAACCCAATGCGGCGCCTCGGTTTTCCAGAACATCCGCGGTGGTCACCGCAAGCACTGCCAAACTGGGAGAGCACACGCGCACCGTGCTGGGGCAGGCTGGACTTAGCGACGCCGAGATCAATACCTTGATCGAAGCGGGTGCCGTGGCAGAGCTTGAATCGTAGGCGGGGTTGTCCGCACGGAAGTGCTTGCAAGATCGATACCCGCCTGGGCACCATCCGCCCAGGAAGGCGTGCACTCTTGCTCGGCGAGAATCGTGTTCATGCAATTCATATACAGGAAACGACGCTATGGCAAACTGCCCCTTTGCAAACGTGCTTGACCCGGATACTTATAAAGATGGTATGCCCTACGAAGAGCTGCAGAGAATACGGAGAAGTGGACCGGTGCACTGGGTGGAAGATAACGTCTGGAACGTCCCATATTGGCTGGTGACCGGAAGAGATGAAATAGACTTCATCTCAAGGAACCCCAAGCTGTTCTCCAGCGAGGCGCGAACGGGACTTGCCTGCGAATTTACGGAAGAAGAGATTGCCAGGCAGCGGCTGATGACCATTAATATGGACCCGCCACATCATCTAAAGTCTCGACGCCTGGTCCGCGCGTTGTACACACCTGCGGCGGTGGATGCGTACGAAGCCGGTTTTCGCGGTCATGCGAAGCGCATTGTCGATGCGGTCGCGAAACGGGGTGCTTGTGAGTTTGTGGAGGAGGTTGCGGCAGAGCTGCCGCTGTTGGCGATCCTCGAAATGTGCGGCATACCGTCGGAGGACAGGAAAGAGTTCTTTGACTGGACCAACACCATGATCTTTGCGGACGACCCGGAACTGTCCGTCAGCGAGGAAGAACGCGATATGGCGGCCTTCAGCATTGTGGGCTATGCCCTGCAGCTCGCCGAGCAGCAGCGGGATAATCCCAAGGACAACATCGTTGGCGCTCTGCTCCGGGGGAAGGACGGCGAAACGGGTCTGACGGAGGAAGAGTTCGGGCTCTTTTTCATGATGTTGATCATAGCCGGCAACGAATCAACCCGAACGGTTACCAGCCACTGCATGCGTCTGCTTATTGAGCACCCTGAACAGCTTGAGTACCTCGTTGGCAATCCTGATAGGATACCTGCTGCCTGCGAGGAAATGCTCCGTTACAACACGGCATTTATTTCCATGCGGCGCACTGCTGTGGAGGATGTGGAGTTGGCCGGTAAGGCCATTCGCAAGGGAAATAAGATTATCATGCACTACCACACCGTGAATCAGGATGAATCGGTGTTTGGCGGCACTGCTATGGACTTTGACGTGCGTCGTGCCGAACAAATGCCCGATCTTTATAACCAGCACAGAGCTTTCGGCATTGGCCAGCACTTCTGCCTGGGTTCTCATCTTGCTCGGCTCGAGCTGAGGATTATGATGGAAGAAATCATACCGAGGCTTAGAAAACCAAAACTCTCCACGCCCATACGATACACCCGATCTGCCTTGGTGAGTGGCATAAAGGAGATGAACATTACCTTCGAGCCGGAGACAGCTTGGACTTGATTCCGTTGACCGGAAGATCAAGGAATGCGACTGCGCACCAGATGGCGCCTCGTGTTTTTTCGAGGGGCGATGGACACTGAACTACCGTTTGGCGATTTGTGACAGCCTGGGCGCAAATCGCCCCAACTGGATAATGGATTGACATGGACATCGATATTTATTCGCCAGACAATTATCTGGACGGTATCCCGCACCAACAGTTCGCGTGGTTAAGAAGGAACGCTCCTATCCACTGGCATGAACATCCCGAAGGTGGCGGTTTCTGGGTTCTCAGCAAACATGAGGACGTGATAAAGGTATCACGCGATTTTAAGAGGTTTTCTGCTGAAAAGCGGTTTGTCCTGTACGATGATTTGCCGCCCGACATTTTGCAGATGGCGCAGAATCAGCTATTGGGTATGGATCCGCCAAATCATGGGCCTCTGCGTCGCAACGTCATCACGCGGGTAACTTCAAAGCGACTGGCCGCCCTTGAACCCATGATCAGAGACGTCGCGCAGCAAGTCATGAAGGATGCGAGCGTGGGTGGCGAAATCAATTTTGTCGAAGACCTCGCGGGAGACCTGCCGACGGCCGTGATTGGGATACTTCTGGATATTCCCTCCGACATGTGGCCCCAGATTCGCAAATGGTCGGATATGCAGACTGCTTCGGCGGACCCGGAGCTGGGTGGGACGGCTGAGGAAGTGAACCAGGCGTCTGTGGAAATGGGTACCTACGGTTTTGAGCTGGCGAGCGAGCGCCGCAATAAGGCCGGTGGCGATCTTATCTCCCTGCTCATTAATCAGGAGGTGGATGGCAGGCTGATCACGGAGATGGAGTTTGCTTCTCTGTTCGTTCAGATTACCGTGGCCGGGAACGAGACAACTCGAGGTCTGATCAGTTCCGGGATGTATGAGCTGCTCAAGCATCCTGAGCTGTACGACGGCTTGCAGGCGAATCCCGAGAGACTGCCCGCGGCGGTTGAAGAGATGCTGCGGTGGACGTGTCCTTTACACTACTTCGCGCGTACCGCGACGTGCGATACCGAGATTCGAGGCCAGCAGGTCAGGGAAGGCGACAAGGTTGTCATGCTCTACAGCTCGGCAAACTTCGACGAAGAGGTTTTTACTGACCCAATGACATTTGATATCTCGCGAGATCCAAATCCTCACCTGGCCTTTGGCCATGGCATACATCTGTGTCTGGGTGCCAATCTCGCACGAATGGAAGCACGGATATTTTTTGAAGAGTTCTTTCGAGCCTTTGCCGGTATCGAACGGACGGGATCGCCGGAGTACATTCGGTCTAACATGATACATGGTTACAAACGGATGCCGGTTAGAATTACGCGAAAAGCATAGTGCTCATGCTCGTTATCCGAAGTGCCCAGGGATGTGGAAATGATCCTTATGTTCTCGTATGCTGGAGCGTCACGCGCTCCTATTTCCATAAGAATAAGGCTGTCTCTGATTGGCGCACGCGGCCTCCTCGCCGCCTTTTGCTCCTGCGGTGAAGTGCGCATTCATCTGCGGCCTCAAGTGTGGTGATAAAGCAAGGAGAGCCAATAGAGCCAATAGAGCCAATAGAGCCAATAGAGCCAATAGAGCCAATAGAGCAAATAGAGCAAATAGAGCAACGGAGAGTTGTGTTGTCTTTTGGTGTCTGGATAGGGAAGGACAGGTCGGTACATCACACCAGCAAAGGGCGTTTCCGGTGAACGCTGGCTCGCGACCACCGTCACCTGGACAATGTGAAGACCGGTGTGTAGAAGGAGTAAAGCAATGGATGATCACCGCGCAATCGAAAACTTGCTCTACCGCTACGCGGAATGCTTGGATGATGGTGATTTGGAAGCAGTAGCCGCACTGTTTCATAAAGGGCAGATCGTATCTTCTGCCATGCCCGGCGCCGCGGTCGGCGAAGCTGGCGTGCTCGCCATGTACCAGGCTTCGACTCGTCTTTATCCGGAAACGGGTACACCTTGCACTCAGCACGTGGTTTCAAACCCGATCATCGAGCTGGCGGACAGTGGCCTGACGGCCATCGGTCGCAGCCGCTTCACCGTGATGCAGGCAGTTCCAGGGATGGCGCTGCAGCCTATCATCACCGGCCGCTACAGAGACGCATTCGGCAAAGACAATGGCGAGTGGTTCTTTACCGAACGGGAGATGATTCCGGAGCTGCTCGGTGATCTAAGCCAGCACCTACTGTTCTCTGAGAATAAGTTGCAGAGCTGAGGACGTTCTGTGGGTAAGGCGACGTTCACAGAAACATCGGTTCTGAGCGCAGCACGTGCTGTTGATGGTCTGGACAATTTCGGCGACCCTGCTTTTCTGGAGCCACTGCGAGCACTGTTAGCGGCTTATCGAGAGGCACCGGTGAACGATTTCGGCGCTTCCTTGCTGCACGGTGGGCTGGTGCGCAGTCTGGCGAATCGAGCGCGCGTCGAATATTGGTTCGCGGAGTATCCTGCTATTGCTGAAGAGGAGATCGCTTCGCCAGTTGTTGTGGTGGGCATGATGCGCTCTGGTACGACGCTGATGCAGCGCTTGCTTGCTTGCGACCCGGAACACGCCTGCACCCTTGGCTGGGAGGCCATGGAACCCGCGCCTCGGCTCGGAACGGACCCCACCGTTGTGACCGATCCTGACCCGCGCATTGCGGTGGCCGAGACTCGTGAAGAGCAAGCCAGGACCTATACGCCGGAACTGTTTGCCATCCACCCTTCTTATGCTCACCAGGCGGAAGAAGAAATCATGTTTATGGCGGATGCGTTTCTATCGCATGTGCCGGAATCCTATTGTGACCTGCCGAGCTATCGTGAATGGATCAACGATCAGGATTTCGTGCCCGCCTATCGGCATTTGTATCGCACTCTGCAGTTGTTGCAGTGGCAGAAGCGCCATCGCGGAGAGACCTGTCGGCGCTGGGTGCTGAAGACGCCGGCGCACCTTGGCTACCTGCCTGAGCTATTCGATCAGTTTCCGGGGGCCCATGTGGTTCAGATGCATCGCAATCCCGTTGCCACGATTGCCTCTGGCGCCAGTCTGAACAGCGTACTTTGGGGTTTACACAGCGACTCAGTCGACAAACATCGGGTTGGGCGTCTCTGGCTGGGCCGCATGGCTTGGTCAAACAGTCGGGCTTTGGCGGCGAGAGCTGAGGGGCGCGTTCCCGAAGATCGCATCATCGACGTGCAGTTCGTAGATCTGGTCGATGACCCCTCAGGCAGCGTGCAGCATGTCTATCACGCATTGGGTCTGGAGACTTCGCAGCGCGCCCGGGACGCCATGGTGGCCTGGCTCGCTGAAGACCAGCAGGCGCAATTGCCCACCCATCGCTATCGTCTGGAGGATTTTGGTCTGACAGCGGCCGAAGTTGAGGATGCGTTTAGCGGTTATATCGCCCGCTTCCATAACCCCTAAGGCCAGTTGTTCGACGTCCATAAGGAGAAGAATATGTCCCACCCCATCGCCACCCCGGAGCAGCACGAGCAGGAACTCAACGCGTTGGCATTGCTGGAGCATCCAGTGGTCGAAGCGGCTCGCGAACGCGTGTACCAGCACTGGTTGGAGCTCATGAAACCCTCTACCGCCCAGCGCAGCTGCTACGACAGGGCGTTCGAGGAAGTCATGTTTTCCGCTGCCATTTGGTCGTCAAATCAGGATCCCTTACGGCCAGGTATCACGACTATCACGCGTCTTGCGCACCCGGTAGCCGGTAAGCATATTCCAGGCTCACGTTGGGGTATCGACAATCCCGATTCCATCTATCGGGTGATCCCTATTTCCGGCGATGAAAGGTACGTCATTCGTGGCAACGTAGGCACAAATCGCATGACAGAAAACTATTTCACTTTGTGGACGAAGGATATGGGTACCGTCGACGTCCTAGACGGGAGCAAGCTCGTTTTGGATGAGGATGGATCATTCGCCATCACCGTGGATTCAGACGATGCCAATGGCCGGCCCAATCATGTCAAGAGCTCGGCCGAGGCGCACGAGTTCTATATCCGAGACGTTCTGCTCAATTGGGATCGGGACGACCCAAATACGCTGAGCGTTGAGCGGTTGGGTCCGGAACCGTCTTCGCCACCCATGACGCTGGACGAGCAAGCTGAGCTGACCGTGAGTTTTATGCAGCGCTATGCTGAGTTTACAACGTCACTATCGAAAGGCGCGTTGCGTCGCAAAGCCAACGACTTTTCCCTTGGCGTGTCGGGCGACACCACCGGCATGTTGCGCAACCAGGTCTACGTTGGTGGACACTTTGCTCTACAGGATGACGAGGCCTTTTTGATCACTGTGAATGACGGCGGCGCGGCGTATTTCACGGTACCGATTGCTAACGTGTGGGGCACTACTCTGGAGATCATGCATCGCACCAGCACGCTGAATAAATCCCAGCTGCAGCCCAATCCGGACGGTACCTATACGCTGGTTTTATGCCCGCAGGATCCCGGCGTGCACAACTGGTTGGACAGCTGCGGGTTTATGGAAGGTATGTTAACGCTTCGTATGGCCGAATTCCCAAACCAGCGCCCGCGGGATGACCTGTCAGCTCTTGGTGAAGTGGTGAAAATTGCCGACCTGCATAACCTGCTGCCCGAGGGTACCGCCTGGGTAACGCCACCGCAGCGGTTCCAGCAACAGAGCGAGCGCGCCGCCGCATATCTGCGTCGATTGCCGGAGCTGTCGTCATGAGTGCCGCCGGGATTGCGGACCGCACCTGGTTGATCACGGGGTGTTCTACCGGCATCGGTCGCGAAATCGCGGAAATGGTTCTGAATAGTGGTGAACGGGTCGCAGTCACGGCGCGCAAACTCGAGGCGGTCGAGGATTTACTGGAGCGTTTTCCAGAGCAGACAATCGGACTGGCGCTGGATGTCACCAACAGATCCCAGATCACCTCGGCGATCAGTGCAACGGAACTCGCCTGGGGTGGTATCGACGTGCTGGTCAATAATGCCGGCTATGGCTATATGGCGGCGCTCGAGGAAGGTGAAGATGAAGAAGTTCGAGCGCTGTTTGACACCAATTTTTTTGGGGTTGTCGACACCGTCAAGGCCGTGCTCCCCGGTATGCGCGCCCGGCAGAGGGGCCACATCATCAACATGTCATCCATGACGGGTCTCCTCACCAACCCCCCGAATATCTATTACAGCTGCACAAAACACGCGATGGAGGCGATGACAGAGGGCCTGGCAAAGGAGCTCGAGCCATTCGGCATCGCCGTGACCGCGATCGAGCCAGGTGCATTCCGTACCGATTGGGCCACCCGGTCAATGAAGGAGTCAGGCACACCCATCCAAGCCTATGCGGATACCGTGGGCGCTCGGAAAGAATTGATCAAAATGGCTGGGCCGATGTTGCCGGGAGATCCGCGCAAGATTGCGCAGGCGGTGTTGATGGTCGCCAATCTTGAGAAACCGCCCCTACACCTGCTACTGGGCGAGGACGTACTCAACGCATTCCGACAGAAACTGGCGGATTGGCAGGCGAACATCGAGGCCTTTGAGGAGGTAACCCGGGACGTGAACTTTCAGGAAACCTGAGTGCAGCGACGCCCGCTGCAAATCAGTGTATCCAGGTACGGCGCGCTTCGAGTAGATAGAAGGGCAGGCGTGAACCAGCCAATGACCTCGGCATCGGGGCGTCGCATGATTCGGATGGCTCTCAGAGTACTGGGCAGGTGCAAACCAAACTGAGGGAGCAGGGATCTATTGAAGCTGAGGCGCTGCGATTCAGAGTAGCTACCTTGCATGGCGTTGTGCGGGCCTCGCGGCGATGGCCGGTCCGCAAAATCTACGCTGGCTAACCAATGTCGGAAAGGGTACCGCCGAAAGAGCGTATGGACGGACTGGAAACACCAAAGCGCTATTTTGCCATCTTCGCGATATCGTGCGGCGTTGCCTTGATGGTCATGGACAACAACCTCCCCACCGTTGCATTGCCGACGATCGCTCAGGACTTGAACATAGACGGCTCGTCCGCAATCTTGATCGTTAGCGTTCAACAGCTTGTGCTGGTGATGACACTACTGCCCCTGTCGGCGATCGGCAGTCGCATAGGCCTGAAACGAATGTATCAGCTGGGTCTGTGTGTATTTCTGTTGGCTTCCTTGCTGTGTTTTTTTGCGCCCACTCTGCCTCTGCTGCTCCTTGCCAGAGGGCTCCAGGCACTGGGTGCGGCTGCGGCGCTGAGTGTTATGAGTGCGCTTGTACGTGCTACCTACCCGGCGAATCAACTGGGACGAGGGTTGGGTATCAATGCGGTCGTGGTGGCAAGCGCTGCTGCGGTAGCGCCTGTTCTTGGGGGCTTCATTGTGTCTGCGGTCAGTTGGCGCTGGATTTTTCTGGCCGCCCTACCGTTGGGTCTGCTCTCTCTGCTGGTCGGCCAGCGCTCGTTGCCCCGAGTGGAGGTCCACGCTGAGAGTATCAGCCCACTTGGTGCTCTGCTGTGCGCTTTGACGTTCGGGCTGATTATTTCTGGACTGTTGGGGCTGGCTCGGGATTACCACCCGCCGACATCCATCGTCGTACTCGCGTCCGGTGTACTGGTCGCTGTGGCTTTCATAAGGCGTGAGTTGCAGCAAGAGCTGCCAATATTGCCGGTGGATCTGCTGGCCGATCGAGCCGTGGCGCTGTCGATTCTGGGCGCGCTGTTCGCATTCATGGCTTCGATGATTCTGGTGCTGTCACTGCCGTTTCGGCTTCAGGATGAATTCGGGTTGTCACCGAGTCAGATAGGGGCTGTCCTTGCGCCACTGCCGCTGGCGATGATGGTGGTTGCGCCACTCGCGGGTACGCTGTCAGATCGCTACCACCCAGGGATACTGGGGGGTATTGGCATGACCGTCGCAAGTTCAGGTCTGCTTCTGCTGACGCTCCTGCCAGGCGATGCGACGCAGGTTGAAATCGCCTGGAGAATGGCGATGTGTGGCGCTGGCTATGGTTTGTTCCTGTCACCTAATGCCAGATTGATTGTGTCTGCTGCACCGCTTCACCGCGCTGCGTCGGCGGGCGGATTGATCTCAACCAATCGACTGACGGGCCAAGCGCTGGGTGCCGCGATGGTGGCTGCACTGCTCGCCGCAGGGTACGGCAGTGGCGCCTTGCCGCCGGCCCTGTGTGTGGGCTTGACCCTGTTGGCGGGGATTTGCAGCATCGCTCGAATCGGCTATCGCTTGGCTCGCTAGTCGAGGGGCCCAAGCCCGCGCGTATCGCGCTCAGAGTTCGGTACGTTTGGGAATGATCAGGTCGCCGATCAGGTTTGCCTTGCGCTCATCGACCTGTGCTGCCTGGGCATAGGTTTGCCAGCTGGAAGTCGCTGCCTTTACGCTGTCGATCAACCGCTTGCAGGAGGCGACATTAAGTCCCTGTCGTTTAGCAACGGCGACAAAATCCTCAGTCGTGATGTTGTCTCTCTTTCGATTCACCGTCATTTGATGACGGCTGGTGAACTCGCCACTGGGGTTAAAGGCGTAGGTGACGTCGTAGGCCGGACTCAGGTGCCACTGGCCGCGCTTGTCCATCAAAAAGGCGATCTGTTTAGTGTGGTCATCGCGATTGTAAGCCAGCACGTTGAACACCATGCGCAGGAACAGCTGCTCTTTGTGGGCCATGCCCAGGCCAAGCTCGTCGCAGACGAGAAATGCCTGTTCGTAAGAGGTTGCTCCGGGCAAGTTGAAGTCGTAATGCCCGAGAGCGCACAGTGACTGCATGTGTAACTTCTGGCCGTCATCTGTACGATCAAAGCGCCTTGTCATGAAATGGGCGCGCCCATTTTCTTCCATGAGCATGCATCGAGTCATGGCAATGCCGGCGTCTCTGGCCATGAGATGGTACGCGTATTCGATGCGGCCGTACCCTTGAGCGTCCGCCAGCTCTTTATCCTTGTTGTTGGCTACGCCATCAAACTTTAACAACCAATACGTGTAGCCATCACCGGCGTCAATCTGACCAGATCGAACGTGGTTGGTGCTCTCATTCCAGGCAATGATGGCCTTGGCGCGGGCGCCCCCGGCAGAGGTGCCAACAGCGAGAATGTTGTTCAGTCCTTCCAGATTGTCCTGGTTTGTACAAGGATCAAGCTGGAACTGTTCTTCTTCTCTAAGTGAAAGTACCTTGGATGACAGATCGACCAGCTCTTGAATATCGAGTGAAATGGTCGCGTTCGGGCTGGCCTCCAGCGCGGGATGAAACTCGAGTGCACCCATGCCGCGCGTCCCAACGTACGTTAATCGCTCTACGGAATTGAATGCTTTCGGTGTGCGCCCGGTTTCTGCCAGCCACTGGTCGATAAGCGCGTTACCGAATTTGTCGGGCAGCGAGTCCGCCAGCATGCCGGGCAACCCTCTGTAGGTTGCCTCATTGAGTTCTGGAAAGGCGTAGATTGTTGCGCCCAGAGGCATTTCTATAGGTGCTACCTGCACACCGGTCTGCTGGAAGTCAGGGTCGTATTCGAACACACCGCACTCACGCTTCGGATCCCAGACCACGTAACCCAAAGTCGCTCCCCACAGGATGACCCTTGCTGGCGTCATGTCTGGTCTTCAGGCCATACGATCGCACCGCTGGTGTCGATAGCCGGCGCGGATTCTGCCGCGGCGCTGGTCGAATTGCCGCGACGACGCTTGGAGTCTCTGACGCGCACCCGTGCCGATCGATTCGTAGACCCGGTGCGGGATTGTGTCACTAGATGGTAGGGGGAGATGTCTGGAATGGCCAATGCGTCCAGTACAGCGTCGAGTTTGCCGAGGTGCGCGATGACTTTCAGAAGGCCGTCGGACTTCACGACCTCCCCGGCTTCCATACGTTGCAGTGTGCGTTCCGAGATGCCGGCCTCGTAGGCCAGCTCGGACTGCTTGAGGTGCTTGGCGATGCGCTGCTCGGTGATGCGATCGCCGAGTCTTTTTAGGCTGATAGACTGCATATAGCCGCCAGAAATGTCGTTTTAAAGTGATTTAATGTCATAAAACGCCGTATTTGGCGTAGTATATAGTATGGGCTCAGGTATGGCAATCTGGCTACTATAAAGTGACACATAGCCTATTTAGAGCGCTAAAAATATATTAAAACGACCTAAATGTCGTCTTAAATGTTCGATTAGACCGTGATCTTGCCTAAAAGCGGCGCGCTGAAAGGCTGGAACAGAGTGGGACAAAGTCATCCGCTTCCTGTCGTTGCTCGTACCATGCTATATTTAGTTAATACATTAACTAATGAGTCAGCACCATGGCGACCCGTGAAGCTTCCGAGCATTCCGTAGCGCGAACCCGGCGCGAGGCCAGGGAATTTTCCTCCTGGTTTTCGGTGGTGCGCGCGTACGAGGAATGTGCTCGCCGTTACGCCGCTCTACTAGGGTGTTTCGAATTGACGGTGAGCCAATTTGATGCCCTGGTGTCCATCAAAGCGCTGGGAAGCGAGGCCATGCCCAAAACAGTGGCGAAGCGGCTTTTGGTGACACGCGCCAATGTATCCGGTTTGCTGCGCCGCCTCGAAGAGCAGGGGCTGATCCTGGTCGCGCCGAATGAAGCGGATGGGCGCTCTGTGCGCTGCTCGTTGACCGCTGAGGGCCTTCGGGTCACCGCGCAAGCTCAGGCGGCAGCTGCGCGTTTTGTTCATGCGCAACTTGCACCGTTTCCCACGCCGGAGCTTGATGCCATCGAACATCAGATGCGTGCAATGCATGCTCATCTGCTGACATTGGATCCGGTTGCGCTAGCGGTGGACGATGAGAGCTTGCGGACTCGCCGTAGGTGATCAACGCTGCACCCAAGACTGCCAAGTAAACTGTAAGACAAGGAAACCTCATGAACGCAACACGCGCACCATTGTCTCCGCCCAAGCCCAGCCTGATGCTGCTCGAATCGCGTGCCGCACTCGACGCACTGAGAATGATTGGCCCGCTGGTTCGATCAGGGCTTACTCCAAAAGCTGAACCGCTGGATACGCTGGTAGTCGTGATCCCAGGGTTTGGTTCTGATGATCGTTACACCTTGCCCTTGCGTCGCTACATTGCGCGCAAAGGCTATCAGACCGAGGGATGGGGTCTCGGCGTGAATCTCGCAGGCACGAACCTGCCGCATACCCAGGACGACCTGTCGGATCGCTGGGAATTTGAACAGCGTGACCGCTATCAGGGGGAGGCCGGTGTACCCTTTATGATCGATCGGGCTTACGAGCGCGTGTTGCAGCGGCATTGTGAGACGGGCAAGCGCATTGCCTTGATTGGTTGGAGTCTGGGCGGCTATGTCGCCAGGGAATTGGCGCGCGATTTGCCCGAGGTAGTGGAACGGGTGATCACCATGGGCTCGCCGGTGGTCGGCGGCCCCAAGTACACGGCCATAGCGCGCGTTTTCGAACGCAGCGGTCAGGATACAGACTGGATCGAAGAGGAGATCGCCCGACGCGAGTCAACGCCAATTGAACAACCGATAACAGCGATCTACAGTAAAACCGATGGTATCGTCGACTGGCAAGCGGCAATCGATCATCACAGCCCCAACGTGCGCCACGTTGAGCTGGATGCATCGCATCTCGGCATGGGTTTTAATCCGGAAATCTGGGCAGCGGTGCTGGACGCACTAGCTGGGTAGGACGGTTTCTTTAAGGGGATGTGAGTGTGCGGCTCATTGAATAGTGTGCTGCGACCAAGGTGGCCGATCATCGAAAAACGCTTCGGCTGGATACCGAAAATGGCCACACCCGAAGTCGGGTGTGGCTTAAAGCTTGTGGATTGGCATGGGGCCTAGGCGGATGGATCGTAGGGCAGGGAAGAGTCCTGTAAGAAGATCAATACGCGGTTATCAGGCGTTTTTACATAGCCCTTGGTGTACTCGACCTTGGTCTCTTTGCCGTCGGGGTCGGTAAAGAAGTAGTGGCCCATGGCAATGGCGATGTTGTCAATGATCTTCACCGTGTGGTTGTCAAACCTGACGTT
>JBCCYE010000049.1:0-23927 GCA_039190425.1 Pseudomonadota bacterium | reverse complement strand
TCGAGATGCCGTCGGTATCAGTGCCCTGGCTTAGTCAGGCGCGTTGGCGACATCCTGCCGAAGGTGGCGAGCGGCGAGCAAAAAATGGAGCGATGACCAGGCCATGATTGGGGCCAACAGGTAGAACAGGGCGAATCTCAATGAGTCGACTCCGTGCGTTGAGCCAAGACCGTCGCTTAGAAAGCCAATCATCGTGGGGCCTAATCCGAGTCCGATAATGTTGAGAATGAAGAACAGTATGGCCGACGCGAGTGCCCTCATGCGCAGTCCAACCAGTGCGTGGGTGACGGCAATGGTGCAACCCAGATAGACGTTGTGAAGTAGTCCGGGAATGATTGACAGCGAAAGGGCAACGTAGGGATTGTCTACCACATAGACGAAGGCGATAAAGGGCACCGAGATCAAGCCGGCGATGGCGGGTACCCACGCATACCATCGTTTATCTCGCAGGGCGAGTTTGTCGCCGATGACGCCACCAATGAAAACGCCGACTGCGCCACCCGCTCCGGTGATCATGGCAAGCCAGGTGCCCAACTCGCCGGTGGACATGTCATGACTGCGGATAAAGAAGGAAGCGTTCCACCCTGCGGCCGAATAGCCGGCGAAAGCATTCAGTGCTGCAGCCAGCGCCAGATGTCGGAATGCCAGACTGTGCCACAACGTGCCCAGAACATGGCCAAAGGGTTCAGCCGTGTCAGACACGACTCTCGACTCAGACAAACCTCTGGCCGGTTCTACCAGCGTCATTCTGACAACGATGGCAAGCAAAATACCCGGTGCGCCTACAACCATGAAGGCGACACGCCAGCCGAAAAATTCGTTCAGCCAGCCACCCAGTAAAAAGCCAAACAGAATGCCAATGTTGACACCCGTTGAGTAAAAGCCCAGAGCACCCGCGCGTTGCTCCGGCGGGAAGATATCTGAGATGATCGAGTGGGAGGGAGGGCTACCGCCCGCCTCGCCAACTCCGACGCCGATCCGTGCCAGCAACAGCTGAAAAAAGTTCTGCACAAAACCACTCACCGCGGTCATGAGGCTCCACAAAAACAGAGATATTGCGACGATGTTGCGGCGGTTGGACTTGTCTGCCCAGCGGGCAATCGGGATGCCAGCGGTGACATAAAAGAGCGCAAAAGCGAAGCCTGCCAGCAATCCAAGCTGTCCGTCGGACAGCCCGAGATCCGCTTTAACAGACTCCTGTAGGATGGCCAGCAGCTGACGATCGATGAAGTTGAACGTGTAAACAATCGTCAATAAACCCAGCGCGTAGTTGCGAGTACTGGCGCTTTGGTAAGCGTTATCGCTGGCTTGGTGTGTCAAATCTGGCGACCTCAGGCACGCGTCGGTGGGCCGGGCAGGGTGACCTGAATCACAGAAATTGTTTGTATCGGCCCCCTCTGTCGGGGCGCAGGGCCTAAAAGCTTCATATTCTGGCGCTATTATGTCATTGTGGCTGCCGTCGAAGATGCTGGTGTGCAAACGCAGAGCACCGGTGTTGGCGCTCTCGTAGCGCCTAGCTATACAAGAAACTATATAGCAACCGGGCAGAGATATACAGGCCGGGTATTACACGGGCAGCCGGGAGGTCCGTCTAGCGCACCGTGGGGCGTATCACTCACCTGCTTTTTGTAATAAGGTAAGGCAGGTTATAATAAAGAAAACAGGGAGGGCGGACCTCGAATGTCTCAGCAGGTCAAGGACCATGAAATCCTCTCGGCGGTATTTGCCAAGATGGACGTGCCAGCCCTGATGGTTGCTGGTGGGGTGCTGTGTGCCATCGGGCTGTTTCTCGCCACTGCCGTCCTGCTGCTGCAAAGCGTGCCTGAGAATTACCCGGTTGGTCCCCACTTGAGCGCCCTTGCCGATTACCTGCCAGGCTATAGTGTGACCTGGCCGGGGTCTTTTGTGGGGGCAGGTTACGGATTCATCGTCGGAGCGTTGGCGGGTTTCTGCGCTGCCGCTTATTGGAACCTCGCGCATTATGTTGCTCTGGGCGTTATGCTCATCAGCTCAGCAGAACTGGCCGACTGAGGAAGGCGCGGGGATGGGGAACTACCAGAGAATGCATGCAGTTAATCGCAGTTTGAACCCTGTTAATCTGAGACTTCTGCGAGCGGCGATCCGCTTTAATTCCCTGATGCTTGGCCTGACGGGCGGGACACTTGCGGCCATTGTGGTGTATGCGGCGACGCACATGTCTATTGCCAAGTGGGGAGCTGATTCTGGCAACTACCTAGGCCTACTGGCTGTCTTTTTTCCCGGCTACTCCGTGAGCGCAAAGGGTGCGTGGGTGGGCGCTTTTTGGGCGTTTGTCTACGCAGGCTTGTTCAGCTCACTCAGCTACCGTCTGTACGGCAGGGTGCTGGGTACTCGGATAGCCGATATTCTTCTCAGTACGCGGCCTAGTGAAAATCCTGTGTTAAAGCCTTCCATTATGCGCCTGCATGGGTTCAGCCTGGGCACTTCAATCGGTGCGATGGCGGCGATAGGTTTGTTCTGCTCAACGTTGTGGTTGGTCGTTCGTGGCACGGCTGCCGAGAGCGTCCATGCGGCGCTGCTGGCAAATTACATTCCCGGATACAGCGTCAGCGTCATGGGTGGTTTCATAGGCGCGATTCAATTATTCGTGTTTGTGTTCGTTGGTTGCCTCTTATTGGCAGCGGTTTATAACAAGGTGGTGCAGATGCGTCACGGTTAGGCGGTTTTTGTAATGAGTGATATTAAGAATAATGAGCATGTAGTCATTCTCGGTGCTGGCCCTGCGGGTTTAGCGACGGGGCACGAGTTAACGGTCAGCGGTGTTCGGGTTTCGGTCATTGAGCGTAACGACTTTGTCGGCGGCCTGTGTAACACAAATGAACACAACGGCTATAAATTTGATCTTGGCGGGCACCGCTGGTTTACCAAGAACGAGGATCTTAACAATTGGTTTCGTCGGCTCATGGGCGATGAAATCGTGTGGGTGGAGCGGATTAGTCGTATTTACTACGACGGTGGCTACTACTCGTATCCCATCAGCATCATGAACGTGGTGAAAAACGCGGGGTTCTTCACAATCATTCAGGCCGGCGTGACTTATCTTTTGTCTGCCTTGCAATACTCGGTGTTCAACAAATCCATCAACAACATGCGCGATGCGTACATTGCCCAGTTTGGTGGCAAGCTCTACGATATGTTTTTCCGTCGCTACAGTGAAAAGGTGTGGGGTCTACCCTGCGAGAAGCTGTCGTCGGATTGGGTGTCTCAACGCAGCGCCGGACTGTCGATTTGGACTGTCATCCAGGAGTCTTTACTCAAGACCAAGTCGGATAACGAGAGTCTGATCGAAGAGTTTATGTACCCTCGAGATGGCTATGTTCGAATACCGCAGCGTATGGCGGAGGACATTGAGCAAAGCAGCGAGGGCAACGCCATCCATCTCGAGTCTACGGTGACCAGAATCGACTACCGGGGTCCTAACGATTTCGAGGTGTTCTACAGCGATGTCGACGGGAACGAGACATCGGTCAATGCAACCTCGGTAGTCTCAACAATTCCTCTAGGCGTCTTGCCCAGAATACTGTCGCCTGCCCCAAACCAGAAAGTGATTGATGCAGCCAAGGGCTTGTCATTCCGAGCGCTTATCACGGTGAACGTGGTTCTAAAGAAAGAGCAGGTTTCAATCGATACCTGGCTGTATGTGCAAGACGAGGATATCTTGTTTGGCCGATTGCACGAGCCGAAGAACTGGAGCCCCGCAATGGTGCCTGACCAGTCCACCACGTCTCTGGTGCTTGAGTGTTTCTGCACCAAGGACGATCACATCTGGCAAATGTCGGATGAGGCCATTGGTCAGCGCTGCGTTGAAGACTTGGAGAAGAAGCTTGGCTTTATAGATGCATCAGAAGTGATTGATTTTGCGATTGTGCGGACTCTGCAAGCTTACCCTGTTTACGACCTGGAGTACTCGGACAAGATAGATACCATAAACGACTACCTTTCCCGCTTCCAGGGATTGCATGTAGTCGGTCGGGGTGGCACGCACCGTTACAATAACGCAGATCATTCAATTGAGATGGGGCTACTTCTGGGTCGCAAGATCCTCGGCTACGATGTGGATTATATGGACGTGAATACGGAGTCTGAATACCACGAAATCAAGAGTGTGAAGGATCCCCAGCGGGATTACTATAAGGTCGAAGAGGCCTGATTCTACTGTCTGTTTCGCGCCCTGTTCCTAGGGGTGCGCGCTCCAGGTGAACCCAGGTACGGTGCAGCCAGCTGTCTAAGATCGCACGGTGTAACCCTTGAACATTGGTATTGACGCCAGCTGCTGGAAAAACAACCGTGGGTTCGGCAGGTTCACCCGTGAAATGCTGTCCGAAATGTTCGGCCTTGATGCGCCGCATTGCTATTTTGTGTTCAGTGACCAACCGCTCCCCGAAGTTCGAGAATTTGAAAACGTGGAGCTGATGGAAGTCGATTCCTCTAGGCCGACAACCGAGGCCGCGGTCGCAGACGGCAGCCGGTCGATCAGAGATATGCTGAGAATGACCCAGGCGGTAGCCGCGGCGCCGCTGGACGTGATGTTTTTTCCTGCCGTCTACTCGTGGTACCCCGTGCCACCCAAGCTTCGCACAATGGTGACGGTGCTCGATGCGATCGCAGAGCATTACCCGCAGCTAATTTTCCCAACTCTGCGCAGTCGCTTGTTCTGGACTGCCAAAGTGAAAGGCGCCGTTTGGTCGAGCAAACGTGTACTCACCATCAGCCAGGCAGCGAAAGAGGAGATCATTCGCTACATCGGCGTTGCTCCCGAAAAAATCGACGTCACCAGTGCCGCACCCAACCCGATTTTCTCGCCAGAGCGCGATCCGAGTGTGCTAGCGTCAGCTCGCGAACGTATGGGTCTGCCCTTGTCGGCGGACGTCATCGTCTACGTGGGTGGTCTTGCACCGCACAAGAATTTGCTGGGGCTGCTTGACGGTTTTGAAGAAGCAGTTCGAGTTCGTGGCCTGGCCAACCTGCATCTTGCCTTGGTAGGCGATTTCACCGGTGCTGGCTTTCATTCTAACTACGACGCTCTTCTACAGCGAGTGAGTGGCAGTGATCTGCTCTCACAGCGTGTTCATTTCACGGGGTATGTCTCTGATGAAGATCTGGTAGCTCTTTACAGTTCCGCTTTAGCCGCGGCGATGCCATCCTATTCTGAAGGGTTTGGTCTGCCTGCAATCGAAGCCATGGCTTGTGGCGCACCGGTACTGTCGAGCAAATTGGGCTCGTTGCCTGAAGTCGTCGGGGAAGCGGGGCTCTACTTTGATCCTTTCGACGCCCATGCAATCGCAGAAGCCATTGCACAAATGGCGTCGGAGCCAGACACACAGCGATCGCTGTCTTCGCTGGCTGTGCCTCGCGCGGCTCAATTCACCTGGCGGCGAGCTGCGGAGCTGACTTTGGGCCACCTCGAGACCATGGCGTTGGGCCGATCGTGAAGTTCTGCATGGTCACAACGTTCTACCCGCCCTATCACTTCGGTGGAGACGGTACCTACGTTCGTGCTTTAGCGAAGGGTTTGGTGCAACGAGGTCACGAGGTCACCGTGATACATTGTGAAGACGCCTATCGCCTGCGCGGACAAGAAGCGGAGCTGGAACAGATCAATGATCACGGCGTTACGGTGCATCGCATTCATAAGGACCAACGAGTACTGTCCCCGCTCATCACACAACAGCTGGGTATTCCCGGTCTAAAGGCAGGTGTGCTTCGCGAGATTCTCGACGATGATTTTGACGTGGTTAATTTCCACAATATCTCACTGATAGGTGGTCCGGGCGTCTTATCACTCAGCAAGGCACCGAGAAACGTCTACACGCTTCACGAACACTGGTTACTCTGTCCTACCCACATTTTCTGGAAGAATCAGCAACGTGCCTGCGATCGCCCTGAGTGTATTAGGTGCTGTGTTCGGTCTGGAATACCTCCTCAATGGTGGCGCTATACGTCACTTTTGCAGCGCAATTTGATGTCGGTGAATTTATTCCTGTCACCCAGCGAGTACACCGCCAGAAGGCACCGTGAGCAACTGGAATTACAAGCGCCGGTGGAGGTTTTGCCCCTTTTTTCAGCGCTCGACCCCGTTCCAGAAGTTCAGCCAAGTTCGACGGGCGAGCTGCTGTTTGTATTCGCAGGCCGGATGGTTGCTTCGAAAGGCGTGCGAGAGTTGCTGGCGACTTTCAGGCGCACGCCGCAGTACCGCCTGATCTTGCTCGGCGATGGAGAGCTCCTGCTGGAACTGCGCAGACGCTACGCAGATTGCGACAACATCGAGTTTAAGGGTGCCGTGCCACAGCCTGAACTGGTCGCCTATTACCGACGCGCAACGGCCGTCATATTGCCGTCTCTCGCACCCGAAACGTTCGGCCTCACGGTTGTCGAGGCGTTTGCTTGTGGCACACCCGCGTTGGTAAGGGCAGCTGGAGGGAACCGGGATACGATCGACGTCAGTGGTGCGGGGTACGTCTATGAAGATGAACCCGGGTTGTTGCAGGCCATGGCGCAGTTTAGTGCCGATCCAGGCCTCCGGCCAAGACTGGGCCAGATGGCGCGTAGGGCCTATGAGCAGCACTACACTGAAGAAAAGCATGTATCGCGGTATTTGGATTTGGTAACGTCTATCCCCGAGAACACTGGGGGTCAGTTGATTTGGAAATGAGTTTGACGCAGCGATGACAAGCACTGAAGTTAAGAAGGCTGTGAGAGCGCCAGACATCAGCGTCATCATGCCTGTTTACAATGGCGTGGAGTTTATCCGATCCAGTCTGCCACCCCTTATCGCCATGCAGCAAAGAGGTGAGGTTCTTGAGGTCATTGTTGTGGACGACGGATCGACAGACGATACGGTGCCGCTGGCAGAGGGGCTGGGTGCCAGAGTCATAGCGTCTGGAGGACGCCTCGGGCCAGGTGGGGCACGCAATGAAGCAGCGGCGCTCGCTACCGGTGATGTGCTTTGGTTTGTCGATGCGGATGTGGTTGTACACGAGACGGCTGCGCTCGCGATGGCATCCGCCTTTGATGATGAGCGTATTGTTGCCGTATTCGGATCCTACGATGATCGACCTCCCGCGGAGAACTTTTTCTCACAGTATAAAAATCTGGTACATCACTACTATCACCAGCGGGCCAGTGAAGACGCGAAGACATTCTGGTCTGGCTGCGGGGCAGTTCGACGGTCACCGTTTTTGTCTCTTGGTGGGTTCGACGTCGAACGCTTCCAGCATCCCTCTATCGAAGACATTGAGCTAGGCTATCGCCTGCTCCAGGCGGGTGGTAAGGTGCGGCTGCGGCGCGATGTTCAGTGCACCCATCTCAAAGTCTGGCGGTTCGGTAACCTGGTGCATACGGAGATATTTCGGCGCGCAATTCCATGGTCTCGTTTGATTGTCAGCAGCAGTGGTATTCCAAACGATCTGAACACCGGTAAGGGCGAGCAGATTAGAGCGGCCATCGCTGGCCTGGCGACTCTGGTGTTGTTGGCGGTAGTCGCGGGGTCAATGTCAGTTTGGTGGCTGGTGGGTATTCTTTGTGCTGTGTTGGTGGCGAATTGGGACTTGGCGGTCTTGTTCTATCGTCGCAAAGGTGCCTGGTTCGCTATGCGAGCGCTGCTGTTTCATCAGGTTTACTATCTATACAGTGCCGCGTCGTTTGCATGGGTAGTCCTGGAGCAGTTGTTCGTTCGCCTATTTGGTGTGCCAGGTGGTAGAGCTCAGTGATCATCCAAGTCGCAGGTGATGCCACGCTGATGACGGCGGGCTCACAATGATGATGGGTAACAATCAGAGCATGTTCCTCAGATTCCGTAAAGCAGCATACCGAGTGCTGGCGTTCGCAGGCATTCGCCCATCTATGAGGCTGCTGTTGCACCTCGTTCAGAACAATCCAGTCCCGGCGCTGGCGGCCGTTCCGCTTGCGGAACGGGTTCTTGTATTGGCGCCGCATATGGACGATGAGACGATCGGCTGCGGTGGTGCGATTCGCGCCCATGTCTTGGCAGGGCAGGAGGTGCACGTGGCCTTTGTAACGGATGGGTCGGGCGGTTTCCCGGCTGAAGATCAAGCGCGACTGACGGTACCTGCTCGTACAGAGATCAGGCGCAAAGAAGCTGCCGAGGCATGCAGTGTTTTAGGGGTCTCTCGCATGCACTGTCTGAATTTGCCGGACGGTCGATCTCGCGCCGACGGTGAGGCGGTAAATACGCTGCTACAACTGCTGACCGAGCTGTCTCCAGAGGTTGTTTACCTGCCTTTCATTACCGATACGCATTACGATCACGCTACGACCAATCGACTGTTCTTGGAAGCGGTAGAACGCCGGCCGTCGGAACTGGGTGACATACTCTGCTCTTGCTACGAAGTTTGGACACCTCTGCACCCCAACTGTATTGTCGATATCACTGAATACATGGATACGAAGCTGTTGGCTCTGGCTTGCTACAAGAGTCAGTTAGCTATGAATAACTACCTCGACAGTGTGAAGGGCCTGAATGCCTATCGAGCAATAGCCAATCAAAGTCGAGGTTTTGCTGAAGCATTTTTCCGTATCAGCGCGCGGGAATATCTGTCTATCGCTCGACAGGCCTGATATGCTTCGCGCCCCCCGGGCGCTCCTGCTGTCGTGACGGTCGTCCTGCCGGGGTCTTCCTATCGGGTCTGGCATGCGAGAGCGTTTCGTTGAACACCTTTTCCCTGAAGACGTTACGAGAGCTTTGGCGCCTGGCCTTGCCGATGGTCGTATCGCAAGGCGCCTTTGCGGTTATGGTGTTTACCGACCGGCTGTTCATGTCCTGGCTGGATGCCGCCCATATAGCAGCCGCTCTGGGTGGGGGCGTGGCTGCCTTCTTCTGTTTTTCGTTCTTCCTGGGCTTGATCGGATATGGCAATGCACTGGTTGCTCAGTACTACGGGGCCGGGCAGTTCGAAAAGTGCCCCCGCGTAACCACGCAAGGCCTCTTGTTGACGACTGCAAGCCTGCCGATGCTGGTATTGACAGCCTGGGCGGGCCAGCACGCCTTTCAATACATGGGGCATGCGCCGGAACAAGTGGCGCTTGAGCAGACATACTTTTTGGTCCTGATGTTTGGCAGTCCGTTCATTCTGATAAAGGCAGCTTTTGGTTCTTACTTTTCTGGCATAGGGCGCACACGCATCGTTATGACGGCAGACTTGCTCGGAACGGCCCTGAATGTGCCTCTCAGCTGGGCGTTAATCTTTGGTCATTTCGGAAGTCCGGCGCTGGGCATAGCGGGAGCAGCCCTGGGCACGCTAATAGCCACGCTGTTCGCAATCAGCGTGTTTCTTATCTTTTACTTCTCGTTAACCCATCGGCAACAGTTCGCTGTAAATGAGTCCTTCTGTTTTGATCGCGGTATTTTCAGACGCTACCTGCGGCTCGGTCTGCCTTCCGGCCTGGAGAGCTTGATGAATACGGGAAGTTTCAATCTCTTCTTGCTGCTGTTCCAGTCGTATGGTGTCGTACAGGGGGCTGCCATGGCCATCGTGTTTAACTGGGACATGCTCTCCTTCGTACCGATGGTCGGCCTGAACATAGCCGTTATGAGTCTGGTCGGCCGGTTTGTGGGTTCGGGCGATATGAGGAGAGTGAACGAGGTCATCTCCTCGGGGTTTTTGATTGCACTGGGCTATGCGGGGCTGCTGTCCGTTGTTTTTCTGGTCTTCCGAACGCCGCTGATTGCGGTGTTTGACACCGGTCACGGGGAGTTTGCGTCCATTCAGAGCCTGGCTGAACTGATGATGATTGGCTTGGTCACCTACATGCTGGCCGATGCGATCATTCTGGTGAGCGGAGGGGCCTTGCGCGGGGCGGGGGACACTCGTTGGATTATGGTGACTTCAATCTCCGTGCACTGGTTGATGCTGGTTGTTCAATATCTGGTCATCGTAGTGTATGCGTTTGAGCCATTGGTTTCTTGGTGGGTGTTTGTTGCCATGTTACTCGTACTCGCTGCCGTCTACGCTGGCCGGCTCATGGGTACCCGCTGGCGCGACGAGCGACGATTGGCTCGAATGATGCAGGAGTAGGGTGCGGACAGCCTCGGTGCGAACCAGCGGGGGCGGCCCAGCTGGGTGCGCATGCAATGGTCTTACAAAGTCAGAACCTTTCGAAGCCAGGAGTCCTGATCCTTAGTCTCCTCGCGAATGTCTAGCAGTTCCTCTAGCTGCGCTTCAATCTCTGCCGCAACCTGCTGTCGGATCTTTTTCAATGAGGCCATACGCAGCTTTTTCCCGCGATAAGTGGATAAGTCGATAGGCTCGCCGAAGCCAAGATAACAGCGCTGTGGCTTGGGCATTAGAGACCCCAAAGCTCCGACGGGGATTGGAGGCAGAATGTCTGAACGAATGTCATCGTGAAGGATCCCAAGCTTTCGCAACAGCCGTCCGATGCGCGAGTCTGGTAAGTCTTCGCCTTCGATCAAATGGTCGTAGAATTCGTCAGGCCCCACGAGGCCAAAGGGCATGATTGTGTAACCGTGTTCAGCTGCCAGACGGACAAACCCATAGCGCTCCTTCCACTGAAGTTGATACATGCGGTCCATCGATTTGACCGCTTCGTAGGCGCCTCCGGGAAACAGAATGAGATCGCGTTCCGCCTGCATGAGCGCGGCGCAGACCTCAGGATGTCCCATAACGACGCCGTTACGCATCAGCACCTCGGCGCTCAGGCGGTTGGCGAACAGAAATCTGTCTCCCATGCTCCAAGGAAAGCGCTTTAGCTGCTTACGAAAAACTGGCGCAAGTACGGCGCCATCGAATGCGAAGAGAGAGTGATTGCCGATAAAAAGGCAGGGTCTTTGAGGAATACGCCCGGCATTGAAAACCAACGGACTGAACAGCTTCTGAACCGCGCGGTAGGCCAGATCGACCTCGAGGCCCGGCCCGATGTTCGTCGCAAGCGCCCGTTCGATATGCCTGTCAATGGCTTCGGGCGTGTTGAGCGGGTCTGTGTCTTTGTCAAAGATTGACATGCCAGCGTCCTGGGTCGGGGAGGGCGATTATAGCCCCCATAGGACTGCACGTAACAGCGCTACTTTCGAATGTCCGCCGAATCAGCTACAGTCGTCCGCTCGTGACATGGAGGGAACTCAGGCATGTCTGTTGAGGGCAAAAGCATCGCAATCACAGGGCCTACCGCTGGAATAGGCCGAAGCACAGCGCTCATTTTGGCTGAGCGTGGAGCAAGCCTGTTACTCCTGTGTCGTAGCCTGGATAAAGGTAACGCTCTGGTCGAAGAAATTGTCGCGGCGGGTGGCTCAGAACCCGTGCTGATTCACATGGACATGGCGGATCTGAACAGTGTCCGAGAGGCGGCGGCTGAGTGTTTGCAAAAGGCGCCCCGGCTTGAGATTCTGGTCAACAACGCAGGTGTTATCAACACGACACGAAAAATGACCGTGAACGGTTTCGAAGAAACGATGGCCGTAAACCATTTCGCGCCCTTTTTGCTGACCGGTTTACTTCTGCCAAGCTTGCGGTCTGCGCCGGGTGCTCGCATCGTGAATGTCGCCTCAGACGCCCACCACTTCGTTCGAGGTATCGATTTTGATGATCTGCACGCCACCGAGGGCTTCTCAACTTTTCGCCAGTATGGGCGCTCCAAGTTGGCGAACATCCTATTCACACGCCGATTGTCGTCGTTGTTGCCTCCATCGGAGGTGACGGTCAATAGCCTACATCCAGGTGCTGTCTCAACCTCGCTGGGCACGCAGAACGGCCTACTGGGCAAGCTCCTACCGATGCTGTTGAGGCCTTTTTTCCTGTCGTCAGAACAGGGAGCCCAGACGACGCTCTATCTCTGTTGTGAACGAGAGGGCGGCGAAACGACCGGCGGCTATTACGTCAAGAGTCGACTGCGTTCGCCCAAGCCCTGGGCCCAGGACGACGAAGTCGCGGCCCGTCTATGGCAGGTCACTGAGGAGTCCGTCGACTTTCGATACGCGCTCTAAACGTGGGCTCCCACCACCGTCCGGGTGCTTGCAACGTGTGTTAAAGCTGGACGTGATTTGGAATAATACGGGCTTTGAAAATAGCCGGAGAAGCCGTCTTGCGCAACGTCACCGTTATCCTGAGTTTGCTGATGTTTGTACCTCTCAGCTGGTCGCTGGAGCCGCGCCAGTTTGAGTTTAATTATGAAGTGGACGTTCCCCAGTTGCCGGCAGATAACGCGCTCGACCTGTATTTGCCGCTGCCGTCCGCCCAACATGGCCAGCGTATCGTTAGCGAAAGCCTTCAATCGACGCTCCCCGGCAGTAAGACCGTGGCGGACGCTTACGGTAACAGGTTCTTTCACATCCACAGGGCACAGGGCGACAACACCCCCGTGCAGGCGAACCTCAGCTGGCGGATTGTCAGAGAGGAAGTGCAGGCGGACGGAGTGGCGACGCTGAGCGCGGAGGATCGAGCTAGGTATCTATCCCCAAACAGTCTCGTCCCCGTAGGGCATGAGATTCTCGATCCCATCAGACAGGAAGTCCACGCAATGCGCAAGGATCAGTTTAGCGACGCCACTGCGCGCGCCATCTACGACTGGTTGGTGGACAATGTTGAGTACAAGAAAGTAGGGACTGGGTGGGGAAACGGCGACACATTCTGGGCGTGTAATGAGCGCTACGGAAACTGCACTGACTTTCACGCGCTGTTCATATCTCTGGCTCGAACGGAAGGCATTCCGGCGCGGTTTGAGATCGGTTTTCCCGTGCCGCTGGATCGAACGCAGGGGGACATCGGCGGCTATCACTGCTGGGTCCAGTTCTTTCTCCCAGATCAGGGTTGGGTCCCCATTGATGCTTCGGAAGCGGCAAAACACCCGCAGATGCGCGAGCTGCTTTTTGGCAGTCATCCGGCCGATCGAATCCATTTTACAACGGGCAGGGATCTGGTGGTCTCAGAGTACAGTGCGGCCAGTCCCCTGAATTACTTCATCTATCCATACCTGGAGGTTGGCGGGAAGGTCTGGGAGGAAAAAATACCCACCCGCTTTTCCTACCGAGACGTGGTGGAGAGTTGATCACCAGTAGACGGTCTTGCCGCTCAGCCAGGGGTGAACCTGCACCACCAGGGTAACCACCGTCACGGTAATAATCAGGGTGAATACTTCTTGGCCCCAGCCGGGTGGAGATTCCTTTGTCCAACCCCCATCTCTGCGATTGATAGCGATCATTTCGCCTATGGCCCAGGCGGCCAGCCCACCAAACAGTATCAGCGAGCGCTGGTCACCATTAAGTAGCAGGTGGCCGATGGACCACAAAGCCACACCAGTGAGCTGAGGATGGCGAATGTACAAGCGCAGACGGGTGGGTCGCGCGCTCGCGACAAGGAGCAGAAACGCGATCAGCAATAGTCCGATGGCCGGCAGATGCAGACCCTGTGGCGGACTGTACAGGAAGGCAGGCTGAGTGTGACGCCATCCGACGATCATCATTGCCAACGACAACAGTAGGGTCAGCGAAAATAGCCCCTTCCACCCGTTGTCACCAAGACCGGCTTGGGCCCGTGCTTTGATTCCGGGCGCGAGCGACGGAATGAAGTGAACAAGGGCAAACACAATGACACCCAGCGTCAGTAAGGTCATCGTCATGCTCCACCGAAAGTCTGAGTGCAAGAGTAGCAGACTGCGCACACCAGAAAACATTGCGCAGCGATGGTTTGAAAGGTTTGGCCAATAACACCAAGAACGCGTGGCGTGGCTGTCTGCGCTTCGCTAAGATGGGCGGATGACAGCGACAGGGACAGAACAGCTGCCGATCCACGATGTCCTCGATGAGTTGAGGGCGTGCCTGCGCCAGCGTCACGAGGCCGTGCTGCAGGCGCCTCCCGGTGCAGGTAAGACAACGCTTGTGCCTCTGGCGATGTTGAATGAGCCATGGCTTAACGGCCGTAAAGTGCTGGTCCTTGAGCCTCGTCGACTGGCTGCTCGGGCCGCTGCGGCACGCATGGCGTATCTTCTTAATGAGCCGCTCGGGCAGACCGTTGGCTACCGGATTCGACTCGATACCTGTATCAGTGAGCAGACCCGGATAGAGGTCGTTACCGAGGGTATCCTGACGCGTATGCTGCAGCGCGATCCAGGTTTGGAAGACATCGGACTGGTGGTCTTTGACGAATTTCATGAGCGCAACCTCGATTCGGATCTTTGCCTTGCGTTGTGCCTGCAAGGCAGAGAAATGTTTCGTGAGAGCAAGCCTCTAAAATTGCTCGTCATGTCCGCGACTTTGCAGGGGGAGGCCGTCGCTCGTCTCATGAGGAGTGCGCCCATATTGACGTCTGAGGGTCGCCAGTATCCCGTCACCACCACGTACGGGAGGGCCTATCAGCTAAAAGAGTCCATTATCGATCCGACGATCAAGACGGTAGAGCGGGCCTTGGCTGAGCAAACCGGGGATGTGTTGGTGTTTCTACCCGGGCAGCGTGAGATTCGCCAGGTCCAGCGGCAGCTACATGCACGGTTTGCCAGCCCTGAATACAACAACGTTCAGGTCGAGTCGCTCTACGGAGGCCTGTCCTTAGAGCAGCAACAGCGGGTTGTTCAACCTGCCGCCAAGGGTGTCCGCAAGGTGGTATTGGCGACCAATGTGGCTGAAACCAGCCTCACCATCGAAGGCATCACAGCCGTCGTGGACAGCGGCCTTGTGAGAGAGAGTGTATTTGATCCACTGACCGGCATGACGCGCCTCGCGACTCGCAGGGTATCGCGGGCCTCTGCTGAGCAGCGGAGGGGCAGGGCAGGTCGCCACTCACCGGGGATCTGCTATCGCCTCTGGAGCGAGCAGCAGCACGAGCGCCTCGTTGCGCAGCCTACCCCGGAGATCCTGCGAGCCGATCTGACACCGCTGGCGCTGCAACTGTACGCCTGGGGTGTGCAGGATGTGACAGAGCTTGATTGGCTAGACGCTCCTCCGCTGCCTGCCATGACGCAGGCGGGTCGAGTACTGCAGGCCACGGGAGCGCTGTTTGCCAATGAAGAACAAACGCTACAGTTGACGCCTCATGGTGTACGCCTGGCGCAAATGCCGCTGCATCCAAGGCTCGCACACATGCTCTTGGTAGGCTGCGATGTGCACGCGACCGAAACCGCCTGCCTCGTGGCGGCCATTCTTTCTGAACGAAACCCGGTGTCCGGGGACGGTGCTGACATTAGCGCGGCGATGTCCATTCTGCTTGCTGAGCGTCGCTGCCCAGCCGAACTACAGGGATGGTTTAAACGTATCTGGCAGCAGGCGCGGGAGTATGCTCGGGTGGCAACAGATATTCACAAACCGCGTCGATTCGCTCTGAATGTAGAGCAGCAGGACGTTTTGGGTGTGCTCCTGGCCAGTGCTTACCCCGATCGCATTGCGCGCTTGCGAGACGGTGTGGAGGGAAACCACTACCAGCTGAGCAGCGGTCGCAGTGCAACCTTACCTGAAGGTGACTCGCTCATCGCCACTCCTTGGCTCGCTTGTGCTGATTTGGGCGGCCAGGTCGGGCAGTCCAGTGATCGCATATTTACTGCTATTCCGCTCAATCAAGACAGTTTCTCTGAAGTGCTTTCGCATCTTGTATCCGAACAGCATCGCGTCGAATGGGATCATCGGCATGACCGGTTTATCTCGGAGAAACGGTTGCTGGTAGGCAAGATTCTACTGTCTTCTGAATCCCTCACTGACGTCAGTGAGGAGGCCAAAGGGGAGGCACTGCGCGAAGTCGTCAACCGCAAGGGGCTGGGACTGCTGTCGTTCAGCCCAAAGCTCCAGCAGTGGCGGGGCAGGATAGAGCTGTTACGGGCGAGTTACTCGGGCAGTGAAAACCCGTGGCCAGACTTTTCGGATGAAGGGTTGCTAGACACGCTGGACACCTGGTTTATTCCCCACGCGCTGGACGTCCAGAAGCTGGACGACTTCACTCGCCTGGACATCAAGCCAATGCTGCTCGGGCAGCTGAACTGGCCTTTGCCCCTTGAGTTGGAGCGATTGGCACCGGAAATGTGGGCAGCGCCTTCGGGATCGGGCGTCGTCATCGACTACACACAAAATCCCCCGGTTCTGCCCGTTAAGCTACAGGAAATGTTTGGTTGCGAAGAATCACCGACCATTGCAGACGGCGCAGTCACACTGCAGGTCCATCTTCTTTCCCCCGCAGGGCGCCCGCTGCAGGTGACGCAGGATCTAGCGGGCTTCTGGCGCAACGTCTATCCACAGGTGCGCAAAGAGATGCGGGGCCGTTATCCAAAGCATCCATGGCCGGAGGACCCGTTTTGTGCGGTGCCCACCGCCCGGACTAAGCGGCAAATGAAATCTCACTGATACGCCCGCCTAGTCGGGACAACACCCAACCCATATCGACGCGCGGGAAGCATCCTTCGCTGACCCAGTAGTCCCACCACCTGCTGACCCTAGTGGTTGCTCTTGGCCGGTGTTGTATCTCCGCTGGTCTCAAAGGCCAGGCTCTTTGCTGTCGGGCGGCGTCGCATTGACTGCAAATCTTCCAGCACCAGGTACAAGGCAGGCACCAGGAACAGCGTGATCAGTGTGCCCAGAAGAATGCCAAACGCCAGTGAGATGGCCATGGGCGTGAACATGCGTGTAGACAGAGTGTTGTCCAGCATGATCGGGGTAAGGCCGACGAATGTCGTAATGCTGGTGAGTATTATCGGCCGGAAGCGGACCGCGCCTGCATGCGCCACCGCATCCAGCAGCGGAAGGTCCTCCCGCCGTGTGCGATTGATGTAGTCTACGAGAACGAGGCTTGAGTTCACTACAACTCCCGCGAGCGCCACAATCCCCAGTAACGAATAAAACACCAAATCGACGCCCAGCAAAAAATGCCCTAGTACCGCACCGACCGCTCCGAACGGTATCACACTCATGATGACCAGTGGCTGCAGATAGGATTTCAGAGGTACGGCCAGAAGGGCATAAATCAGTAACAGGGCCAGAGCGCCAGTGCTGATCAGCGCGTCGAGGGACTCGCTGCGCTCCTCGGCTTCTCCAGCAAGCCCGTAGGTCACGCCAGGATGGCGATCCATGATTGTCACAAGCTCATTGTTACGCAGGCTGTTGATGACTGTTTCGGGTGTTGTCACCGAGCGGTCGACGTCTCCGATTACGTTCACAACACGCTGGCCATCTACCCGCCGGATGGTTGTGAATCCTCGACCCAGACTGGCTTTGGCGACACTGCTGAAGGGGACTTCAGCGCCTTCTTTGGTGCGTATTCGCATGGTCTCCAGATTGCCGAGCGAGCGACGCTCGTCTACTGGATAGCGGACCATAACACGAATATCGTCCTTGCCACGCTGTACCCGCTGCGCTTCGTATCCGTAAAACGACTGCCTGACCTGTCGCCCGAGATCTTCTAGAGTAAGCCCCAAAGAACGGGCTTGCGGCAATAGTGTGAGCTGGACTTCCTGTTTGCCGGCTCGGAATGTATCACTGACATCGACCACGCCGTTGTAACCCTGCAGTGCAATGCGCAGCTCGGCGGCAGCGGTGCGTAGCTCATCAAAGTCCTTTCCATAGACTTCGAATGAAATAGCGTCTCCGATACCGAACGCCTCTGAGGTAAAACTCAGTTCAATGGCGTCTGGTATTCCACCTGTCAGTTCCCGCCAGCGATTTGCAAACGTCTGCGTCGAGGTGCCTGAATAGTCACGAGGTAGATTTAGCTCGACTCCGATTTCCGCCAGATTGCTTTGTGCCCCACCGGCGTCGCCGATGCTCCCCTTGGGAATGAATGATCCAATACTGCTAAAGATGTGTGAAATCATGCTGCCCTGCTCGGCTGTCCTATTCCGGTCGAGCTCTTGGCGCAGCACTTCCACCGCGTCCTCGATCCGCTCTACGGCGGCTGCGGTTTGTTCGACGGGCGTGCCCTCTGGCATGGTAAGCGTCGCGTACAGACGAGTGCCTTCAACCGCGGGGAAAAACTGAAACTGCATACGACCGCTGGTAAACAGCGACAGCGTTAGCATAAGCACAACGATGCCGATGGCAATGGTCAGATAGCGCCATTGCATGGCTGCCTTCGCTGCGGGCAGATACTGCTGGTCCGCGAGATTTTCAAGAGAGCCCGAGATCTTCTGCTGGACTTTCAGCCAACGGGTCATTGCCAGACTCTTGCCCGACGCTTTCTCAGCGCGCCGGTAGGCAATATGAGCAGGCAGAATCAGCTGAGATTCTATGATGCTGAAAACCAGAGCCAGCATGACCGCATATCCCAGCGGCGCAAAAAATCCGCCCAGGGGCCCAGGCACGTTCACGACCGGGATGAAGGTGGCTATCGTCGTTAGCACACCAAACAGTACCGGGGTTGCTACTTCCTGAGTACCCTTGACCGCGGCCTCCACTCGACCCAGCCCTCGCTGTTCTTGCGCAAAGATACGCTCGCCCACCACAATGGCGTCGTCGACCAAAATGCCTAGAACCAGTATGAACGCCACTACGGACATGGTGCTGATGGAAATGCCGGCTATGGGGAAGACGGCAATGGTGCCCAGCAGCGCGATTGGGATGCCAGCGGCTACCCACAGCGCGAGTCGAAAACGCAAAAACAGTGTGAGCACTAAAAGCACAAGCAAAAGTCCGCTGCGAGCATTGCGTGTGAGCGCCGCAAGACGATCCACCAGGTCTTGCGATTCATCTTGCCACACAGTGATTGAAATTCCTTCGGGCACACTTCGGCGCGCCTCAATCAGGTAGTCCTGAATTGCCGCGGCCATTTCCAATATGTCTTCCTCTCCCACGCGAGATACCAACAGTGATACGGCCGGATCACCGTCGAAGCGCGCCTGCAGATCACTCTCTTCAAAGCCATCGACCACCCGAGCAATATCTCCAAGCCGCAGGCTTGTGCCATCGGTGCGCGTCAGAACCACGAGGTTCTCGAACTCCCGACCCGTATAGGCCTGCCCCGTGGTGCGCAGTAAAATCTCGCCACCTTCGGTTCGTAGCGATCCGCCTGGAACGTCCAAAGAGCCTTGTTCTATCGCACGGCCGACGGCCTCCAGAGTCAGACCATGTCGCCTTAGCGTCTGCTCCGATACCTCGGCGGAGATTTCGTAAGGACGGGCAAACTGCAGTTCGACCTGGGACACACCGGGCAAAGCCGCTATGTCATCGCGCAGGCCTTGCCCGATAGTCTTTAGGGTTCGTTCGTCGGCGGGGCCAGAGATGGCGATCTGCATCACCCGAGCCAGAATACTGACCTCTGCGGTGACCGGCTGCTCCGTCTCTTCTGGGAAAGCATCGATGGCATCCACCTTGCTCTTGATTTCATTGGCGACCTTTGTCTTGTTCACGCCGGGCACCAGTTCGACCGTGACGCTACACAGCCCTTCTGCCGCCTCGGAGGTGATCCTGTCGATGCCTTCAGTACCCTCGACCGCCTCCTCGACACGGATACATACCGCCGATTCCACTTCAGTCGGTGCTGCGCCCAAATAGGGCACGCTCACCCGGACTGCGTCGACATCCAGCGTGGGGAACTCTTCCTGGTGAATCTGTGGTAACGCGAGCAGGCCGCCGACAACCAGCACGAGCATCAGCAAGTTGGCGGCTACCGGGTTATGAACGAACCAGCCGATTATCCTGGCCATCAGGAGGTCTACTCCTTTACGGGCAATACGGTCATGCCATCGACGACGGTTTGCATGGGGGAGATGCAGATCCGCTCGCCGTCCTCGAGACCCGCACTGACGAGTATGTCATCCTGTTCAAGCCGCAACAGACTGATCTGTCTAAATCTCAGCCGATTGTCACTGTCGACGACCAGCACCTGGTTGTTGTCGCGCATGGCTGAGCGTGGCAGGCGGATCACCTCGTCCACGAGTTGACCGCGAATCTCCGCTTGGACGAACATACCGACGGGCAGCAGGGGTGAATCATCTGCATCATCGAGCCGCAGCCGTGCGACACCGTAGACCATGCGTGACTGCTGATCAATTTCTGCTTCGAGACGCACCAGCTGTCCATCCCACAGCAAACGGGTATCGCCAAAATCTGCTGCGACCGTCACAGGAGGCCGCAAAGATTCGTCCAGCTCACCTCGGGTCGCGATGGGCAATCCGAGATAACCCAACTGATCGGCGGCAATGGGCAGTCGCACTTCAACGTAATCCGTGGCGTAAATGGTGCCAATGCTCTGCCCACGAGTAACAAACTGGCCCTGATCAACCTGCTCGTTGCGCACCAGACCATCAAATGGCGCGGTCAACGCCGTGCGGGAAAGATCTCGCTGCGCCTGTTCCAGGCTGGCGCTTGCTTCGAGCAGGTTTGCCTGAGCAACCCTAGCGGCGCGATCGGCGTCGTCCAACTGTTGCTGGCTGGCCAATTCTCGCTCGCGCAGACTGGATAAACGTTGCAGATCGTCCTGAGTGTGTGCCTGCTCGACCCTCGCACGCTGCAGCCGAGCCTCATTTCGCTGTAGCGTCGAGCGATAGTCGGCGTCATCAATCCGAAGCAGAACATCGTCTTTGCGAAAGGCGCCGCCGCTGACCAGGGCGGGTGACGCCCATACAACCCTCCCGGATACTTCAGGAATCAGCTCACTTTGACTGCGGGGCTGGACGGTGCCCTGCGAGTTAATCTGCAGAAATTCACTGGTCGATTTGGCTTCCATCACCCTCACGGTCGTCGCCATGGGTTGGTATGGCTGCGAGACAACGTCGGCCTGCTGGGAACCAAGCACAACAGCAAGCACGAGCCCGGCAATGAGCAGTAGAGCCGGGTACAGCAGTTTTTTGTTCATGGGGCGCCTAGTCAGATGTGCCGGTCGCCCGATGTCACGTGGCCGCGAGTGATTTTATCAAGTCGATGGTTGATGTCAGCTGTTCATCGCTGAGAGATTCCTTGCTGATGAATTTAACCATTCCCTGCTTGTCCATGACGATGAGAATCACACTGTCACCGTCAAGCTCCCAGGTAGTTGCTCCCTTGCCGTCCTCGTCGACTACCATAGTTGCCAGTGGGTGCTGTTGTTTGTTCTTCTTCAGCTCAGACATGACAAAGCCGGTCGTACCCCACATGGCCTTATCCATATTAATGATGGTGGTGACGTGGGCAGTATCTGGCGGCAGCTGTTGCTGCATCTGGTTGGTCAGCGGCTCAAAGATCTTGCTGTCGCTCATGGTTGCCCCAAAATACTGGATCACATAGACGTTGCCCGGCAGGTCCGATGAGTTCCAGGGTTTGAAATCCAGGTCGCCGTCGCTCAGCATCAATTCGCCGCGATCATCGATGGCAAGAGGTGGTAGGGGAGACCCTACGGTGGGGGCTTGGGCGGCGAGGGAGCCGCTGAACACGATAGCTGACAGGGTCGCAAGACAGCGTAACAAAGTGCGCATAGTGAATTCCTTATGGGCGGGCACGGGACTGGTGATTATAGGAAAATTCAGCGCCTCGGGCTTCTTTTTTTGCGGCGCCCAGGTTGCGGTAAGCCGTTGTGCTGCGTGGTGAAAGGACGGCTTCTTCCATCGACCACGGGATGGCGCTTGGAAGGCTGACGGGCGGGGATCAGGTGCCTGTCTCCGCTGCCAATAAGGTCGGCTCGGCCCATTCTCTTTAGCGCTTTTCGCAGTTGCGGCCAGTTATCGGGATCGTGATAACGCAGGAAGGCTTTGTGCAGCTTACGCTGGTTCAGGCTGCGTATGCCGGAAACAGACTCGCTGGTGCGACGCACCGGCTTCAGCGGATTTTTCCCGCTGTGGTACATGGCGGTGGCGGTCGCCATAGGTGAGGGGTAAAACGTCTGTACCTGATCCGCTTTGAAGCGATTGCGTTTCAGCCACAGTGCCAAATGCATCATATCTTGATCGCTGGTGCCCGGGTGCGCCGCAATGAAGTAGGGGATTAGATACTGTTTTTTTCCCGCTTCGGCAGAGTACTTCTCGAACATACGGCGGAATTTTTCGTAACTGTCGATGCCGGGCTTCATCATCTTGCCCAGTGGGCCATTTTCCGTGTGTTCAGGCGCGATCTTCAAATAGCCACCCACGTGGTGTGTGACCAGTTCTCGCACGTACTCGGGGGTCTCCACCGCCAGATCGTATCGCAGTCCAGAAGCGATGAGGACTTTTTTTATGCCCGGTAATGATCTTGCCTTTCTGTACAGCTGAATCAGCGGGGTCTGGTCCGTTTGCAGATTTTTGCAGATACCGGGGAACACACAACTCAGCTTGCGACAGCTGGCTTCGATCTCGGGACTTTTGCAGGCGAGGCGCCACATGTTGGCCGTTGGCCCGCCCAGATCAGAAATCACGCCCGTGAACGCGGGGGAAGTATCACGAATCTGCTCGATCTCTCTAAGAATCGAGTCTTCTGACCGGTTCTGAATGATTCGGCCTTCATGCTCGGTGATGGAGCAGAAGGTACAGCCGCCAAAGCAGCCGCGCATGATGTTCACTGAATGGCGAATCATTTCGAAGGCTGGGATGCGCGTGTCTCCATACTGTGAGTGAGGTAGCCGGGAGTAAGGCAACTCGAAGACCCTGTCGAGCTCCGAGGTGCTCAGCGGTATGGGCGGCGCATTGAGCCATACTTCGCGGTCGCCGTGCGCCTGAATCAGCGGTTTGGCATTGTGGGGATTGGTTTCCTTGTGCAGTATGCGCGAGGCGTGCGCATACAGCGCGGGATCTTCGCGAACCTGCTCGAAGGCGGGAATGCGGATAGCGGAGCGTTCCGTGAACCTGCTTTCTGGCAGCAGCGTGATGGGGCTGATGTCTTCATTCTCGGTGGTGGTTTCACAGGAACTGGTGGTCGCAACGGCATAGGGATTGGGGTGCGCCTGAACCGGCCCTACGACATCAATCTGAGTGGAATCCGTTATGTTCCAGCCCTCGGGCGCACGTCTGCAGACGAAGGCACTGCCTCTGATATCCCGAATCCGGTGAATCGACTCTCCAGCTGCCAATCGATGTGCGAGTTCCACGATGGCGCGTTCGGCGTTGCCAAACAGCAACAGGTCGGCGCGGCTGTCCAGGAGAATTGAGCGTCTGACTTTATCGCTCCAGTAGTCGTAGTGGGCAATGCGTCGCAGGCTGGCTTCGATGCCGCCGATGACCAGCGGTACGTCTCGGTAGGCCTCGCGTACGCGCTGGCTGTAGACAATCACCGCGCGGTCGGGACGCTTGCCAGCGACATTGCCCGGGGTGTAGGCGTCGTCGTTGCGCCTTTTTCGGTCTGCCGTGTAGCGGTTGATCATGGAGTCCATGTTGCCGGCCGCCACACCAAAAAACAGATTCGGCCGACCCAGACCCTGAAAGTCCTGGCAGTCCCGCCAGTCTGGCTGTGCAATGATCCCCACCCGAAAGCCCTGCGCCTCAAGCAGACGACCTACGACAGCCATACCAAAGCTCGGATGGTCAACGTAAGCGTCGCCCGTCACAATGATGATGTCGCAACTATCCCAGCCAAGCGCGTCCATTTCCGCGCGTGACATAGGGAGCTGTGGCGCTGGGCCAAAACACTCAGCCCAGAATGTGCGATAACTGAAAAGATCGGCCGCCATGGGAAGGTTGATCAAGGGGTTGAATCAGCGGCAGTATACCACCACTGGTGAGACGCGTTGGCCCCTCTGTTGTTGCCGGCGGCTCTGTATGCAGAATTGAGCGTCGGCATCAAGGCTCCGGAGTAAGGTAGAATTGCCCTTCACAACGGCCCATTTGCGCGTATGATCGTGATACATAGCCGAATACATAACATAACAAAGGATAGTCCTCATGAATTCGCAGTTTTGTAAAGCACCCGCCGTCGTTGCAGTGCTGGTCAGCGTATTAGCCGGTTCTGTAGCGCCCGTGGCCTCCGCTCAGGCGGTGTTGGAAGAAGTCATTGTGACCGCGCAGAAAAGGGAGCAGAGTTTGCAAGACGTTCCCGTGGCCGTGACCGCCTTCAATGCAGAGATGCTGGA
>JBCCYE010000048.1:0-23950 GCA_039190425.1 Pseudomonadota bacterium | reverse complement strand
TGACCGAGCCATGGCAGCCCTCTTCTGATGCCAAGCAGATCTCGACCGAAGCCGTGCTGGATGGCGACGAGTGGGTCATCAATGGCGAGAAATACTATGCCTCTGGTGCCGGGGATCCGCGCTGTAAGATCATGATCGTCATGGTGAAGACCGACCCTGATGCGCCCAAGCACCTGCAGCAGTCGCAGATTCTGGTGCCCACAGACGCGCCTGGATTTGAGAATATCCGGCCAATGAATGTGTTTTCCATGGACGATGCACCGCACGGACACATGCATCAGAAGTTTGAGAACTGTCGAGTACCCAAGGACAATATGATACTCGGTCCTGGGCGAGGTTTTGAGATCTCTCAGGGTCGCTTGGGACCGGGCCGCATTCATCACTGCATGCGGGCGATCGGGGCGGCGGAGAAGGCGCTCGAACTGTTGTGTCAGCGCTCAGTGTCTCGAGTGGCATTCGGCAAGCCGTTGGCCCGTCTGGGTGGCAATATCGACATCGTTGCCAACGCGCGCATGGACATTGAGCAGGCGCGCTTGCTGACCTTGAAAACGGCCTGGATGATGGACAATGTGGATGCCAAAGAGGCGCGGGTGTGGATCTCCATGATCAAGACCGCCGTCCCGAATGTGTCCATTCGAATCGTCGACGAAGCCATTCAGCTGTTTGGGGCACTCGGTGTGTCCCAGGATACACCGCTGGCGAACATGTACATGGCGCAGCGCACGCTGCGGCTAGCCGATGGCCCAGACGCTGTACACCGCATGGTAGTAGGGCGTCACGAGCTCAAGCAGTACGTCACGGAGCAGGCCGAGACCACCGCCACCTTCAGAGACGGCTAGCCGGAGACTGAGCCCGGCGGCGTTTCCCTCGCCGATTGCGGTCGGGCCTTGGCGGTTGTCGTGACAAAGGGTGTGGCGGTAAGATCGTGACATCAGATTCATAACTATAAGTATAAGAGAGGGTTTCATGGTGTCTGGCAACATCAAGCCACGGGTGTTGGCTGTGTCCGCGCTACTGATCGCTTGCAATGCTCTGCAGGCGTCGGATGTCGCTTTGGAAGAGGTCATTGTCACGGCCACCAAACGGGAAACGTCGCTGATGGAAACGCCAGCATCGATCTCCGCCTTCGGTGAGGATGCCCGTGATTTGTTGGGCATTTACAACGGTACCGATCTCGTGGGCAGAACCCCCTCTCTGACCATTACGACGTTCCGTGTGGCCATCCGGGGCGTTGGGCGTCCGAATCTGGCGGTGGGTTCCGAGCCGGGCGTTGGCATCTATTGGGATGGCGTTTACAACACCGAGAACGGCATCTTCGATTACAACCGCTATCTGGACATCGAGCAGATAGAGATTCTGCGTGGCCCGCAGGGCACGCTGTACGGCCGTAATTCCATTGGCGGGGCAATTTCTTTCACCAGCAAACGCCCCACCGAGGAATGGAGCGGTGAACTGGTGGCGGATGTGGGCAACTACGACTCCTACCTCGGCCAGGGGCTGGTCAGTGGGCCCATTACCGACAAGCTTGGCGTACTGGCTGCTGTGTCCAAAATAGAGCAGGCCGGGTATCAGGAAAACACCTTCAACGGGAAAGACTACGGGCAGAATGACACTTTGTACGGCACTCTGAGCCTGGAGCACCAAACGACCGACAACTGGAATACGATTGTCAAAGTCGTTGGTTTGGATCGGGGCTACCGCCAGGACGCGGGTTATATATTAGAGCCTTTCAACCGCGATTTGATTCAGCAGTTTGCCGACGTTGATACCGGGGAGCTGTTGAATCTGCCGGGTATGTTTGCCAAGCAGAATTTTGTCAACATGCGCCAGGGTCTGGCGGTGACCAATCCCACGTTGGACGATATCGACGATGTCCGCGTGGATGTGGACCCCAACCTGGAAAACCGTCGCTTTTTCATGTCAATGAACAGCGAGTACAGTGCCGATACGTTCTCCGTGAAATACACTGGGGGGTACAACCGATACTGGGTTGATACCCGCACGGATGCGGATCACAGCGTGGCGGCAGAATCGGGCGTCGACTGGTCGCAGCTGCTGTTTTTGGGCACGCCTGTATCTGAGTTGACCGGCTTTGGAATCACCCCGGCGGAAATGACCTACAATGTCAACCAGGAAGCGCGTTTCAGTTCCCATGAATTGCAGTACACCTCCGAGTGGGATGGCGACTGGCAGTTGCTGGGCGGTCTCTACTACTACCACAGCGATGAGGAACAGGTGGTGTCGTTTCGCGAGTTCAACGATGACCTCATGGCCGTGTATGAGTACTTTGCCCCGTTCGTGGGCGGAACGGTGAGTGACGATAATTTTCTGTATCGCGGCGAAGCCAACGTCGACACGCGCTCCTATGCGACCTACGGTCAGACGAGCTACAGCTGGACCGATCGCACCACCCTGTCGGCAGGCCTGCGATACTCTTACGACGAAAAAAAGGGGAATGACAATACCTTCGTTCAGTTTGTCGGCAACCCCGATGACCCAACGGTGTTCCGTGCCCAGGACGACGACTGGGATCGCGTCACCTGGCGACTCGCGGTGGATCACGTCCTGTCCGACAATCAATTTGTCTACGCATCGATAGCGACGGGTTATCGGTCCGGGGGATTTAACTTCCAGAAGCCCTCCGATTCGCCGGATGTGGACGTCGTCAAACCCGAGTCGCTGCTCTCTTACGAAATCGGTTATAAGGCTTCTCTCTGGCAAAATCGCATCAATCTTAGCTCCTCAATCTACTACTACGACTACGAGGATCTGCAGGTCCTCAAGCAGGATGTGGTTAACGGCATCGGCCTGAACACCTTCGTCAACGCACCCGAGGCGCACGCGGCGGGGTTTGAGTTCGAGGGTCAGGCGCTACTGACGGACAACCTGTTGGTGAGTGGCACCTATTCGTACAACTGGTCTGAATACAAGGACTTCTTCACCAAAGACGCCAACGCTTGTAGTCTTGGGCCCCTCTCAGAGGGTATGAGTCTCGACCCGCTGTGTACGGAGGATCTCAATCTTGAAGGCAATGAGTTTCCGCTGATGCCCGAGAACAAAGTCTCTGCCAATGTGAGCTACTTCTGGGATATGTTGAACTGGGAGTGGACCGGCACGCTGAGCTACTTCTACACAGGCGACTCCTGGGCTACGCCATTTAACAACCCGCTCTACGACAAGGTCGAAGCCTTCGACAGCTGGAATGTCCGCCTGCGCACGCTGTCGCCCGAGCAGTCCTGGGAACTCACCGCCTATGTGGACAACATTGAGGACGATCGTGACATCACCGGTCTCGGTCGGCCCAGCACCGTCACGCAGAATGCGACCAGCACCGTACTGCAGCCTCGCCGTTACGGGCTGGAGGTGCGCTACAAGTTCTAGTCAGCGATCCGAGCCGGAAACGTTGTCCGCTCTATCGATGCGGCCCTGCGGAATACTCCCCTAGGTGATTTCCCGCTCAATGATGTCATGGAAGCGGATCGCGGCCTCTTCCAATCCGCCGAATAGTAAGGAGTCGTTGGCTCCGGAAAGTATGCCCTGCTGCGCACCCACGGCCACAAACACATCCTCTGCTGCAAACACACCTTCATCGATCAGTTTGAATGAGCGGTGAAAATGATCGCGTTCCTGGTCAGAGGCGGGTGGACGCTCGGTCAGCATCGAATGGACAAAAACGGTTTTATCTGGCGCCGTCGGAAACAGACTGATGATGGCCGGGTAGTCCGGTTGAAACACCAGTACGGAGCCGGGGAACACGGTGTAGGAAAACGTCGCGTGACGGCGCAAATCCAGCTGCTCCTCCGGTAGTCCGGGCGTTTCTTCGATCTCATTGCGAGCCACGGCGGATCGCGTGTGGTTGCCAATCAGATCCGTTTCCGCCAGGGAGTCGGGGAAGAACTGACCGACCGTGTTTTTGTGCAGTCGGGTCACATGATAGGCGTCCAGAAAAGCGTCTTGGACCAGCTTCCAGTTGCTGTTGATCAAACGGACGCTCTGCTGGCAAAAGTGATAATCCGCCATGCAGAACTCATCGAGATCCTCGCCGAGGCCGGCCAGATGGGTATCCAGATCCATGTCGCCTTCCGCCTGCACCCAGATCATGCCGTGTCGAACTTCCGTAGCCACCGGGCTCAAGCCCATGGCGGCGTGATCCATATCGCTGAACATCTCTTCTCTGGGTATGTTGCGCAACGCGCCATCCAGACCGTAGGTCCACTGATGGTAGGGGCATACCAGAGATCGCACACAGGTTTGGCCCTGATCCTGGACCAGGCGCATGCCGCGATGTCGACAGACATTCTTGAACGTGGCGATAGTGCCGGATTTGTCTTTCAGCGTAATCAGCGGCAAGCCAAGCCAGTCCCAGACGATGGCGTCACCGGTATTGGCCAGCTGTGTCACGTGGCCGAGGATCAGCGGTTGTCGCAGGAACAGTCGCTCGCGCTCCCGCTGAAAGCGGTCGGTGTCGGTGTAATTGGATACCGGGATGCGCTTGCTCGCCGGGAGCGGGCCCGCGCAGTCGCCCACGACGCGCTTCGCGAGCTTTTGCACCAATGTGACGGGTCTTGGATGGGTCATGACGGCTTACGGCTGGGGTAGAGTGGGCCTGTTAAGAGTCTAGGATAGCAACTCCATCGGGGGTAAAAAATACTTGAAGGCAATAAATACATACTGTATGTTCAAACCCCTTTTTCGGCGAGCCGCAAGCACCTTTCTCACCTGACGACCCCACGTCCTGCAACCCCGGGCCACCCGGGCGGTTGGCCCGTGAAATGCGGTGGTTTGCGTTGGCTCGACTACACTAGATGCTTTACCAAAAGCGTGTGAAACCAATGAGGAGTAGCCAATGGCTGTAAAAGTCGTACCCAAGGAGCAGATGCTCGACGCGATCGGCACCAAGTTCGAACCGGGTGAGTGGATCGAGATTCCCCAGGAGCGAATCAACACCTTTGCAGATTGTACCGAGGATCATCAGTTCATACACGTCGATGAAGAGGCCGCAAAGAACACGCCCTTTGGTACCACCATCGCCCATGGTTTCCTGACATTGTCGCTGTTGTCCAAGATGGCTGAGGGCAACGGAATCGTGCCTGAAAACATCGTCATGGGGCTCAACTACGGCTTCGATAAGGTGCGCTTTCTGGCACCGGTCAAGTCCGGCAAGCGAGTAAGAGCACACGCTGAAGTCGCTGACATCACCGAAAAGGAAGGCAACCGCTTTCTGATCAAACAGGCAATTTCAGTCGAAATCGAGGGGGAGGATACCCCGGCCCTGGTGGCAGAGTGGCTCACCATGGTAGTCGCCGCTTAGTCAATTCCCCCTTCATTAACAGTTAGAGGAATGCAGTAATGTCTATTCGTTATGACGGCAAGGTTGCCATTGTCACGGGAGCCGGCGGCGGCCTTGGCCGCTGTCACGCCATCGAACTCGCAGCGCGCGGCGCCAAAGTCGTAGTCAACGACCTCGGTGGCAGCGTCGACGGGTCGGGTGCCGGATCGGATGCCGCTCAGGCGGTGGTCGCCGAAATCGAAGCCGCGGGTGGTGAGGCGATTGCCAACGGCGCCAACGTTGCCAAGTACGACGAGGTGGAGGCCATGGTGAAGCAGGCCATGGACACCTGGGGGCGGGTAGACATCCTGGTCAATAATGCGGGCATTTTGCGCGATAAGAGTTTTGCCAAGGGCAGCCTGGATGATTTCAAGCTGGTGCTCGACGTGCATCTGATGGGCACGGTCAATTGCACCAAGGCCTGTTGGGAAATCATGCGTGAGCAGGCCTACGGTCGCGTTGTCGTCACAACGTCTTCCTCGGGTCTGTACGGCAACTTCGGACAGACCAACTACGGCAGCGCAAAAATGGGTGTGATCGGCATGATGAACACCCTCGCGCAGGAAGGCGCCAAGTACAACATCAAAATCAATGCGCTGGCGCCAACCGCCGGTACACGGATGACCGAGGGTCTGCTGCCGGATGAGGCTTTTGATCTGCTGACACCGGAAACGGTCACACCGGCCGTTCTCTACCTGGTCAGTGAGGATGCTCCTACCCGCACGATACTCGCCGCGGGTGCCGGCAGCTTTGCCGTTGCTCGTGTCGTTGAATCTGCGGGCATGTACCTGTCACAGGATGAACAAACCCCAGAGGGCATAGCCGCCCATTGGGATGCTATCAGTGCGACAGACAATGAAAATCAGCCCGGCGCCGGCGCGGAGCAGACCGTCAAGATGATCGGTCTGGCCATGGAAGGTCTGGGGATGAACAACGGTTAACACAACATCGGGCGGCTTGGCCGTCTGTGACTGGAGACAATGATATGAGTGAAGCAGTAATTGTATCGACCGCCCGCACGCCGATAGGCAAGGCCTACCGCGGCGGATTCAACAACTTGGCGGGCGCGAGCCTGGGCGCAGCCTCAGTCGCCGAAGCCGTCAAGCGCGCGGGTATTGAGCCCGGAGAGGTCGACGATGTGATCATGGGTAGTGCGCTGCAGCAAGGCACCACCGGTAGCAATATCGCTCGACAGATTGCCCTGCGTTCTGGTATGCCCAACACCGTTTCCGGTATGACCATGGACCGTCAGTGCTCGTCCGGCCTCATGGCAGTGGCAACGGCCGCCAAGCAGATCACCGAAGACGGCATGAGCGTTGTCGTGGGCGGGGGTTTGGAATCCATTTCCCTGGTACAGAATGAGCACATGAACATCCATCGCATGGTGGATGAAGAGTTGCTGGCAATAGAGCCGAACATTTTTATGCCGATGCTGCAGACCGCCGAGGTGGTGGCCGAGCGCTACGGCATCACGCGCGATCAGATGGACGAGTACGGGTTGCAATCCCAGCAGCGCACGGCCGCTGCCTATGAGTCAGGCAAGTATGAAGACGAACTGGTACCGGTAACCTGCATGCGCACGGTGTGGGACAAGGAGACCGGTGAGGCATCCGAAGCCGAAGCCACTGTATCCGCTGACGAGGGCGTGCGCGCCACCACTGCGGAAGGCCTGGCGGGGCTGAAAACGGTGCAGGAAGGCGGCACTATCACGGCCGGGAACGCGTCACAGCTGTCCGACGGCTCCTCGGCTCAGGTGCTGATGGATGCCAAGCTGGCTGAGCAAAAAGGACTGGAGCCACTGGGCATTTACCGTGGAATGGCGGTCGCCGGCTGCGCCCCGGACGAGATGGGAATTGGGCCGGTGTTCGCGGTACCCAAGCTCCTCAAGCAACACGGGTTGAGCGTCGATGATATCGGGCTTTGGGAACTCAATGAGGCGTTCGCGGTGCAGGTCCTGTACTGCCGCGACCAGCTCGGTATCGACAACGACAAACTCAACGTCAATGGCGGTGCCATTTCGATCGGCCACCCCTATGGCATGAGCGGATCCCGAATGGTGGGTCACGCGTTGATCGAAGGCAAGCGCCGGGGTGTCAAGTACGTCGTCATCACCATGTGTGTGGGTGGTGGTATGGGGGCTGCAGGCCTGTTCGAGGTCGCCTGATAGCGAGAGGCTCACAACGGCGCCTGCGGGCGCCGTTGTTGTTTCAGGCCGATGGCCTATGACGTGAAGTAAGAAGGAGCGGGTATGAAAGCGGTGGTGTGCAGTGAACACGGGATGGCGGACAAGCTGAAGCTGGCGCAGGACTGGCCGGAACCGGAGCTGGGTGATCACGATATCCTGATCGCGGTGAAAGCGGCAGGCCTCAACTTTCCGGACGTGCTGACCATACAGGGCAAGTATCAGACCCAACCGCCGCTGCCGTTTGTTCCCGGTGGCGAGTGTGCCGGCGTGGTCGAGGCGGTAGGCGCAAAAGTGACACGCTTCAAGGTCGGTGATGAGGCGATCAGTATGGGGGGAGCCGGAGCTTTTTGTGAGCGAATTGCCGCCAACGAGTTCGGCTGTTTTCCCAAACCTTCGGCACTCAGCTTTGAACAGGCGGCAGGCATCAGTATCACCTACTTCACGACCTATCACGCGTTCAAGCAGCGTGCGGAGCTGCAGGCCGGTGAGCGGCTGCTGGTACTGGGAGCTGCCGGGGGCGTGGGCACCAGCGCCATAGAACTGGGCAAGCTGATGGGGGCCCATGTCACCGCCTGCGCCAGTACCGATGACAAGCTGGAAATCTGTCAGCAGCTGGGTGCCGATGACGTCGTCAACTACACCGATATCGACCTCAAGGCGACGCTGAAGGAGCTGTCGGGTGGCAAGGGATTTGACGTGATCTACGATCCGGTGGGGGGTGACTATGCAGAGCCGGCCATTCGCAATCTCGCCTGGAAAGGGCGTTATCTGGTCATTGGTTTTGCCAGTGGCCCCATCCCGAGCATTCCCCTGAATCTGGCCCTGTTGAAGGGAGCTTCTTTGGTGGGCGTGTTCTGGGGGCGTTTCGCCGGTGAGGAGCCGGAGGTCAACATGCAGAACATCACCGAGCTGGCGGAGCTGTTTGAGAGCGGTAAAATCAGCCCTCTGGTCACGGACTGCTTTGCGATCGAACAGTATCAGGACGCGTTCAACTGTATGATCGAGCGTCGCGCCCGTGGCAAGGTCATCATTACCGTATAGTGGCGGTTACCCGTAATGCAGGACTTCGAATTCAACACGGTAAAGCGCATCATCAGTGGCGAGCGCGCTGCGCTCAGTCTGGCGCAGCAGTGTGAGCATCTGGGCATGTTCCGGCCGCTTCTGGTCACTGACCCTGGCCTTATGGCCATCGGCCTTGTGCAGCCCGTCATTCAGGCCCTTCAAAAAGCGGGTGTTGCAGCGGCGCTGTTCGATCAGGTGCGAGAGGATCCGCCGGAGTCGACCGTCATGGAGGCGGTGCACATCGCCAGGGCAGCGGAAGCTGACGGCGTTATTGCCGTGGGCGGTGGCAGCTCCATGGATGTGGCCAAAGTGGTTGCGGTGTTACTGCGTGCAGAGCAGCAGTTATCGGATATTTACGGTGTCGGTCAGGTGGTGGGTGGGCGCTTGCCGCTCATCCTGGTGCCGACCACGGCGGGCACCGGGTCCGAGGTGACGCCGGTGGCGGTGATCACCACCGGTGAGACGACCAAGGCGGGAGTTTCCTCGCCCGTGTTGTTGCCAGATGTGGCCGTGCTGGATCCTTCCCTGACGCTGGGTTTGCCGGCGGCCGTGACCGCCATGACGGGTGTAGACGCCATGGTGCACGCCATAGAGGCCTACACCTCGGTGCATAAGAAAAACCCGCTGTCCGACACGCTTGCGGTGCGAGCACTGCAGCTGCTGTCGTCCAACCTGCGTGCCGCCGTCAGCAATGGCGATCACTATCCGGTACGCGCCAATATGCTATTGGGTGCGTGTCTGGCAGGACAGGCGTTCGCGAATGCCCCGGTCGCGGCGGTGCACGCGTTGGCCTATCCCTTGGGTGGCCACTACCACATACCGCACGGGTTGAGTAACTCGCTGGTGCTGCCATCGGTGCTGGAGTTTAATGCGTCGGCTGCCGCTCCACTGTACGCAGAGCTTGCCGAGGTGGTCATTGGCGAGGCCGTAAGTGGTAGTGATGAGGCCAAGACCGCGGCCTTGATCGACGCGCTGCGAACACTGATTGACGATGTGCAGCTTCCGGCCACGCTGGCAGCGGCCAAGGTGCGGGAGGAAGATTTGGAAATGCTGGCCGATGACGCCATGCAACAGCAGCGTCTGTTAATCAATAATCCCCGTGAGGTGGCGCGACAGGATGCCCTGGACATTTATCGCGCAGCTTACGGTGGCGCCGCCGCATGACGAAACCGGAGATCCCCAGCCGCCAGGCTTATCGGGTTTTTTATCCCATCACGACCCGTTGGATGGATAACGACGTCTACGGGCACGTCAACAACGTCATCTACTACTCCTACTTCGACACCGTGGCCAATCGATACCTGATCGAGGAGGGCGGGCTGGACATCGCCGACGGGCGTATCGTTGGTTTCGTCGTTAACTCGGGTTGTCAGTACCACGCGCCGATCACCTATCCCGACTCGATAGAAGCTGGACTGCGGGTTGATCGACTTGGCAACAGCTCCGTCCAGTACGGTATAGCGATCTTTAAGGTCGGACAGGCTGAGGCCTGCGCCCACGGGCACTTTGTACACGTCTTTGTCGAGCGCGCGAAAAACACTTCGGTGCCGATACCCGATGCCTTGCGCAAGGCACTCGCGAGGATCGCCGACTAGTTCCTGCGCGCAGCGGCGACGCCGCTTGAACAAATCGGCACAGGCGGTTTACAGTCTGAGTCGTCGTTGTCCTGTCAAACGGCGATCCTGTGTTCAGACCGAGTGTAAGTCCATGTCAAAACCTGTACAGATCCAGCTGAGTGTCGTTGAACTTCAGACTCTGTTGCAAGAGTTGTCCGGTTGGGACAAGGTGACTACCATCGTGATTCACTGCGGATGCGTGTTTGAATACAAGGGACGCTTTCCCTCAGGTTCCAATGCAGAGGGTTACTACAACTTTGGTGCAGGCGAAACGGGTTTCCAGGGGCACTTAAGGTTAGAGAACATCGCCTGTGTGCGCTTTCAGGACCGCCCCCACCGCGGTCGCGCCAGCTGTGCGTTCGTCTTCGAGACCGAGGAAGGGGAGGCCGTATTCAAAGTATTTCTCGGGCGAAATGAGCAGGGCGAGATCATCGAAGCGCAACGACAGCGGTTTGACGAAATGCGTCATCGAACCGAGTCCAGCGAGCATGCGGAGTGATGGAATGAAAAACGAAGCGATGGCTGAACGACTTGGGGACGAGATCATGAGTTTCGTCAGCGGACGTCGCAGTCTCATGCTGTCCAGTCTGACCGAGGAGGGTTTACCGTACGCCTCGTACGCGCCTTTTGCGCTCGGAAAAGACTGTTTGTACGTGCAGCTCAGTGACATCGCGGTGCACGCAGTGAACCTCAAGGCCAACCAGCAGGCCTCCGTGTTAATCATCGAAGATGAAGATACTGCGCAAGAACTGTTCGCACGGATACGCGTCAGTTATCGCGTCCGTGCCGAGCATCTGGCGCACGGTAGCGAAGAGTTTAACGAGGCGCTGGCGCGCCTGGTGGCGCGCCACGGCGACAGGCCGGCGAGCTTGTCGGAGCTGAGTGACTTCCATATGTTCCAGCTCTGGCCTGAGGGCGGTCGCTACATCAAAGGCTTCGGTCAGGCCTACAGTCTTGCGGAGGGATCACTGGCAAACCGATCTTTGACACATCTGCGCGATGGCCATAAACCCCGATCCTCGAGCTAGTGGGTTACCGCGGCGTTCGATCAACGACGATCGCCAATCACCACCATCAGCAACACGAGAAAGAAGACGCTGGCGCTGAACAGTGGCGCGAGCGAGGCGTCTCTTTCATACAGGTAACCTGAGCAGATGGGCCCTACCGCAAATCCGAGGGGCGGGCAGGCGCTGACCAGGCCCGCGGCTCCGCCCTGTTCTTCTGGCTCAACCGCAAGAGAGGCACCGGCACTGATGGCGGGCATGCACAGCGCCATACCCACGCCGAGGAAGGCCATACCGACGGCCAGTACGTCAAAACTGTTGAACTGGGAGATAACGCCGGCGCCACACAGCATCGCCACAAGGCCCAGACGTATGAATACGGTCGGGCGAAGCCGCAGTCTTTGCATCACTGTGATCTGCACAAGGAAGGTAAAACTGGCTGAGACCATCAGGGCAGCCCCGGTCAGCTGGGCGGTCTGGATGCCAGTGAGGTCCAGCTTGTCCTGCAGCTGAAACCCCAGCGTTTGCTGAATACCGGAAAAGCCAATGAATAGGCCGAAGCCGGTGGCGAGCAGCAGTACAATGCGCCGGTCCGTATAGCGGACGTTGCGCACCGGTTCATGAGGATGTCGCTGTGACGCCGGTATTACCGGCAGCAGCCGCCAGACGCAGACGCAGGCGAGTGCGGCCAGAGCGGCTGCAAAATACAGTGGCGCCAACAGACCGAAGGTGGCGAGACCGCCGCTCACTGCGGGCCCCAGGATGGTACCCATGCTGTTGGCGGTGCCGAGGCGCGCCATGGTTCGGGTGCGATCCGCGCGCTCGGTTTGATCGGCGGCGTACGCGCTGCAGGCGGGATTGGTGGCGGACATGATGAGTGACTGACCGGTGCGCGTCACGAGTATCAGACCGTAGGCCAGCGCCCCGCCAAACAGCCCAGTCAGGCCCGCGTAGAGCGCACTGGTGAACAGCAGCGTGCCGACCGCATAGCCAGCCAGACCGACTACGATGATCGGCTTTCTGCCCACCCGGTCGCTGAACCGTCCCCAGTGCGGCGAGGACAATCCGAATACCAGGGCGGACAAGGCGATGATGAAGGTGATTTGCAGCTCGGTCAGCTGTATCTCGCGACCCAGTGGTGCGAGGATCGCGAACACCTGCGACTGACCGATGCCCGTCACCATCAGAGCGAGAATCAGCACTGACAGTTGGCGACGGGTAATCTGTTTTTGCATAGCGGCTCAGGCGTCCACGGCCGTTGCGAACGCCTGCTGCCCCCGGTCGAGCGTTACTTCAGCTCGGATGACGACTTGCCGAGAATGCGCCTGGCGATGATCAGCTGCTGAATCTGCTGAGTTCCCTCAAAGATGTCGATGATCTTCGAATCCCGGGCAAATTTTTCCAGCAGGTGAGCCTCACTGTAGCCAAGGCTCTGGCACAGTGAGACGCAGCGCAGCGTCACCTCGTTACCAACCCGTCCGGCCTTGGCCTTACACATGGAGGCCTCCAGAGAGTTGGGCTGCTTGTTGTCCGCCATCCAGGCCGCTTTGAGTACCAGCAAGCGTGCTGCGTGCCATTCCGCCTCCAGTCTTACCAGCTCCGCTTCCATGGCGCTCAGATTGTCCGGCTTTTTGTCGAACTCGATCGCCACGCCTTCTTCCTGCAGCAGACCCTGCGCCATGTCCAGTGCCGCCCTGGAGACGCCGATGGCGAAGGCGGCTACCGGAGGTCGCGTATTGTCGAAGGTCTGCATCACCCCACCGAAGGCTTTCTTTCGCCCCTCGGCGTCGGTCGCAATGTCGGCGCTGCCCAACAAGTTGTCTTTGGGTATGCGGCAGTCACTGAAGCTGATAGCAGCGGTGTCGGAAGCGCGGATGCCCATTTTGTGCTCCAGGCGCGTCACTTCGCAGCCCGGAGTACCCTTTTCTACGATGAAAGACTTGATCGCCGCCTTGCCCAGCGATTTGTCCAGGGTGGCCCACACGACCAGCGTATCGGCTCGGTCACCGTCGGTCACGTAGATCTTCTCGCCATTGAGTATCCACTCGTCGCCGTCGGCCACGGCGGTTGTGCTGATGTTTGCGGAATCCGAGCCGGTGCTGGGCTCGGTGATGCACATGGCTGCGTAGCTGCCACCGTACTTGTTCACCTGCTCTGGCGTGCCGACGGCATTAATCGCGGCGTTGCCCAGGCCGGAACCGGGCATACCTAGAAACAGACCAACATCGCCCCAGCACAGCCCGAACAGGCCCGCTACGGCGCCCATGTTGCCGCCATTGACGACGGTGTCTGCCGGCACGTCTTTTTTCTTACCACCGCCCATGGCTTCGGAACGGCCGGCACCGATCAGCTCGGCCACCTGTTCCATCTCCTTTGGATAGGCGTGCTCCTCCTTATCGTATTTGCGGGAATAGGGGCGGATCATGTGCTCGGCGAGCATCATGGTCTGCTCGTAGGTTTCCTGGTGGTTCTTTGATAATTCCAGATTAATCATGTTGTCTTCTCGCTTGGGTATTTCTGTCGAATTCGGGTTATCGGGTGCGGGTTCTTCAGACGCTGGCGACGCCTTCAAGAATGGCGATTGCGCGCAGCGCGCGGTACCAGAGCTCCACAGGATGCTCCCTGGTGAAGCCATGCCCGCCAAGGAGCTGGACGCCATCGGTACCGACCTTCATTGAGTAGCGGTCACAGAACGACTTGGCCAGGTAGGCCTGCTGATGAAAATCTTCGCCGCGCTCCGCCAACGCAGCGGCACGCCAGGTCATCATCCGCATGGCCTCCAGTTCGGTGGCCATGTCCGCCACCATGAAGGCGACGGACTGCCGGTTGCTGATGGGCTCTCCAAACGCAACCCGCTCGTTGCAGTAGGGGATGACGTAGTCCAGCACCGCCTGACTGGTGCCCACCGCCAGTGCGCAAATGCCGATCCTGGCCAGGTCAATGAAGCGCTGTAGGTCGAAAGGCCCTTCGCCGAGCAGGGCGTCCGCGGGCAGCTGCACGTTGTCCAAAGTGAGCGTGGCAAGCTCCGCGCCCAGCAGTCCCATGTTGTCCTCTGCAGTACGTGTCAAACCCTCTGCTGTGCTCTCCACGATAAAGGCGGCCGGGGTGCCATCGAGTTGGGCGATGATCAGCGCTAATTCCGCCTGAACGCCCAGGGGGACCATGGATTTTTTGCCGTTGAGTGCATAGCCGTCACCCGTCTTGGTGGCGGTGAGCTGCGGATCGGACGGCTCGAATGTGGCGCGCGGTTCCAGCAGCGCGGTGGTCGCGGCCTTGAACTCGCCCGAGCAGAACATCGGCAGATACCGCTCTCGCTGGGCGTCGCTGCCCTGATCGAGCAGTGTGTTGACGAAGCCCAGCGGTGCCACTGACCCCAGCGCCAGGGCCAGATCGCCCTGGGCCAGGTCTTCCATGATCAGCGCGTTGGAGACCGGTGATCGCTCCATGCCCGCGCCACCCAGCGCTTCGGGGATCGGCAGTAGGGTCAGTCCGAGTTCTGCGGTCTGCGGGTAGAAGTCGGCGGAGGGTCGCTCTCCCTCGTCGATCAGTTTACCCAGGTCGCGCATCTCAGCGGATGCGAAGCGCTGCATGGTGTCTCGATTCATGCGCTGCTCATCGGTCAGTGTCAGGTCGAAAAGCAGGTTTTCTGCGGTATTGCTCATGGTTCTCTCTCTCGGGTGTTTAAGGCGAATGATGGGCGTGGCTCGGTGCCTGTAGACCGCCAATCAGATAGTCAACCAGATGGTCCAGCAGGGCATCCTCGTCAAAGTGGCTCAGATCTCCCAGGGGGGTGTGGTTCAGCCAGGCGACCTCCGCCACACCGTGCACGATGTTGGTGCTGATGAACATCAGGCGTAAGCGGCGCACAGGCGCCGGCAAGTCCGGTAGCTGCTCGGCCAGTGTTTGATCCAGGCGCTGCCAGAACGGCGCGTACACGTCATTGATCAGTCCCGCGACCTGAGTGTCGTGCTCACTCACCAGTCGCGACAGAAACTGCAGGGCGTCGCCGCCCCAGGTCTGTCGGGCTGGCAACAGCGCCAGAGGGCGCAGCAGATCCCGGCATTCTCGGCGCAAATCCCTGCTCGTGGGACGCGTCTCCTCGTCGCGCAAACTCAGACCAATGCGCCTCAGCTCGCGTGCGATCATTGCCATCAGTGCTTCCACTACGCCCAGTTTGTTGCGGAAGTGGTAGTGCATAGCGCTGGAGTTTCTGGAACCGGCCTCGGCGGCGATGCGGCGCAGCGAGACCGCGTGCAAACCCTCACGCGCATACAGGCCCAGTGCGGTGAGTAGCAAGCGATCTCTGGTGGCAGATTGAGTGGCGGTTTTTCGCTGGGCTGCGGTCATCGGTTGACCTGTTGCTCCGGGCTGGCCGGAATAAGGCGTGTGTAGGACACGGGCATAAGGCGCGAGAGTACCGAGATGAGCTTGGCATCCCATCCCAACATGAGCCGTTTCTTGCGTTTCTCTATGGCGCGAATGATTTGTGCAGCAGCGGACTCTGATGTCGTGCGCGCGACGCGGTGAAAGGCCTGGCTTCTGTCCTCTGCCGTGAGAGACGAATCACCTCCCCTGGAAGCGCCGGCAATGTTGGTCTTGACGCCGCCGGGGTGCACGCAGCAAACGTGTACGTTGGTGCTCTGCATTTCCTGGCGAAGAGCCTCCGTATAGCCCCGTACCGCAAACTTGGCGGCATTGTAGGCGCTTTGTGTCGGTACACCGATCATGCCGAACACGGACGAGATATTGACCAGATGGCCTTGCTGCGCCTTGCGCAACAGCGGCAGGAACCCCTGGGTTCCGTACACAACGCCCCAGAAGTTGATGCTCATCAGCCATTCCAGGTCCTCTAGTCGCATCTCATCGACACGGGCCATCAGCGCCACACCGGCATTGTTGATAACGATGTCGACGTAGCCCTCCGCCGTTTCGATGTCCTGTACCCACTGCAGCATCGCGGCCCGGTCGGCGACGTCCAGTGTGCGCGCATCCACCCGAAGTTCCGGACGCGACAGGGAGGCCAGCGTATCCTGCAGCGTGTCCGGGTTGATGTCGCTCAGATACAGGGCGCAACCTTCCCGGTTCAACTGCTGGGCAAGCGCGCGGCCGATGCCAGATCCGGCGCCGGTCACCACGGCGATTTTTCCGTCGCTGTAGGCCATCCAAAGCCTCCTGTGAGTTCAGGTTAAAAGGCCGCGTCGGCAACGCAGCAGGCGCCCATGATAGGGGTATTTTCGTTTAAAGCAACTGCTTTATTTGCGCCGGACCGCGCTGCGCCCGCGCCGTTCTTGTGCCGATTCCTTGCGACAGGGTGCGCGCACCGCAATTGTCTGGACAGCCCCAGAGCGATCCCCTACAATCTCGCGAGTTTTCACCTACAGCTCGGGGCGGCCCGACGTAGGAATTCCGTAAGTAACCGTTGCTGCACGACACAGGGCGAGATGTGGTTTCCCATCTCGCCTTTTTGTGAGCGCGCGAGCGGAGCGTGTCCAGCCGGGCTCCGCTGAGGTTGAGTAGCCAGGGCCTGCGCCTCAGGCGCAGCCCATTGAACCTGGGAGGTCTGTTTGTCCACTGCGGCCCTGTTAGCCCTTGAAGACGGAAGTCTGTTCAAAGGCGTCGCGATCGGAGCCAGTGGCGTCTCGGTGGGGGAGGTGGTGTTCAATACCGCCATGACCGGTTACCAGGAAATCCTGACGGACCCATCCTATGCCCGCCAGATTGTCACCCTCACTTACCCTCACATTGGCAACACCGGTACGAATCCTGAAGACGAAGAGTCCACCGCTGTCTGGGCGGCGGGGTTGGTGATTCGTGATTTGCCGCTGCTGGCGAGCAGTTACCGCAACGAGCAGGGTCTCTCTGAATACCTGAGTGGTCGCAACATCGTGGCCATCGCCGATATCGACACGCGGCGATTGACCCGCATTCTCCGGGAGAAGGGCGCGCAGAACGGTTGTCTGATGGCGGGCGACGACATCGACGAGGCGAGTGCATTGGTCCATGCTCGCGGTTTTGCGGGATTGAAGGGGATGGATCTTGCCAGGGAAGTGACCGTGAGCGAACCCTTCCGCTGGCAGGAGGGTAGCTGGGTCTGGAATGAAGGTCACGTCGCGCAGCCCGAGGAGGCGTTGCCCTGGCATGTGGTCGCCTACGATTTTGGCGTGAAACGCAATATTTTGAGGATGCTGGTGGATCGCGGCTGCCGTTTGACCGTAGTGCCCGCCCAGACACCGGCAGAGGACGTGTTGGCGCTGAATCCCGATGGTATCTTTCTCTCCAACGGGCCCGGCGATCCTGAGCCCTGCACCTACGCGATAGAGGCTATTCGAAACCTCCTGACCACGGACATCCCGGTGTTTGGTATTTGCCTGGGTCACCAGTTGCTTGGCCTGGCCAGCGGCGCACAGACCATGAAGATGAAGTTTGGCCACCACGGCGCCAATCACCCGGTGCAGAATCTCGACGATGGCACCGTGTTGATCACCAGCCAAAACCATGGCTTTGCGGTCGACGAAACGACGCTGCCGGAAAACCTTCGCGTGACACACAAATCCCTGTTCGACGGCAGTCTGCAAGGCATACACCGGACCGATAAGGATGCGTTCAGCTTTCAGGGGCACCCCGAAGCCAGCCCGGGCCCACACGACGCGGCCCCGCTGTTCGATCATTTTATCGATTTGATACGCGCTCGCGCGGACGGGGCCTGACTGAGCATGCCAAAGCGCACCGACATTAACAGCATTCTGATTCTGGGCGCGGGTCCCATTGTGATCGGTCAGGCCTGCGAGTTTGACTACTCGGGTGCCCAGGCTTGCAAAGCCCTGCGTGAGGAAGGGTTTCGGGTGATTCTCGTCAACTCCAACCCTGCCACCATTATGACCGACCCGGCGATGGCCGATGCTACCTACATTGAGCCCATCGAGTGGCAGACCGTGGCGCGCATCATCGAGGCGGAGCAGCCCGACGCCCTGCTGCCAACCATGGGCGGCCAAACGGCGCTGAACTGTGCCCTGGATCTGGCCAGAGAAGGGGTATTGGAAGCGCACGGTGTGGAGATGATCGGCGCTACCAAGGAGGCCATCGATAAAGCGGAAGATCGCCAACTGTTCGATAAGGCCATGAAACGTATTGGCCTGGAGACGCCCCGCGCCGCGACGGCGCACAGCCTTGAAGAGGCCTTTCAGGTACTCGACTCCATTGGCTATCCCTGCATCATCCGGCCCTCATTTACGATGGGCGGATCGGGCGGCGGTATTGCCTATAACCGCGGCGAGTTTGAGGAGATCTGCAGTCGTGGCCTGGACCTGTCACCAACCAACGAGCTGTTGATTGACGAGTCGCTGATTGGCTGGAAAGAGTTTGAGATGGAGGTGGTCCGCGACAAGAACGACAACTGCATTATTGTCTGTTCCATCGAAAACTTTGACGCCATGGGGGTGCATACGGGTGACTCGATCACCGTCGCACCGGCGCAGACGTTGACCGACAAAGAGTATCAGATCATGCGTGACGCCTCTCTGGCGGTGCTGCGCGAGATCGGAGTGGAAACCGGTGGTTCCAACGTGCAGTTTGGTCAGGATCCGGAAACCGGGCGTTTTGTCATCATCGAGATGAACCCGCGCGTGTCCCGTTCTTCGGCGCTGGCTTCGAAAGCGACCGGATTTCCGATTGCCAAGGTGGCGGCCAAGCTGGCGGTGGGCTACACACTGGACGAGTTGCAGAACGACATCACCGGCGGTGCGACGCCTGCGTCGTTCGAGCCTTCCATCGATTACGTGGTGACCAAAGTGCCGCGCTTTGCGTTCGAGAAATTCTCCGGAGCCTCACCGCGGCTGACCACACAGATGAAGTCGGTCGGAGAGGTGATGGCGATCGGCCGCACTTTTCAGGAATCGGTGCAGAAAGCGTTGCGCGGGCTCGAGGTCGGGTCTGCCGGTTTCGAACACATGGTCGACGTGGACGATTCTGAGTCGCGCATTGAACTGGTCGCGGAACTGACCAATCCGGGTCCGGATCGGATCTGGTATCTCGCCGATGCCTTTCGCGCCGACATGAGCATTGACGAGGTCTATGGCTATTCCGGTGTAGACCCGTGGTTTCTGGTGCAAATCAAGGACATTGTCGATACGGAAAACCGTCTGAAAACCGTGCAGCTACCGGACATTGATGCCACCGCCATGTACGGGCTCAAACGCAAAGGGTTCTCCGACGAGCGCTTGGCGGTCCTGTTGGGAACAACCGACAGCGAGGTGCGCGCGCACCGGCACGCCCAGGGCATACGCCCCGTCTACAAGCGGGTGGACACCTGCGCGGCGGAGTTTGCCTCCGCCACCGCCTACATGTATTCCACCTATGAGCAGGAGTGCGAGGCGGGGCCATCGGACCGCGACAAAATCCTGGTGTTGGGCGGTGGGCCAAACCGCATCGGCCAGGGTATCGAATTCGATTACTGCTGTGTGCACGCGGTGTTGGCGATGCGTGAGGATGGCTACGAAACCATTATGGTCAACTGCAATCCGGAAACGGTCTCCACCGATTACGATACCTCCGACCGGCTGTATTTCGAGCCGGTGACGCTCGAGGACGTCTTGGAAATCGTTGACAAGGAACAGCCCAAAGGGGTCATCGTCCAGTTTGGTGGACAAACGCCGCTGAAGCTGGCCCGCGCTCTGGAGGCCGCGGGTGTGCCGATCATCGGAACCTCGCCCGACGCCATCGATCGGGCCGAAGACCGCGAGCGTTTCCAGCAGATGATTCAAAAGCTGGGTCTGCAGCAGCCCGCCAATACCACCGTTCGCAGCCAGGACGAGGCGATTGAGGCGGCTGAGCAGATCGGTTATCCGCTGGTCGTGCGCCCTTCCTATGTGCTCGGCGGGCGGGCGATGGAAATCGTCTATCGAGAGGAAGATCTGCAGCGTTACATGCGCGATGCGGTGCAGGCTTCGGACGATGCGCCGGTGTTGCTCGATTCCTTTCTGTCTGCGGCGGTCGAGGTGGACATCGACGCTGTCAGCGATGGTGAGCAGGTGGTCATCGGGGCCATCATGCAGCACATCGAGCAGGCGGGCGTGCACTCGGGTGACTCCGCCTGCTCACTGCCGCCCTACAGTCTGGACGCGGCGGTGCAGGATGAAATGCGCGATCAGGTGAAGAAAATGGCTCTGGAACTCGGCGTCCGAGGCCTTATGAACGTGCAGCTGGCCTATCAGGACGACACGGTGTACGTCATTGAGGTCAATCCCCGCGCATCGCGCACGGTGCCGTTTGTGTCAAAGTGCATTGGCACCTCCCTGGCCAAGGTTGCAGCGCGCTGCATGGCCGGACAGAGCCTTGCGCAGCAGGACTTTACGGACGAGGTGGTGCCACCTTACTACAGTGTTAAGGAAGCGGTGCTGCCCTTTAACAAGTTCCCGGGTGTCGATCCAATCCTCGGGCCTGAGATGAAATCGACCGGTGAGGTCATGGGTACCGGAGATACTTTCGCCGTGGCGTTCGCCAAGGCGCAGCTCGGTGCGGGTTCGGGGCCACCGAGCTGCGGCACGGCGCTGCTCAGCGTGCGCGATGTCGACAAAGAGGGTATTGTCGGAGTGGGCAGGGATCTCCGCGAGCTGGGGTTCACTCTGGTGGCAACGGGTGGTACAGCAGCGGCACTGGAAGAGGCGGGTCTTGAGGTTAAACGAGTGAACAAGGTGTTTGAAGGTCAGCCCCATATTGTCGATATGATTCTCAACGACGAGGCCGACCTGATCATCAATACGACCGAAGGTCGCAGGGCGATCGAGGACTCGGCTTCCATTCGCGCCAGCGCGGAAGTGCACCGTGTGTGCTATACCACTACGTTGACGGCTGCCCAGGCGATTTGCCTGTCTCTGAAGCAGGAAGCGGATCGCAAGGTGCGCCGGTTGCAGGATCTGCATGAACGCCTGCACGGGGGAGCGACTGCATGAGCAAGTTTCCAATGACCGTTGCTGGCGAAGCCAGCCTGCGAGAAGAGCTGGAGCGTCTCAAGCGCGAGGATCGACCGCGTATTTCCCAGGCGATCGCCGAAGCGCGTGAGCACGGCGACCTGAAGGAGAACGCCGAGTATCACGCCGCTCGTGAGCAGCAGAGTTTTACCGAGGGCCGCATCATGGAAATTGAGGGCAAGCTGGCCAACGCTCAGGTCATCGATGTCACCGGCATTGCCAAGACCGGTAAGGTCATTTTCGGCACCACCGTCGATCTGATCAATATCGACAACGATGAGACCGTCACCTACAAAATCGTCGGTGAAGACGAGGCCGATGTGAAATCCAATCTCATCTCGGTGGGTTCGCCCATTGCTCGGGCCCTGATCGGTAAAGAAGAGGGTGATGTGGTCGTCGTCAAAGCCCCTGGCGGTGACATCGAATACGAAATCGACCAGGTCCAGCACCTCTAGCGGTCCACCGCCGGGCCCCTGGGGCCGGTACCTTCCTGAATCTAGCTTTATTTGTTGCCGGCAGCTGGTTCGGCAGGCCTCTGACGGCTGACTCCCTGCAAGCCTACAGGCTTGGCGGCACATGGCCTGGCCGACCGCCTGGGCGGGGCAACTCTATCGGCGGGGAGGGATTATTGCTATCCTAAATGATAACGATTATCATCTGAGCCCGTTCTCGACCGAAAAAGGTTGATCCGTTGTCTACTCATCCATCGCTCGTTCGCAGCCTTGCCCTTGCGTGCTGCCTGTTGCCTTCTGCCGTTGTCGCTCAGTCGCCCCAGGTCGAGGAAATCATTGTCACCGGTCGCGCCCAGGATTTTTATCTTGACGAGGAGACCACATTGGGTTCGAAGCTCGATCTCGATGTGCTTGAGCTACCCCAGTCGGTGCAGGTGCTCACCCAGCAGTTGATTCTGGACCAGGCGGCTCGAGACATCACCGATTTGTATCGATCCATGCCCGGTGTCAGCGAGTACAGTTATTCGGGCGTTACCATTCGCGGCTTTCGCGATTCCAACAACGTCTTCTACGACGGTGTGCGAGGCGACCCCTATTCTGGGTTTTCCGTGCCGCAGTTGTTCAATGTCGAGCGCGTGGAAGTCCTGCGCGGTCCCAGTTCGGCGGTGTACGGCAGTGGCGAGCCGGGAGGACTGATCAACTACGTCAGCAAAAAGCCGGATTTCGATGACAACATTGAGTTGGCTGCAACCACGGGAAACTATGGCCTGTACGGCGGCTGGGTCGATGCGCGCGGTGGCTTGACCGAGTCGGTCGCCTACCGCCTGGCGGGCTTTTACGAAGAGCAGAACAGTTTCCGCAACAACGTCGATGAAAAGAACACCGAGATTGCCGGTGGTCTGCTGTTTCAGCTCTCCGACGAAACGTCTCTGACGACGACGTTTGACTACGTCGATCAGAAACTTAGCGGGCACCGGCTGCGTGGAGTACTGGTGGAAGACAACGGCGATTTCATTGTCGATACGGAATACAACAGCAACGAGGTCTTCGATTTTCAGGATCTGGAGGCCTGGGTGGTCCAGGGAATACTCAAGCACGAGTTCTCGGAGAACCTGAATCTCAGCACAACGCTGCGCTATCTGGATAACGACCGAGATCAGGGTTACCACGAGCCCCAGGGTTGGGTGGACGTGAACGGGGACGGCGAGGCCAACAGTGACGATCAGTTCATCCGTCGCCAGTATCGCGATCAAGAGCGCAGCAACAAGGAGTACAGCTTGACAGTGGACCTGGTGCAGAAGTTCTCGCTGTGGGGTACGGACAACCAGCTGCTGTTTGGGGGTGACTACCACGACATTGAACTGGACGCGCTCAGTCAGTTCGCCAGTTTTGAAGCCAGCGGCGTGGCGAATCTCAATGTGTTCGATCCCAATTATGGCGAAACCAACCCAGACGACTATGTGTTTTTTACCCTGCCGTTCGACGAGGTGCAGTCGACCCGCTACGGCCTGTATCTGCACGACTTTATCCAGTTCAACGAGCACTGGAGCATGTTGGCCGGTTTTCGCTACGACAATTACGACGACAAGGAGGAGACCACCGGCTTCTCGTTTTCGGATGACAACATCTCGCCACGGGTTGGACTGACGTATTACCCCGTACCCGAGGGCGCCGTGTACCTGAACTATTCCGAAAGTTTCGTGCCCGCCCCACTGGACGATCAGCAAGCCGTGAACGAGGAAGATACGCTCGACCCGGAAACCGGTGTGCAGTACGAACTGGGCTGGAAGCAGAACTGGCTGGAGGGCGCCCTGCTCAGCACGGTGGCCATCTACCAGATCACCAAAAAGGATCTGGTGCTGGCCAACCCCAACGACACCGGACCGGGCGATGGCAATCCGCAGTTTGTCAATCTTGGCAAGGTGGAGAGTGAAGGGATCGAGCTGACGCTGGTCGGTGACATCACGGCCAACTGGGCCGTCACTGCCAACTACGCCTACAACGATGTGAAGGTGGTGGAAGGCAGCAGCGTGGCGGACACCTTTGAAGACGGCTCTCGATTTGTGAATGCACCGGAGCATCAGGTTGGCCTGTGGTCCCGCTACGAAATCGGTGTTTTAAACTCATCGGTTGCCGGCGGGCTCAGCTACGTGTCCGAGCAGTTCAGCTCGGCGGGTCAGCGCGTAAAGCCTTACACGGTGTTCGATGCGAGCTGGGTCACCCTCTGGAAGGACTTCACTTTTCAGGTAAACATCTCCAACCTGTTTGACAAAACCTACGCGGTGAGTGGGTTTCAGGAACGCACCGGCCATTTCCCTGGAGCGCGTCGCGAGTTTG
>JBCCYE010000047.1:0-24699 GCA_039190425.1 Pseudomonadota bacterium | reverse complement strand
TTTGGTCGGCACGATTGATCCTCTGCTGGCGGGTATCACGGAAGAATCAGCACGGCTGATTGATTCAGATTATGTGGTATTGGCGACAGCGAACTGGTATTTCATGGTCGCTTCGACCTTTCTAATCACCATCGTCGGTTCACTTGTGAGCATTATTATTGTCGAACCGAAGCTCGGAAGCTCTGACTCTTCTCTCGCTGACCCGACTATCCTTGATGAGCGGATGATGGATAAGCTCAGCGATGATGAAAAGAAAGGCCTCATATGGGCAGGTCTCGCTGTTTCGGGCGTCTTTGCTTTGATGGCTTTAACACTGGTTCCCGAGTGGGGCGTGCTGCGCAATCCAGATACAGGTGATCGAATCAACTCACCATTTTTTCGTGGTTTTGTGGTGTGGATCCTGATTTTCTTCGTGACTGCCGGTTACACCTACGGTCGGAGAGTGGGGACGATGAAAAGCGACCGCGATGTGATCGATGCGATGGCGGCGGCCCTCTCGGCTCTGGGACTGTATATCGTTTTGGTATTTTTCGCAGCCCAATTTGTCGCCTTTTTCGGGTGGACCAATCTCGGCGCAATTACGGCTGTGACTGGGGCCGAGTTCTTAAAAGAAAGCGGTATGACGGGGCCGGCCATCTTTGTATTTTTTATTTTGATATGCGCAATGATCAATCTTTCACTTGGATCAGCGTCAGCGCAGTGGGCTGTGACCGCGCCTATTTTTGTACCCATGCTGATGTTAACCGGGTATGCACCAGAAGCGATTCAAGCGGCGTATCGAATCGGTGACTCCACCACAAATGTCATTACGCCGATGATGAGCTACTTCGGGCTCATTCTGGCTTGGGCGACGCGCTACGATAAAAACTTAGGCGTGGGCACCTTAATCGCAATGATGCTGCCTTATACGATTTTCTTCCTCCTCACCTGGTCCTCGTTCTTTTTGCTTTGGGTGTTTGGATTGGATCTGCCCGTGGGGCCAGGATCGCCGACCTACTATTCGCCCTGAGATTGGGTCATCGTAGTCTGTTAGTTCGCAGGATTCGATAGCTGCCACGGCAATGGCCAAGAATCTTGCAGCTTTACGGCTTTAGTCTAGTAACTTCAGATCGAAATATACTGGCGGTTGATGTATCCATTTCCGTGATTCGGAGTTATTAAACTTCTAAGAACCGGAATCATAAGCTGCACACAATGTGTGGCCACTACTTTATCTTTTCGTAAAGATATATGATAATAAGTGATCACTGATACTATGAGAGTGGCGACGATACCTATGCCCGTCACGTTTGCGGATTGGAGCATAAGCTGATGCCAATTCACAATATGGCGCGAATTCACAAGTGTAGACTCTGCCGCTTAACCTCTGCTGCGGGAATACTGTCATGAGCCGAATACACGACCTGGTTAACCCCACGATCATGGGCAATGAGATCACCATGCATGCCCTGTTTGACGAACTCAGAAACGAAACGCCGCTGGCCTACTTCGATCACCCAAGCTACGAGCCGTTTTGGGTTCTGACCCGTCACGAAGACATCAAGTACGTCAGCATGCACAACGACCTGTTCATCAACAATCCGCGTACGGTCATCATACGGCGAGAGTTTGAGCAGATGTTGCTGGAGCAGTTTGGCACTCGCAATGGCCTGGAAAACCTGATCCATATGGACAATCCCAAACACCGCAAGTTGCGGGGAGTCACCCGTGAATGGTTCAAACCGACACCGGTCACCAAACTCACCCCGATGGTGGAGGACATCGCTGTGCAGTTCGTTGACAAAATGGAGGCCATGGGTGGTGAGTGTGACTTTGTGAAAGACATCGCCCTGCTCTATCCGCTCCGAGTCATCATGTCGATCCTGGGCGTTGTCGAGGAAGAAGAAGGCATGATGCTCAAGCTCACCCAGGAACTGCTCGGCGGCCAGGACCCCGATCAAGCGCGCGGTAACGATATGAACGACGGCATGGGTGTACTGTTGGATTTATTCAGCTATTTCAAAGGCGTTGTGAAAGATCGCCGGCAGAATCCGACCGACGATCTTGCCTCGGTACTGGCGAACGCGACGGTTGACGGCGAGCCTTTGGAGGAACTGGATCTGATCAGCTATTTTATTCTTACGGCAACGGGCGGACACGATACAACATCGGCCACTACGGGCGGCGGACTCAAGGCGCTGCTGGACTTTCCAGAGCAGTTTCAGAAGCTGAAAGACAACCCGCAGTTGAGCACCAGCGCCGCGAAGGAAATGGTCCGCTGGGTGTCGCCCATACGACACATGATGCGAACCTGCACCGAAGATGCCCAGTTCCACGGCCAAACCCTGAAGGCGGGGGAGCACCTCGCCTTATGGTACCCCGCCGCCAATCGCGACGACCGCGCGATCGATCGACCGAACCTGTTCGACATCGAACGCGACAATCGACACCAGCTCGCCTTTGGCTACGGCGGCCACATGTGTCTGGGCCAGCACCTGGCGATTCTGGAGGTCGCCATCTTTTACGAAGAGCTTATGTCTCGGCTGGACTGGATTGAACTGGCAGGGGATCCAAAGTGGGTGGAAGCGGTGTTTGTCGGTGGCCTGAAGTCGCTACCGGTTCGCTATGCGTTTAAGTCGTCATCTGGGCGGGCGTTAGGCGCACGTTCAGCCAACGTAACCACTGGCTAAGTATAGGAAATGTGAAGACTCTATTGAGAGTAGACACCCTCGCTGATTCTGATGGCTGGACTTGCTCACCTGTCGAAGTTCCCTGCCATTGATCCGAACATCCTGCTCGCAGTATCGGACACCGCGTTCCTATCTGATCAATACTGAGCGAGCGCGCAACCGCTTGTTCCAAGCGTTTTTCATGGCTTCCTTGCCAGTGGCTTGCTGTTGTACTGGAATCCTTCCCAACGAAGAGGCGCCTTGTGCTACCAGTATGTGGGACCATTACAAGCGGTTGCTTGATTTGCAAGGTCGAGAAAACGAGTGACTGTCTGCAGCTCGGTAGCCTGCCCGCGCGACCTGCCGCAGGTCAGTAACGGTCAAATAACCGCTGCACGTGTTCGACGTTACGGGTCTTCAATAACGCCAGTTTCAGCAATACCCTAGACTGCGCGGGGTTCAGCTCACCAGACGCCACCGTACCCAGATCGTCATCATTGATCTCGATATTGCGATCCACTGTGCCATTGGTTACACGCGTGGATCGTACAACGACGACACCCTCGCCAATTGCCTTCTTCACTGCGGAAAGTGTTGCGGCCGACATATTGCCATTGCCCACGCCGGCTGTCACGATCCCTTGCGCGTGCGACGCCACAGCGGCTTCAATCAGTTCGGCGGAAACGCCGGCGTGCATGTAAATTATCTGCACCTTGGGTAGTTCGCTGATTCCTTGCGTGCGAAACTCACTGGCGCTGGTGTGTGTTCTGTAAGGACTCCGGTAGTAACGGTTTTTGCCGTACAGGCTCGCACCCACGAGGCCGCGCTCAGCAGAGACAAAGGTCTGGACATCTGTAGTGCTGGTCTTCGTCATGCCTCTTGCACCGTGGATATCGTCATTCACTACCACCAGTACACCGCGACCCCTGGCGTCTGAATCAGCGGCCACGGCAACCGCGTTGTAGATGTTTAATGGGCCGTCGGCAGATAACGCAGTAGAGGGGCGCATGGCTGCTGTCAGCACCACCGGTTTGTCGCTTGAAATGACCAGATTGAGAAAATAAGCAGTCTCCTCGATAGTATCTGTTCCATGGATAACCACAATGCCTTCGATGCTGTCCCTCTGGAGTAGAGCGTTAATCCGCGCGGCCAGCTCCAGCCAGATGTTGTCCTGCATGTCCTGGCTGCCCACGTTGGCGATTTGCCTTGCCTCGATGTCCGCTAACTGCTCCAGCGGTGGTACGGCCAGAAGCAAACCCTTCACATCCAGCTTTGCAGAGGTATAGCTTTTGTCGGTACTGCTGTCAGCCTTTCCTGCGATGGTCCCGCCGGTAGACAATACAGCGATGGTCGGTTTCATGGTCGGTTCACTTAATGTAGAGGCGCTGGCAGGTCCACCGAAGCGGGCGAGCGATCTGCGTTACTACTGTTACAACACGCGTCAAACTTATGCCTAGTGAACAGACTCTCAGGAATTGAGTCTTCCATTCTATCTTTATATCAAGTAATATTTTCGATGTCGAGTCGCGAGCATAAAACACCCGCAGGAATCGCTACTGAGTCAGGCCGGGTATCTGCGTGACGTGCTCAGCAATACAGTGAGCTGACAACGCTCAGCTTCTCTACACTGGTGAAATCGCCACAGGGGTTGACTCCAAACCATTCGTAAATACTAGAACGTGCTAATACTGATTGCTATTGAGGCAATATAAAGTTCCATGTTTATGCGCTATGTCCTGTGCTTTTTGGCAATCCTTCTAATACCTGCTACTGGCGGTTGCAGCTCGGACACAACGTTGCCAGCAGTTGCCATGCCAGACGAGAAATCTGCGCAGGTAGATGCGATTTTTTCGCACTTCGGTGCTGGCACGCCTGGCTGCGCTGTCGCCGTGGACCTCCAAGGTGAGATGGTACATGCAGCAGGTTACGGCATGGCTGACCTGGAACAGTCCACGCCAATCACCACGGACTCCGCGTTTTATGCCGCATCAGTATCCAAGCAAATCGTCGCGATGGCGATGGCGCTGCTGGCGTATGACAACAAGCTGGACCTCGACGCCCCCGTTGGGCGCTATCTACCAGAGCTAGCCGAGTACATCCAACTACTCAGCGTTCGGCAGTTTATCCACCATACCAGCGGCCTGAGGGATTACTTCACGTTGCACGCGCTAGCCGGGCGCCTTAACAATGTAGTGATCACCGAGGATATGGTGATCGATCTTCTCAAACGCCAACACTCAACAAACTTTCCCCCGGGGAGTCAGTACCAATACAGCAATTCTGGCTACTTCTTACTATCACTGGTGGCGAAGTCCATTGATGGAAGGAACCTGCACGACTTCGCCAGCGAGCGTATTTTTAAGCCACTGAACATGACAGCCACGCGGTTTCAGCACAATCACCGTGACCTTGTTCCCCACAAGACCCACGGCTACGCCAACCAGACCGATGGCAGCTATCGTCTGTCCGACTCGTTACTGAATGTGGTCGGCAGCGGCGGTGCCTATACCACGGTAACGGATCTCATACGCTGGAGCCGAAACTTCGCCAACAACACGCTGGGTGGTGGGGCCGCCACGTTGGATATGATGGAGGCGTCAGGCGTACTGAATTCTGGCGAAACAACCCACTATGGCTTTGGTTTGCGGCTCTCAGAGTATCGGGGCCAGGACGTGATCAGTCACACAGGTGGGTTGGCCGGGTATAGAAACATCCTCTTGAGGTTTCCCCAGCAGAATTTCAGTATCGCCATTCTGTGTAACACCGGGGACGCCGAACACAGAGCCTATGCAAACGCGATCGCCGATATCTATCTGGCAAACATACTTGGCGAAGAGGCGGTTTCAGCTAAGCCAGAGGCTGCAGCGGATAAAGCGTCCACGGTTGCACTGCCCAAAGCAACACGCGCCCGATTCGCAGGGGCCTACTATAGCGACGAAGTCGATAACATCCTGGAACTTTCTCTCACCGAGGGTGGTCTCTTGGTCGGCGGTGCCGACACCACCTCTGACGTGGATGGGATAACGCTAAGCGATGAAGGCATCGCGGAATCCAGCGACAGTTACTTTCGCATCCTCCCGCTTAACGAACATCACTACATCAATAAGGAACGCCGCATGAGCATTGTGTTCGAAGGTGCTCCCGGCTCGGTACCCACGCGGTTCACACTGGCGATGCCCGGCGTCAGCGAGATGGTATTCAGCCGCCTCAGTGATGAGTAGCTTTCAGGCAGCCGCAGGGTGACAATCCACCGCGCGCACTAATCTGCCGCCGCGTCAAAACTGGACCTGGGAGAGCCGCGTCCTATGTCAATCAGTGTATTCGACCTGTTCAAGGTTGGAATCGGACCTTCCAGCTCGCATACCGTGGGCCCTATGAAAGCCGCGCGCCAGTTTGTGCTTGGAATGGATGAAAGCCAGCTCCTTGAACAGTGCAGCAGGGTTTTAGCTGAGCTATACGGTTCACTGGGTGCGACCGGTGCCGGGCACGGATCGCCCAAGGCTGTGATTCTCGGTTTGCAGGGTGAGACACCTGAACAGGTGGCCGTGGAGACCATTGCGGATCGTGTTACCCACGCCCGCGAAAACGGCGAGCTCAAGCTGCTTGGGCGCAGAGTAATATCTTTCAGCTACCGCGATGACCTGGTTATGCATCGCAGCGAGTCGCTGCCGTTTCATTCCAACGGTATGCGGTTTACCGCCTATGCAGAAGATGGCAAAGAACTCTTCAAAAAGGTGTTCTATTCAGTGGGGGGTGGTTTTGTCGTGGACGAGTCCGCCGAGAGCGGCGATGTCCTGGTGGCGGATCCCACGGTTTTACCCTGGCCCTTCACCAGCGCAGAAGAGCTACTACAACAATGCGACAAGAGTGGTCTTTCCATCAGTGCCTTGATGATGGAGAACGAGAGGTGCTGGCGTAATGAGGCCAAGGTTCGTGAGGGGCTGTTGGGTCTCTGGCAGGTTATGCGTGATTGTATTGACAACGGTTGTCGCCAGGAAGGTGTGATGCCGGGAGGTCTCAAGGTTAAGCGGCGCGCGGCAAAACTCTACCGACAGTTAAAGGGTCGGCAGGGATCACTGGCAGATGACAGTCTGGTGACCCTGGACTGGGTCACCCTGTATGCGCTCGCGGTTAATGAGGAGAACGCTGCTGGCGGCCGAATCGTGACCGCGCCGACCAATGGCGCTGCGGGCATCATACCTGCCGTGCTCCGCTACTACATGGACTTTTGCGAGGGATCCAGCGAAGACGATATCTGTCGGTTCCTGTTGACCGCGGCGGCGATCGGTATTCTTTACAAGACGAATGCTTCAATCAGTGGCGCGGAAGTAGGCTGCCAGGGAGAAGTTGGTTCTGCCTGTTCCATGGCCGCTGGTGCCCTCGCTGATGCGCTGGGGGGCACACCGGAACAGGTGGAAAATGCCGCGGAGATTGCCATGGAGCATAACCTGGGGCTGACCTGCGATCCTATAGGTGGCCTGGTTCAGGTACCCTGTATCGAACGCAATGCCATGGCCTCGGTCAAGGCGATCAGCGCTGCCCGAATGGCCCTGCGCGGTGATGGCAAACACTACGTTTCCCTGGACCAGGTCATCAAGACTATGCGCGACACCGGGCGGGATATGCAGGACAAGTACAAAGAGACGGCCCGGGGAGGCCTTGCGGTAAACGTGGTCGAGGTGCCAGTCAGCATCATTGAATGCTGAATTGGCGCAAGCCGCCCCCAAGATACGAGCCTTTGTGCGGGGTTACGCCAGCCAGGAACGACAGCAAATCCATAGCCTGCATCAAAGAACCGTCAACGGACAAAAGCCCTCCAGTGAGTGAACTGGGTCAAGCTCAACCGTGGTTATGTTACAAAATGATACTGCCACTGTATTTGTGACATACTCTATGCCAATATCTGGGTTTATCGCGGGGTAAGCTAACGCATGACGGCACAGTACGTTCTTTACGGCGGCAGCCATTCGCTGTTCACCGGCAAGGCCAGAGCCTATCTGCGCTACAAGGGCGTGGCGTTTCGTGAAGAATCCGCCACTCGGGATGTGTACAAGCGGATCATACTTCCCCGGGTGGGCGCGCCCATCGTGCCGGTGCTGATCACACCCGATGGCGAGTGTGTGCAGGACACGACCGACATCATAGACCTCCTCGAGACGCGCTATCCGGCATCGCCCGTATACCCGGAGGCCCCGTTACAGCGGCTGGTTGCTCTCATGCTGGAGGTATTCGGAGACGAGTGGCTGACCATTCCTGCCATGCACTACCGCTGGAGCGTTCTTGATCAACAGTACGACTTCATCATGGGCGAATTCGGGCGCATGAGCCATCCCGAGGCCGAACCGGATGAGGCCATTGCGCTGGGCGAGAAACTGTCACAACCGTTCTCAGGCATGTTGCCCCCGCTGGGTGTGACAGAGGCGACAATACCCGGCATTGAGAAGGCCTACCTGCAACTGCTTGATGATCTGGAGGCGCATTTTCGTGGCCACGATTATCTGCTGGGCAGTCGACCGAGTATCGGGGATTACGGTTTGATGGGGCCGCTCTACGCGCACCTGGCTCGCGACCCGGTCCCCAAAGCGTTGATGCAGTCGAGAGCGCCTGCGGTTTACGCGTGGGTTGAACGGATGAACGATCCCATTGTCTTGAGCGGCGACTTTCTACCCGATGATGCGGTTCCGGATACGCTGCTGCCCGTTCTGGGGATGATGTGTCGAGACCAGCTGCCGGACATCGCCGGCGTCATTGCAGCGAACGCCGCCTTTGTGGAAGCAAATCCGGGCGCGGATGTACCTCGATTTCTCGGTATGCAGCCATTCCAATTTGGTTCAGCGCGAGGTGAGCGGGTCATCAGTAGCTATGCCCAATGGCTGTTTCAACGTCCCTGGGGTCACTATCAGTCTCTGTCGGGCGACGCTCGCACAGCGGCGGATGAGCTGCTCGCGTCGGTGGGCGGCGAGCATGCTTTTTCAGAGCCGATTCGGCACCGGCTGGAGCGCAAGTCCGGACAGCTGGAACTGGTTGAGGCGAGCACTTCCTGATTCTGTCGAGCGCAGGCCGAGACCGGGAGAGCGCCTATGACGCGAACGCCTGGAACATCGTCGCCAACTCGGCCTGCATGGCATCCAGCGTGTGCTGACGGGCCAGGCGCTTGTTGTTCGCGTAGTTTTCGCCCGGCAGTTGGGCGAGGGTCGCAGCCACCTCAAAGACTCGAGACTCGACTCGCTCCGCATCGACAGCCTCGTCCAGAAACCCGACCTCGACCGCCTTGTCCGGGTTGAAGACCTCGGCCTGTATCAATGAGCGGGTGGCGTAGCGTGGGTTGAGTCTTGCCAACGACAGTGTCCGAAGCGGTGTCGGAATGTCCATGCTGATGGCCGTTTCTGGCAATGTGATGCGGTAATCACCCTGGGCGCCGATGCGGCTATCGCAGGCCAGCAGCAAAAACGCACCCATCGCAATGCCGTGACCGGTACAGCCAGCGATCACGGGCATCCCCAAGCCGTACAGGCGAATCGCCAGCTCCAGTCCGCCCTGCACCATTTGCACTCCGGCCTGGGGACCTTTTTGAAACTCCTTAAGGTCAAAACCCGCAGAGAACATACCCTCGCGACCCAGCAGTATCACGGCACCCGCTTTGTCCGCCGCGGCCTTATCCAGGCACTCATTCACAAACTTCTGAAAATCAGGACCTACGACGTTGGCCTTGCCATCGTCCAGGCGCAAAATCGCGATAGAATCTTGCAACTCGTAATTCATCAGGATTGTCCCCATAAACTAATGGCATATATAATGTCATTAAAGACGGCGCTCTGACAACTGCATTGCACACCCTCGGCAGGCGATGCCAAGCGACAGCCAGCGGGCCTGGAGGAACACACGCTCCATGGAGAAGACTCTGACACAGGGTACAGAAGACGGCAGACGCCAGCGAAGTGAACGCAGCCGACAGGCGATCATCGACGCCATGCTCTCGCTCATGACCGAAGGCATACTGGTGCCCACCGCGCAGCAAATCGCAGAAAGAGCCGGCGTCGGAATACGCTCGGTGTTTCGGCATTTTCCCGACATGGAAAGTTTGTTCGCCATGGCAGACCAACGTATTCGGTCGCAGCATTCGGAATTGTTTTCCGGAGGCGATCGGGAAGGCACGTTTGAAGAGCGGCTGCAGCACGCCGTGGAACGTCACGCCATGGCCTACGAGATGATTGGCAACTTGTTTCTGGGCACCAAGGCGATGTTATGGCGACATCAGATTCTGAGGGATCAATACCTGCGCACCCAACGTGAATTGCGCAAGGACCTGGACCGCTGGCTACCGGAACTGCTGGATCTCAGTACCCAGGAGCGGGAAATGGTCGACGCGGTTGCTTCTTTCGAGACCTGGAACCGCTTGCGGGAATTCCAGCGTCTCAGCAAAACCAATAGCATCCAGCTGATCACAGATCTGCTGCGGCGCATTCTTGCTCACGAACCCTAGATGCACTTTCAGCTCACCGATACCAGGAGAATTGCATGGGCGATAAAGTAACCAAAGTGTTGGCGATCCTGGCGAGCGCGTTGTTGCTTCTGGTGGGTCTGCGCTGGATCGTAGACCCCGCAGGCGCAGCCGCAGAGCTCGGTATGCCACTGCTGGAGGGTCTCGGTCGCAGTACGCAGATCGGTGATCTCACCGCGTTCTTTGTCGTGGCCGGCTGTTTTGGGTTGTTCGGCACGCTGAGGCGGAATTCGACAGCTCTGGCCGCCGCAGCCGCATTGGTCGGTGGAGCCGCCGTCTTTCGTACTCTGGCCTGGGCTGCTCACGACGCCGCCCTCGCACCCCAAATCCTCGTTGAAATTGTGATGCTGGTGGTGTTTCTGCTGGCACGTCGCCATTCGGCGGCAGCGGTATGACTTGCCCGACCCGCGGGCATCGCCTGTCCGCACCAACCCTGTAGCGATACCCCACTAACGGGAGACATGCGATGACAGAGCAGTTCAAAGAACAAGGCGGCGCCGCCACCATGGATCCCAGTGCCTTGACGCGCTGGATGACATCGCGCTTCGTCAGTCGCCTGGTGCGCCCTGGCGCGCTGGAGCGTGCTCGAGCGGCAGAGGAAACGGCCCGATTGGCCGCGGGCAAACCCCACGTGGTCGAGTACTTTCATCAAGTTGAAGATGGCTACAGCCACCTGTCGTCGCAGGTGCTGGAGCGTTTGCAAGAACGCTACGATGTGCAGCTTGTCTGCCATCTTGTGGCGGGCCCGCAGGGCAAAAATTCAGCGGAACCCGAGTTGCTGCTGAGACTGTCGCGATACGATTCACAGCAAATTGCGCAACACTATGACCTGCAATTTCCCGAAGGTGATAAGACCCCACCGACTGAACTGATCGCCGACGCGAAACAGATATTGGCCGCACAAGACAACGCGAACTTTATCGCGCGTTGCGCCGAGGTGGGTGCGGCGCTGTGGTCCACCGATACGGCTACCATGACTCAATTGGCAGAGGCGTGGGGAACAGCCGATGACAAAGCCACGCGCGCGCTTGTGGAAACCGGCAGCGCGCGTCAGGCCGAACTCAAGCACTACTCGGGCGGTATGTTCTATTACGCAGGTGAGTGGTACTGGGGCATCGACCGCCTGTACCACCTTGAGCAACGGCTGTCGGCATTGGGCGTGGATCGCCAGCCACAGCAACCTATGATTGCGCCCAGACCCGATACCGTCAGCGGCCCGCTGCAAGACAACGGCAGTCTGACGCTGGAAGTCTTTCCGTCGCTGCGCAGCCCCTACACGGCGATCAGCTTCGATCGCGCCGTCAAGCTGGCGCGCGATACGGGCGTCAAGCTGGTGGTTAAGCCAGTGCTCCCCATGGTCATGCGGGGCGTTCCGGCAACCCGTGAAAAAGGTCAGTACATCTTTTCGGATACGGCTCGAGAAGCCCGGGCGGCCGGCGTCCCGTTTGGAAAATTTTACGACCCCATCGGCAACCCTGCGAGGCGCGGTTATTCGCTGTACCCCTGGGCGTGTGAGCAAGGGAAGGGCAACGAGCTGCTCAGCGCCTTCCTGAGCTGCGCATTCGCGGAGGGAGTCAATCTTAATCGCGAAAAAGGCCTGCGGCGCGCGGTCGAAAAAGCCGGGCTGGATTGGTCCGAGGCTCGGGGCCACCTCGGCTCCACCGAGTGGAAATCGCAGCTTGAGGACAACCGCCTGGCAATGTACGACGCGGGGCTCTGGGGTGTGCCCAGCTTTCGTCTAATGGATCGCGAGGGTCGCGAAGTGCTGGCGCTTTGGGGTCAGGACAGGCTCTGGCTGATCGCCCAAAAAATCCAACAGTTACTGGCTCTAAATAACTGATAAATATAGAAAATAACAAGTGTTGCCGTTGTCAACATAATACCCTATAGTCTCGCTCTCGACGTCACAAGTAATCGACGATTGTCCATGGAGTTCCTGCGCACACCCGACGATAGATTCACCGACCTGGTGGACTTCCCGTTCGCCCCACACTACCTGCAGATAGCAGATGGGGAAGGCAGCGAGCTGCGCGTCCATTTTCTGGACGAGGGATCGCCTGACGCGCCCATCGTGTTGTTGATGCATGGCCAACCCAGCTGGAGTTACCTGTACCGCCATATGATTACACCGCTGGTGGATGCCGGCTTCCGGGTATTGGCGCCGGATCTGATTGGATTTGGACGCTCCGACAAACCGACCCGGATCGAAGACTACAGCTACGCCCGCCACATCGCCTGGATGTCCGCCTGGCTGGACACCGTGGTCGCACAGCCCGTGGCACTGTTTTGCCAGGACTGGGGAGGCCTGATCGGTCTGCGCATGGTCGCAGACCGACCGGAGCGTTTTTCACACGTGGTCGTGTCCAATACCGGGCTGCCGGACGGGCGGATGATTCCCCAGGAGTTCCAGGGCATGCTAAAAGAAGCGTATCAGTCTCTCCCCGTTGTTGAGGCGCAGGAGCTCGGTAGTCGCTTTGAAGATTCCGAGGGCATTCCCGGCTTCCTCTACTGGCGCAAATTTTGTGCGGAGAAACCGGATCTGGACATCGGTGAGATCATGCAGGTGACCGCGGGCCAGCCGCTCAGCAAAGCCGAGCAGGCAGCCTATTCCGCACCATTCCCGGACCAGACTTTTATGGCCGGCGCGCGGCGTTTTCCGAGTCTGGTGCCCGTGTTTGAGGACGAGCCGGGCGCCGATGAAAACCGGGCAGCCATGGAGGCGCTGGCGAGTTTCGATAGACCGTTTATGACCGCCTTCGCCGACAACGATCCGGTGACGCGTGGCGGTGAACATGTTTTTCAATCGCGAGTGGCAGGCGCCCAGGGTGTCGCCCATCGCACGATCAAGAACGCAGGACACTTTGTGCAGCAGGAAGCTCCAAAGCAGTGTGTCCAGTCAATTTTGGATGTGACAGGCCGGGCCTGACGCCCAGTCGGTAAGCCGGTGAAGGAGGCAAACAATGCATACAAAGTTTAGTGAAGAGGACCTCGCTTTTCGCGATGAAGTCAGGGCATTTTTAGCGGAAGCGTGGACGCCGGAGCTTGCCGCCCGGTGCGGCCACCATTCCACGATGAAAGAGGGGATGCTTGAATGGCAGCATCGTCTCAATGAAAAAGGCTGGATGGCACCGCACTGGCCGGTGGAGCACGGCGGTACCGACTGGAATGTCACTCAGAGCTTCATCTTCAGCTCCGAGCGGGCTGCCGCCGGCGCTCCGGACGTCATCCCTTTTGGTGTCACCATGGTAGCGCCTGTTATCATCAGCTACGGCAACGATGAGCAAAAGCAGCGTTTCCTGCCGCGCATCCTGAGCAGTGAAGACTGGTGGTGCCAGGGCTACTCTGAGCCCGGCGCCGGTTCGGACCTGGCGTCTTTGAAGACCCGAGCCGACCGCGAGGGCGACGAGTACGTAATCAACGGAAGTAAGATCTGGACGACCTATGCCCAGTATGCTGACTGGATCTTTTGTCTGGTAAGGACCGATAACTCGGGTCGCAAGCAGGAGGGCATTACGTTCCTCCTCATCGACATGAAATCGCCCGGCATAACGGTGCGTCCGATCGACACAATCGACGGATTTCACCACCTCAATGAGGTGTTTTTCGACAATGTCCGAGTACCCGTTGAAAATCGGATCGGCGAAGAAGGGCAGGGCTGGACCTACGCGAAATCCCTCCTCGTTCACGAGCGATTGTCCATCGCCGAAGTCGCGGACTCAAAACGAGCATTGTCTCAAGTGCGAGAGCTGGCGGCCGAAGAAGTCAACGGCGGTGCCCGTCTGTTGGACGATCCGCTGTTCGCCACTCGGCTCACCGATATAGAAGTCGACCTGATGGCGCTGGAATTCACCGAGCTGCGTGCGCTGGCGGCGATCGCCGACGGCAATCCTCCGGGGCCAGAGTCCTCGCTTCTGAAGCTGCAAGGCACGGAGTTGCAACAGGCTATTCAGGAACTGCGCATGGATGTCGCGGGCTACTACAGCGGAACACTGCAAGGCGACCTGAGCAAGGATCAGCTGGGGCACGACTTTGCCGATTACGCGCAGAAGATGTACTTCCGGGGCCGCGCATCGTCTATTTATGGTGGCTCCAATGAAATACAGAAAAACATCACTGCCAAGTACGTGCTGGGTTTAGGAGGTTAACGATGAACTTTAATCTGAGCGAGGAACAGTCGCTGATTCGTGACAGCATCGCACGTTTTGTGGCCGACCATTACGAGTTCGACAAGCGCAACGCCGTGGTAGGCATGGAGCACGGCTACAGTCCTGAGAACTGGCAGCAATTCGCTGAACTGGGTTGGCTGTCGATTCCCTTTGACGAAGAGTTTGGCGGGTTCGGCGGCGGACCGGTCGACACCATGGTGATCATGCAGGAGTTTGGCCGCGGTCTGGTGGCGGAGCCTTTTCTACCCACTGTGCTGCTGTTTGGCGGCCTGCTGCAACGAGCCGCGTCGACAGAAATCAAAGAGCAGTACATTGAACAGATCATCGGCGGTGAGCTGCAGGGTGCGTTTGCCTTTGTTGAACGTCAAAGCCGCTACGCGATCACAGATATCGTCACTCGGGGTACCCGAGACGGGGACAGCTGGTTTCTCAACGGCGAGAAGACCGTTGTACTGAACGCAGGCGCTGCGCAAAAAATGGTCGTGGCGGCCCGCACCGGCGGCGAACAGACCGACACCGGCGGCATCACCTTGTTCCTTGTCGATGCGGCCGACCCCGGCATTGAAGTGACCACGTACCGCATGACCGATGGGCAGGAAGCGGGCAATGTGCAGTTTACGGATGCCCGCGTGGAAGCCGTACTCGGGACAGTAGGCGAGGGTTACGAGCCGATGATGGCGGTGGCCGAGCAAGCCATCCTGGCGAGCTGTGCCAGTGCATTGGGGGTCATGGAGTTTCTGTACGAGCGCACGCTGGACTACTGTAAAACGCGCGAGCAGTTTGGCGTTTCCATCGGGACATTTCAGGCGCTTCAGCACCGGTTGGTGGACATGTTCGCGGCCTGTGAGAACACCAAGTCTCTGTTGTATCGCGCCGTCTGCGCTTCCGCAGCGCAAGATGAAGATGCGGAACGCAGCCTCCTCGCTCTGAAAATCATGGTGGGCCGAGCCGGCCGTCACGTGGGTGGTGAAGCCATCCAGCTGCACGGCGGTATGGGCATGACGGACGAGTACCCCATCGGCTTTTACGTCAAGCGGCTCATGATCATCAATACGCTGTTTGGGGACACCGACCATCATAGATCAGCCTTCGCAGAGTTGATGAACAGCGAGGCACCAGCAGCCGGGTCCGCTACTTCAAGAGCGGCTTAAACGGGTCTGAGCGACACTCGAGCCATCGCTGCTGAATCAGGCTTGCAACCCATTCCTGGAGCCCCCCCGGTGGCGGGCTTCTAGGCGCCGGTCAGCTTTCTGAACAGGCGGTTCATGCCGCCTATCCAGCGATCGTAATCTGACGCCTTGCGCTGAATGTAGTTGTTGACCTCTGGATGGGTAAGGATGAGGAAAGCGTCTCGCGCAAGATGCTCAACCACTATGTCCGCGACCGTCTCGGCCTCCATCATGCCATCGCCGGCGGCCGCCTGCGTGCCCGTGTCCTCTTCGTTCGCTGTCATCGCAGTGCGCACGGCTTGCGGGCAAAGGACCGAAACTCCGATCCCCTCGTGACCATAGGTCATGGCCAGCCACTCCGCAAAACCAACGGCCGCGTGCTTCGTTGTGCCGTAGGCGGCCCCTCCGATCTGGTTTAAAAGACCTGCTGCAGAGGCCGTATTGAGCAAGTGGCCGCCGCCGCGCTGCACCATACGAGGGATTAGGTGACGCGCCGCGTAGACGTGTGACATGACGTTGACATTCCAGGACAGCTGCCACTCTTCACTCGGCGACTGTTCGCTCTGACCCGCGGCGATGCCCGCGTTGCTGCAAAACAAATCGATGGTGCCTATCTCGCGCTCCGTCGCCTCAATGACCCGCAGCACATCGTCCTCGCTGGTCACGTCGGCAGTCATTGCCGTGCCGTTGATCAAGGTCGCGGTATCCGACGCCTGTGTCGCGTTGATGTCAACGGCGACCACCGCGCGTGCGCCGCCGGCGGCAAATCGTGCTGCCATCGCTCGGCCAATGCCACTGCCTGCGCCGGTGACGACAATCGTTTTATCTGCAATATCCACTCGTCAGTGCCTCCCCCGGAAAACGTAGTGTTGACATAATAAATGCCATAATCTATAAAATCACCCCTCGCGGACAACCCCGAGAGACGATTATGCTTGTCAAAAACGCCCTCATGCCTGACTCGTCACAAGTGGCAGGCTTTGTCACAGAGAATGATTCCGACACCATCTACATGGTGAACATGCTCAAGTACCGCGATCGTGCCGAGTATGCGGATGGGCGCAAGTCTAACTTGACTGGGCGAGAGGCTTACCGGTTGTACGCTGAGGGCGTGAGAGGCTGTCTCGAGAAAGTTGGCGGGGGAGTTCATTTTGCTGGTGAGGTTCGCAGGCTGGTCATTGGTGAAGTAGGGGAGTTGTGGGACGACATTGTCATTGCAGTGTATCCCAATCGAGCGGCCATGTTACAAATGATGCAGCTTCCCGAAATGGCAGAGATCGGTGAGCACCGCAGCGCGGGGTTGGCCGGGCAGCTCAATATCGAAACGGTGATGTCGCCAGATTTCTAACCACTATGCATTTGGGCCACGACGCCGTTTCGCCTGTCGATCCAGCCGGTGGGTCTTCCACAAAAACTTCAGAAATCCCAGCGGATTTTTAATGAATTTGCGCCTGATGAGCCGACGCATGGCGGGCATGCTGTCGTAGTTGCCGTAGCGTTGCCCATGGCCAAGATGCATGGGTAGGTTGGGCATATCCACCACGTCCAGTGGTAGCGTCAGGGTAAACGTTTCGGTTGTGGGCAGCAGGCACTCGGTGTCTGTGCAGGCCTGGTAGCGGACGGTGACCTCAAGATCGGCAGAATCGACATCCAGTGGCCGGGTCTCACTGACCAGTTCGCTGGATGGATAAAACGGAATTGCAATGGTCACCTCATCACTCCACACGTTCAGATCGACGTTCATCGCGCTCAGATGGAGTGTTTCCGTAGGCGGTAGCTCGGATTCTTGAACGATCAAGCCGGGAGGACCGGCCACACTTACCTGTGTAGCGACCATACCGGAAGGTACCGGCTCACCGTAGATGTGCAGGCCTTCATCCAGCTGGAAGTGGACCAGGAGTTTGCGCATGACGCCCTGGCGCAGACTGCCTGTGCCACCCTGCACCGAACAGGTTATCGAGATTGACTCGCCGCCACCCCGGACAGACGGTGTGCTTTCATCGACGGTAATCCTGCCCAGGGCCGCGTCAATCAGTGTCTCCGCACTGTCGCGTTTCTTATAGGTATCGTGAAAAAACTTGGCGGTGACGAGGCCGTCTTCGTCTGTCACGTACACGCCCGGAAAGGGGATGCCGTAAAGGATGGCGTCGTCCGGCGACACCTCCGTGTTCAGAATGCCGTATTGGCGGATGACCTGAGAATCCACATCCGACAGCAGCGTGTAGGGAATGCGCTGTTCACGGGCAAATTCGGCCAGCGTCGCCTGATCGTCGTACGAAAGGGCATAGAGTTTGAGGTCGTTGTCCTCAAACTTGCCAAAGGCATCTCGCAGCTCACCTAGCTGCGTCCAGCAGGGAGGTCACCAGACCGCGGAACGATAAAAGACCAAAACGGCTTTTTTGCCCGCTCTATCCTGATGTAGCCGGATTGGCCGCCCGAAGGCGTCGGGCAGTTCGAAGTCGGGCAGGGGCTGTCCAATTTCGGGGCCGGTTGGCAGGCCCTCTGGTAAGCCAGCACGCGCCGGGTGACCCACCGGCACGGGCGCATCGAATCCCAACGAGTCGCGTTCAACTGTCATGGTGTACGAATGCCTCGCGCCGGCAAGTCAGTTGAAAAAAGGTCATTGTGAAGCAACTTCGTCTGGCTGCACAGTCCACACCCCGTGATCATGATGCGCATTGCTCACGGCTGAACGCGCTCGATACGGCCTCTGTGATGGGGACCGTGGCCAGCGTAGCCCGATCCATGATTGGCTGCTCGTACATGTTCCACTGAAAGAATTCACTGCCAATCAATTCGGCATAGTAATTCGCACTGGGATACAGCACCGCATAAACACGATCGAATCTGGCGTTGCCTTCAACGGCGATGGTGCTACCGATGTGGATAGGCCCGTGACCGAGAGTAGCCATTCTCATCAGCAGCTGTTTGTTCAGATCATCTTCCAGTCCACTCTGTGCCGCATCGTGCTTGACAAGGTGATAGACCACAAGGCCGCTGGGGTTGACTTCGTGAATCGCGTGCAGACGTCTCACTCTCTGTCGCCAAATCTCAAACTCCGGATCGGTTTTGAACAGCATCATGGGTTTAAGTTCTGGAGCCTGCCAACGACCCTGGAGCAGGTCAACGATCCGCATGCGCAGCATCAGTAGCGGTATGCTGACACCAAAGCGTCGGTTGCGGTGCATCCCGTGCATGTACACATCGGCAAAAACGCCCGCAAAGAGATCAGGCATTTGGGCTGCAAAACGCTGCTGATAGTCCTCACGATTGGCAAGTTGCAGCACCAACAGGCCGTCCCAGCGATGTTCTTCGAGCTGTTCGGAGGGCACAAAAAAACCGGCCTGCCCACAATAAACCAGCTGATAGGACAGTCTTTCAGCGAGCAGATCCAGAAACTGTGCGACGGAATCTACTAGCCGGTCGCCGTCACGGACCCGAAAGAAAATCATTAAATGAAAGACGTCACGACGATGAAACAGTACCTGTTGATCTTGTGCTGAGGTACGACGCAGGCGCTCGTAGCGATAAACCTGCAGCACACAGACCAACACAATCAAGGTTATGGCAGCGCTCAGGATACTCACCGGATCGCTCGTGACCTTAGCAGTCGAGCTTGCGGGGTAGGGGATTGCTTGAACAGCACGAAGAGCAATTGGCCACCAGCGTAAATTGACAGTATAAGTGCCAGTTTAATGGAGTGGTAGTGTTTGGGCAATCGACGACAGATTGGCTACCGCAGATCAGGTCAATACCCACATGACTGGTGCGTAAACTTTATGCCGCCGCCATGGTGTCTCGCCTCCGAAGGCCCGTTGACCAGTGGTAGCCTAGCCGGCAGCACAAGGCAAAAGGCACAAGTCATCCTCTCACTCGCGGCGTCATCTCATCGGTCGAGCGTTATCTGGCGCCGCGCCATTGTGACATTATGGAACCCGCATTTTGTGCTACTTTTTCTAAGCATCCAAGCCTTCGATGGCTTTGCTTGTGTTGGTCTCAGCTGTTTGCCCAGAGGGCCTTTCGAGGAGTCTAGGCTAACAAGAGGGTTTACCATCTTCGATCTATCTGGCGTGACACAAACAGTCACCCGGCCTGACCTTTCGTTCAACATTGACAGCATCGGCTCAGTGGAAGGCTGGTTGATCGATATCAACGCCACAGGGGGCAGAGCTGATAATCTCCTGAATCGCGGGGAGGCATAAGGGGCGTTCTGGGGTATTACCCTGGCCCCAGAGTATGCCAGCCTAACCCTGGAACCGCCCGTTGCCAGTCGCTACAGTGTGACCCTAAACGACAGAGCGCTTGCTGACATTAACGGTCTTGCATCCCTTTTCGCCCTGGGTTTTGCGACCAATTCTGCGGAGGTATTTGAGCGTGTGGAGTTTCTCACACCCCAGCTCGTGCTGAGTGGTGAGGTGACAGAAGTTTCACTACCACACTCCTTAGCCCTTGTGTGCTTTGGCCTTGCCATACTGCTGGGCAGACACCTGGCACGCTAACCAGATCATTTCTGCGCAGATAAGAGAACAGCTTACACACGAACGAAGAACAAACTCGTTAGGTGTGGGTAATCATATCGATGAGAAGCAACAAATCTAAGAGATTCGAAACCTGACGCCCTAACACAGTAGACTCTGACCCTGAGCGAGCTTTTTTGCTTGTTACCAGTGTCCGCCCTGGGTCGCTAGCAGACAGTTAACACAAACCTTTCATAAAGAACCCGGGGGCTGCTTTGTGCCACTAGCGGACGTTCACTGGCGTCTAGCTCTTCTTGTCACTGAAATCACGAGAAGTGCAAGGCCAGTGATGGCAAGTGTTCCAGGACTATCTACACTTATGGGGTCAGAATATACTGGAGAACCGTAAACAGTAATCTGCTGACTACCCGGGTGAATAAAAATAGTACTGCCAGGGGGAGCTGAAAAGTATACCAATCCTAGGCCGATAGCACCTTCGCATGCGTCAGAGCTTACTCCAAAGCAAAGAAGATTACTGGATACAAAGTTGCCCTGATCATCTACAAAGAGTTCATTTTCTGGAGCCGAAACAGTATTGCTTGAATCGTAGGTGAGACCTCCGAATGCAGGATCATAGAAAGACCAATCGGCTAAATACGGCATGATATTTCCATCATTGACGGGATCTTGAAAGAGCATGAAGCCCGTAGCTTCGGAAAAATCCGAGCGAGGCATAACCATGTCATAACGAATGATTCCGGCGTTGGCCGAGGCAGCCAATAGCATTAGAAGAAGAGTGACAATTGTGGAAGGAAGTTTGTGCATGGCGTTAGATCCTCTAACTCAATGCGCAGGCCTAGTGAAAGAAAGCCAAGTATGAGCCGGTAGCGCCTGAAGCAGCGCACATTTCAGTACTTGAAAATAAACTCAAAAACCTCTTTTCTAACTTCATAGCATACTGCTTATACAAACGTAGCACAAAGCCGAAGGGTCTGCTTTGTGCCATAAGCGGAAGCTTATAGCTACGGTGCAACGCGATATGTCTCATGTCGGGTGAAACGGGTCTTATAGACATAGAATTCTAGCCTCTTGCCCGGTGTGGCGGTGGGTACAGTGACATTGATTGATCGACCATTATCCAGCCTAACATTAGCCACTGTGGTCGCAGCTAGTTGTCGATAACCCGTAGGTGCACCAGCACTCGATACTACCTCGCCCCAAACGCTGTTCGCCTGTTTCAACGGAGTATTCAGTTCAGCGAACCCAAACACCAGTGCCGCTGCAACCAGGAGCCAAAAGACGAATTTTCTGAAAAAGCTGTCTGCTTTGCCGAAGTCTTCTAACTGCATTTATGCAAGCTCGCAGGTTCTCGTTAAGTGTCCGAAAAGTGCCAATAGCGGACGCTCAGCATCGGTCGGCTTTCTGCCTTAAAAACCAGCGGTGCCCCTCACTCTATCAAACAATTCCAAAGCGCCGAAGGAGGTTCCTGAGAGATTCTCACCAGCCCAGTTCGGCCCTAATCGGATATTCCGCTTCTCAAACTTAGGCACCCAATTGGTCTCGAAGTCATCGAAGGATATAGATACGGCTTTGCCTCCCTCAACTTCTGACGCAGCTTGTAGGGAGAGATTGACCCGGCTTTCGGTAGACGATAGCGGAAGCACCTCGCTGCCATCCTCGTCCTTCCACATGAGAAGTCCACCGTCATCAAACTCTACAGCCCATAGAAGCCTTGTTCGAGCTATATCTTTGCAAAAGGTGCTGATCTGCGAGCCAAGACTCATCGCTATTTATCTATCAGGGTCAGCTTCGTGCCAGGACCCGCCGCGCGTAAACCGTTTAAAACGTCCTGTACAGCGCAGAGGAAAGTTGCGACAGGGACGCAGGCCTTTCCTGCATCGTTAGCACGTGTGTACACTGCAGTGGTCCCCGGGTTTGCTCCTGGCAATCAACTGATCGGGCGGTAGGTGTCCTCCTTCAGTCGATAGATCGGTAGAACCACCCCGCACTACCGAGAGAAAACTTGGCAAGGGGTAAATTCACAACCCACTGGTCAGAAGTGGTATTGCCGATATCGGTCACCTGGGCTAACGAACCGAAGGTGCCATCGGACAGCTCATCGCGCGTAAACCCTGTTATGTTGGGCGGGCTGCCAGGCGTCAGTCTCCAGCCGTCATCGAGCATGCGCTGGATTTGCGGAGCGAACACGACCTGCGTGGAGGCGCCGAAAGGACTACCGTCCAAGTAGGTGTTGAAGAGTGACTTGATGTCATCGCCGGACGCCCAAACCCAACCGGTCATGTCGATGCCGCCCAAGGTGCCAGATGAACATGGTCCTCCGGGGCACAATGCATTTACTTCAGCCCATCTGAAGGCTAAAGTTCCGAACACGTCGAGTTGTAGCCACACTTTGCCATCGGCAACGATAGTCCCGTCAATGGGTGTAAAGACAGCGCGAAGCGGAGGTAAGACCTGCCCCGAGAACTGATTAACAATAGATGCCGGCACATTGAACGTACAGTTGGGAAACTGATCGCCACAGCCCTCCCATCCGACAAATTCCCAGCCACTGCGAGGCACGGCCGTGTAGCTAACGTTATAGTCCCCTGCAACGATATTGCTGCAGGGTTCATCCTCTAGTTCACAGTCATTGCTGCCAGTAGAGGATTCGATGTCACCTTCCCCGACAATTTCCAGCGGGTGGGAACAGGCCCCAAGAAACCATAAGGCCAATACGACGAGTAACAGCTTCACATTCACCTCCCTGTGGATAATCCACCAAATTTCCGAATTATTTGGCTCCCTACTAGATTCAGATCTCAGTTTAAACCGAACCCTTATCGCAAGACCTCAGAGTAGCAGAACTGCTGGTAGCGGGACAATCCGTGGTCAATTTGATACACCAAGCTAGTGTGGCCTCTCTGCCAGTTAAGACCGGTCAGCGCCTAGGGCAAGTCGTCTACGATGCGAGCGCCAGAATCATCGCGACCAGAACCCAGGCAAGCGAACTCCGAACGAGTACTATTGGGGCTCCAAGATGGTGCAGTCGCTACTCATTGCTATGGCAACCATCACCCTGTGCTTCACCAGCCGAGCCACATACAAGAAGCGTCCGCTTTGAGTCGATAGTGGACCTATCAGCCAGTTTAGACCAGATTTCCGCTTTTAGGCGAAAGCGGACATTACTACTGGTCGATACGAGAATCTGCTTTTCGACTTGAAAGCGGACTAGAATAAAATATATCGGCTAGCGGCAAACTGCAATCACGGTGATCTATGAACGAGAATTCCGGCTCAACTACCTAATTGAAGGCTCATTTTGGAGAGTACCAGGCGCCCATGAGTGATACCTACCATTTACAGCAGTTTTCCAGCGCCAAACAAACACGCAACTTAGCAATGCGCGCCCTCAATTTGGCGGGCAAGCTAGCCCCGGCATACATGCGGCTAGACGCCAATTGTTTGTGGGCTGCGGCGGAGAAAAGCATCTTATTGGCTGGGGAAATTGCCAGCGAGCCCAGCGAGCAAGCCACTTCCGCGCTGGACCAACTTGTCGGCTCGATTGGCAACAGTACCAATCTAAACTTCGTTGGTCGTATCTCTGCTTTTGATGACTCAAAGCGCATGGCGAGAAATCATTTGCGCGTTCAAGCACTAATCAGGTCTCAGCCGTCTATTTTGGAGACGGTGATACCGGAGCCGATTTTTATTATTGGTATGCCAAGAACCGGCACGACCTGGTTGCACACATTACTTGCGCAGGATTTGCGTCACCGAACGATACCCTACTGGGAGAGCTTTGAACCGATACCTCCGGTGACGGGACCTGATAACAGGATTGACCGACTCGTCAAAATGCTCGAGCAATTGAATCAGATAGCGCCGAATTATCAAGCAATCCATCCCATGACCGCTGAGTCACCCGAGGAATGTGTTGCCCTTTTCATGAACGAGTTTCGGACCATACAGTTTGATATCCAGTATCGTGTGCCAGAGTACGTATTGTGGTTGCAATCGCAGGACGCAACAGTCGCCTACCAAGGCTATCTGCGGCAGCTGAAAATCATTCAGCACTTCAGGCCTGCTGGGGAGCGCTTCATACTCAAGGATCCCGCACATACCTTGAACCTCAAATCAATTGTAGAGGTTTTTCCTAACGCAAAATTCATTTTTACCCACAGGAACCCCGCCGAATCACTCTCTTCCATTTGTAGCCTGTATGCCTACACACGCTCGCTGTTCAGCGATGCAGTTGATGCTCAATCCGTAGGGAAGGAAATTCTCAACGGTTATTGGCCTGAAGGCCTGGAAGACGCAATGCTGGTTCGCAGGAGTTTGTCCGAAAACTGCTACACCGATGTCCGACAAGCTGATCTAAGGGAGAACCCGGTGGATGCAGTACGCCGAATCTATGAAGATTTGGATATAGACTTTGATGAGACGGCACAAAGCGCTATGTATGGATTCCTGGAAACGTCAGCGCATGGACCTCACCATCGGCATGAACATAGCCCGGAGGGTTTCGGGCTGACGGCCGGTGTGATGCGAGAGCGAATGCAGGGGTACGTGGAAGATTTTGACTTGTGAGCACCAATAGCGGACGCTCATGAAAATCCCAGACCGGATGGCCTATAGAACCCCTTTAAGCTCCGGCACGGGGCCTTGAAAAGCATCTTCGTTATCTGTGCGGATTCCTTGGGTCTCATCAAACAGCTCGATAATCAGATCTTCTGGTGGCGTATACTCCTCTAGCCGCCA
>JBCCYE010000046.1:0-25151 GCA_039190425.1 Pseudomonadota bacterium | reverse complement strand
GTGTTGCAAAAGCGTCAACAACGCCATCCGCAGCCAGGAACTGTTGCTCGATCTCCGTTAGCTCAATACGATTGCCTCGAATCTTGACCTGTCTGTCCTGACGTTCAAGAAACAAATACTGACCATTGAGCAGCCGCTTAACACGATCTCCGCTACGGTAGCACCGCTGCCCGGCGTGCTCCGTAAACGCAGCCGCGGTGGCCGCAGCGTCGTCCAGATAGCCGGCCGCCAGCGATTCACCCCCGATCAGCAGTTCACCTGCAAGTCCTGCAGGCAGAGGCTCCCCGAATCTGTTACAGGTGAACAGGGTCGCCTGCGGTAGCGCGGTACCGATGGGCAGATGCGACCATTGGAAAGAATCTGTCGTTTGCTCATCATCAACTACCTGCACACTCACCCCAACGCAACACTCCGTTGGACCGTAGTGATTGATGATTCGCAGTCCTGGCGCTCTGCGACGGACTTCACGGACCAGACCGATGGGTAAAGCTTCACCGCCGAGTACGAGGCATTGCCGCGGCAATATCGCGTCCCCGTCAGTAACCCTGAGCAACGCCTGCAGATGGGTGGGCACCAGTTTCATGCAGTCCACGGGGCGCTGCTGACCAATGGTTGCCAGTTGTGCAGCATCCGTCGCAACGTCTGCAGCCAAAAGCCGCAAACAACGTCCTGTGAGCAGTGCACCGAATACGGCGGTGTATGCCAGATCAGCGGCCACGCTGGACAGGCTTGCCAGCGTGGCGTCCGACTCCAGATTCAACGCCGGCATAACCGCGTCTACGTAAGCCAGTATGGCGCGGTGGCTGACCTGTACACACTTTGGTGTACCGCTGGAACCCGACGTCATTATATTGTAAGCCACCGCATCACCGCTGACATGAGGCAGTCGCGGCTCCTGCGGACCCGCGATTGCGAGATCGTACATCTCCACCACTGCCTGCGGTGTAACGGCCGTGTAAGTTGGTAGGACAGTATTGCCAAGCGCATCGCGCGGGTCCATTGGCGCGCCATCGATGACTCGACACAGCGGGCCGCACAGCGCTACCAGGTTTTCCAGCCTCTGGGTGGGCATATCCGGCTCTAGGGGCAGGTAGCTGGCGCCAAGAGCCAGCAGCGCAAGGCTGTGTATCACCTGCATCCGATGACGCGGCATTTGCAGAAGGACAATGGCGCCCTCGTCGCAACCCAGTCGCCGATACCACTCGGCTATTATGTGAATCTCCCCTAGCAGTGCTCGATAGGTGACATCCCCGGCGTCATCACTCAGCGCAATGGCTTCCGGATACTCACTGGCCTGGAGCGCTATACGAGCAATGACCGATTCAGAAGTGGATCCAGCTGTCTGCAATTCGGGCATCCGCTGTGATTCGACCGACCGGGCGGCCAACTCGCCAAGCGGCAGGGACAAAGCCTGCGGATCAGAGAGCGTATCCAGCCAACGCTGCAACAGTGTTTCTATCCCTGCCACGCTTTGCGCGTCGATACTCTGTGGCAAAAACTCCAGCTGACACTGACAACCTCCCTGCTGGCGATCGCGAAATACGCGCAGGCACAGATCATGGTGCAGGTCCGGCCCACGGTCGCTGTTTTCAAAAGGATCCAACAGCTTGAGCACCGCCCCTTTGGCAGCAACCCCTGTGTCCATCAACTCGCTGTTATCCAGAAGCACGAAAAACACCCGGCACAATTGCCCAAAGCTGGTATCTGTGAGCTTCTGAGCGTCGCGCAATATCGACTCAACCGGCACGTCGGGAGCACCCAGCGCCAAGCTGACCGTGTCGTGCTGTTGCGACAGCCACTGGCCGGCGCTGAGCGAATCCTCGCGGGTGATCGGCAGTAGCAACGTATTAACGAACATGCCCAGGGCGCTCGCCACTTCCGGCCTCGATCGATTTGCCACCGATGTGCCGAGCGTAAAGCTCCGTCGCCCCGCCGCCTGACTGAGCGCCAGCCCAAAGGCGCTCATTAACAGCGTATAAAAGCTGATGTTCCGCTGTGCACACACGCTCTCCAGGCCTCGACAAACCTCGGCATCGATGGCAAAGCGATGCCTCTGCCCGCCAACGGGTACCTGTTCAGAGCGCAGTGCCGCCAGATCGCTTGGCAGCACCAGGGGCTCAAACAGAGACTCACCCTGCGCCTGTGCCAGCGCTTCACGGTCCTGAAACAGTTCGCCCCAATGCTGTGACTGCGTTGCAAAAGCCGGGCTTCGAGCCCAGTCGCGCTGCCAGCGGCAGTAGTCGATAAAATCGACCGCGCCAGGCGCCGCGTCGACACCGGCCACAGACTCGTCGGTCCGCAAGTAGGCCGCAACAAGCTCGCTCGCCAGCAACAGGAAAGACTGGTTATCAAACACCAGATGGTGGGCGACGAAGGACAATACATGGCGTTCTGAGCCAAGCCGGAACAGCGCCAGACTGACGGGTCGCCCCTGGCCCAGGTGAATAGACCGCGCGGCATGCTCGCTGAGCGCTGCGTACAAGCCCGACTGGGATGTCTCAGTGACTTCAAGCCTTCGGGCTGAAAAGGGAACAACCTGCTGGCACACACTGACCCCAGGGTTTCTCTCATCCTCTGATGGTTCCACGAACCTTAAACGCAGCACAGGATGTTTCAGTAGAAGCTCATCGAAGGCAACTGACAGTCTTTCGACATCCAGGCTGCCGGTGATATCGATGGCGAAAGACAGGTGATAGGAGGTGTCTTCGGGGTGCAACTGAGCAGCCAGCCACAGCGCCTCCTGGGGCGGTGACAGCGGCCAATCGCCGGCATCACCGCGCCGGGCAACGATCGGCAGCTGGTCGAAGCTGATCGATTCCGCCTCCAACTTCTCCAGAAACAAAGCCTTTTTCTTGTCATCAAGGCTTGCGAATCGTTCCGCCAGAGACTGTAACTGTTGCTGTAATTCCACTGAGTTCGCTCTCACACCAGTCGCCCTTCATCGGGCTGCAAGTTGTTCAACTGCCGGGCTGCGCTGACCTTACTGCTCCAGCTCTTCCATGAACGCATCGAGATCCGCCAGTGCAGAAGACTCTATTCGTTGATCACTGCGATCGATGGCATCCGCCATCTGCGCGAGGTCCGCATGCCGGAAGAGCTCGGCCAGACTCAGATGGATTCCAAATTGACCGTGTATTCGATTGCGTAGCTGTAGCACCAACAAAGAGTGTCCGCCCAGCGCAAAAAAGCCATCCCGGCGGCCGGCGCGGGCCACTCCCAATAACTCAACCCAGAGCAGTGCCAACGCAGCCTCTGTGGCAGTAGCGGGCGACTCAAAGTCGACTGGCATAGCCTCGTCAGCTGGAACCGGAAGCGCGCTGCGATGCACTTTGCCGTTTGGCGTCAGAGGTAGCTTCGGCAAGCCCACATACTGCTGGGGAATCATGTACTGGGGCAGTGTCTCTCGCAGGGCCGCGCTGACGTCTGTGGCAGCAGGAATTAAGTTCGCGGGCCCACCTTCTAAACCCCCGCTATCGCCAACCAGATAGGCGACCAGACGCTCACCTTGCAGCACGGAGACCGCTGCATCCACGACGCCGGGGACCTGTCGCAAAGCGTATTCAATTTCGCCCAACTCGATTCGAAAACCGCGCAGCTTCACCTGATCATCCGCGCGCCCCACAAAACACAGCTCGCCCCGCTGATTCCATTGGACCAAATCTCCCGTGTCATACCAGGGCCCGGCTTCCACATTACCCAGCGATACCGACACATCAGTCGTGAGTGTTACGAAACGTTCTTCTGTAAGATCCGGCCGACCCAGGTAGCCCTGTGATACTCCTGCGCCGGCGATAAACAAACGGCCACAGGCGCCGACCGGCACCGGGCAACCTCGTTCGTCAAGCACCAGGATTTGCGTATTGTCTATCGGTCTGCCGATACCGACAACCGCGCCTCCTAGGTCCTGGGGCATCACGTTACAGGCCGTTGACCAAACGGTCGTTTCGGTGGGTCCGTAAAGATTGATGAGCCGCAGGTCTTGCAATGACAAAAGGTGAGCCGCGAGATCCGCAGACAACGGTTCCCCACCGCACAGCGCGAGAAAGGGTCGCGAAGGCTGCCATTCATTGAGCTGCAGCAGTTTCCAGGTCGCGGGCGTAGCCTGCATGGCATCCACCTGATACCGCTCTAACAGACTCCCTAGCTGGTCCGCATCGACAACCTCCTCATCCGCTGCGATGACGACTTCAGCGCCGACGTACAGTGGCAGAAATAGTTCCAGCACGGATATATCAAACGACAGAGATGTCACGGCGAGCAGTCGGGTGCCCTTCTGTACCCCTGTCAATGCACCCATGGCTCCCAAGAAATTGCCTACACAGCGATGCGAGACACTGACGCCCTTGGGTCTTCCGGTAGAACCGGAGGTAAAGATGACGTAGGCCGGAGAATCGGCGTCGATTGGCCGGGCAGGCAGCGGTGTCGCGGACAGATCGAACAGCGCCTCGACCATAATGTGGTTGGGGGGTGTAAACGCTTCTTCTGCGAACCTTGTGAGCACAGACGGCACCGCCGCCAGAGCATTCTCCAGCGCATGTCGACTCCTGCTTTCGCCGACGATAAGGCGTAAACGACCCTGCACCATCATGTCAGCAAGGCGCTCACTCGGGTAGCTCGGGTCGAGGGGCACATAAGCACAACCCAGGCGCCAGAGGGCGAGGCAGACAACCAGTCTTTCGGTGCTGCGTGGTAACGCTATGCCAACCAGCTCACCGGTGCGTAGGTCCGCCGCCAGGGCGGCAGCCACGGATCCGACCTGCTGCTCCAAGTCACCAAAGCACCAGCTGCTGCCGTGTTGTTGCTTCCGACAGCTGTAACCACTGACTGCCGGTGCCGCAGGTTGTTCTACAACGCGCTGCGTGAAGCAGTCAGCAAACGTTCGTATCGGCTCTGCCGCTCGCTCAAGACCACCCCAGTCCCGCTGTCGCGCAACGTCTTCTGGAGACAGGTATGCCAACCTGGCAAGCGGCAAATTGGGCTGGCCAGCGCAGACGCGTGCCAGATTCACCAGGGACTCGGCCCAACGCTGCACACTGGCGCCTTCGAACAAGCTTGTGTTGTATTCGAAGTGTCCTACGAGCTCCTCGCGGCCTTCGACCTCGCGCTCCACAACACACAGCGTCAAGTCACACTTGGCCCCCGTCAGTGGCGCATCCTCAAGGGACAGCGTCAACTCTGTATCCGCCAGCGAGATATCCGGCGTATTCTGCAGTATCAGCATCGCCTGAAACACGGGCGTACGACTCGTATCTCGAACGGCACCCAGGTGCTCAACCAACTGCTCAAAAGGCAAGTCCTCGTTCGCGTAGGCGGCCAAGCTGACTTCGCGACTCTGATCCACCAATACCGCGAACGCAGCGTCAAATTCCGGTCGCATCCGCATCGCCAGTGTGTTGACGAACATCCCTATCATGTCTTCCACATCGGGATGTACGCGCCCTGCCACGGGCGTACCAATCACAACATCGCGTTGGCCGCTGTAACGCGCCAACAGCGCCGAGAATAGCGCTAGTATCACCATATACAGGGAGGCACCCCCGTCAGCGGCAACCTGCTTCAGCGCGGCGAGTAATTCAGCATCAAAGAGTACAGGCACACTACCGCCCTCGTACCGGTACTCCGCAGGACGCGGCAAGTCCGTCGGTAGCGCCAGAACCGGCGCGCCCTCCAACTGTTCGCGCCAGTATCCAAGCTGACGTTGGAGAGTTTGCTGCGAAACGGCCTCGCGTTGCCAACTGGCGAAATCAACATACTGGTGTTCAGGCGGCGCAAGCGCACTAGCGCCTTCGCCAGCGACCTCCAGAAGGTAGCTTTCGATCAACTGCTGGACAAACAGGCCGACCGACCAGCCGTCAGCAACGATGTGGTGTACCACCACGGCAAGGCGATAGCTATTGTCAGCTTCCACCAGCAAGATGGCACGTAGCAGCGGTGGCCTAGCCAGGTCAAAGGGCGCCAGCAACCACTGCTGCAAAACATCCGCAGGATAGTGCCCGGCATCCGCCCGTTCCAGTTGCCACTCATCGACGTCCAGTCGCTGCTGACGTGGCTCACCGTCCACTTCGATAAACGCAGTGCGCAGCACGTGATGCCGGTCGATCAGTGAGCGAAACGCGCGCTCAAGCGCGGCGTCGTCGAGATTACCCTGTAAACGCGACACGTGAGTGATGTGATAGAAGTGGCTATAACCCAGCAGCTGATCCAGAATCCACAGCCGCTCCTGGGCCCACGACAAGGGCTGGGTAATGCCGGAGTCCAGATAAGGCAGGGAGGTCAAAAGATGGTTTGCGCGGTCGACCACAGACTGATCAATGACATCGGCCTGTGCCGCAATAGTTGGTGCCTGAAACAATTCATCGATCGCCACGGATGCCGACCAGCGTTTACGGATCGCGGCAACCGCACGCATGAACATGAGCGAGTGGGCGCCCTGGGAGAACACATCTGTAGTCACCGATAGACGGTCCACATGCAACAGTTCTTGCCAGATTGACACAAGAGTCTGTTCTGTCTCCGTACGTGGAGCCACCCAATCCACCTCACCCATTGTATCGGCGACGGACGGCAATCCACGTCGGTTGACCTTGCCGCTGGGTGTCAGCGGCAACAACGTCAATTGCACGAACTGACTCGGCACCATATAAGCAGGCAGCATTGCGCGCAAAGACCGGGCAAAACGTTCCGCTGGCAGCGGCTGTGGTTCGTCTGAGGCAGGCGACTCATTGGCAAGCACCAGGAAGGCCACCAGACGCTCGCCTGTGATTACAGATACGGCAGCATCCTGCACGTCGCTGAGACCGCGGAGTGCGTGTTCAATTTCACCCAGTTCGACCCGGAAGCCGCGCAGTTTGATTTGGTCATCTTCGCGACCCAGGTAGCGCAAGTTACCGTTGCCATCCCAGGCGACTTTATCGCCGGAATCGTACCAGACACCATCGAAACGGGTGTCTAGCTGCGCCAGGGATGTGCCTGGCAGAGTTGCGAATCGGCTTTGAGTGAGATCGCTGCGACCGACATAACCGTCCGTGACGCCTTCTCCTGCGATGAGCAATCGCCCCGGCGCACCAATTGGCACCGGACGCTGATGCGCGTCGACTACCAGCAGCCGGGTGTTCGCGGCGGGTGTACCTATGGGCACCGATTGGCGCGGATTGAATTCTTCGGACACCTCGTAAGCGGTGCACCAAACCGTGGTCTCTGTCGGCCCATACACGTTGAGAAGTCGCACGCGACCCGTCGAAACGAGATGACTGGCGAGATCTCCCGAGAGGGCTTCTCCACCCACCATCGCCAGCAAATCGCGCGTTGGAACCCATTCTGCCAGCTGCAGTAATTTCCAAATAGCGGGTGTGGTCTGCAGAACGCTGATGTCATAGCGTGTCAGCAGCTCACTCAAGCGATGTCCATCCTGTACGTCTGCATCGGACGCCACCACCAACTCGGCCCCAAGTACCAGCGGCAGGAACAGCTCAACCACCGAGGGGTCAAACGACAGCGAAGTCACGGCCAGCAACCGGTCATCTGAACTAATGCCGGTCAGGTCTGCCATGGCAGGCAGGAAATGGCTGATACAACGATGGGGCACCTGCACGCCTTTCGGTCGGCCCGTCGAACCAGAGGTAAAGATGATGTAGGCCAGAGAGTCGGGCGACACCTCAGGGATTTCGTACGCAGACGGCGGCAGGGATTCAGGACTCATCAGCGCATTCAGCACCACAATGTGCAGCTCGGCGGGTTTCGGATCGCCGTAGCGATCGGCGACTGGCACCACCGCAGCCTGCATGTTCTGCACAGCATCCAGACTACCTGCGTCGCTGATGACCATCGTCACGCCGCTCTGTATAACCATATCCGCGAGTCGTTCGCTTGGATAGGCGGGGTCCAGAGGTACATAGCCGACACCAAGGCGCCACAAAGCCATACACAGCATCGCCCGCTCTACGGAGCGCGGCAAGGACACACCGACCAGGCTGCCGGGCGCCAACTGGGCCTGCGTCTGAATCCGAACCGCCAGGGCACTCACCCTGGAAGACAGCTCCGCATAGCTCAGAGAAGCCGTCGTAGCATCTCTTACGCAGCTATAGCCCCCAAGCGCCGGTGCTTGTGGGTTAGTCGCCACACGTTCACGAAACAGTTGATCGAACATTGCGCTCGGCTGATCCATAGAAGCGACGCTCAAACGGCCCCAATGCGTGAGCAGGTCCCGCTCCTCCTGCGCCAACCAGTCCAGCTCACCAAGACGGACGTCCGGCCGTGCCAGAGCCTGATTGAGTAGCTGCTGGAAGGTCATGCCCCAGCGATTCACAGTGTCGGGTAAAAAGAGGTCGGAATTGTATTCCAGATATCCCGTCAGGCATGTACCGCCCTGCCCGTCCTCGGTGGGCGATAGGCAAAGACTCAGATCACACTTGGCTCCCGGCAGGGGCGAAGACTCCAGCGTCAGGTCGAGGTCCGTCGACTGCAGTCGGACCTCCGGCGTATTCTGCAGAACAAGCATCGCCTGAAACACCGGCGTGCGGCTGGCGTCTCTGGCAACCCCAAGCAGTTCCACCAGCTGCTCAAAAGGCAGGTCTTCATGCGCGTACCCCGCCAGGCTCACCTCTTTGGACTGCCGCACAAGCTCCTCAAAACCCTGGTCCAGATCGGGCCGGACACGCATGGCCAACGTGTTGACGAACAGTCCAATCATGGTCTCTGTGTCCGGGTGGACTCGGCCTGCGACGGGTGTGCCAACCACGATATCGCTCTGACCGCTGTAGCGAGCAAGCAGCGCGCTGTAGGCCGCCAGCAAAACCATGTAACGCGACGCACCGCGCGACTGAGCAAACCCGTCGATGGCCGCAACGAACTCACTGCCCAGGGTCACTGCAACTCGCCCGCCTCGGTACCGATACACTGGCGGCCTGGGCAGATCAGCGGGCAATTCCAGTACCGGTAAATCTTCGAGCTGCTGTGTCCAATACTTCTTTTGCACAGCGAGTACGTCACCACGCAGATAATCCCGTTGCCAACGCGCATAGTCCGCATACTGATGCTGCAACGGCGCCAGTGGACTCTCTCTGCCGCCCTGAGCGAGATGCAGATACACAGACAATAGCTCCTGCATGAACAAGCCGACCGACCAGCCATCTGCAACAATGTGGTGCACGGTCACCGCCAACCGGTAGTCCTCGGCCGCAGACTGCAACAGCAGTGCCCGCAGGTGGGGAGGCCGCTCAAGGTCAAAGGGTTCTGACATCCACTTCCGCAATGATTGCTCGTTATAGTCCCCAGCGTCACCGCGCTGTACACGCCAGTGGTCCACATTCACAACGCGCTGAGTTGGCACTTCCATGTGATCGACGAACTCCGAACTCAGACCGTGATGCCTCGCTATCACTGTTTTGAAAGCCTGATCCAGAGCCTCGACGTCAAGCGCTCCGCGAATACGGAAAACCGAGTTGATGTGATAGAAATGGCTGTAGCCCAACAGTCGGTCGAGCATCCACAGGCGTTCTTGCGCCCAGGACATGGCGTGGGGCTCTCCCGCAGGCAAGCTTGGCAGAGCCGATAGAGTCTTATCACCCACCTCTGCCATGACATTTTCAATGCAACGCGCTTGCCCGGCGATAGTGGTACTGGAGAAAAGACTGTCGATACCGATATCGGCGCTGTATCGGCTGCGCACAGCAGACAGCGCGCGCATAAACATCAGCGAATGTGCGCCGGCAGCAAACAAATCGGCTGTCACTGACAGTTCTGAAATGCCCAGCAATTCCCGCCATATCTGAACCAGATCGGCTTCCGTGTCTGTGCTGGGCAGCACCTTTTCCGCGGTGCTATCCTCAGCCACCGTAGAAGGTTCCGGTAGAGCCTTGCGATCCAGCTTACCGTTCACGGTCAGGGGCAATGCAGTTAACATCACAAACTGCGCAGGCATCATGTATGTTGGTATGCGGGAGAGTAGATAATCTCGAAGCAGCTGGGGTTGATCATCGGCGTCCGCCGCAGCATTGCCAACGGTCTCTTCTGAACCCTCGTCTGGCACCCAGTACGCTACCAGCCGGGCGGCGCCCTCGTGGTCGGGGCAGTTCAATACCCTGCAATCCGCGACGCGATCACAGCCTGCCAGCGCCGCCTCGATTTCACCCAGCTCGATACGAAAGCCGCGAATCTTTACCTGGAAATCGCGGCGGCCCATGTACTCCAACTGTCCGCTCGCATCGTAACGCGCCAGGTCGCCACTGCGGTACACCGCCTGGGCCGGATGAAGAGAAGGGTTAGCTTCCAGCAGCACAGACAAAGCAACGGGTTCCAACAGGTCATCCAGAGTGGTGAAGCGCTCAGCGGTGAGTTCAGGCTGACCCCGATACCCGTGGCTGACACCGGGACCGAGCACATGAATTTCGCCCACAGCACCCTGGGGCAACTGTCGCCCTTTTTCATCCAGAAGTAACAGGTAAGTTCCAGGAATGCCTCGGCCGATCGGCAGCCGGCCCGGTCGCCGTTGCAAGCGTTCGACGTCCGCAGCGGTGATGGGGTAGAAGGATGAGTGAACCGTGGTTTCCGTTATTCCATACATATTGACCAGTCGCGGGCGCTGTACACCGTTGCGCTCCCACCAGGCCGAGAGTTTCTGGCCATCCAGCACCTCTCCGCCAAATACGACCCAACGTAACGCGCCCGGCATTAGCGCTGTGTTCTGCTGCGCCGTGATCAACTGGTAGAACGCCTCCGGTGTCTGACTGAGTAGCGCTATATCTTCATGGTCTAGCCAAGCGAGGAATCCGGCCGGGTCACGACTTACGGTTGCGGGCGTAATACACACCGTGCAGCCGCTCAGCAGTGCGCACCATACTTCCCAGACGGAAAAGTCGAACGCTACCGAGTGGAAACAGCTCCAACGCTGGCTGGTTTCCATAGCGAACAGCATTGCGGTACTTGCATGCAGCGACACCAGCTGTCGATGCGCGACTTCGACGCCTTTGGGTGAGCCGGTAGACCCGGATGTATAGATGATGTAAGCCGCATCATCCGACCCGTAGGCGACGGTCAGCGGCAAATTCGGCGCCGTACGAGCGGAAAGTTCTGCAACGTCCAACACGCGTGCCTGCGTGTCTGTTTCGCTGTCATCCGGCGCTGAATCAAGGTGCCGCCGCCCCGTGTCGTCCACCAGGCAAAAAGCCGCTCGTGCGTCACGCAGAATAAACCGATTGCGGCTGGCGGCGTGCTCCGGATCTAAGGGTAAATAAGCACACCCGGCACGCATAACGCCCAGCATGGCTGCCACCAAGTGCCCTGAGCGGGACATGCACACGCCCACTGGGTCACCGTGCGCCGCTCCCTCGGCCAACAAAGCCTGCGCAATCGCGCCCGAGCTCCGATAGAGCTCTTCATAGGTCAGACTTTCATGCCCATATTCAGACTGCCAGCGAATCGCTTCCAAACCAGAGTGCGTGGCACATTGCTCCGCCAGCAGCCAGAGCGGATGCGGCTGGGAGCCAGCATCCAAGGGCGCCGATTGCCACTCCGTCAGCTGTGTGACCCGCTCGTTGTGGGTCAGTAGATCAATATCAGACACCCTGTCTAAAAGTTGCTCGGACAGCGATTCCAGCACGGTTACCAGGTTGTCGGCGATCCCAAGGATGGTGGAGTGATCGAACAGACTCCGGTCGTACTCGATAAACCCCTCCAAACTACCCGCCACCTCAGATAAAGAGATTGTCAGTTCAAACTTGGCGGCCGCGTTGGCGATGGGTTCGCAGCGTAAGCCTGGCATTTGCAACAGCTGCGCGGCATCGTCCTGGTGATCAAATGCCAGCATTACCGAGGACAGTCCATCTGGATTCTGACGACTCGGGTATACCAGATGGACCAGTTCTTCATAAGGAAAACGTTGATTCGCCTGGGCGCGACTTAGACGCTCCATGACCGATGAAACCAGCTCACTGCCTGTCAGTTCCTGATCCACCTGCAGGCGAATTGGCAGAGTGTTAACAAAAAACCCCACCAGATCACGCACATCTCTGTGGTCGCGATTGGCGCTTGGAGTGAGCACGCAAAAGTCCCGTTCGCCGGAGTAACGCTGCAGCAGAATACCAACCGCGCTGAGAAGCACCGCGTACAGGGAAACCTTTTCACTGCGAGCCACGTTCTGCAGAGCGGCGTACACGTCTTCCGACAGCTTTAACTCCTGACGACTCGCGGGCCGGACATTTCCGAGACCTCGCGGATGGTCGGTCGGCAGCTGCAGATAACCGACACCCGACAGCTCCCGACACCAGAACGCTTTCAAACTTTCACGTTCCTGTTGAAGAGTTTCACGCTGCCAGGTTGCGTACTCTGCATAAGTAATCGGAAGCGGATCGTGAACCTTGTCAGGATGACTGTAAAAATCGGCGAAGTCCCGCAACAAGATTGGGAACGACCAACCGTCTGCAATCAAGTGGTGTAATGTAATGAGCAAATAGCTCGCATCAGCAGTTACGTCGTGTGCATAATGAACCCGAATCAGCGGACCATTGGTTGTGTCGAAGGGTTCACCAGCAAAGGCATGCGCACGCTCAAGTATTTGCTCGTGACTACTGATAGGGCCAACCTCGTCCAAACAACCGATAGGAATGTCGATATGGTCGAGAATTCGCTGCCGCCCCTCTCCTTCAAAGCCAATGAAAACCGTGCGCAAGGCTGAGTGCTTGCTCACCAGCAGCCGCAGTGCAGCGGCGATGCGCTGCACATCGAGTAATCCATCAACGCGGATTAGCCAGCTGAGATGGTAACCCTGGTCCGTGGTTGCTGATGTCTCTGTCGACTTGCCCACATCGCCCAGTTGACACAAAAACCACAGCCGCTGCTGGGCAAACGACAGAGGGAGCGGTCCAGAAAGGTCAAGATGGGGAATAGCATCCGCTCTTTGTGACGCGTCTCGGTTCTTGGTGAGCAGCGCCACGAGGTCTTTCTTGTGAGCCCGCAGCGCCTGCATCAATTCAGCGTCGATGGCGCCCTCCGGAGCCAGTACATCCAGGCCATCGTTGTTTAGCGTCAGCTGCACGTTTTTTTTATCAAGCGCTCTAAGCAGCGCCAGCACCTGGCTCGTCATAGTTCAAAACGCTCCATCGCCTGCTCTGCGACCTCAGAGACTTCTGTCTGTTCATCCCTGCGGTCGCTACCGCTTGAAATTGAACCTGAAAGCTGGGCAAGTTCGATGGCCTCTGCGAGGCCACCGAGGGTCGTATCATTCACTACGTTCTCCAGCGCCATTGGTACATGCCAGCGCGTTTCAACGCAGTGCGACAGTTGCAGCAAGAGCAGCGAGTGGCCACCGAGCTGAAAGAAATCGTCATCTGCGTACAGGACACGCTCCGGCGCCAGGCCCAGCAATTCGCGCCATACCTCAGCCAACTCCTGCTGCAGCGCTGTTGTCAGCGGTGCACCCTGGCTGTTCACGTCAACATCCACAGGCTCAGGGAGCGCGTTGCGATCGATTTTCCCGTTAGGGGTCTGGGGAAGGCCGGGCAGCGGTATCCAGACGGTGGGTACCATATAGGCCGGCAACTGATCTGCCATGTTTTGACGCAACCCATCGAGCCAACCTGGCGGAGGTGGTTGCAACTCAGCCATGGGTACCACGTAAGCGACCAGTATCGGCACATCGTTGGCGTCGTGCCTGACCACTGCCACCGCCTCCTCTACGCCTCCCAAAGTCCACAGGGCGTGGTTAACCTCGCCGAGCTCAACCCGGTAGCCGCGCAACTTAACCTGATCGTCCAGGCGTCGCAAATACACCAAACTTCCGTCCGACAGCTGTCGCACCAGGTCTCCGGTCCGATACAACACCTTGCCGTGGTGAGCGGGACCGGGGAATGGATTGCTTACAAATTTCTCTGCGGTGAGCTCGTCGCGGTGCAAATAGCCACGAGCAACGCCTGCTCCCGCCAGGTAAAGCTCACCCACTGCACCCGCCGGTTGCTGCTTCATGTTTGCATTCAGGACATAGGCCTGTGTGTTGGCGATAGGTCGACCGATAGACTGTCTGCCGCCTGCTGTGCGACGAACAGATGTCGAGTAAACCGTGTCTTCCGACGGGCCATACAAATCGTACACATCGACTACCTGCGGCAATGCGTACAGCTCGTCAACTACTGCCTGCGGCAGCAGTTCACCGCAAAGCGTGATGGTCTGTGCTGATCGGGGGATCAAACCCTGCCTGCAGAGTACTCTGATGGCCGACGGTACCGTATTGACCAAGGTCACATCGGGGAGCTCATCTGACTGATCCAGGCGCGCAACCAGCGTCGGTAATGCCAACGGACTGTCAGCGACCAAAACCGCGCCGCCTACACTGAGCGGCATGAACATCTCAAATACAGACAGGTCAAAACACACTGAAGTACTGAACAGCACGCCACGACACTGTTCCGGCGAAAGCACTGTCCTCGCCCACTCGATCAACGCCACGACATTTCGCTGCTCAATCATGACGCCTTTGGGTGTACCAGTTGAGCCGCTGGTGTAGGTGACATAAGCCAGCCGATCGGCAGGCTGGGCAAGTTCAGGCGGCGACCAGGACACCTGGGTTTTGATCCGGTCAAGATGAAGCACGCTGTTCGCATTCACGGCGCCTTCCACCGACACGCCGTTGCTGGTGACCAGTAGCGCGGCCCTGCTATCCTGCCAGGTGTATTCCAGACGCTGAGCCGGGTAATCGGGGTCAAGCGGCAAATAGGCACAGCCCAACTTGAAAACGCCCAGCAGTGTGGCGATCAAGTCGCTGTCCCGCGGAAGCAATACGCCGATCAGCATATCGCGAGTGGGCTCTAAACCCTGTTGTCGGAGCTGGTCGAGAATGGCCGCCGCGATGCTATCGCTTCGCTCTTCCAGTTGCAGATAACTCAACTGCTGCGTCTGATCGACAACGGCAATGGCATGCGGTGCTGCGCTCAGACTTCGACGAAACAGTTCGAGCACACTTTGCGTGGGGTAATCCAGCTTCTCACCCATCCATGCACTACGCTGCACAACATCCGTTGTACTCAGCAATTCAAGCTCTTCTAAAGGCATGAAAGGCGATTCCAGGCAGGCCGACAGTATGCGCTGGAAGGTCTCGGCCATCATTTCTACCGTGGATCGCTCAAACAGGTCAGCTGCGTATTCGAAGCCTCCACTTATTGTTTGTCCATCGGCACTCTCCCGTTCAACGAGATACAACGAAAGATCCATCTTGCTGGTACGCGTTGGTAGAACAAACTGTTCAATCTGCAGTTCGCCTAGCGACAACTGCGTTTTCCCGGCTGGCTGCAGGGAAAACAGGGTTTGTACCAGTGGGGGACGAGACACATCCCGGTGAGTGAGTAGTTCTTCGACCACCCTTTCGAAAGGCACTGACTGGTGGTCTTGAGCGCGACCCAGTTTCTTCTGCATACCACGCGCCAGCTCCGAAAAGCTGCTGCATTGACTGAAGTCTGCGTCCAGCGCCAGGGTGTTTAGAAACAACCCCACCAACCTCTGAACCTCTTGCCGGCCTCGATTTGCCGCGGGCACTGCCGTAAGAAAGCGCCGTTGACCACTCATTCGATGCAGGAACGTCTGATAGACGCACAGAAGCACGATAAACGGTGTTACCTGCAGAGACTTTGCCAGTTCATGCACCCGGCCGACTGCCGCTGCGTCCAGGGTGACAGGGAAAATGGCGCCCTTGCCACTGGGTTTGTCGGGACGCGGACGATCCGATGGCAATTCCAGCGAGTCAGGCAGGGGAGACAGGGTCTGTCTCCAGAACTCCAACCCTCTGTCCAGTTCCACAGCCTGCGCCTCGGAACGTTGCCACCTGGAGAAGTCGATGTAATCGACGAAGCCTTTCTCTGCTAAGGGCAAAGCCGCATCGTGGACGTAGGCCTGAGCCAGATCTTCTACCAGTATGTCTCTGGACCAGGCGTCGGATACAATGTGATGAAGGACCCATTGCAGCAAGTAGCTGCCATCTTTCAGTCGATACAAACACTGTCGACTTAAAGGTGCGGCGTCCAGGTCAAATGGCTTTGCCGAGAATGCTTGCAGCTGTTTCAGGTCATGTATTGAGGGCCCTGCAAGCGGGTCGGACAGTAACTCACGAAGAGCCCGCACATCTGCAATCATGAGTTCGGCTTCCTGCCAGTCCAGCTCTACATCGGGCAGCACTTCTTGTAACAACGCCGCAGCCTCTGAATCAATCTCGCACTGATGCTTCAGCGTGAATCGGGTCCGTAGACAGGGGTGTCGTTCAGTTACCCGAACGAATGCACGTCGCAGGCGATCCACCCGCAGTGCAGCAGAGAAATGGACGCAGTAAGCGACATGATAAGCGCTCTTTTCCTGCATCATTCGATCCAGGAAGTACAACCTTTGCTGGGCGTGAGAGAGAGGGCCGCTGCGCAGAGCGCCTGCGACCGTCGGATCATGCACGATCACATCGGCCGCAGATTCAACCAATATACCCTCTTCCGCCAGCAGTTGGTCCAGCAGTATTTCCTCGGCGCTCATTTCTCACTCTTCCCCAGCGTAACGACGATTACCCGGCCCTTCTGGCCGCGTGCGAATGGTCGCCGTCATGTGTTTCCGTGGCCATCGCGCGCTCAGACAGGGCCGATCGTTCAGATTCATCCATCTGAGCTAAACGAATACGAGCGGCGGCGACCTTTTCAATCAGACCCGGCTGCGCTTCCAGGGCAATCAAATGCTGCACGAGTTCAGCGGGCGTAGCCGCTTCCACCATGGCACCTGGCCCAACCTCTACACGGAACTGAGTACGCACCTGGGACAAAAGTTTGATGGCGAGCAGCGAATGCCCGCCAACATCGAAGAAATTGTCAGCGGTACCAATTTGCGCCAGTTCCAGCGTGTCTTGCCAAATGGCAAGCATGAGGCGTTCGGCATCGCTTTGCGGCGGAACATGGACTCGCGTTTGGCTGATATCCGGGTTAGGCAATTGAGCTCGGTCGATCTTGCCATTTTGTGTCAGCGGCAAGTGATCAAGAGTGACCCAGGCGACCGGTACCATGTAGTCCGGCAGGCTGCGTGAAAGCGCAGTGCGCATGTCTGCGATATCGGGACTTTCGTTTCTTACAGGCACTATGTAGGCGGCGAGTTGATCCGCTTGTGAACGGTGCCTGACAACCACCGCCTCGCTGACACGCGGCAGTGTCAGTATGGCGCGCTCGACTTCCGCCGGCTCCACTCTGTAGCCGCGAATCTTGAGCTGATCATCACTCCGTCCAAGTATGTGGACTCGACCGTCGCCGGACTGCACCGCGTAGTCACCCGTCAAATAGCCTCGAACCGTCTTACCGTCTGGACCAGGAAAATCGACAAATCGATTTTCAGTGGCAGCAGCGTCCCGCCAGTAGCCTTCGCTCAGGTTGGCTCCGATGATGGCCAGCTCGCCGCGACAGCCCGGGGGTACGCACCTCAGGGACTCATTCACGATGCAGACCCGGTTGTTCGCCAGGACGTTCTGCAAGCCATGCGGCTGATTCACCGACAGCTCGGACCACATCACGCCGACGGTGGCCTCGGTGGGGCCATAGTGGTTGATCACGCGAGCTGGTCTGCTCCTGTCGATGAGCAATCGCTGAAGCAGTTGCATGCCAGGATGCTCGCCGCCAAGCACCAGCGTGCGTGTGGGTAAAAACTCAGGCGACACCCGCTGTTGTTCCGACGCCTGCAGAAGAGCCAGGCAATGCGAGGGGACAATTTTCAAAACGTCCAGCGGAAACTGCTCGCAGTAGGCGTTGAGCGCGCTCACATCCATCGTGTGTTCTGCGGCAATCAGGTGCACGCAGCCACCGCGGATCAAGGCGGGAAAAACAGCGGTATAGCCCAGATCTGCCGCGTAGGTAGAGATCCATCCAAACTGGCTGCCCGCCTCGGCCGCAAGGACATCCGCCATCGCCCGCGTGTAGTTGCCAAGCGCACCGTGAGAGACGCACACGCCTCTCGGGGTGCCGGTCGTGCCAGAGGTGTACAAGATATAGGCCGGCTGCGCCGCCGCGGGCGGGTCAAACAGAATCTCTGCGGCCGATTCACTGGAATGCAACTCGTGGGCATCGCACTGCGGCAGCGTTATTCCCGGAGTGCCTGTGTCTTCCAACAGATGCGCGTTGCCGCTATCAACCAGTACGCAACGACACTGACTGTCATCGAGTATGTGGCGCAGTCTCGATCGCGGCGAGGCAGGATCCAGCGGCACCGCGACTCGACCCGACCACATCACGCCCAGCAGCGCGGGCAGCAGCTCGATACGACGGTCCATCATCAGGCCTACCCGATCACCGCGTGCAGTTTCATGCTGCAGAACCGAAACGATATTGAAACAGGCGTGTCGGAGCTGGCCGTAGCTTAGACAATCATCGCAAAACCTGAAGGCAGGCGCTGCGGGCCGTTCTATCATCTGTTGAGCGACAGCAGCGAGCGGGCTGGCAATCGCATTGACGTCTTCAGAACCCACTCGGGCGGGTCTATCGACCAGCGAAGCAGCCAGTGCCGTCCTCAGTGTCTGCGATGGGTCCCGCAGCCAGACGGCCAGCAGAGCCTGCCATTGGCCGGCAAGGCCAGCCAACTCGCCCTTGGACAGCAGATCATCATCCGCGAGCAGCTCGCAAACCAGTGCATCGCCAACTTGTTGCTTAACGGAAAGCTGCAAAACATGCCAATCGGCTTGATGGTCAAACTCTCGAATCTGCAGAAAGGGACCTGCGGAAAGGTTCCAGTCTACAAACTGAAACGCGGCCGTTGTGTGCACACCGGCTGGCGTCCCCTGTGCGGTGGTCGATGTTTCCGATGTCGCTGAGTTATCCACCGAATCTGGAAACTCGGGCCGGTAAAACTCTATGTTCTCCAGCCCACTCTGCACCTGCTGATGTATTTGGCCGGCCAGTTCAAACCAGTTATGGCTGTCATCCAGCACCAGTGCCATTGGAAGGAAACCATCCAGCAGGCCAAAGCAATCCTGCAACTCTTCAATCGATTGCTCAGCAACGTAGCTTGATACGGTCAAATCGCGAACAGATGCCCTCTCAGCAATGCAGGCTGCCCAGCACGCCTGCAGCAGAGATCCGAGCGCAACGTCGTTGTGCTCCTCAACCAACGCCAGCATTGTCTCCGAAATGCGGGCCGATAGCTCAAATCTGTAGCGTGTTCGGGTCGTCGAATCCAACGTTTCAATCGGTGACAATGTCTCTCGAAACCGCGACGTAGGCAACCGTAGAGCGCTCAGAGCCCCCAGTCGTCGTTGCCAGAACCTGTTGGCCTCCTCCCGCTCTACCGCACTGTCTTCATCTTCCAATAAAGACGCCTGCCATTCCGCCACCACACTGTAGTCCAGCGCTTCGCCCGCTGCAGGCAGGCCTTGGAGTTGCCCATTGAGCAGCTGGCATAGCAGTTCGGCGCTGCGTACATCAATACTCTTAGGGTCGACGTAAAGAGTCAGTCGATTGTCGCCGCTCAAAGCCTCGCCGAGCGGCTGCCAATGAGCGTAAACCACCCAAGGGACATCGGTGTTTTGTGCGTTAGCAGCACAGGGCGCGCTGTGTGACCATTCCAAAAGTCCCGGCTCGGATACGTCTTGCACTTCCGGAACTTCTGTTCGCATGCCAACAACGCACCGATAGCGGGTGCGCAAACCCTCCAGCGCCGAGATAGCGGACTCCAGCGCCGAGCGAACCTCGAGCTCATCGCAATTCGAATCGATATCTAGGCTCAACAACGCCAATCGTGGCAGCATGCCGACTGCTTGCCAGCGTGCGACACGCCTTTGCTGTATTGAAAGTGTGTCATGGGTCATGAGGCCGCTCCCTGCTTACCAACACCTGTCAGCAGAGCCTGCTGATAATCGGTGTTGCTCATCATCTGACCCATCGCCACACGGATACTCCTGTCGCCCTCATAAGGATCTCGGCCGTGAGCCATGCTCATATTGTCGAGCATGAGTATGTCGCCGCGCTGCCACTTAAATCGCAGCGCGTGCGCTTCATAAAGCTGAACCAGCTGCGTTACCCAGTCGTCGGGTATGGGCTCTCCATCGCCGAAGTAGACATTACGCGGCATGCCCTCCTCACCCAGCATTTCGTTCAAGGATCGTCGGACATCATCGTCCAGGCAGCTGACGTGGTGTAGCTGTATCTGGTTGAAGAAGGTCTTTTCTCCGGTCTTCGGGTGGACTCGTACCGCCGGGGCAAACTCACGCGTGCGCAGCGTTCCATCATCCAGCCAGCTGAAATCGATGTCCTTTTCACGGCACTTGCGCTCCACCTCTTCGCCCGATTCAACCTTGAAGTAGTCCTGCCAACTGACGTCCAGTCGGGGGGTGAAGTTGCGCGTATAGCACAGGCCGCGTCGTTCAAACTCATCCCGCATGTGGAGGGGCATTGCACGATAGATTGCTCGCGTATCAACCACCGGGGTGGCGCCTCCCTGCGCCGAGGGCTGCAGGCAGTAGAAGAATTGGCTGCGTGGCCAGACCTGCATATGGGAGCTTTCGTTGTGGTAGAGAATCGCGCGATCCGACGGATAAGGAGTGGATCGATAAATTCGTTTACCACCATCAGCTTTGGGTAGATCACCGTACTCACCGAACAGTGTCGGGCAAACCGTTTGTGCAAGCCCTTCGAAGGCTTCGACAGTATCCACGTCAAAGCCTCTCAACAGCAGCGCACCGTGCTCGCTAAGATCATCCTGTACGGTGCCTACGTTGCCATGAGCCCAAGTCAAAAGATCAACATCCCGGTGTGCGGGCTCATATACCAGTGGAAAGCCCTTCACCCATTGAATGGCTTCACTGGCATCCAGAAAGCGCCTGTTGATCAGCGCCACCGGTCGATGCCGGCGATCCTCCCGGCTCTTTCTCAACTTGCTGAGCTTGCTTCTAATGTTTTTTTTGCCGCCTCCAGAGGTGTTCTGGGAGGCTTCAGCCTTGTCAAACTCGGTAAGGCGCGACTCGGGGCTTTCGACCGCGTGTCGCAGATTAGATTTGAAAGATTCCGACATGGCCAATATCCGCTCTCGCTTAAAGAGGTCCGTGCAGTAGTTCCACTCCAGCTGCAGCCCTGACTCCGTTTCAGTCGCGAACAGCGCCAGATCAAACCGGGTTGTGTCGGTGCCTACGGGCAGATCAAAAGGCTCAAGCCCTTCGATCGACAGGGTGTTCTTGAACGTGTTTTGCAGTACAAACAGCGCTTGCACGAGCGGGCTCTGAGTGGCACTCCTGGGAATCTTGAGGCCTTCAACCATGCGCTCGAGTGGGAACTCCTGGTATGGCATCTGTGCCATCAGCCGCCGTTTGGACAAAGCCAAAAGCTCTGTGAATCGTGGGTCACCCTCAAATTGTGCTCGCACCGGTACTACGTTTACGAAAAAGCCAACCAAATCTGCATCGGCAGCAGAATTGCGATTTGCAACATCGGTTCCAACAACGAAGTCTCGTTGACCGCTTTGCTGATGCAACATGATTCCGTAACAGGTCAACAGGGTAGTGAACAACGTCGTTTCGTGTTTCTGGGACAAAGCCTGCAGAGCTTCGAGCAGGTCCGCGCCAAGATGCACAATTTCCCGCGCGCCGCGGCGGCTCTGCTCAGCGGGCCGGGGAAAATCTGGACGCAGGTTCAACTCGTGGTCGACGCCCGCCAGGGACTCGCGCCAGAAGTCGAGCTGCCGCTGGCTCTCGGCAGCATCAAATCGCTGTAACTGATCACAGGCAAAGTCCGCATAGGTTCTTTCCAGGACCGGCAGGTCTATTGGAGAAGCAATGAAGTCGCGCAGATAGATTGCAATAAAGTCTCGAAACAACACGCCCAGCGACCAGCCGTCACACGCAATGTGGTGCAGTGATATGACCACCGCATGCAGATCTGCGGCGTACCTGAGGATACTCGCTCGAATCAAGGGCGGGTTTTCGAGATCAAACTCGATGGCCGATTGCTGGATCGCGATTTGATTCACATCAGAGCACAGCGCATCCAGCTGATCACTGCCGCCTGACGGCAGATGACCTCGTTCCTGTATCACGAGCGGCAGCGTGACCTCTGACACCAGTGTCTGCATCGGCTCATGCAGTCGCAGATGATACGCAGTCCTCAGTGAAGACTGACGCCTCAGCAGCTCTTCCAGGGCCAGCTGCGCGCGAGCCAGGTCAAATTCGCCCCGTATGCCAAAGGCAAAGGTCACATTCAGTGCCCTGCGATTATCCGCGCTCAGGCTATGCAGATACCAAAGACGTCGCTGGCCAAAGCTCAGCGGATAGTAGCGATCCTCAAAACCCTCTGCTCGAAGCCAGTCAATTACGAGCTGTTTGTGCTCGCGTAAAGTCTCAACCAGCCCTTCATCCACCAGAGCTCGTGCGCCACTCAGCTGCAGCTGACCGTCCTCGACCCAGCAGGACAGCCCCATCCTCATCAGGCGGGCCAGCTCCTGCAACAGCTCCTCATGACCCGCAGCGTCGAAGTCAAGCGATGCGAAGACTGCCGTACTTATGGACTCGCTCATAACACTATCGATACCTGTTCCTGTCGCCGCGCCGAATCAAGCGAGTTGGCGCGAGCGTCTTCAGGCGATGGCAAATGCCTCAGTACATGAGCTGCAATCTCGCTGATACTGGCCCCCTGCAACAGCACTTCCATTGGCAGGTCCACTCCCAGCATCTTTTGCAGCGCCATCTTCAATTGCACTGCCAGCAGTGAGTCCATCCCCAGACTGACAAGTGACTCATCCACCGACAGTTCCGCCGCATCAAAGCCAAAACCGATAGCGATCTTACTTTTCAGCTTTTGCGTCAAAGCGGCACGCTGCTCCTCCCTGGGCAGGGCAAGCAACGCGGCCACCGCCTCATCGACACCAGACTCCAAATCGTCGTCGTTACCGAACCGCTCGGCCAACCGGGCAAACTGTGCATCCTGTCGCCCACCCAGCACCGTGAGAACACGAGACCAGTCCGCCACCGGCATGACGATCGGTGTATCGGGCATAGGTAGACCGGACTGACTTGCGATCATGATTCGCTCAAGCGCTCGTATACCGTTCGCAGTACCAATCAGTCGCCATCCCTGCGCGGCCTGCCGCTTCAGATGAGTCTGGCCAAGCTTTGCTACCATACCGACTTCGGCCCAGGTACCCCACTGAATGCTGAATCCAGCCAGTCCGAGACGCCTGCGCTCGGCCATAAGCGCATCCATGTAGAAGTTTGCGCTGGCGTAATTGGCCAACCCAGGTGCGCCCAGCAGTGCCGACGTCGACGAGAAACACACGAAAAAGTCCAAAGGTATGGACCTTGTGTGCTCGTCGAGCAAGCCAGTGCCAATCATCTTCGGTCGCAGGACGCGCTCGAAATCTGCCGGCGTCAAATCTTCCAGCATGCCATCGGCGGTCGTCCCTGCCGTATGAAGTACACCCCGCAGCGGATGGCGATCGTCCATTGCCGAGAACAACTCAGCGACAGCAGCTGGATCCGCAACGTCCAGCATGGGTGTGTCCACTTCAACCCCACTGTCGCGCCATCGCTGCACGGCGGTAGCCGCATCTTCTGCAACCGGACCCGAGCGGCTTACCAGACACAGATGACGCGCACCGCGATCCACCAATAGCTGCGACAGCGCGAGACCAATGCCGCCGAACGGCCCGGTCACCAGATAACGCGCATCGCTATCCAGGTTCCAGTGCCTGGCTCGACCCGAGGGCAGTGAGGGCGCGGCTTGCAAACGAGGTACAAACGCCTGGTCGCCGCGCAGCAGCCACTGATACTCGTGTTGCGATTCCGCACCGACGAGCTGATGAATAGCATCCACCAGCTCGCAGGCCGGCGCACCACGCTCCATATCGAGCACCGCGCCGACGCGATGCGGCATCTCGCGATAAAGATTGCGCATCATGATCCACAGCGGACTGTGCAGATGACCAATACCCGGTTCTGTCCGCTCGACATCCCAGACCTGGACAGTGGGTATCCAGACGCGAGCAGCGCTTCTCGTTTGCTCAAAACGCTGGGCCAGCACCAACAGGAGATCAACCGACTGTGATCTGATGGCATCAAAGTTGGTATCACTGCCGTCCGCGCCATAGCCATCGGCAGACCAGTGTGACAGCAGCAAACAGTGGTCTACCGGAGGTATGGTCGGCAAAACGTCTGCAAGAAACTCTTCTATTTCGGACGATTTAAGATGGCCTGTTTCCACTACGCTGACCGAGTGGTCCGCCTGCTCCAGGGCCCGCTGCACCTGTTCAGCCATGCTGCAGCGGGCGCTGTCTCTCAATACCAGCCAATGCGACGGGGTGGGCCGCTGCATTGGAACACCTGGTAACTTGGAAGACTCCCAGCACAATTCATAAAACCAATCATCCAGATCGCCGTATTCGCAGGCCACGCTGTGCCACGCCCGGAGCTGATTCAGAACCTGCTCCGCGACGGATTGCTGGGAGGAACTCACACAACCTTGCTCTGACAAGCGGCCCAGAAGCGATGAGACGCTCGATGTATCAGACTCGTTGAGCAGCGCATGGAGCGGTGAACCACTCGGCAGCGCATCTTCATGTCGCGCCGAATCACCCTCGGGCCAGAACCATTTTGGCTCAAAAGGATAATTGGGTAGCGCTATCCTGCGCGGCGCCTTGCCGCCCTGCACCGCGGACCAATCCAAATCGACGCCTGCACAGTAAGTTCCAGCGATCGCCAGCTGTATCTGACGGCGAGCCTCCGACTGGTCGTTCAATCTGGGCCGGCGCAGGGTGGGAATCCAGCGAACATCCCGGTCGAGATGACGTCCAACCACCTGCCCCATGGCGCACAGTACCGGGGCCGGTCCAATTTCCAGGAAACAGTCGTACCCCTGTTCGAGCAAACGCTCGATGCAACCGTGGAAGTTCACCGCTTCACGGATATGCCGCATCCAGTACTCAGGCGTGAGCATTTCGTTTAGATCGGCAAACTCACCACTTAAGTTGCACATTAACTCGATGTTGGGTGAAGCAAACGAAACTTTCGCGGCACGATCGAGGAACTGCGTAAGAATGGGTTCCATCAGCGGGGAATGGAATGCGTGGGACACATTAAGCGGCTGGGAACTGATCCCTCTGCATTCGCACTCTGTCAGGATGAGATCAAGCTTGTCTGCATCGCCCGACACCACGGTCTGCTGCGGCCCGTTGACGGCGGC
>JBCCYE010000045.1:0-27154 GCA_039190425.1 Pseudomonadota bacterium | reverse complement strand
CGCCGCTTTTTAACTCGCTCGTGTCCAGCTTGGCGCGTTGCTCGTTGAAGCCTTTAATATCCTCGTTCCGCAGGAGTTGATACAAGGGGTCTTGCTTAATGACAGGCTTGTCCATTGGCATACCTTTGAAAGCTGAGCTCGCAGTGAAGAGAATCGTGCATTGCCCGCGACGTGAGACTTTGCAGGCAGCCGATAGCTTAAGCCAGGTCGAGGCCGAAGCCTACCCCTGTTTCATTGGCTCCATGGACATGTGGGTATGAGCTTGCAGACGCTCGATGGTTTTGTGCTCACCCGCAGTTGGCGCGACACTGCGGAAGGGGTTGAGTTGGAGTTCTGGTTCGCAACCGACGAAGGCCCGCTTCGCGCGCTTGTGTCGGGTGGGCGCAGCGTTTTCTTTCTTCCGCAACATGAAAGTGAGCAGGCCAGAGCCCTACTGGAAGGCGTACAGGGGCTCCGGATACAACCGCTGGAACTGCGGGATTTCACACAGCAACCGGTCTGCGGTCTGTATTTTTTTTCACACAGAGAGGCGCGCCGCGGCGCACAGCTTCTGCAGTCAATGGGTTTGCAACCACTGGAAGCGGATATCAACCCGGCAGAGCGGTTCCTCATGGAGCGTTTCGTTAACGGCTCGGCCCGAGTACAGGGGCAGGTGACGAAGTCGCATAATCACTGGCTAATGCGTGATGCACGCTTGCAGCCCGGTAGCTTCCGTCCACGCTTGAAGGTGGTGTCTTTTGACATCGAGACAGCGATGAGCGGCGTGCAGTTGTTCTCTATCGCAGTACATGGATTCACCGATGGTTATGAGGAACGCAAGGTCTTTATGGTCGGGGCGGGCGCTCAGCAGGACTGGGTTGAATCTCTGCCCGATCAAGGTGCAGTACTGGACGCGTTCGTAACGTGGCTAGAGCAGTTTGATCCCGATGTCCTGATCGGCTGGAACGTTGTCAATTTTGATGCTCGCTACTTGCAGAGCGTCGCAGACCTGTTGGGCAGGCGACTGGTGTTGGGACGGGCCGGTGGCTCGTGTCGCTGGCGTGAGATCGATGATGACGGCGATCGGTTTGCGGTACAGCTCTCCGGACGAGTCTTGCTCGATGGCATTGAAATGCTTCGTGCGGCCTTCTATCGCTTCGAGAGTTTTGCGCTAGAGGTCGTTGCACAGGAATTGTTGGGTGAAGGTAAGCTGCTCAAAGGGCGCGGCCGTGGTGCAGAGATCGCCGATCTTTACCGCAACGATAAGAGCCAGTTGGCGGACTACAATCTGAAGGACTGTGAATTGGTGTCGCGGATATTTCAGCAAACCGCGCTGCTCGACTTCGCTGTGGCCCGCAGCGCGATTACGGGTCTTAACCTAGATCGGATGGGTGGCTCCGTGGCTTCCTTCGACAACCTCTATCTGCCACAGCTGCACAGAGCCGGCTACGTCGCGCCAGTTGCCAGCGAATCGGTACAAGCAAGCCCGGGTGGTTTCGTTCTGGACTCCAGGCCGGGAATCTACGACCACGTCCTGGTGTTGGATTTCAAAAGCCTGTACCCCAGCATCATTCGCACCTTTTGCATCGATCCGCTGGGCATGGCACTGGGAGTAAATGGCGGACTTGCGGAGGAAGATAAGATTCCGGGCTATCTCGGCGCGGACTTTGCCCGCGATGGGCACATTCTGCCCAACCTCATCAAGCAGCTATGGCAACAACGTGATCAGGCCAAGTCCTTAGATGATGCGCCACTGTCGCAGGCGATAAAGATTATCATGAACAGCTTTTACGGCGTCCTGGGTTCACCCGGCTGTCGTTTCTTTGACGCTCGCCTCGCCAGTTCTATTACCCTCCGTGGACACGATATCCTGGGTCAGACCCGGGCGGTCATTGAACAGCTTGGATACAAAGTCATTTACGGAGACACGGATTCGGTCTTCGTATGGCTGCCAGATGCGGGATCAGATGAGGAGGCACTGGCCGCTGGTGCTACGCTGCAAGAAGTACTCAATGCCTGGTGGCGGGAAGAGATTTTGCGGGAGTTTACACTGGAAAGCGCGCTAGAACTGGAGTTTGAGACGCATTTTCAGCGGTTCCTGATGCCGACTGTGCGCGGCTCTGAAAAGGGCAGTAAGAAACGTTACGCGGGCCTGGTGGCGGGTGTTGCTGGAAGCGACCTTGTGTTCAAAGGACTTGAGAGCGTGCGCAGTGATTGGACGCGTCTTGCCAGAGATTTTCAGGAAGAACTCTATCGCCGAGTGTTCTTACAGCTGCCCTATCATCAGTACATCAAAGAAATTACCGAGCGCGTCCTGCAGGGAGAGGAAGACGCACGGCTGGTTTACAGGAAGCGATTGCGTCGAAGACTGGTGGAGTATGTTCGCAACGTTCCACCGCACGTCCAGGCAGCAAGGCTGTATGAACAGAGAGATATACCGGTACCTGTAAGGGGGGACTGGATAGAGTATGTAATGACTACTACAGGGCCGGAGCCGGCGTCGGCTTTCCTCGCACCACTGGACTATCAGCACTATGTTGACCGACAGCTGGCGCCCGTGGCGGATGGCGTACTCGGGCTGCTTGGTGAGTCGTTCAGGGTGCTGACCGATCGCCAGATGATGCTGTTTTAAACGGGCACTAGCCGTCGAAGAATTCATCCCTGAGAGCGCCGTAATCGGCCGCACTCAGTCTGGGCCCGTACTGACTTACGATACGCGCAGCCGCCAAGCTAGCGAACTGACCCGCAGTGGCAAAGTTTTCACCGCGTCCGATGGCGTACAGAAAGGCACCGGCAAACATGTCGCCGGCACCGTTTGTATCCACTGCTTTGACGGCCTGAGCCTCAACTTTGACCAGCTCGATACCGTCATAGGTGATCGCGCCATCGCCGCCCAGTGTTACTACAAACCGGTCGGCGACTTTCTTTAGGGCATCGACTGCGGCATCCATGTTCTCACTGTTTGCCCAGCCTTTTGCCTCCTCTTCGTTGCAAAACACCAGATCCACTCTTTTACCAATCATCTCCAAGATGCCGTCGCGGAAAAACTCCACCATGCCCGGATCTGAAAAACTCAAAGCTGTTTTCACGCCCGCGGCTTCAGCCAGTTCCCTGGCCCGGATCGCGGCGGCACGGCCAGTGGGGGAGGTGACTAGGTAGCCCTCAATATAAAGGTACTCGGATGCGGCAATGGCATCCGCGTCAAGCTGGTCGACAGACAGGGTTTCACTGATGCCCAAATAGGTATTCATACTGCGTTCTGCGTCGGGGGTAATCAATACCAGGCACTTTCCCGTCACACCGGACTCGCGTTCCGCAGTCAGACAGTGGTCCACACCGGCTGCTCGCAGGTCTTCGAGGTATATGTCACCATCCACGTCATTTGCAACCTTGCAGGACATAAAGGTAGGACCGCCGAACTGGGCGGTTGCAATCATGGAATTTCCGGCGCTGCCGCCACTCGCATGGCTAGCTTTGATCAGATGTCCCTCAAGATGATCGAGGAGTTCCAATTGTCTCTGTCGATCGACTAATGTCATCAAACCCTTCTCGACCTTCATTTGGTTCAGCTCGACGTCCTTGACCTTGATCTCAGTGTCTACCAGTGCGGCACCGATGCCGTATACCTTATACTTCTTCATCTTGTGGGGGACCTTTTAGCGGTAACGTAAACCAGCGGTCTATTATCCGCATTCCACAGCTTAATAGAAGCTGGAAACTGAGAAATGAGCGATACATCGCATCGCGATGCAATCCCTTGCATTTACAGTAGCGTGGCCGGTTGAACGGGCGGATTGGCCCGCGTAAATCAGTGATAACTTCACAGCAGGACTGCGGACAGGTGGTGTACACTCCCAATCCATGCTTCGCACCCACCGCCCGCTTCTAAAGCTATCCATTGCTGCTCTGCTGGTGGCGCTTATGGCATTGGTGTATCTGGATGCCCGTATTACTTCTACTTTTCAGGACAAAATGTGGGAACTGCCCGCAAAAGTGTACGCCCGGCCTCTTGAGCTGTTTGCCGGTGCACGGTTGTCTGCAGATGATCTCGCCTATGAGCTCGAAATTTTAGGTTACCGGGCGGTGAGTAACCCGCGCAGTCCCGGGCAGATGTCGCGATATCGGGACCGGTTTGACATTCACACACGTGGGTTTGAATTCCCCGGCGAACGCGAGCCCGCGCGACGGGTTGTAGTAGACTTCAAGGGCGATCGAATTGCCGGTTTAGCGGCCGGGGGTAAGCGTCTGGACCTGATGCGACTCGACCCTGCTCAAATCGGTGGAATCTATCCTTCGCACGGTGAAGACCGAGTACTGGTTCGACTTGATGAAGTGCCCATCAGTCTGCGAGACGGACTGTTGTCGGTAGAGGATCAGGATTTCAGCAGCCACTGGGGGTTTTCCATCACGGGCATAGCGCGTGCGGCAATCAGTAATCTTCGATCGGGTCAGGTTGTTGCCGGTGGGAGTACCATCACCCAGCAATTGGTCAAAAACTATTATCTAACCCCAGAACGTACCATCGTTCGCAAGGTACGCGAGCTGGTCATGGCGGTTCTACTGGAAGTGCACTACAGCAAAGATCAAATTCTGGAAAGTTACGTTAATGAGATTTACCTGGGGCAGGATGGGCCAAGGGCTATTCACGGCTTTGCTTTGGGCTCGCGGCACTACTTCGATACACCGTTGGAACAACTTGGACTGCATCAGCAGGCCTTGCTGATTGGTATGATCAAAGGTCCATCTTTGTACAATCCGCGGCGCAACCCCGAGCGCGCGCTTGAGCGTCGCAATGTGGTGCTCAGTGTGATGGCGGAGCAAGGAGTCATTTCGGAGGAGCACGCTGCCGTGGCGCGGGCGATGCCTCTTGATCTGAACGCACACCATTCGATTCGCAATTCTTTTCCGGCTTTTCTGGATCTGGTGCGTCGACAGCTACGCCGTGACTACCGCGAGGAAGATCTGACGACCCGTGGACTGAGTATCTTTACCAGCTTTGATCCGCTGGTGCAGCGCCAGCTTGAGCGCAGCACAAGTACGGTGCTCGAGCAGCTGGACAAGTCGGGCGAGTTGCAGTCGGCGTCCGTGGTAACACGATTCGACACTGGTGAGGTTGCGGCGCTGGTTGGCGGCAGAAGGGCTCGCTACGCAGGCTTCAATCGTGCACTGGATGCTCGTCGGCCTGCCGGTTCGCTGCTCAAGCCGGCCATATACCTGGCAGCCTTGGAATTACCCGAGCGTTACACATTGGCAACGCCATTGGACGATGAATCGTTTACCATTGAGCAGCGCGGTAGTGAACCATGGCAGCCGCGCAACTTTGACCGCGAAGCACATGGGGAAGTGCTGCTTTATCGAGCCATGGCGCAGTCTTACAATCTGGCGACGGCTCGGCTTGGTCTAACACTTGGCCTGGATACGGTTATCGAGACGCTGGCGCGTCTTGGTGTCGTTGATGGTGTGCCAAGGGTGCCTGCACTCACCCTTGGCGCCGGCGAGTACTCGCCCATGGCGATGGCGGTAATGTACCAGTCCATAGCTGCGGGTGGATTTCGTATGCCGCTGCGTAGCATTCGGGATATTGTCGATGCTTATGGCGAACCGCTGCGCCGCTATCCATTGGAATATGATCGGACCGTCAGTTTGCAGGCGGTTAATCTTTTGCATTACGCTCTGCGAGCGGTAGTGCGGGAAGGTACCGGGCGGGGCGTCTACCGACATATGCCCAATAGCTTCGACCTGGCGGGGAAAACCGGTACCACCAATGACGATCGTGATTCCTGGTTCGCCGGGTTCACGGGTGATCTTTTGGCGGTGACCTGGGTTGGTCGGGATGACAATGCCAGCACGGGCCTGACCGGGGCGACGGGTGCTCTGCCGATATGGGCACACTTCATGTCTCGGGCAAGCCATCAATCGCTTGCCTACCGCATGCCGGACGGGGTGGAAGTCAGCTGGATCGATGAGCGGAATGGATATCTGACTGGCGACCACTGCCCACATTCCCGTATGCTGCCGTTCATCGTAGGTTCGCAACCTGTCCAGCGTACTGATTGTGCTCCCAGACGCTCGGGTATTGGCGACTGGTTTCGTTCACTGTTTGGAGATTGACCATGCGCTCATCCCCGCGCTTCGGTTGTCGAATGGGTGCCATTGTCACGCTGATAGCATTATCCGCCTGTGCAACCCACCAGGCGCCCGATGGCGGAGCTGTCCCAGAGGCGCCACCAGTACCTGGTCAGTCTGAATACCCCGCGACTCGTCCACACACCAGCAAGCCCGCTGTGCAAGAACCGGTTGGGAGCACGGCCTACCAGCCGCTATTAGCGCGAGCCAGGGAGGCTTCTGCCAAAGGCGACTATGAACAGGCCCTTGCGCTGTTGGAGCGTGCTCAGCGCATCAATCCCAACGGCGCGGATATCTATCTCAGTATGGCGCGCGTTCATGAGGCCAGGGGCGATTGGTCCCAGGCCAGGGCGGTTGCGGAGCGCGGTCTGCTCTACTGTCAATCGAGCGCACGGTGTAATGCGTTGCGTGTTTACACTCGCTAATGGGGCTCGTGCCGGAGGCACATTGCGTGTATGGTCCTTAGACCGTCGTGAATGTGCCGGCAGGGTGGGGTTCGATGAGAAAAACACGTTTTGTATCGTTGCTGTTGTGTCTACCACCGCTGATTGTTGCCTGTGGGGCTGATCAGGACGTTGTCGAGCAGGCCCCAACGCGGCCAGTGAAAACCATTATGGTCGAGGGCGGTTCCCAGAACGCCATTCGCTCATTTCCCGGCCGCGTCGATGCGACCAAGCGAGCTGAGCTTGCCTTTCGCGTTCCCGGACAGCTGCAGGAAATTCTCGTTAAGGAGGGCGATCTGGTTGGATCGGACCAGATCATCGCGAAACTGGACCCTCGCGACTTTGAACTGGTTTATGAAGATCGTAAAGCGACTTACGACAATTCGCTAAGTAATTTCGAGCGGGCGAGAGAGCTGGTCGCGGACGGCAATATCTCGAAGATGGACTTCGATACCATGGAGGCCAGCTATCGATCGGCCAAGGCCGCGTTGGCGGCCGCCGAACAGGATTTGGAATACACTGTGCTGAGATCGCCTTTCTCAGGTCGAATCGCCGAGCGGCATGTAGAGAACTTCGAGGACGTGCTGGCGAAACAGGCTGTGTTCTCTCTGCAAAACATTGATCAGTTGGACATTGTTATCGACCTGCCGGAGTCCGTCGTGCGCATGGTGCGCGGCGAAGAACGGGATGAGCCATCCCTCGCTAACAGCGAGAACGCAGCGGCCACACGAGCGTACGCGGAATTCCAGGGTCGCGAGGGCCGGCAGTTCCCGCTTCAGCCAAAGGAAATTGCAACAACGGCTAACGATCAGACACAAACTTTTCGAGCGACGTTCACGATGGACTCCCCTAAGGATTTTACGGTACTTCCCGGCATGACTTCGACGGTGCGCTTGGATCTGAGCCGGCTGATGGGCTCAGATAGCGTGCGCCGAGTTCCCGTTCGTGCAGTGCAGGCGAACAGTGGCCTACAACCCCGGGTTTGGGTGCTTGACCCCCTCACCATGCAGGTCAGCGCGAGAGAGGTGCAAATAGGTCGTATGACGGGCAGTGAAATCGAGATCACTGAAGGTCTTGATGGTGGAGAAGAGGTGGTCGCCGTCGGTGCGCCCTATCTTGCCGAAGGTATGTCAGTAACCCGGATGGTTTTGTCGGAGCAGGCCGAACCGCGCCCCGGCGATCCTGAGTAAGTTGATGCAAGGAGCTGTTCGGCGATGAACATCGGCGAGTACTCAGTCCAGAACAAGGTTGTTTCATGGTTGCTCGTGGTTATCCTAGTGGGTGGCGGCCTGTATGCCTATGATCGCATGGGGAAACTCGAAGACCCGGCATTCACTATCAAGTCCGCAAAGATTCTTACTCAATACCCGGGGGCGACAGCGCTTGAGGTACAGGAAGAGCTGACGTATCACCTCGAAGACGCGATACAGAAGATGCCGCAGATCAAACGCATCAAGATGTCAGTCTCGCGACCGGGACTGTCGGATATCCTGATCGACTTTAAAGACGAGTATAAATCTCAAGACCTTCCCAATATCTTTGATGAGTTGCGACGCAAGATTGCGGATGTGCGGTCGAGTCTGCCTCCCGGAGCACACGAGCCGATTGTTCTGGATGACTTCGGCGACGTCTACGGCATTTATCTGATGCTCACTGGCGAAGGCTATACGTGGCGCGACTTGTATGACACGGCAGACGCTATCAAAAAACAGCTGGTGTTGGTGCCCGGTGTTCGCAAGGTTGTAATCGATGGAGAACAACGCGAAGTTGTTTATTTGAACATTTCCAGAAGCAGACTTGCCGAGCTCGGTATTGGGCCAGATCAGATCAATCAAATGCTCGGCTCCCAGAATGAAGTGGTTAATGCGGGGAGTGTTCAAGTCGGTGATGACTATTTGCGTATAAGCCCGACTGGCAGCTTTCAATCGGTGCAGGAGATGGGGAATCTGCTGCTCAGTGCAAACGACAGGACTTTGATCAGATTGAGCGACATTGGCACCATCACGCGCGCTTACGAAGAAGTACCTAACAAGATCTACTATGTCAACGGACGGCCGGGATTGAGCATTGGAATATCCATGGCGGCGGGTGAGAACGTTGTTGAGGTGGGCCGGGCTGTCAGCGAGCGCATGAGTTCTTTACTGCCCATCATTCCGATTGGTATGGAACTGGCCACGGTGTATGACCAGCCAGCGGAGGTTGATAAATCTGTTGGTGGTTTTCTGGTCAGCGTTGCACAGGCAGTTGCGATTGTGTTGGTGGTGTTGCTGCTTTTCATGGGTGTCCGCACAGGCGTCGTCATTGGCGCAGTCCTGCTGATCACCGTGGCTGGCACATTGTTCATAATGGATATTTTTGCCATTGAACTGCAGCGCATTTCGCTCGGCGCGCTTGTGATTGCCTTGGGGATGTTGGTAGACAACGCCATTGTCGTCGCAGAAGGGATGCTGGTGCGAATGCAATCTGGCATGAAAGCGATGCAGGCTGCTGGAGAAACTGTTGGCAAGACCATCTGGGCGCTACTGGGCGGCACTGTCATTGGTATTCTTGCGTTCTCGGCTATTGGTCTGTCCCCCGACAACACCGGCGAGTTTGCCAGCTCGCTCTTCTACGTCATTTTGATAGCCCTGTCGCTTAGCTGGGTGACCGCCATTAGCACAACACCACTGCTCTGTGCGCTGCTGTTGAAACCTGATCCCGAAGCAGCCGATAAGGACCCTTATGCGGGCAGCGTTTTCCAGATGTACCGCTCGGTAGTGGCGACTGCGATCAATCATCGCTGGGCCACATTGTCTCTTGTTGTTGTGCTTTTCGTGCTGTCGGTTTTTGGTTTTGGTTACGTTAAGAGTGGTTTCTTCCCCGATTCGAACACGCCAATTTTTTTCGTTGACGTATGGGAGCCGGAAGGCGCTGACATTCGGACCACGCGTGATGATGCCTTGCGCATCAGTTCGTATTTGCGTGAGCAACCTGGCGTCGTTCAGACCAGCACTGTCATTGGCGGTCCTCACCAGCGGTTTACTCTCGTGTACGACTCTAAGGAGCCCACGCCGGCGTACGCGCAGATCATCGTGCAAACTGAGACACGAGAACAGATACCCGCAGTTCGGGGTGCTGTTCAGACGTTCATGCGCGAGGAGTTGCCCTGGACAGATCCTATCATCAAGGCGCTGCGCATAGGCCCGGGTCGTGATGCCAAGATTGAGGCGCGTTTTTCAGGGCCTGACCCGGAGGTGCTGCGACAGCTCTCGGAACAGGCGCAGTCAGTGATGCGGGCGAACCCCAATGCGACAGACATTCGTGATGACTGGCGCTCACCCGTTAAAGTGGCGACGCCGATCTTCAACGAGCAGGTTGGTCGACAACTTGGTGTGGATCGTGAGTCGTTGGGTCAGACTCTCGCCTATGCGTTTGAAGGTACCAATGTCGGCGTATACAGAGACGGAATCAGGCTACTGCCCATTCAGGCCAGGGCTCCTGAAAATGAGCGGGCAGACATCGAGAACTTGCGTGATGTGCAGATATGGAGTCCGGTGTTGCAACAGGCGATCCCTATTTCCCAAGTTATTTCTGGCTATGAAACCACCTGGGAAAATGCAGTTGTGCGCGGGCGCAATCGTATCCAGACCATCATCGCATCCTGCAATCCTGTGGGGGGTGAAGCGACCGTACTGTTTGATAAGCTACGGCCAGAAATTGAAGCAATGGCGCTGCCGCCGGGATACGTTTTGGAATGGGGTGGAGAGTATGAAGATTCTGCAGATGCCCAGGCGGGTCTCGCTCGTTCACTGCCTGTGAGCTTTTTATTGATGATTCTCACCAGCATCTTTTTGTTTGGAAAGTTGCGCCAGCCGCTGATTATCTGGTTGACCGTGCCGTTTGCTATCGTGGGAATTACGGCAGGCTTACTGACGACGGGAGGTGCTTTTGATTTTATGTCAATTCTCGGCGCGCTCTCGTTGGTGGGTCTGTTGATCAAAAATGCGATTGTATTGATTGAGGAGATTGATCAGCAAATTGAAGCAGGCAAGGAACCCTATACGGCGCTTTTGGATTCTTCGGTCAGTCGCATGCGCCCGGTTGTGCTGGCGGCTGCAACAACCATTCTGGGTCTGATTCCACTACTTGGGGACGTTTTTTTCGTCAATATGTCGGTCACAATCATGGCCGGTCTTGGATTTGCGTCACTGCTGACGCTGACCATCGTGCCGACGCTCTATGCAGTGTTTTTTAGGATCAAGAAGGCTGCCTAAGCGGCTTCACAGTGGGCTGGAAATCAGCTCAAATCCCTCTTGACTGGGTTCGAAAGTCAACTGCTGATTGATGCACTGAGGCAGCTCGCCAACCGAGTGGCTGACAAAGATCACCTGCGTGTCACTGTTGGCGGCGATGTGGTCGATTGCTCGCAGAATGAGCGACCGGTGGTGCCCGTCGAGGCCTAGCGTGGGTTCGTCCAGCAGGAGGATTATGGGTGATTTCACCATGGCCCTTGCCAGTAGCACCATGCGCTGCAAACCAAACGACAGCGAATCGAACTTTTTCTGGGACTGGGAGCTAAGACCGAAGGCGTGCAACCAGCTCGTTGCAGTCTCGCGCTGGGTGCCGGTGTAAGGATCATACAAACCAAGAGAATCGAAAAAGCCGGAAATCACGGCTTCTAACACCGTCAACTGTCGCGAGAAATTCAGGTGCAGCTGGGTGTCAAGCTGACCGAATTTCTTCTTGATGTCCCAGATACTTTCGCCGCTGCCACGTTTCACACCAAATAAGGTGATGTCCTGGCCATACGCTTTGTGATTGTCACCCGTTATGAGGCTCAGCAAGGTGGTTTTGCCGCAGCCATTGGGACCGGCGATGCAGCAGTGGTCACCTAGCTCAAAGGCCCAATTGACTCGGTCCAGCACAGTCAATTCCCCGTAGCTGACGGAGACGTTGCATAGCTGCAGGAGTGGTAATGTTTCTGGCAGCGCGTAGTCGCGTTCTGCGGGTTTTGGCAAGAGACCCAATGTTAATTGTGGGGGGTGCATCAGGGACTGTACGTGTGGCCGTGGGAGCACATCCTCTCGTGGCCCGCTCACCAATAGCTTGCCCTTGTCCAGGACAAGTACATGGCTGATGCCATCAGGAATGTCCTCGATCTGTCGGCTCAGCAGCAGGATGCTGATAGCGGAGTTCAAAAGCTCCTCGAGTATGCTACGCATTTCATGCTGACTTTTCTTATCAAGACCATCAAGTGGGCTGTCAAGTATAAGAAGTCTGGGCTCGCTGAGAATGGCGTGTACGAGGAGCGTTTTTCGCATCTCCCCGGTCGAGATAAAACGCAGACCCCTGTCGAGAATATGTGCCATGCCCAGTCGATGAATCCAGTGTTCTAACGTCAGCGGGTCCTCAGCCTGTTCGTGAAGCAGCGCAGCGACTGTGGTTCCCGGATCGCTTGCATCGGCTCGGAATTCGGAGTCGTCTAACTTTCTATCGCGTTCACACAACGCTCTGGCCTGCTCGAAGCAGACGTAGGCGACTCCTTGTTGCTGCAGTTGCTCGCTGAAGCGGACTTCGCCGGAGTAATGCCGAGCCTGACCGCTCAATACTCGAGCGACGCTGGTTTTGCCCGCCCCGTTGGGTCCAAGGCAAGCCCATTGCTCACCTTCGCGAGGGCGCCAGTGCAGGGACTTGAGGGCAGGTAGTGCTCGATAGACCAGGCTAACGCCCTCCAGCGACAGTAACCACGGGTCCGCTTGCATAGCCGCCTTCATCTTACTGCGCCTGTGGCAGAGCGTGATCCCGTGCTTGTCTCGATGGCTTCAGGCTGGCTTAATTCGGGCATAAGTATCGGGGGCTCAGTTTTGTCGGTATCACAACTACAGTTGCTGGAAACACGCCTGGAAAAGTACAAGCCTGGCAAAAAATGGCTGCGTCCATTCATGAAACGGTCTGCGGTCGCTATGATACTGCAGTTACGCGAACAGGAACTACACATCCTGATGATCAAGCGAGCCGAGCGCGAGGGGGACCCATGGTCTGGGCATATGGCGTTTCCCGGCGGACGCATGGACAAGTCAGATGCTAATGGTTTTCAGGTCGCGGTACGCGAGACCGATGAAGAAATCGGGGTGCGTCTTGGTTCGGCAGACCCCTGTATTGGTCGTCTGTCCGACTTGAAGGCGCGCCCCGGACGGGCGCCACTGGGGCTGGTGGTAAGTCCTTTTGTATTCAGGCTCGAACGCGATGTGCGGTTTACACCCAACTACGAAGTTGATGAGGTGGTCTGGGTGCCCATGCCGTTCCTGCTCGATGAGAACAATCGTGAAAAGTTTGATTGGCGCTACAAGGGGGTTAACGTTCCTGTACCTTGTTACTGGTACGAGGGTAGGTGTATCTGGGGGCTATCGCTGATGATGCTCAGCGAGCTGATGACATTGATGCCAGGCAGGAATCCCAGGCGTGGTCGTGGCGGATCTCGATTCGCCTGATCGACGTCGTCAGTCTGCCCGCTAGTTGGTGTCCCGTAGGTTCCCCACCGGATAGGGCTTATCACTGGCTTCAAGACTGGACAGCGCTACTGGAATACCGCGTTTTTTGGCGAAATACATGGCTCTATCTGCCTGCTCCTCCAATTCCTGCTTCTGCCGGCCGTCCAGCGGGAAGATCGCCACGCCGATGCTCGCACTGAACTTCATCAGTTCCTGACGCACATACATTGGCTGCTCGATCGCTTGCGAGAGTTTGTGGGCAATCCGGGTAACCTGCTCAGCCGACCTGACGTCTTCGACTACTGCCGCGAATTCATCGCCACCAAGGCGAGACACGAGGTCGGTTTCTCTTAAATTCTGCGCCAATCGTTGCCCAACGGCGATGAGTATCTTGTCGCCAGCACCGTGACCGTAGTTGTCATTTATTTTTTTGAAGTCGTTCAGATCAAGATAGAGCAGTCCCAGCATGGCGCCCCGCTCAGCACTTCTTTGCAATGCGATGGCCATGCGTTCATCGTAAAAGCGTCGATTCGGTAGACCGGTCAGCTGATCGTGTGTCGATAGGTGCGCCAGCTCTGCGTTGGAGCTCTGTAGGCTGGTGCGCAGCGCCTTGTTCATTTCTGCATAGATCAGGATAACGCTGACCACTGCCAGGGCCATGGCGGTATAGGCCAGCATCATCGCCATGCTGTGATTTTCAGGTTTTACAATGGATACGAACTCGTAACCGTTCCGCTGGGCCAGCATGATGGCTGTCCAGAACGCCAGCACAAGTGCACTCCAGATGACGCTGGTGGCGATATTGCCGGCAATACCGGCCATCACCGGGACCAGCAGAAGTAGTGGGTAGGTTGGTGAGTGAGTGCCATTGAAGACAAGGCAGCCAGCCGCGAAGGTGCCCGCGAATATCATCAACAGCACTTGCAGTGCAGCGAGACGGTTCTGCATGAACCGCAGTATTGCCATGCTTGTCACGACGCCAATCGCGGTGCACATGAACATAAGCTGAGCAGAGTATCGCCCTTCGGGTGTGAGATCGATTAGAAATGGCGTGGCGATCGTCAGGGCAAGGACTGTGAGCAGCCAGAAACAACTGGTCATCACTAGAATACGCTGACGATACAATTCCTCGTCCAGTCGGCCTGTTTCAGAACGACCGGTGCAGATTTGAAACCACCAATTCCGCAACCGTCTGAGTTGCCTGATTGCTGCGTTCATCGCCTCGACACTATCGCGTCACGTATTGGGAACAAAGTGTAACTCTAATCGCCCGCCTAGCCGCTGCAATAATGTGGAAAAAGTGGTCAAGATGCCTAAAAGTAACTGAAAAAGTGACTATTTTTTGCCAGGCAGAGGCTGGGCGGGTCAGTCCTGCTGACGCAAAAACTCCCGAGTATCCAACATTAGCTCGCGCAGCGCCGGATCCTCCCGGCTTGCTTCGACGAGAGTCGCTCTGGGTAGCTTGCCGTCAACATAACCTGTGACGAGTTCAAGCAGCACGGGAGTCATGTCGGGTTGATAGTCCCAGCGAGCCCCTTCGACCAGGTTGCCGCTGACGCGCCCATCCTGAAGTTTTAGCCAATAGCCACCGCAGCTAGACAAACTGTAGTCCCCCAACCGGCCGTAGCTAACGTTGGGGGTGTGCGGATTGAAACCGCCAGGTACTTCCTTATTGATCAGGCTAAGTGCCATTACCCACTGGCTCCCTACGGGAAAGTTATCGGGTTCAGGTCGGCAATAGTCGTCAGTCTTAAGCCACACCCGGGTTACCACTGGGTTGGGTTCACCGCGAAGCACTCGACCCAGCTCAAGGTCAATGGAATTACCGACCGCCGACACCACCTCTCCCGCGACGACCAGGTCTGCACCAGCCTGTACGTCTGCGAAAGGGCCCTCCCATAGGCAGCCGCACTCGGCGCGCACCGACAGTGGAAACGCCAAGGTCACTGTCAACAGCGTGAACGGGAGCAAGTTAACAGATCGGAGGTTGTTCATTTGAGCAGCTTTGCTGCTTCCAGAGCAAAGTACGAGAGTATCCCGTCACAGCCGGCGCGCTTGAATGCCGACAGTGATTCAAGAATCACCGCATCCCGCTGCAACCAGCCCCGTTCGAACGCCGCAGTGTGCATTGCGTACTCTCCGCTGACCTGATAAGCGAAGGTTGGTGCCTTCAGCTCGTCTTTGACACGGCGCACAATGTCGAGATAAGGCATGCCCGGCTTCACCATGATCATATCGGCCCCCTCGGCAAGATCTAGGGCACACTCATGCAGCGCCTCATCGGAATTGGCGGGATCCATCTGATAGCTGAACTTATCCCCACCCTTGAGATTGCCGGCCGATCCGACAGCGTCGCGAAACGGGCCGTAGTAGCTCGAAGCGTATTTGGCGGCGTAGGCTAATATCAAAGTGTTGTGCTTGCCCTCAGTCTCTAGACAGGCTCGAATCTGACCGATGCGCCCGTCCATCATGTCGGAGGGTGCCACGATATCCGCACCGGCATCAGCGTGGGACAGCGCTTGCTTGACGAGCACGTCGTTGGTGATGTCATTCAGCACGTAACCGCTGTCATCGATGATGCCGTCCTGGCCGTGGCTGGTAAAGGGATCGAGTGCAACATCTGTGATCACACCCAACTCCGGTAGTGCATCTTTGAGAGACTTGACGGCGCGCTGTACCAGGCCATCTGGATTAAATGCTTCGCAGGCATCGAGACTCTTGCGATTGGTGTCAATCACTGGAAACAGAGCAAGCGCCGGTATTCCTAGAGACACCGCTTCACGCGCCTGTTCGACTAGAAGGTTTATGCTCAGTCGTTCAACCCCCGGCATGGATTCGACTCTCTCCCGCCGGTCGCTGCCTTCCAACACGAACGCTGGATAAATCAGGTCTTTTGGACTGAGTCTGGATTCCCGCACTAAATCGCGCGCAAATGCACTGGCGCGCAGCCTACGCATGCGGGAATGGGGGTAGGGACTGCGAGCGGTGGAGAATGTCATTCGATAAACCTCGCTTACAGGCTGTTGAACGCGTGGCTGGCTGCTTCTACTGTCTCAGCGATGTCCTGGTCACTGTGAGCGGTTGAGGTGAAGCCGGTTTCGAACGATGCTGGTGCCAGGTACACCCCCGCATCCAGCATCATATGAAAGAAGCGGTTGAATGCGTCGTTGTCACAGGCCATCACCTGTTGATAGTTTACAACGGCTTCACGGTCTGTGAAAAAGCCGCCAAACATGCTGCCCACATGGTTGGTCGTAAAGGGAACGCCCGCGTCGCTGGCTGCCGCCCGGAGACCGCTGCTCAGTTCCTCCGTGCGTTGAAAGAGCGGATTGTAAAAACCCGGTTGCTGGATAATCTCAAGAGTTGCGAGGCCCGCTGCCATGGCGACTGGGTTGCCAGACAAGGTTCCCGCCTGATACACCGGACCCACCGGTGCGAGTTGCTCCATAACGGCGGCTTTGCCACCAAAGGCACCAACGGGCATCCCGCCACCGATCACCTTTCCCAGGGTGGTCAAGTCCGGTTGGACGCCATAGTATCCCTGTGCGCCCTGCAGGCCGAGTCTAAAGCCAGTCATAACTTCATCCAGTATGAGCAGCGCGCCGCTGTCGTCACACACTTCTCGCAGCGTTTCCAAAAAACCAGGCTGAGGCGGTATACAGTTCATGTTCCCTGCCACCGGTTCAACGATGATACAGGCAATGCGATCCCCCTGTTGTGAAAAGGCCTTTCGCACGCCTTCTGCATCGTTGTAAGTGAGTGTCATTGTGTGGTCTGCCAGTGACGCCGGTACCCCCGGTGAACTCGGCACGCCGAAGGTAAGTGCTCCAGAGCCCGCTTTGACCAGCAGGGAATCGGAATGCCCGTGATAGCATCCCTCAAATTTGACGATGGTATCGCGCCCGGTGCAGCCCCTCGCTAGGCGGATAGCGCTCATCGTGGCTTCCGTACCGGAGTTGACCATGCGCACCTGGTCCATGCCCGGCATGATACGGCACAGTGTTTCCGCCATCTCGATTTCCAGCTCTGTGGGTGTGCCGAAACTCAAGCCGAGCTTGCAACGCTCTATGACGGCCTCCCGAACGATTGGGTGATTGTGTCCCATTACCATGGGTCCCCAGGAGAGCACGTAGTCGATGTAGCGCTTTCCCTCACAATCGTATAGATAGGGTCCCTCGCTGCGTTCTATGAAAACGGGCGTGCCGCCCACTGCCTTGAAGGCGCGAACCGGTGAGTTGACGCCACCCGGGATGTTAGTCTGCGCGCGTTCAAAGAGTGCTTCTGAATTCATGATAGTGCTTCCGTATCAAGTGAGCTTCGGGACATGCCGTTGCCGGTTAAACCGATTGAGGAATTTGGTTGGTGGCGGTGGGATCAGTAGCGCCCATGTTGTGCATATCCTGAAAGCTTAAGAGGGTTTCACCACGGCGAGAATGACAATCGCGAACAAGAAAATCACCGGGATTTCGTTAAACACACGGTAGAAGATGTGGCTTCTTACTTCGCCGCCAGACTGTATCGTTTTTACCACACGACCACAGTAAAAGTGGTAGAGGACCAGGACGACTACCGCCGCCAGCTTGAGCTGCATCCAGCCGCTGCTGAAATAGTACTGAGCGCTTTTTGCCAACATGGCCAGGCCCAGGAGAATCGAAATCACCATGAATGGGGTTACGAAGTAGTAAAGCCGCCTGGCCATGATGGCCAACTGCTCTCGGACTTGCGCTTCCTCGCTGGCGGCATAGTACACAAATATGCGCGGCAGATAGAAAATACCTGCAAACCAGCACACGACGAAAATGATGTGAAACGCTTTCAGCCAGAGCATATGTGGCCTATCATCGACTCCTCGTTATCGCCTACTTCAATCCAGCCAGCGAGAATCGTTCCACAGATTCTTTTGTTAATACACCGTGCAGTATCTTGTTGCCGGTGGTGCGACTGGTTTCGGTTACATATACGGCTTCTGTTGTGGTGCGGCTCATTGTGTCCAAAGCCTGACGCAGCGTGGCCTGTAACGGCACCGCCGCGACCGACCAGCGCCGTATGTCTGCGCCGGTCAAGTCGACGGATTCCTGTTCGGCGGTTTGCTGGCTCAACCAGTTGAGCAGGTCTTCACCTCTAACCAGGTACAGGTCTTGTCCCTCTCGCTCCAGCAGGCACCACGTGGGCTTAAACTCAAGCAGTGGCTCTCTATCCGAGTCCGTTAGCAGGGCGGGAACGCGCACCGCGCGACTGTCCATCGTGGACGTGACAGCGGTGCGGTGTAGCAGCTGGGTCAAGGGATCGCTGGGCACCAGTCGGCGCAACTGTCGAAGTACCGTCTGATGAGCTGAGCGCTGACCGAAGAGGCTGGTGTTGGTCAGGGTGGCGGTCACAATGGCGAGCATGGCGGCCATGCCCATACCAATGGTCTGTGTCATTTCGACCACGGCAAGTATTGCCGCCAGTGGGGCGTTCAGGATAGCACCCATAGCGGCACCCATACCGATGACAACGTAAAGAGTTGGCTCGGAGGCCAGATCGGGCTGCAGCTGCTGTCCGATGATTCCCAAAGAGCCCCCGATGCAGGCGCCGATTAGGAGACTGGGACCGATCAGTCCGATGGGCATCCCCACCCCACAGCTTACGGCCGTGGCGACAAGCTTGCAGATGCAGATGGCCAGCAGAGCCGGAATCGCAAGATTACCCGCGATAACGTCGCCCATTGAGTCGTAGCTAATGCCCAGAATGTCGGGGACCCATAGAGCCAGCAAACCTGTAATACAACCGGCGAGAGTAAAGCGAAGGGCGACGTGGGCGCTGGAAAACGTTGCTGCAAGACGACTGATACGAATGAAAAGAGATACGGCGAGTCCGCAGCAGAAACCCAACAAGATGATGTACGGCAGCTCCATCATGGAGTTCAGTTGTATAGGTTCGATAAGGAATAGTTCTGTCTCGGTTGACAGTAAATGGCTTACTGCGGAGGCGCTTACGGCCGCCAGGATAACCGGGATAAAGCCGGCGACCGTATACTCCGCAACAATAACTTCCATTGCGAAAATCACGCCAGCCAACGGTGTTTGGAACGCGGCCGCTATTCCGCCGGCCGTGCCACAAGCAATCAACATGCGCAGGCTGTTGTTGGGTAGGCCGAGCCACTGGCCCATCAGGCTGGTCACAGCGCCTCCCAGGTGGACCCCGGGTCCTTCCCTCCCTCCGGATTGGCCGGTGGCCAGCGCGAAGATACCACCAAAAAACTGGACCAGCGCATTGCGTAGCGGCAGTACGCTGTAATGGGAGTGCATGCGACTTATGACGTGTACGATCCCGGTTTCCCGGTCAGCCGGTTTTAACATCGCATAGGCGCAGCCCAAAAGGGCGGCGCCAATGGTGGGCAACGCGAATGCGGTCCAGCCCGAGAGCTGGCGCAGTCCCGCTGCTCCGAATGCGCCGGTAAGCGCCGTCTCAAGCTCATCGATGGCCAAATCAAATGCGAGCACCGTGAGACTGGCAGCTACACCGGCCACGATGCCCAAAAACGAGTAGGCAACCAGCGAGTCATAGTCTGTCAGCAGGTAGCGATATTTTTCGAACAGACTGCTCACAATACTCCGCTAAGTCGGTTTTGAGACAATATTACCAGTTATCTTGATCCTTATTGCTTTTATACTAGGTCTCCCGACCAGAGGTCGATGTGATAAAGCGTTGATAGGCTCTGGCCTGCTGGTGCGGGGTTGTGAGTCTATGCCAGGTATAGTTCGTGATGTTTAAGATTGGAATCGTCGGAGGGACCGGTTACACCGGTGTCGAGCTGCTGCGTCTGCTGGCGACACATGCGGATGTGGAGGTCACTGCCATTACGTCTCGAGCGGAAGCCGGTAGACGCGTAGACGATCTGTTTCCCAATCTGCGGGGTTGTTACGATTTGGTGTTTACGAATCCCGCAGTGGAAGAGCTTGGGGACTGCGACCTGGTCTTCTTCGCGACGCCCCACAATGTGGCGATGCAGCTGGTACCCGAACTCATCCAGCGAGGAATCCGCGTGATCGATCTTTCTGCCGATTACCGTCTACGAGACGCGGAAGTATGGACGCGATGGTACGGTGAACCGCACGCGAGCCCAGACCTACTGTCGTCGGCGGTGTATGGGTTGCCAGAGGTGAACCGGGCGAGCGTCTCGACGGCTCAACTGGTCGCATGTCCAGGCTGTTATCCCACGGCTGTGCAGTTGGGCTGGATACCCCTCCTGGAAACAGGCCTGGTGGACCCAGGTCAGCTAATTGCGAGCGCTGCCTCGGGTGTGAGCGGCGCCGGCAGGCAAGCAAAAGTCGACACACTGCTGGCGGAGGCGTCTGACAGTTTTAAAGCGTACGGCGTGTCAGGGCATCGTCATTTGCCAGAGATTGAGCAGGGCCTGAGCGATGTTGCCGGGGCGTCTGTGAGCGTGACTTTCGTCGCACACCTTGTCCCCATGATTCGCGGCATCAACGCAACGCTGTTTGCGAACTTGCTGGATGACGGTGTGGATGTGCAGGCTGTGTACGAAAAGCGCTATGCGGATGAGCCTTTTGTGGACGTGTTGCCTGCCGGCATGTTGCCGCAAACCCGCTACGTGCGTGGCTCTAATGCGTGCCAATTGGCTGTAACGGTACCTCAGGATCGTAGCGTCGTCGTCGTTACTTCCGTCATCGACAACCTGGTTAAGGGTGCTTCCGGTCAGGCACTGCAGTGTATGAACCTCATGCTAGGCCTGCCGGAACAGAGTGGTTTGCAGCAGATAGGTCTGTTGCCTTGATCAGGATGCGGTGGTGAGGGACTATCGCGCCAATGGCATGGGTTATCAACGGCAGCGGCGAGCCTCCGCGGTTGCGCTGGCGCTGCTTCTGCTCCTGGCGGTTGTGGTAGGTGGCATCCTCGGTTGGGCTCTGGCATTTTCCAGAATGGCGGCGGACTCTGAGTCAGAATACAGTAAACGACAGTTAATTTCGGAGTTGCGGCGGGATTTGCGCAGCGCACACTCCGATCTGGAGGTCCAGCGGACTCGTCATGAAGTGGACAGTCAGGCACTGGAAATGATGCGCAGGGAACTGGCCTCGCAGAAGGCTCACTCTCGAGAAGTTGAAGAGAGTGTACGCTTTTATCGAAGCCTGATGTCACCGGTAGAGATCAATGGCGGCATCCGTTTGCGAACACCTCAAATCGTGCAGAAGCGCAGGCCGGAGCAGGTCTCCTACCGGCTCGTGATACAGCAGGATGTGCGCAAGCAAAAACCCGTCGAGGGTGAGCTGACGGCACTTTTGTACGGCTCGCTCGATGATGAGGCGGTCAGCTTCAACCTGACGGAGCTCGGTGATGACGCTGATACGCCGGATTTTCAATTGGCGTTCCGATACTTTCAAATCATTGAGGGTGAGCTCACGCTTCCAGAGGGTTTCACTCCGGAAGAGCTGGCGCTGGTGGCAAACATTTCTAAACCAAAACAACAGCAGGTGATACAGCAGTTTGCTTGGCAGCTGCAGGAGAGGTTTACCCATGTTGGGCAATAAGAAAACGGCTGGTGGTGCGTCCGGAGGCGGTACCACTTTGATTTCCAGAGATACGGTCATCGTCGGTGATATTCGATTTTCAGGAACTCTTGACATCGAGGGCTTGGTACAGGGCAACGTATTGGCCCAGGCGTCTGCCAAGGCGCTGGTTAGGGTAGTCGGTCATGGCCGTGTCGAGGGTGACATTAAGGCGCCGCGAGTGGTCATTAACGGGAGTATTCAAGGCGACGTGCATGCTACAGAGCAGCTCGAGTTGGCCTCCCAGGCACGTGTGCAGGGCAACGTGTACTACGCCATGGTTGAAATGGCCGCAGGCGCGGAAGTGAATGGGAGCCTGAGCCACGTTGCCCCAGACACCGTATCCTCGGCGAATGAGGAAAAGGGGCCTATGCCAGACTCCGCCGCATCCAAGGCCTGAGACTTAGGCGCGCAGAGCAGCCATTGGTCGCAAATTGACGGCATTTGGAGGATTTTGCATAATGACCGGTCGTGGGCAGGCAATTTGCTCCGACGTTGATGGGGTGTACCGATGTCAGTGGCACAATCATTCAATCCTTCGACGATCAATTTGACACCGAGCGCTGTGGCCAAGGTGCGTGATCTCGTTGAGGAAGAACAAAACGGCGAACTTAAGCTGCGTGTGTTCATCACCGGAGGCGGATGTTCGGGCTTTCAGTACGGCTTTACTTTTGACGAGATAGCGGCGGATGATGATACTGCTATAGAGTCCGAGGGGGTGACGGTGCTTGTGGATCCCATGAGCTTTCAGTACCTCGTCGGTTCTGAGGTCGATTATACGGAGGGCCTTGAGGGCTCTCGATTTGTCGTCAACAACCCCAATGCTACGACTACCTGTGGTTGTGGTGTGTCATTTTCTGTTTAGATCTGGACGCGCACGGAAGTGCTAAGCGCGGTGAAGTGGCTGTCCTCGTTTCTGGTTTTCTGGACGGTTACTGCCTGGTCCGATTCCGTCAGTTACGAGCAGCCGCTGTACGTCGCTGATATCACTTTACAGAACGAACAAGAGTTCGTTCAGCTCCTGGAGCGAGCTGAACAGCTGATTCTCGCTGGCTCTCCGGTTGAAGCAGGGCAACCGCGTGTCACTTTCGTACTGCATGGCCCTGTGCTGCGCAGTCTATTGCGGGACGATTATCTGGAAAACAAACGGCTGGTCGATCTTGCTGCGTCATTGTCTGCCCTGGAAGTGATCGACGTAAAGGCATGTAATACGTGGATGGGCCTGCATGGGCTCGAGGCCGGTGACTTGCAGCCGTTTGTGGACGTTGTTGTCTACGGCCCTGGTGAGGTCGAGCGACTGGCAAAGACGCAGAACTACGTCGATTTCTGATTTCCTGCAGCGAAGATTGCACCCAAGATGCGCGGCCCTGTCGCGCCCGTTACGATGGGGGCGTTGCCTGGCTGCTGTGCCAGCGTGCGGGCTGCGAGCCAGGCGAACGCGGCTGCTTCGACCCAGTCTGGATCAAAGCCCAACGCTGCGGTGGTGGTTACCGGCATCGGATCGAGGGCCTCTTGCAAAGCGGTCAGTAAAGCCCGGTTGTGCGCACCGCCGCCGCACAGGTACACCGTGTCTACCCGCAGATTCTGGTTGCGAATAGCCATAGCGATGGTCGATGATGTAAGGGCAAGCAGGGTCGCCTGGATATCCGCCGGGTTGATGTTGTCCGGGTGATGCGCTTTTAGCCAATCGAGATTGAAGTGTTCCTTGCCAGTGCTTTTTGGGCCAGGTTGGCTAAAAAACGGGTCGGACAACAATCGCGACAGTAAGCCCTCATCGGGAGTTCCGCTCGCCGCCCAACGCCCCTCGTTATCATACCGCTCGCCCAACTGCTGCCCGATCCAGTGGTCCATTAGTGTGTTCCCTGGACCGGTATCGAAACCCGCGATGATGGTCCTGCCATCAAGCAAGGTCACGTTGGCTATGCCGCCCACGTTGACGATCGCACACCGCGCGTCCTCCTTAGCCATCACGGCCGCATGGAATGCTGGTGCAAGCGGTGCGCCATGGCCGCCCGCTGCTATGTCTCGACGTCGGAAATCTGCAACGGTCGTGATACCGGTCTGTTCCGCGATGGTGTTCGGGTCGCCCGCCTGAAGTGTGAACCCCGGCCGATCTGCACCTGCCGGTCTATGGCGAAGCGTTTGCCCGTGAGAACCAATGGCAAAAACGTCCTTGGCAGGGGTGCCGGTGTTGGTGAGAAGCGCCTGGCAGGCTTCGGCGAACAGCGCTCCAAGTGCCCGATCAAGCAGACCCAGTCGTTCGATTTCATCGGCGCTGCCGCGGCTAAGCGATGCGATGTCGGCGCGCAAGGAGGCGCTGATAGGGTGTGAGTGTGTGGCTAGCAGTTCTACCCGGTCGCCATCGATTTGTGTGAGGACACAGTCGACTGCGTCCACGCTGGTGCCGGACATCAGGCCGATGAACAGGTGGGTTTGGCTACTCAAGTTAGCGTTGTTCGCCCTTGGCGCTGGCGGATTCACTCATCGCGTAACGGTTGTCTTGAGTCAAAGCGGCCAGTTGTTCAGAGGTTTGCCTGATGGACGCCCGAAATCGCTCTATCTCTGAATTGGGTAGAGATTCGGCCTTGGGTAGCTGCTTGTGAATGGTGCGTGGGTTTCGGTGTACTCCGTTAACCAGGAACTCATAGTGCAGGTGCGGCCCCGTTGCGGCACCGGTGGCTCCGACCGTCCCGATTACCTGGCTTTGGGATACCCGCTGGCCGGTCTTAACGTGACGTTTATGTAAATGCAGATACTTTGTGATGTACTGCTCACCGTGCTTTATGAAGACGTAGTTGCCGTTGGCTTTGCTATAGCCTGATTTTGTCACTCTGCCGTCCCCGGCGGCGTACACCGGTGTTCCTCTTGGCGCCGCGTAGTCTGTGCCACGGTGTGGGCGAGTGGTTTTGTAGATAGGATGCAGCCGCCGCAGGTCGAAGTTTGAACTGATGCGGGTGAAGTCGACCGGTGCCAGCAAGAAGGCCTTGCGCATGCTGACGCCGTCTTCATTAAAGTAACCCGTTTCGCCCTGCGAATCGGTATAGCGGTAGGCGCGGAAGGTCTCTCCTCGATTGGTAAAGGTTGCCGCAATGATGTCGCCATCGGCGTATTTTTCTCCGTCCAGATACAGATCCTGATAGAGCAGCTGTATGGTATCGCCTCGGCGGGGATCGAGGACAAAATCAATCACGCCGCCGAAGATATTGGCCAGTTCCATGATGGTGTTCTGGGACAGCCCTGCCTCCTGGCCGGCGAGGAATAAGGAGGAGGTGATGACGCCGGTCGCCCAGGCGTCGCGTACCTGCGGTGACCGGGTTTCAATGCTGCTGACGAAGGCATTCCCATCGCGCCGATACACCACCGTCTCAAGCTCAGAACGGACGTGGCGTACGGCAGCCAACGTGCCATCGTCTGCCGATGAAAACGCAATGGTTTGCCCAGGGTAGATCCGCGCCAGAGATTTGCCTTCCTGGGCCTGGCTGACGACGTCGTGTACGTCTTTGCTATCGTAGCCTGCGCGTTGGAAGATGATCGATAGGTTATCACCTGCCCCAACGAGTTGCTCTTCCCAGGGCTCACTGACGGGGGCGGGTGCTACTGCGACCGGTTCTGGCGGTGTTGCGCTAGGCACACGAGTAGGGGGGGCTATGACGTGCGCCTCGCCCTCAGAGGAGTCTTGTTTTGGTGCGAGTACCGATACCAGGCTGACCAGGGAGACGACTACTACCACTGCCAGCGGGTAACGCAAGGGCAGCGGCATTCGCGATTTGTCCCCCTGGCCATCGCGCACGGCCGTCGCACCCCGATGTTTTGATCCAGACATGCCCCGGGGTTCTTGTTCGAGATTTGCCCTCCAGTATATTAGAAAAGCGCCTCCTTCAACAAAGGGATAAATTACCCGGCAAAGTTAACAGAACAGTGATGCATATATCCCGCTGTGCTCTAGGCAAAGAAAAGGTGGTGTTGTATGGTTGGCGCCCGCAAATTCAGTGCAGATTCAACGTCGAACACATTGAAATGAACAATCCACTACTAGGCGATCTTCGTGCCCGCGGCTTGGTCTTTCAGATCGCCGGGGAGGACGATCTCCCCGCATGGCTAAACGGGGGCTCCCGAACCCTATACTGTGGTTTTGACCCTACCGCAGACAGCCTGCACTTGGGCCATCTCGTACCGCTGCTGATGCTCAGGCGCTTTCAGCTGGCGGGGCACCGACCGCTGGCCCTGGTCGGTGGGGCGACGGGGCTAATCGGCGATCCAAGTTTCAAGGACCAGGAGCGGCAGCTGAACACGCCGGACGTGGTGGCAAGCTGGGTGGAAAAGATTCGCCTGCAGGTATCGCGCTTCATAGAGTTTGATAAGGGCCCTAATAGTGCGCAGGTGGTGAACAACCTGGACTGGACAAAGGGTATGGATGTGTTGACCTTCCTGCGAGATGTCGGCAAGCATTTTTCCGTGAATGCCATGGTGCAAAAGGAATCGGTCAAGCAACGCATAGATCGTGAGGGCAGCGGTATCAGTTTTACCGAGTTCAGTTATATGATTCTGCAGTCCTACGACTTTGCTGAGCTCAGTAAGCGCTACGACTGTTCCCTGCAACTGGGAGGTTCGGATCAGTGGGGTAACATCACGGGGGGTATCGACCTGACCCGTCGGCTATACGGTCAACAGGTCTTCGGGCTGACGCTGCCGCTCATCACCAAGGCAGACGGTACCAAGTTCGGGAAGACCGAAGGCGGAACGGTTTGGCTTGATCCGGCGCGGACGTCCCCGTACGCCTTCTACCAATACTGGCTCAACACGGGCGATGCCGAGGTTTACCAGTTTCTCAAATACTTCACCTTTTTGGCGGTGGATGAGATCGAGGCCCTGCAGCGGGCGGATGCGGCGCGCCAAGGACGCCCTGAAGCACAACAGGTCCTGGCGGTAGAAGTGACGCGTCTGGTGCACGGTTCGCAGGGTCTGGAGGCAGCACAGCGCATCACTCAATCGTTGTTCGCTGGTACGGCCAGCCAGCTGACGGAGGCAGATTTACGCCAGCTGCGTCAGGACGGACTGCCTTCCAGTTCGATTCGTCTCGCAGAGTTACCGACGACGGTAACCCAGTTGTTAGCTGACACAGGCATGGCGTCTGGAAAGCAGGTCAAGGATGCTCTGGGCCGCAGTGCTGTATGGGTGAATGAGCGAGCCCTGGCGATGGATGATAATGCCCAACCCGAGGCGATTTTTGAGCCCTCTGGCGCCCTGTTCGGGCGTTACTTTCTGGTCAAACTGGGCAAGAAAAAGTATCACTTGCTGGAAGTGGATTGAGGGTTCGGGGTCGCAATGTTTTCACTGGATACATTGAGCTAGAATCCGACCTGCAGGGCCTGGGCGGAACGACCTAATCCACTATTGCGATGCACCCGATATTTTGGTTGCGATGCGATTCGCGATGCGTATAATACGCGTCCTCGGTCGGGTCATTGCCCGGCCGTTTTTCGCTGCCCGAGCGGTAGTTGAAGCTATTTAACAAGTTGATGAAGACAGATGTGTGGGCACTTGTGTGGCTGATGTTGCGAAATATCAGATACAACAAGTGACTCAT
>JBCCYE010000044.1:0-28036 GCA_039190425.1 Pseudomonadota bacterium | reverse complement strand
GCGAAGTTCCCGCCCCGCCGACCGTTTGGCTATTTTGTGCTTCTATTGTTTTGTTAGCTCGAATAAAGCATAGAGCCAACTAGGATAGTTTATACATCCTGGCCCTCACCCAAGACAACGACATGTGTAGTATCACCCTGGTTAAGCCCCACCACAAGCCCGGCGACAAAACCAAGCAGCAGGCCCAAGGCTATCCCTATCCACAGTGAGCGTCTAGTCAGTCGGATAATGTCGTTCTGGATTTCTTCGCGTGTGCGCATGGGTGGAGTGTAGCACCAGACAAGACAGGCTCGGCGTATTCGGGGGCGTACATCAGGACGGTGCGGGCATATCCAACATACTGCCGCGACACAACTTCGCTAATTTTTGGCGAAGTACGCTTACCGTGGTTAGAGTCCGGAAATATCTGCGCCACAGCCATCGCCCGCTGACCCTTGGTCATGTGCCTGCGCTTCGGCGCGTGAGTTGGTCTGCAAATTTGCAGAGCTACGCCCATTGCCTGCCTCGCCAATTTCCATATTCGCCAGCTTTGCCGCCGCCATTGCCCGCTCGGCCAGCAGCTCGCTATTGGGCGGCAGCTATGTGCCAAAAGCGGACCACTAGCCATGTGCTACACCTAATCCTGTCGATTTTAACGGCAGGGCTCTGGGTTATAGTTTGGGTTCTCGTCGCAGCCAGCAATGGTAGCGCCAACGCTCGCACAGATAAGAAAATCAAAAATGGTAAAAAGAGCGGCAAAGCAGAAATAACTGACGAGGAAGCCCGCGCCCAAGGTCTGGGCTAAGTCTTGGCTATACTACAGTCACAAGGAGGTGCTTATGCAAACAGCCATCAAGGCGCTAGCCGCCGCAATATTCTCAATCCCCGCCCTAGCCGCTACAGACGCGGAAATCCACGCCGCTATGAGTAAGTCCGATGACTACTCACAGCATCAAGCAGAGTTCAACGCAGCCGGTGAAAAGCTGGTGAAGTCTGGCCAATGCTCAGTTAAAGAAATCTCAGACAATGGCGCGTTCTGGAAGTCAACCAATCGAAAAAATGGTTACTTCATGTACTGCAAAAACAAGCGCATTGACTACACGCTTGGCGACATCGGGAGCGCCGCCCTACCCAAGAGCATGAGCCCAGAGCTGGCTACCAAGCTGTGCAGAGCCGAGATAGAAAAGCAGGCGCTTCATGGGAAGCCTGATTACCACATGACGGACTACGTGACCAAATCATTCCCTAATGGGCGCGTCGGCGTCACGCAAGGCTTCACCGCTTCTAATGCCTACGGCAAGACCCAAGACTACCGCGTCTACTGCCTGGCCATGCCAGAGGGCACGGCAGAGATTCAGGAACTTACAGAAAAGTGACCACAGGCCAGGCCAAGTAGTGTGCGATTGCGGTGGGGAAACCGTTGTTACCCAGTATGTTACCCAGTCCGGAAGCGGTGAAATAAAAAAGGGCTGCATCTCTGCAACCCTTTGAATTTTCGGATTAATTGGCTCCGCCTGCTGGGCTCGAACCAGCGACCCAATGATTAACAGTCATTTGCTCTACCAACTGAGCTAAGGCGGAGTAGCGTCTACCGAAGGTCGCGTATATTAAAGATCGACAGCGGTGTGGTCAACCGGGACAGGCGCTTTTCCTGATGGCCCTCCGCCTGTCGACTGTGTCTAGATAAATGCTGCAAGTGGCTGAAACCTCGAGCTAAAATCCCCCTTAGATGGGGCATCCTACGGCTCGACCTGAGGCGATGGCGGAAGGCTGCAATTCGACGCCCTGTGGCGGATAATACGCCCTCATCTTTACACCACTAAGAGCATCCGTTCCGTGTCCAAGCCGTTCAAGGTCGAATCGCCATTTCAGCCCGCTGGGGATCAGCCGCAGGCCATCCGTCAGCTGGTCGAGGGCGCCCAGGCGGGTCTGGCGGCGCAAACGCTGCTGGGCGTCACCGGTTCCGGTAAAACGTTCACCATGGCCCATGTGGTGGAGCAGCTGCAGCGGCCGACCATTGTGATGGCGCACAACAAGACGCTCGCCGCCCAACTGTACGGAGAGTTTCGCGAGTTCTTCCCCGGTAACGCCGTGGAGTACTTTGTGTCCTACTACGACTACTATCAGCCCGAGGCCTATGTGCCATCCTCGGACACCTTCATCGAAAAAGATGCGTCGATCAATGAGCATATTGAACAAATGCGTCTGTCGGCCACTAAAGCCCTGATAGAGCGTCCGGACTGTCTTGTGGTGGCGACCGTCTCGGCGATATACGGTCTGGGAGATCCGGAGTCCTATTTCAGAATGGTGATGCATTTGTCGCGGGGCGAGCTGATCGACCAGCGGGGTATTTTGCGACAGTTGGCGGAGCTGCAATACACGCGCAACGATGTGGACTTTAAACGCGGCACCTACCGGGTGCGGGGTGACGTGATCGATGTTTTCCCTGCGGATTCAGAGCGCGAGGCCGTTCGCGTTGAATTGTTTGACGAAGAAATCGAAAACATATGCTGGTTTGATCCACTGACCGGGGAGCTGGCGCGCAAAGTGCCCAGAGTCACGATCTTTCCAAAGAGCCACTATGTCACACCGCGTGAGATCATGCTGAACGCCGTTACGCAGATCGAGGAGGAGTTGGCGGGCCGGCTGAAAGTGCTGAAAGAGCTGGACAAGCTGGTTGAGGCGCAACGGTTGGATCAGCGCACTCGCTACGACATGGAGATGATTCGCGAACTCGGTTACTGCAACGGCATAGAGAACTATTCGCGGTTTCTGTCCGGACGCGCGCCGGGGGACCCGCCGCCCACCCTGTTCGAGTACCTGCCGGATAACGCTCTGGTGATTGTCGATGAGTCCCACGCGAGTATTCCACAGCTGGGTGCGATGTACCGTGGTGATCGATCGCGCAAGGAAACCCTGGTGGAGTACGGATTTCGTCTGCCGTCGGCACTGGACAACCGGCCTTTGCGCTTTGAGGAATGGGAGCAGCTGGCGCCGCAGATGATCTTTGTCTCGGCGACCCCTGGCCCCTATGAGGATGAGCACGCCGGCGCTGTGGTAGAGCAGGTGGTACGCCCCACTGGGCTGGTGGATCCCGAACTGGAGGTGCGTCCCGCGAGTACCCAGGTGGACGACCTGTTGGGCGAAATTCGCGAAGTGATTGCAAAGAATGAGCGGGTGTTGGTCACAACCCTTACCAAGCGCATGGCGGAAGACCTCACCGAATATCTTGCTGAGCACGATGTACGTGTGCGCTACCTGCATTCCGATATCGATACGGTGGAGCGCGTAGAAATCATTCGCGATCTCAGGCTGGGCAAGTTTGACGTCCTGGTCGGCATCAATCTGTTGCGGGAAGGTCTCGATATGCCAGAGGTTTCTCTGGTGGCCATACTGGACGCCGACAAGGAGGGCTTCCTGCGCTCCGATCGCTCACTCATTCAGACGATAGGACGAGCGGCCCGCAATCTGAACGGGCGGGCGATTCTTTACGCGGATACCGTTACCGGTTCTATGGAAAGGGCGATGGCTGAGACCGAGCGGCGTCGTACGAAGCAGCTGGCGTTTAACGAAGCGCACGGCATTACCCCAAAAGGCGTCGTGAAGTCGGTACAGGACATTATGGAGGGTGCGCGCCGCATGCCGACACGCGGTAAGGCCAAGGCCAAACGTGTGGCAGAAAAAGCGGTCAGCTACGCCACCGAACTGGAGGGACTCACGCCGGCGGCGCTTGCGCGCAAGCTCGAACAGTTGGAAGCGCAGATGCACGATCACGCCAAAAATCTTGAGTTTGAGGAAGCTGCAGCCCTGAGGGATCAGCTGGCGGAAATTCGCCAACGGGCCTTTGTCAGCTAGCGGGGAGTTCGATGGTAACGACCACGCCGTTGCCGTCGCTTCGATTGCTGGCGCGGACCTTGCCGTCGTGGAAGTCGACAATGAGTCGTACAATATGCAGGCCAAGTCCCAGGTGCACTCCCTCACCCCCCGGCTCTCGCTCTGAAACCAGGGGCTCGAACAGGCGATTTTCCAGAGATGGATCCAGCGTCGGACCTTCATTGCTGACACTCAGACTCCAGTGCTTGCCGTCACCCCTGAGGCTGAACTCGATGGTGCCGGCCTGCGGGGTAAAGGACACCGCATTCTCTGCCAGCTTGTCCAGTGCCTGGACGAGAAGATCGGGATTCGCCATTACCAGGGCTTTGACCGGTTTGATGTCCAGTTGCAGGTCGTGCTGATCAAACACAGTTTGATAGGCGTTGAAGACGTCTGCGAAGAGGGGCACCAGTTGGGTCGGCTCCAAGGACTGATTGATGATACTTTCTTCCAGCTGGTTCGCCTCGCTCATGTCGGTGAGGATCCGTTGCAACCGGTTCAAACCCTCTCGCGCCCTGTGTAGGTAGACGCTGTCCGCCTGCAGGATCTTTGGCGCCTTTTCCAGATTGTCCAGTGAACTTTGAATCACGGCGATGGGCGTGCGCAGCTCGTGGGCGAGCTTACGACTGAGACTTTTCAAGTAGTCGTTATAGTTGCGTACCCGGTCCAGCAAGTCGGCGTACTGGCGCGAGAGATCCCCAATCTCATCGCTGGCGGCGCTGCGCGGGAACGCTCCTGTGAGCCTGCCGTCTTCGCCGATGGCATGCGCGGCGGCCCGGGAGAGCCGCTGAATGCGCCAGGACAGAAGGCTCGCGTAGCCGAGCAGTGCAAGCACCGCGATACACAGGGCCAGCAGGCTGTAACCCAGCAGCCGACTGAACGCCTGGTCGGTCAGGCTTAGGTATGTTTCGCTGGACTGGCGCAGCACCACAGCGCCCATCACACCGCTGTTGTCCCTGATAGGCGCAGCGGCAGAAAGCACGGTACGCGTCGACTGACCAGGGTCCCGATAGCGCGCAACGTCCGGCTGATCGCGCAGTGCCGATAAAACCTCTGGCGCCTCCAGGTAACCCTGCGCGTCGGGATACAGGGGCGGCTGCAGATCCCCCTGGGACAGAATGCTGCGATACAACAGGCGCAGCAACCAGTAGGTTGGCTCACCCCCCGACTGACCAAAGCGGTCGCCAGGCAGTTCCGTGAGAACACGCTGATGGCGATCGATGATCAGAACATCATCGGCCGCGGCGCTGAAGGGTGCGGCCGTGTCCGCCAGGCGCTGCGGTTCATATATCAGCCAGGGCGGCGCGGCGGTCTCCAAGGCTGTGATGTTGCCCAGTGTGACGATGCCTCGGGTCCGGTCGGACGCTTCGATCAGGTAGAACCCCAGCCGGCCCCCGGTAACACCCATTGGCATCTCCAGCTCGACGGTATAGCCATCTTGCGAGTCTTGCCAGCTGCCACGGATCAGCGAGTGATCCGGGTCGGTGGACCTGCGCTGCATTGGCTGCGCTGTTACTTTGCCGGGCGCCGCGGTTGCAACGACGTAGTCCTGGCGACGCCCGTCACGCCACATGCGCAGTACAAGCCGATCTCCATTGGGTTCTCGAGACAACCCCGGGTTGTGATAGGTCAGCTCGCTGTCCGCTACGTTGAACAGCAGGTACAAAACATCGTCGCGGGTGCGAGCCCGAACAGACACCTCGAACGGTGTCGAAACCGCCGCGCTGGACAGTTGCAGCGCGGGGATACCTTCCCAGCCATCGCCGTATCCGTCGACGATAATCGGCTCTGGTGAGGGGCGGGCATAGATCGAGGGTCGCTCATCCGACGGCGAGGAGCGGCGTGCCGGGCTCGGGTACAGAAGACTCTCGTCAATGGCGATGACATTGGCCAGCGCCTGGGCTTTGGACGCCAGAGCCTGTGCCTGGCCCGCGCGAAGTGCCGTTTCCATTTCTCGCACAAACTGACAACCCGTCCAGGGCAGCGCCAACAAGAATACACTCACCACCAGTAGCTGCCCACGCAGGCTCACGCTTTAGGCTCCTGACCAGCGATAGCCTATGCCGTACACCGATTCGATGGCGCTGAACTCGGAATCCTGTGCCTCGAATTTGCGACGAATGCGCTTGATGTGCGATGTGATGGTTGTGTCGTCCAGTACGACATTCGCGGCATTCATCAGCTGCTCTCTGCTCTTTACCTGGCCGGGTCGCCTGGCGAGTGCGTGGATGATCCAGAATTCGGTTACTGTGAGGTCCAGCGGTACCGTCCGCCAGGCCGCTGTCATGCGTTCCACGTTGAGTGACAGCGCACCCTGTTCAAGCAAGTCTTCCTGGGCCTCTGGCGCTCGCAAAGCTCGCACTCGGCGAAACAGCGCAACGATCCGTGCCAGCATATAGTCCTGACTGGTGTCTTTGGTCAGGTAGTCGTCCGCACCCAGTCGTAACCCGCTGATCATATCCAACTCAGAATCTCGGGCGGTCAGGAACACGATGGGCAACTCGGGGCAGCGACTGCGCAACTCGCGGCACAGTTCGAAGCCGCCTTCGATGTCTTCACCCAAGCCGATATCGATGATCGCGAGGTCGGGCAGGGCGCGCTCGAACGCGGCGTCGGCGGACGGCTTGTCGGGATACAACGAAACGCGAAAGCCCTGCCTTTGCAGTGCATCGCGGTAGTTTTCCGCGATAGCCGTCTCGTCTTCGACAATCGCTATATGGTGTGGCATGTCGTCGCCGCTCTCCGGGTTCACGCTGACCACATGGTTCCAAAGATAGTTCAGTTGCTCAAGGTTGCGCCACTTTTCGCCACAATTGGCCAGCGGTTCGACCTTTTTTGCCCGGGCCGCGCCACGTCAGGCGTGTCTAATTGGGGAACATCTGATTGGAGCGCCCAGCATGCTGACACATCGCCGACTACGAGAACCCTGGCATCGTGAGATGCAGCGTTTTGGCAGCGTCTGGCTGTGGTTGAGTTTTCGCTGCCTCAGTTGTGCCGTTGCGACTGCGCTGGCACTGCTGTTGCTGAACTCGATGACGCTGCGCGCCGCAGAGCATGCACCTGATCCCGGCCCCGCCATGAGCGGGTCTCTTGTGTTGTACTCCGCGGTTGGTGAATCGCAGCAGGCACAGCTGCAGGCGACCCGGGTGCACTTTGAGATCAGCGGCTTGGTCGCCGTCGTCAGACTGGAGCAGGCGTTTTACAATCCGGGTAGTCACTTCATGGAGGGTGTTTATGCATTTCCACTGCCGGAGGAAGCGGCCGTGCGCCGTATGGAACTGCACGTCGGTGAGCGACTGATTGTAGGTGAAGTGCGTGAACGCACAGAAGCCGAGCGTCGTTACCAGGTTGCGCGAGACGCAGGCCGCAACGCCAGCCTGATAGCACAGCAGCGGCCTAATCTTTTCACCAATCGCATCGCAAACATCGCACCGGGTGATGCGATCCGGGTCACTCTTGAATACGTACAACCGGTGCAGATTCGACAGGGTGAGTTTTCCCTACGCTTTCCCAGCACCTTGACGCCCCGGTACTTCCCCGGTGAGCCGCTGGCGTCCACACTCGATGAAACGCTGGTGTTCGGTGCCGACCACGGGTGGGCCCGGCCAACGGATCAGGTGCGCGACGCGGACGCCGTGTCACCTCCGCAGTACTCACAGCCGGGTCGCGCTACTAGACCGCTGAATCCACTGCGGCTCAGTGCAACCCTGGACATGGGTATGCCATTGGCAGAGGTGGATGCGCCGTATCACGATATTGCGATGACGCGGCGCGCCGGTGTGTACCATATCGAGCTGTCGCAGGGTGTCAGCGAGATGAATCGCGACTTCGTACTGCGATGGCGACCCGTCAGCGACGCCATGCCGGGTGCGGCCTGGTTTACCGAGCGTGTCGGTTCTGATTACTACGGTGTACTCATGTTGGTACCCCCAGCGGCCCCTGATCGATCAGAGAGACCGCATCGGGAGATCGTGTTCGTAGTGGACACCTCGGGGTCTATGGGGGGCGAATCGATCGAACAGGCCCGCGCCAGTCTCATCCACGCCTTGACGGCTTTGGGTCCGAGGGATCGGTTTAATGTCGTAGCGTTCAATAACTCAGTGACGCCTTTGTACCGCGCGCCCGTGCCGGCCTCGGCCGAACACCTGCGGCGCGCCACGCGCTTTGTGCGCAGCTTGCGGGCTTCTGGTGGTACCGAAATGTCGGCGGCACTGCGGATGGCTCTCAAGCCTGCCGCTGGAGTGGACGAGTTGCACGGCAGTCTGCTGCTCAGTCAGGTGGTGTTCATGACCGACGGTGCAGTCGGCAACGAACAGGCTCTGTTTGCGGAAATCCAATCGCTACTCGGAGATCGTCGACTGTTTACTGTGGGCATCGGATCTGCGCCGAACAGCTGGTTTATGCGCAAGTCCGCAGAGTTTGGCCGCGGCACTTATACCTATATCGGCAAGTTGGATGAAGTAGAAGCGCGGATCGCCGAGCTGCTGTCGCAGCTTGCCCGCCCTGCATCGATCAACCTGAGGGTGCAGTGGCCGCAGAGCGTCGAAGCTTTTCCCAATCGTCTACCCGATCTCTATGCTGGCGAGCCGCTTGCGCTTGCCGTCCACTTTGGGACCTCTCTGCCCGCGGGCGAGGTGCTGATCAGCGGAGAGCACGCGTCTGGCGTCTGGCAGCGCCGTCTCTCGCTCGATTCATCCACGCAGCCGGAGGGGCTCTCCCAGCGTGCAGGCATCGCGAGTGTCTGGGCGCGCCGAAAAATCGCTTCGCTGATGGACGGTAGATACAGCGGGCTCGGTGAGCAGGCGTTGCGACAGGCGGTATTGCCGGTGGCGTTGCGGCATCATTTGCTGAGTCCCTACACCAGTTTCGTCGCAGTGGAGTCAGCCGTTGTTCGTACCCCCGGCAAGCCGCTGGTCGTGCGCGCGTTGCCAAATACCCGGCCCCAAGGACAGTCGCCGCAAGCCTACGCTTACCCACAAACGGCGACCAGTGCGCCCGCCAAGGTCTGGCTGGGCAGTTTTGCTCTGTTTGTTGCACTGCTGTTGCGTGCCCTAAGGCAGCCTGAGTGTGATCGCCGTGTCTCGCAGACCGCATAGCAAGCCAAGCAGAGTGTTTCGGCCCCGATGGCTTGCATGGCTGACGGGGTGTTGCCTGCTGTTTGCAGCGTTGCAGTTTTCCAGTGCAGCGGTCATACACGCGAAGGCATGGCTGGCGCCCATCCTGATCGAGCGCGCCTGGCACGCGACGCTGGCGGGTCACCATCCGGTTGCACCCTGGCCCTGGGCGGACACCTGGCCAGTGGCCCAGCTAAAGGTGCCCGATTTGGGTATCAGCCGGCTGATTTTGTCAGGCAGCCATGGCCATGCGCTGGCCTTCGGCCCTGGTCACGCGTTGGAATCAGCACCCTTGGGTGGAGCAGGGCTTGCCGTGATTGCCGGCCATCGGGATACGCATTTTGCGTTTTTGGATCGACTGCTGCCGGGGATGTCTGTGCTGCTTGCAATGCCCGATGGCAGGCAGCTCGAGTATCGGGTGATTGAGCGTCGCGTGGTGGATGTTCGGCAAGAGCCGGGACCGCGCTGGCACACCTCTGACGCACTGCTACTGGTGACCTGCTTTCCGTTCGACGCGATCACTGCGCGGGGGCCGTTGCGCTACTTGGTAGAGGCGGAGCCGGTGGACCACGTCCCGCTGTCTATGGGCCACTTTGCGGAACTTTCACATTCTGCAAACTTAGACGACCAGCGCCCTTTATTTTAAGGTTTTGATCGGGCACTATGCCGCCTCCCGAGCGAGACTCGGACCCGATCGATGTCGACACCCTATGCGATATCACATCCTTCACGTGGCCTCTGGTAGTGGCCACCACTGATGAAAAGGACTGAACCATGCCCGTTATTACCCTACCCGATGGCGCTCAACGTAGCTTCGATAAACCGGTCACGGTGATGCAGGTGGCCGAGGACATCGGTCCTGGCCTTGCGAAAGCAACGCTTGGTGGACGGGTCAATGGTGAGCGCCGCGATGCCAGTGATTTGATCGCACAGGACGCAGAGCTCAGCCTGCTCACCGCCAAAGATGAAGACGGACTCGAGATCATCCGCCACAGTTGTGCTCACCTCATAGGTCATGCCCTCAAGCAGCTATGGCCTGATGCGAAGATGGCCATTGGCCCGACCATCGAGAATGGGTTCTATTACGACGTGGATCTGGAACACCACCTGACCGAAAGTGATCTTGAAGCGCTGGAAAAACGCATGCATGAGCTGGTGGCGGGTCGCTATGACGTTGTCAAAGAAAAGGTGGATTGGCAAACAGCGGTCGACACCTTCCGGGAACGGGACGAGCCCTACAAGATAGAAATTCTCCAACAGGACATCGCGAGGGACGATCGCCCAGGGCTGTATCACCATCAGGAGTACGTCGACATGTGTCGTGGCCCCCATGTGCCGAACATTCGTCATTGTGCGCACTTCAAACTGATGCGCGTATCGGGTGCCTACTGGCGTGCAGACCATAACAATAAGATGCTGCAGCGTATTTACGGGGTTGCGTTTGGCGATAAGAAATCCCTGAAAAACCACCTGCGGTTGCTACAGGAAGCGGAAAAGCGAGACCACCGCAAGATCGGTAAAAAACTGGATCTATTCCATACCCAGGAAGAGGCGCCTGGTATGGTGTTCTGGCATCCCGCAGGATGGCAGATTTATCAGACCATCGAACAGTACATGCGCGACCAGCAGCAGTTGCACGGTTATCAAGAAATCAAGACGCCCCAACTGGTGGATTTAAGCCTGTGGGAGCGCTCCGGGCATGCCGACAAGTTCGGCGACGACATGTTCCTGCTCAAATCCGAGGAACGTGACTTTGCGGTCAAACCTATGAATTGCCCCTGCCATGTGCAGGTTTTTAATCAGGGTTTGAGATCCTATCGAGACCTGCCGCTGCGGCTCGCGGAGTTCGGCTCCTGTCACCGCAATGAACCCTCCGGGTCATTACACGGGATCATGCGGGTGCGGGGTTTCGTTCAAGATGACGCGCACATTTTCTGCACCGAGGCACAGATTCAAGCGGAGGTCTCCACCTTTATCGACTTTCTGCACGCCGTCTATCAAGACTTTGGTTTCAAGGATGTGATCTATCGCCTCTCGACTCGTCCAGAACAGCGGGTTGGCAGCGACGCCGACTGGGACCGAGCCGAGCAGGCGCTGGCGGATGCGCTCAATGCCCACGGCCTTCCCTGGCAGGAACTGCCCGGTGAAGGCGCGTTTTACGGGCCTAAAATCGAGTTCTCGTTGAAGGACTGTATAGGACGTGTCTGGCAACTGGGGACGATACAGGTGGATTTCTCAATGCCGGGGCGCCTGGATGCCCAGTACGTTGCGGAAGATGGTAGCCGGCAGGTGCCGGTGATGTTGCACAGGGCAATTTTGGGCTCTTTTGAGCGCTTTATCGGTATTCTCATCGAACACTATGAGGGGGTTTTTCCCACCTGGCTGGCGCCAAACCAGGCGGTTGTCCTGAATATTACCGACAAACACTCCGAATACGCAGAAAAAGTCGAAGAATCCTTGAAAAACAAGGGGTTTCGGGTCATTTCAGACTTGAGAAATGAAAAAATCGGCTTTAAAATCCGCCAGCACACGATTCTGAAGGTCCCGTACTTGTTGGTAGTAGGGGATAAAGAAGTGGAATCACAGACTGTGGCCGTGCGTGCCCGTCGTGGTGAGGATTTGGGATCCATGAATCTCGGCGCATTTGCAGCGCTCCTCGCAGACGACGTAGCATGTCGCGGTCGTATTGCATTGGAGAACCAGTTGGAGAGCGAGTATCAAGAAGGACAGCGGTAAGAAAGCGCTAATCAATGACCAGATTACGGCGGACCCCGTTCGTCTGGTCGGAGCCGAGGGCGACCAGGTGGGCATCGTGCCGCTGAGCGAAGCCCTGGCCGCGGCGGAAGCGGCGAGTCTGGACCTCGTGCTGATTGCAGATTCAGACCCCGTAGTCTGCAAGGTAATGGACTACGGCAAGCATGTGTTCGAAGCGAAGAAGCAGAAATCTGCGCAGCGTAAGCGTCAGAAAAGAACACAGGTGAAGGAAATCAAGTTTCGTCCAGGGACGGAAGAAGGGGATTACCAGGTAAAACTACGCAACCTGGTACGTTTCCTAGAGCACGGCGACAAGGCCAAAGTCACGCTACGGTATCGCGGACGTGAAATGGCCCACCAGGAAATCGGCATGGAGCTGCTCAAGCGAGTGGAAGCCGACCTGGCCGAGTTAGGGTCTGTTGAGCAATATCCAAAGATGGAAGGCCGGCAGCTAACCATGGTGATCGCCCCAAAGAAGAAGAACTGACGGCCCGTGAATGCCTCAGTCTCTTTAGTTGATTAATCGCAAATGCGGAGTATTTGAAAATGCCTAAAGCAAAAATTCACTCTGGAGCAGCCAAAAGGTTCAAAAAAACCGCTGGCGGCTATAAGCGCAAGAGCGCGAACAAAAGTCATATCCTTACGAAAATGACCACCAAGCGTAAGCGACAGCTGCGTGGTACCTCGATGATTCACAAGAATGACGAGGTACTCATTGATCGCATGCTGCGCACTAAATAGCGCCTAGTCACTTAACAGGAGAAGACCGATGCCTCGCGTAAAACGTGGAGTCGTGGCGCACCGCCGTCACAAAAAAGTTCTGAAGCAGGCCAAGGGTTACTATGGAGCCCGCAGCCGTGTGTTTCGAGTAGCCAAGCAGGCTGTCACCAAGGCAGGGCAATACGCCTACCGCGACCGGCGGCAGCGCAAGCGCCAGTTTCGAGCGCTGTGGATCACGCGCATTAACGCGCAGTCCCGTGCTAATGGCCTGAGCTATAGCCGACTGATCAACGGTCTGAAAAAGGCAGATATTGCCTTAGATCGCCGCGTGCTCGCCGACCTGGCGGTGCACGACAAACCGGCTTTTGCAGCGATCGTGGAGCAAGCGAAGGCCCAACTGGCCTAAGTCCTCCCCGCCGCTGAGAGCGTTTGATTCTCGCGGATCGCTGGCTGCACTGTAAAACCGAAGGGAAAGGGCGATGCTCTTTCCCTTCTTTTTTTGGTCATGGGAGATTTTTGAGGTTCATTGCCAGGTCATTCGGCAGGGCCTGTTTGGATCCGCCGTGAGTACCTCCATTTAGGTCGGGTCGCTGCGCACGGCCCGAAAAGCCTTTACTAAGGCGGCAGCAACGGTGCCTGACCTTGTGTCTCGCATAACAGGAGAGCGCCGATCGGAGTCAGAGAATGGGCAACGGGAGCCGTGACGGCGAATCAAGTTTGACGATAAATCTAATCGAGCGATAACGAATGGAAGATCTGGAACCACTGGCCGATGAGGCCAAGACGGCCATTGGCTCCGCCGACGATGGTGCTGCCCTGGAACAATTGCGTGTCGAGTACCTTGGTAAGAAAGGCAAGGTGACTGCTTTGCTGAAGGGGATCGGCCAGCTTCCCCCAGAAGAGAAGCGCTCTGCAGGCGCAAAGATCAACGTTGTGAAGCAAGAGCTGCAGGAGCTCATTGGTACGCGCAAAGCGGAGCTGGATGCTGCGGCGGTCGCTGCACAGCTGGCCGCGGATACCATCGATGTCACCTTGCCGGGGCGCGGCGAATCCACTGGCGGTTTACACCCCGTGACGCGCACGATCGAACGGATTGAAGATTTCTTCGGCGCGATCGGCTTTGAGGTGGTTGAGGGCCCTGAAATTGAGGACGACTACCACAATTTCGAAGCACTCAATATTCCCGCACACCACCCGGCGCGGGCGATGCACGACACGTTCTATGTGGACGAGACGACCGTACTGCGAACGCATACGTCACCGGTTCAGGTGCGTGTCATGGAAGCCGAGTCGCCGCCTCTGCGAGTCATCTGCCCGGGACGCGTATATCGCTGTGATTCGGACCTGACGCATACACCCATGTTTCACCAGGTTGAAGGGCTGCTGATCGACGAACACTCCAGTTTCGCTGACCTCAAGGGCGTTATCGAGGATTTTTTGCGGGTGTTCTTCGAGGCGGAGTTGGACGTGCGCTTCCGGCCATCCTATTTCCCATTCACAGAACCTTCGGCTGAGGTGGACATACAGTGCGTCAACTGCGGGGGTGAAGGCTGTCGGGTGTGCAGTCATACCGGCTGGCTGGAGGTGATGGGCTGCGGCATGGTGCACCCCAGAGTGTTTGAGTTCTCCAATATCGATGCGGAGCGCTATGCCGGTTTCGCATTTGGCATGGGAGTAGAGCGCCTCGCCATGCTGCGCTATGGCGTGAATGACCTGCGCCTGTTTTTTGACAATGACCTGCGTTTTCTCGAGCAATTTTGACCAGCGTATGCGGAGACCAAAACCGTGAAATTCAGTGAAAAGTGGCTGCGGGAGTGGACAGACCCGGACCTGAGCACCGAAGAACTCAGTCACCAGTTGACCATGGCGGGTTTGGAGGTTGAGGGCATCGAGCCTGTTGCTGGTGCGTTCAGCGGCGTCGTGGTTGCGCAGATCGTCGCGGCGGAACCGCATCCAGATGCCGATAAGCTGCAGGTGTGTCAGGTTGATGCCGGGGGTGACACCCTGCAGGTGGTGTGTGGTGCTCCCAACGCTCGAGCCGGCCTGAAAGCACCGCTGGCAACGGTGGGCGGCGCGTTGCCCGGGGACGTCAAAATCAAGCGCGCCACGCTACGTGGCGTGGAGTCCAGGGGCATGTTGTGCGCAGAGCAGGAGTTGGGTCTGTCCGACGCCAAAGACGGCCTTATGGAGCTACCCGATGACGCCCCCGTTGGGAAAGATCTGCGCGATTATCTGCAGCTCGATGATCAGATGATCGAACTGGGGTTAACGCCGAATCGGGCAGATTGCTTGAGCATTCGTGGCATCGCCCGTGAAGTGGGCTTGCTCAGTTCGGCGGCGGTCACGGCGGTAGAGGTCGGGTCGGTTGCAGCGTCATGCGAGGACACGCTGGCGGTCGAACTGCGCGCTGTGGAACGCTGTCCTCGCTTCGCTGGAAGAGTCATTCGCGGTGTCGATTTGAGGCAGCCGAGTCCCCTGTGGATGCAGGAAAAGCTGAGACGCTGTGGTGTGCGGTCGATCGATGCAGTGGTGGATGTCACCAACTACGTCATGCTGGAGCTTGGTCAGCCCATGCACGCCTATGATCTCGCCGCGCTGCAGGGCGGTATCATTGTGCGAACGGCGGACCAGGGTGAAGCGCTGGCCTTGCTGGATGGCAGCACCGTTGAGCTGGACCAGGAATCCCTGGTTATCGCCGACCACAGGGGCGCGGTTGGCCTGGCCGGTATCATGGGTGGCGAGCACACGGCCGTGCGAGCGTCCACGGTTGACCTGTTTCTTGAAGCCGCCTTCTTCACGCCAGAGCGCATAGCGGGTAAAGCGCGCCGTTTCGGTATGCATACGGACGCGTCGCATCGGTTTGAACGAGGCGTGGACTTTGCGCGACCGGTAGAGGCCATTGAACGGGCCACCCAGTTGCTGCTCGAAACGGTAGGCGGTGAAGCGGGGCACGTTATAGATGTTGTGAGTGAGGCCGACCTGCCCACTCGCTCAGACGTCCCACTGCGCGCTGCGCGCATTGAAAAGATGTTGGGTTTAACCATTGACGGTGCCGAGGTGGAGAGAATTCTGTGCGGTCTTGGACTGGATGTTCGCGCCACCGCCGATGGCTGGATCTGCAGCGTGCCCAGCTGGCGGTTTGATATTGGCATTGAGGCGGATCTGCTGGAGGAGCTGGCGCGCGTCTACGGTTACAACCGTTTGCCGGCGTCGCGCATTCACGCCGACCTCGTAATGCCGGCAAAGGCCGAACGCAAGCTATCGCGGCGCCTGGTGCGACATCAGCTGGCCGGTCGCGGCTATCGTGAGGCAATCACCTACAGTTTTGTTGATCCGGCGCTGCAGGCGATTTTCGATCCTGACCTGGACCCCATCCGTCTGACGAATCCCATCTCCGCGGAAATGGCGGTGATGCGCACGTCGCTTCTGCCGGGTTTGGTGGCCGCGGTGAGGCACAACGTCAACCGACAGCAGTCGCGAGTGCGGTTATTCGAGATGGGTTTGAGGTTCCAACCGGACGGCGACGATCTGCAACAGGTTCCAACGTTGGCGATGATCGTCGCCGGCGGGCGAGGGCGCGAAACCTGGACGGGCGACGGTGCGTCCGTAGATTTCTACGATCTTAAGGGCGACCTGGAAAGCGTGCTGCGACTGGGCGATGCAAACCGGTTTGAGTTCGACGCGGCGCAGCGCAGTGGGCTGCACCCGGGCCAGACAGCGGCCATAACCCGAAAGGGGCAACGCATCGGTTACCTTGGTGCGTTGCATCCCAGCGTGGGCGCTCAGTTGGATATCGCATTGCCGGTGCTAGTCTGCGAGATAGACCTGGTGCAACTGCTTGAGATTGACCTGCCGCGATTTGCGGAGTTGTCCAAATTCCCCGGTATTCGCCGGGATTTATCGTTTGTGGTGGATCGAGAGGTCGCGGTCCATGAGGTGCTGGGTGCGTTGCGCTCAGTGGCAGGCAGTTATCTGGCAGACTTAACGCTGTTTGATGTCTATACAGGCAAAGGCATTGATCCTAAACGAAAAAGCCTCTCTGTGGGTTTGACATTCCGCGATCAATCGCGCACTCTTGGCGACGAGGATGTCAATCCGGCGGTGGGTCAAGTCATTGATCTGCTGAAGAAAAATTATAAGGCCGAGCTAAGGAACTAGGTTAAAGGGAACATGACTGCTCTGACAAAATCCGAGATGGCGGAGCGCCTGTTTGAAGAGTTAGGGCTGAACAAACGCGAAGCAAAAGAAATCGTCGAATTGTTTTTCGAGGAGATCCGCAGCTGCCTGGAGAACAATGAACAGGTGAAGCTATCGGGCTTTGGCAACTTCGACCTGCGGGATAAGAGTCAGCGCCCGGGTCGCAACCCTAAAACCGGCGAAGAGATTCCGATCTCGGCTCGCCGCGTCGTCACCTTCCGGCCCGGTCAGAAGCTCAAGGCCCGAGTAGAAGAATATGCTGGAACCGACGAACAACAATGAACTTCCTGCAATCCCCGGTAAGCGCTACTTCACTATTGGTGAGGTGAGTGAGCTATGTGCGGTTAAGCCGCATGTGTTGCGTTATTGGGAGCAGGAGTTCCCTCAGCTCAAACCGGTTAAGCGGCGCGGCAACCGACGCTATTATCAGCGCGATGACGTGCTCACCATCCGCACCATCCGCGGCCTGTTGTACGACCAGGGCTACACCATTGGCGGGGCACGCCAGCGTATGACCGAGGAAGACGACGGTGTCGCAGGCGTTGAACTGCAGGCGGCAATCAAGGATACCATCGGGCAGTTGGAAGACGTGTTACGTCTGCTCACCGCCTCCAAATAGAGTTTGTCTGTCGCCCCCTATTGAGTATAATTCTGCTCCTGCTTGGCCCGCTCGGGCGAGGCCCGCTGTCGGGGCGTAGCGCAGTCTGGTAGCCCACCACACCGGGGGTGTGTTGCGGTTTGAAAGAGTTCTAGGAAAAACAATTGCTTGCAATCGAATGCACACGATTGCACACAGGTTGATAATGTGCGGGCTATAGCGCAGTCTGGTAGCGCACTTCACTGGGGGTGAAGGGGTCGTAGGTTCAAATCCTGCTAGCCCGACCAATTTTCTTTGTCGGTCAACAACGCACGGTGATGAAAGAGGCGGGCTTGAGCCCGCGGTTTGCCGCCGGTAAGCCGATGCCTGTGCGGTTCGGCGTGACTCTGCTATGAGCCCAAAAATCATAAACATTCGCTATATCTTTTTCCTCGGGCTATTACCTGTAGCCCTGGACTAGTACAAGGATGTTGCCCAAAACCCTCCAGAATGTGTGCAGGGTCACTTGTCCAGGTTGTGGGTGAGCACTCCCAAAGATTTTGTGCTAACGTCCAAAAAAAGGGGTGGGATCACCGCGGTCTCTATCAATACTGGCAATCAGCCATCCGCAGCGACGCCGCCCACAATGGAGATTCGCTTTGCCCTCTGCGACCCCTCTCCTGCGCGCCGCGCAAGCCACGGTGCCAGCAAGGATGCTCCTGACCCTGTTGTGTGCAGGGATTCTGTCAGCGTGCTACCACCCCCTGCAAATTGTGGGGCAGGGCGATATCGTCTCATCCAACGGCCAACACGATTGCACCTGGGAGGAGCAGTACTGTGACAATCTGGTCGAAGGCGATTACACGGTCACCTACACGGCGGTTCCCCGTCCCGGCTGGACCTTTGTCCGCTGGGAGAACTGCAATAACCAGTTTCCCGAGTGTAGCTTTGATGTTCCGGGGAGCGCCGTCAGCAATTTTGCCGGGCTGACGTTGGTACCATTGCAAGCGGTGTTTGAGCCGGTGACGCCGCAGCCCAATATTCTGTTGCTGATTGCCGACGACATCTCCTACGACCACTATGGCTTCACCGGCCATCCGCTGGTGCAGACACCCACGATTGATGCCATGGCCGGACAGTCTCTCCGATATCCGAACGTCTATGTATCGAGCCACTGCCGCCCGACCTTGGCTGCGCTTTTGACAGGATTGGCGGACCACAATCACGGCGTGACCTATGTGTTGGGGCCAAAAGTGGGTGTGTTCTCTACGCTACCTGAACGGCTGGTGAACGCCGGGTACTCCACCTACCAGGCCGGCAAGTTCTGGGAAGCTTCACCCTTGGGGCAGGGCTTTACGGACTTTATGCCCTTCACCGACTTCACGGGTAACCTGGACCTGGGTCGCGTGACGATGAGCGGAGTGCAGGACTTTATTGCCCAGACGAACTCCCCCTGGTTCATCTGGTTTGCACCCCTGATGCCGCACACGCCCCATACGGCGCCGGCGTCCTATCGAACCCCCTATGAGAACCAGGGCCTGGATGAGGCAACGATCGAGTACTACGCCATGATCTCGTGGTTCGACGATGTCGTAGACGATGTGCTGCAGGAGGTGGGCCCGGACACCGTCGTGGTGTATCTGGCAGACAACGGTTACGTGCAAAGCTCCGTTTCCGAGGAGCCAACACTCCGCAGCAAAACGTCGCTCTACGAGAAGGGGGTACGAACGGAGCTTCTGATCCGTTACCCCAGCGCGAGCGCAACCATCGATACCAGCCTTGCCGGAGTACCGGATGTCGTGACCACTGTATTGAACATAGCCGGTGCATACTCTGGTGACCTGCCGGGACGTGATCTTCTCGCGACGCCCCCGACAGTGACACGGGCATTCGGGAGTTTGTTCTCGCTGGGACTCGCTAACCCCATCGGTACCCTCTGGGGGCGCTTTGTCCGCGAGGGCGACTGGAAGCTGATCGATTCGGAAACTGGCCCGGACGAGTTGTTTCATCTACCTAGTGATCCGAATGAGCGTGTCAACCTGATCAACGATCCGAACTGGCCAACGCTTGAGAGTGACCTGCGTGTGGAACTTGAAGCTTGGTGGGCGATGTGATGTTCGTTTTTGGCAGGACGTTATCCTGATAGACAGTCCCCGCTTGAGCTGCGATTCACCTACTCGTTACCACCTGTCGCCCGCTACACTCATCGGGTGGTGGCCTACCATGGGGTCATGGACTCTGACTTTACTGTCGACGTTGGTGCTTTCGGCCTGCGGATCTGGCGGTGGTGAGTCTGCATCGTCAAGCGTCGGTGGGATGCCACCCCCACCTGTACCGCAGGTCGACAACGAACAAGTGGTCGACGAGGATGAGACGGGCAAGGAGGCGCCGAACATCATCCTGATTGTGGGCGATGATATAGCGTTTGATCATTACGGCTTTACGGGTCATCCGATCGTGCAGACGCCCACTCTGGACGGTCTGGCCGATGTGTCGATACGGTACCCCAACACCTACGTTGCGAGCCACTGTCGGCCGACCCAGGCAGGCCTCCTGACTGGCCTGCCGCAGCACCGTCATCGGGTGACGTATCTCGTAGGTCCCGGTTTGTCCCGCGTGACGACCTTGCCAGACCGGCTGGTGAACGCAGGCTATGCAAGCTATCAGGCGGGTAAGTTCTGGGAGGGTGAACCCGACCGCTACGGATTTACCGACTTTATGCCGTTCACCAGCAGGACGGGTGCACTGGAACTTGGACGCAGAACGATTCAGCCCGTGTTGGACTTTATCGCGCAAACCACCTCGCCCTGGTTCATATGGTTCACGCCCCGGATGCCTCACTCTCCACACAGAGCTCCCGAATTGTATAGAAGCCAATATGAAGATCTGGGTTTGAACAAAGAGACCGTCGAATACTACGCCATGATTTCGTGGTTCGACGCGGTTGTCGCGGACGTGCTGGCAGCGGTTGGAGAGCAAACCGTGGTGATTTATCTGGCGGACAATGGCTACATTCAATCGCCCTTACCGGAAATACCCGCAAGGAGAAGCAAGGTATCGCTGTATGAAAGAGGCGTTAGAACCGAGTTGTTGATCCGCCTGCCGGGTGAGCCGGCCGGCTTGAGGCCAAGCCCTGCCAGTGTGCCCGATGTGGTGAGGACGATTCTTTCGCTGGCGGGCGCCTATTGGGAGGATCTCCCCGGACGGGACCTCTTCAGCGAGCCCTCTGAAGAAGCGCGTGCATTTGGTAGCCTGTGGGCATTGCAGTTCATCGACTCTCGGCGACGACTGGCCGCGCGCTTCGCACGCCAGGGCGACACCAAGCTGATCGATCGTCGCGTCGGTCGGGATGAGCTTTACAATCTTGCCGCCGACCCCAATGAGCATGACAATCTCATTGACGATCCTGACTGGTTCATCGTACAAAGCGAGCTGCGTGTGGCGCTGGATCACTGGTGGTCTCGCTAGGCGCGCTGCCGTGGACCACAGGCGGGCCCACAGGCTTCCCATTCGGTTCATATAGGTAGGCGCGTCGCGGTTTTTCCGCTGTCGGGAACTGTTTACCATAGATACCGCCGCCGCAGACTGCGGAAGGTTGACTGTCACTGGGATGCCATTACCGATAACTCAAGGAGTATTTGATGTCTGATATCCAGCGCTTTGTCGGCGTAAGCAAAGGGCCTTACACAAGCTGGGATCCGGTCAATCGGCCGATGATCCGTCAATGGTGTGAGGTCATGGAGGACAATAATCCGGTTTACGCCGATGCCGAAGCGGCAAGAGCCCTGGGGCATGAGGAATGCATCGCGCCCGCGGCCATGCTCCAGGTGTGGGGAATGGCGGGGTACCGAGGAGAGCATCCACCGGGCTCGGCGGATGATAGTCACTACACGCTGATGCAGGACGTCCGCGATCAAGGCTACACGGGTGTGGTTGCCGTCAACTGTGAGCAGGAATACGAACGCTATTTGGTAGAGCGTGATCGGTTGCACTACACCACCGAGTGCGAAACAGTGCAGGGGCCCAAGCAAACGGCCCTAGGGGAAGGGTATTTTGTCACCGAGCTCACACGGTATTTTGATCAGAACGACAAGTTGGTGGGGACCATGCGCTTTCGCTTGCTATTCTACAAACCAAAGGGCTCTGTCTGATGACGATAATGATGAACTTGCCAAAAGTCGGTGATTCGTTGCCTCAGGTCGATATCGCCATCACGCGCAAATTGATTGTAGGGGGTGCGATTGCCACTCGAGACTATCAGGATGTTCATCACGATTCTGAGGCAGCGAAGGCGGCTGGCACGCAGGATATCTTCATGAATATTCTGACCACGAACGGCCTGGTCAGTCGCTATGTCTCGGACTCGTTCGGTCATCACGCAAAAATTCGCAAGTTATCTATTAGGCTGGGTGCACCCAATTTTCCAGGGGATACGATGTCCTTAACGGGTTCAGTCGTTGAGGCGGATGAATCTCAGCGGCTCGTATTGGTGAGAGTGCAGGGACGAAACAGCTTGGGTGACCATGTCACTGGAGAGGTGGCGTTGGCACTGTGAAGATGTGGAGCTGACTTTTTGGGGAAGCCTCCTGTACGAAACCCCAAAAATTCACCGTGCACACCTTGATTGGGTGCTCTGGTAATTTATGCTACATTTGCACGGGTTCGGTGTGAAAAAAAAGCAACACTGCAGGCCAAGAGTGCGCAAAGTCGGGAGGGGTCGACCGTGTGGATTGGGTTTCCAAAAAGATGTCACAGTTGCTTCCTTCTACCATCGATACATTCTCCATAGCTGACTGGACCCTTGACGCTCTTGAGAACTTCGGTACCGGTTCTACTTTTAGGTGGAAAGGAAAGTGCTCTGGCTCTGGTGAGGGCCTTTGCAAGATTCGGCATTACCGTCAGAGCGGCGATGGACTCTTCCTCTTGCACCCGCCACACCCGCTATTTGACCGAGTCTTTTATTAATCCACCTGGGGTAGGGGCTTCGGACTTTTATCGTGATGTTACCTTGGGAGCTTCTCGTTCAAGGTTAGAGGGTTCATTGATCATCCCTTGTGGAGATGATGCGGTCGAATTCGTGGCCAAACATCACAGTGATTTGTCTGTCCACTACCTGCTTGAGCGACAATCCCCGAAACTGCAGTTGGAGTTGCTGGACAAGCTCAGTACCTTGGAAAAGGCTCGCCGGGCTGGGCTTGATATTCCAAATTTCTGGGATGTACGTTCGATCGATGAGCTAGGGACACACCTCCCTGAGGCAACCTATCCTTTGATGCTCAAGCCATACCATACCTATCTTTTGCACAACCTGGAGAAACGTAAGTATAGGCTGGCAGATAATGAGCCTGAGGTGCTGCGACAGGGGCGCGAGCTATTTGCCCATGGCATTGAATTTATGTTGTGTGAAATGATTCCAGGTCCGGACTCACAGAACTGCAGTTACTATACGTACAGGGATGAGCATGGCAAAGAGTATCTTAGTCTCACGAAGCGATGCGTAAGACGAAACCCGATCAATGAGGGAGCTGGTACTTATCAGCTTACCGATCGCATCCCGGATGTGGCGGATGCCGGAAAACGTTTTTTTGACAGCATAGATTACAAAGGCTACGGAAGCATCGAGTTTAAGCGAGACCCAAGAGACAATTCACTCAAAGTAATGGAGTGCAACAATCGTTTCACTGCGGTGACGGCACAGATTATAGAAAGTGGTGCTAACGTTGCATTGTTGACCTACGCTGATGTTACTGGACAGTCAATCGAGCCCATTGAGCAGTATGAAACCGAAATCGGCTACTGGTCTCCATACTACGACTTCAAGGCGTTCCAGGAGGTGAAGAGGCGCGACTCTTCAAAGAGTTGGAGCGATTGGGGGCGCTCAATCATTCACAGTAGGACTGTTTTTCCATACTTCGATTGGCGTGACCCTTTTCCATACTGTGTAATTCAGTCGCAACAGATCAGACGTGGCCTGGCGAGAGTGTTTGCCCGCCGATCGTAGGGCCTGATAGCGAACTTTTTGTCCGGTAGCAGAGAGTCGCTGGTAGGACACGCAGTGTTAGTGCGTGTCCAGGCAGAGCCAGGCTGCTAAAAGTCCTCGAGACCAAGAACCTTGCGCTGTATAACCAAGACATCTGCGATATCAAACACTGCGTTCGGCGAGGGAACGCCATTGACGAGCGGTGCGACATCACCCATCGACAGCTGCTGTGGAGTGATTTCAGTATCACCTCTAACAATCTGCAGCGCCAATAGAACATCCTCGAGACTGACTAAACCATCGCTATTCAGGTCTCCAAGAGCGCCACTACCCGGTACAGAGTCACTGCTCAAAGGGTCTGAACCCGCAATGATCTCGACGTCATCGTTGAAGCCATCGTCGTCTGAATCCGCCAGGGTCGGATCGGTATCCGTGAACGGGTTGAAAAACGTTCCATCGCTATCGTAGCCTAGCTCAACGTCGTCATTGAGATTGTCCCCGTCTGAATCTGCCAGTGCTGGATTTGTACCGATCGCGATTTCAAAAGCGTCTCCCAGATTGTCGCCATCACTGTCCGTGTCGAAGGGGACATACGTCAGTACGAGATCTTCATAAGTTTGGTAGGATTCCGCACTGTCGTCGGTCACCACGACCCGCAAGTCCGTTTGACCCGCTGTCAGATTTAGGCCGATGGACCAGTTGGCAACGTTTCCACCGGTTGCCGCACCCCCTGAGGCTTCACTTCCATCTACATTGACGCTTGCGATGCCTTGGTCACCTCGACCTGCATCGGTCGCGATACCTTGCATGGTGATATTCGCGCTGTTTACTACCGTGCCTGAGAATGGTCCCACGACTAAACTGGCTGGAGACGCGTTACCATTGCTATCAAGCGTCAACCCGTTGAAAGATTTGTAAATGGAACCATCGGGGTTGATCACGGTGACGTTGTAAGTGCCTGCCGGAAGATTGTTCGGTGCCAGTACTGTCAGCTGGGAACTGCTGATCCAGGTCGTAGCGGATGCGACAGCTCCTGGCACTATGCCCAAGCCGAAGTCTACAAACTGATTGTAGACATACCCGTTGGCAAATGTGGTTCCGTAGAGAGTATCAGGTGTGCTTTGTCTGCCGACGATGATCGGATTACTCGGATTGGTCACATCGACGACGTACATACCGTAAAGCTCGTCACCGACATACGCGTAGCCATTGTTCACGCTGATGGATCGGCCAAGACCAGCGAGTGGTACGGAGCCTGTGATCGACAAGTTGGAGGGGTTGCTGATATCAACGATGTCCATCCCATCGGCCGCTGTAACGTATGCGAAGGAGCCGTTTGCATCTACCCGTTGTGAATTTCCAGTTGTGGAAACGCTATCGAGCTCTGTAGGGTTCGCAGGATCGGATACATCAAGGGCAATGAGCCCCTGTGTTCGAGCAGCTAGCAGCACAGTGCTGCCGAGCACATCAATGCCCTGTGCCTCATCCGTGACACCAAAAGATCCAACAAGAGAAGGGGAGGCCGGGTTGCTGATATCCAGTACCACCATGCCTCCAGAGCCATCAGCGACGTACAACAGTGTTCCAACGGCCTTTGCGTCATAGGCAAATCCTGCCGTGTCGTAGGAACCCAGTATTGACGGAGACGAAGGCGTCGTGATGTCAAGTATACGGATTCCAGCACCGCCCGCGGCGACGTAGGCCACATTGTCAGCGATATCCACCCAGAAGGAGTCGCCAGCGAGATTGATTGAGCCGACAGTTGTTGGCAGTAAGGGAGAGGATACGTCGATGACTTGCACCCCTGCACCGTCATTGGCAACGTACGCGAAACCGTTGCGTGTAGCGCCCGCTCTGGCCTGATTGGTAGTAGGCTCAGTGGCTAGCAGCATGGGCGATGAAGTTACCGACACATCGAGTACTTGCAGGCCTCCATCAAAGTCGGCCGCGGCAACCAGATTATTGCTGAAGAACACCTCACGAACATTCCCCGGTGTATCGACGCTAGCGACCACAACCGGATCCGTCGGTGTCGATACATCGATAATGTGTACTCCACCCGCACGACCAGCGATCCAGGCGAAACCGTTTGCGACAAAAACTCCGGCAGAGCTCGTGAACGTGTCGACAGAGCCTGCAAGCGATGGAGACGAGGGAGTGCTAATATCGACTACCTGTAGCCCCCCAGTGTTCCCCGCTATCCATGCGTAGCCACCTTCCAGCACAAGACCGACCGCCGTGCCTGGGAGCGCCAATGAGCCAATCGTGTTGGGGGAACTGGGGACGGATACATCCACTACTTGCAGATCCGAGCTGTCGCTCGCAACGTAGACGTTGCCCTGAGCGTAGGCGACTCCCAGTGCTAATCCAGGGGTCGACTCAGTGGCGACAATCGATGGACTGTTGGGGTCGGTGATGTCGACAATGACCAAACCGTTTGCTCGGTCAGCAATGTAAGCATAGTCTCCATCAACGTCGACGTCTCGAGCGTTCCCGGGCGTATCGACAGAGCCCAACGCTGTCGGTGACAGCGGATTACTAACATCGACTAATTGCAGTCCGGCCCCGTCGACGGCGACGTAGGCAACACTGCCCACAACAGTGACGTCATAGGCAGTTCCGGTAAAGTTTAAGGAGCCCACAACGCTCGGAGCTTTGGGATCGCTGATGTCTACGATTTGTAGCCCTTGACCACCCGCTGCGACGTACACAAAGTTGCCTGCGATGTGAACATCCCTGGCGACGCCGGGAGTAGCAGTGCTGCCAGCGACGTGAGGGCCTCCCCCCCAAACCAGGGCGCGTGCTCCGTTTTGAAAACCGCTGCCTGTTATCGTGAGAGTTGCACCCGGCGAGGCACTGCTGGGCTGAACTGTTATCGACTCCGCGGCGTCCGCCAGACGCGCAGACAAAACCATAGCTATGGCCAAAATTCCACAACACATGCCATAGAAAGTCGATCTGGATGGTTGTGTTTCAAGCCTCATGTCAAAGCTTCTATCTCTGGTATGGATCAAGACGGCCGTCCTCCGTAAATCTCTCTTGGTGCTCACCGCGCTGGCTGCATGTCACCAGTCTTGCAGGAGATTAATTGTTTGTATTGCTGACACCCTGACGTCAATCAGCTAAAGGTCCTCAACATGTGTAAGAGTCGGAGAAACAGCTCCGAGGGCTGCACCATCTAAGTCAACGTAAAAGCTCTTTGACGCGTTCAAACTGAAATTCGCTTTTGCTTCAGCTGCGCTCGCCCCAGAACCCGCCGAAAAGTAAATCAGCTTGACGGTCAGGTCGGATAGAAGTGATGCGTTCGGATCAGAACCCCCGGCAACCTTAAAGCCGACGGGATTGAGCAGAAGAATGTCAATCGAGCCCGTACCGTCGCCATTCGGATTTACGCTATAGCTCAGCTGTACGTAAGGGTTGTGTCCAGTAGGCGTAACGATCGGTTCCACACCGCCGTCGAAGAAACTGTCGTCGTTGTAGTCAATAACCAAGTGCGCACCTCCGACCTCGTCCACACCACCGAGGTTGTCGGGGCTAATTTCGAAGGCCTTTGGAGATGGCACGTAGGCGATGAACTGCCGGATAAAATTCTGATCTGGCTCAGACGTGCCAGCGATTATTTCTATTGGAATCGCTGTAAGGTCGCCTTCAATCACGTCGAGCGTGTTTGTCAGCTTGGGAGAGGACACAGAAATGGTGGCGTCTCCCACGCTTAGAGGAAGTGGCATGTCATACTGTCCTTGAACCGTCAAAGGAGCCACCACGAACCATCCGCCATCAAAAGGTACTGCACCAGTCAGTCCGGCCTGGAGATTGGTGCCATCAAACCCGAACGTATTGACCTGAGCTCCATAGTCTGGATACGTTTGGAAAACAAACCTGGGCTCCAAATCGTAGCTATTGTCGTCCGAATCCGTAATAGTGATGGTCAGGTCCCCTGGCAACAGGGTGCTGTTACCTTGCGCGTTACGCTCTATGCCGCCGAGGCCAATCACGATATGGTCACCTGCCCTTGCGTATCCGGGTGTGGTTTTGGTCTGCACGCAACCCGACAGCCAGAATACTGCAAGGAAGAAAAATAGACTTTTGAAGATGGTCGATGTGTTTGTCATTAGATCTGTCCGCTATCTGCTTTTGGCTCTAATCATTCGGAGGCTCGATGTCTGTAATCCAAGTTGCGGCCAGCCAGTTTGCAACGTTGGCGTTGGCGACAGTCACCGCCCTAGTACAGTCGAATGTTAGGAGTTTCCAAGTATTAAATCGAAGAGACGCGGCTGAACTGAGAGCTCGATCACAGTTCAGCCAACCTCATGATCGTGCTCTATAACTGAATCAAATTAGCAAGGCCGCCTTTTTGCCATTGAGAACTATCTCCCACCCTCAAAGCAATCGCGGTAGTGTTACCCCGTGAGCCGATTGGCTCGTACGAGGGCGGCGCAGGGTACCCCACGAGTCTGCTTTTTACAATCTCGTTGATTGCCTCGCTGTCAGATCCAACGCGGACCTGGATTATGTTTACTTCTGATCCGGTCGCTCTTCCTGCGCCCGCAAAAGACGAATGTCTAAAACATAGGGGTTGCGAGGGCGCTGGCTCTGGTACACAGACGGTGAAAGGTTTGGCCGTCATGGCATCCGTTTGTAAGGGATCTAAGTCGATACCGTTGGCAAGCGAATTTGGCTACAGTCCAAGAGCTGATATGATTTCGTTGCGCATATCTTCGGGGTCGATGACTCTGTCGAAGACTAATGCGTCTGCTGGAATCCAGGGCCCGGACTGGCCCGCCGCCAGCTTGGCGGCTTCTGAATCGCTCGCGTTTGTCGCCTTAGCTCCCCCCGCCGCGG
>JBCCYE010000043.1:0-28129 GCA_039190425.1 Pseudomonadota bacterium | reverse complement strand
TTCTGGTGAACAACGCCTACCCCACTATGACGCACCGACCTGCCAGTGTGGAAGCCATTGATCAGCAAAGGCTGAGTGACAGTATGGCTGCCGGATTTTTCGCCGTAACGACTGCCATGCAAGCCGCGTTTCCGACTATGAAGCAAAACCGGTATGGCCGCATTATAAACCTGTGTTCGCTCAATGGCGTTAACGCTCATAAGTTCACCGCCGACTACAACGCAGCCAAAGAAGCGGTGCGTGCCTACACTCGCACTGCGGCCGTCGAGTGGGCCCCCCATGGCATCACGGCCAATATAATCTGTCCTGGGGCTGCGACCACGCCCTTCAAAGCACTCGCGGCGTTTATGCCAGATATGGCGGATGAGCTGACGAAAGCCAACCCGATGGGCTACCTGGGGGATGCAGAAAAAGACATCGCACCGGTCGCGGTGTTTCTCGCGTCAGATATGTCCGCCTATATGACGGGCAATACGCTGTTTGTCGATGGCGGCGGCCATATCAACGGCGTCCCATGGTCGCCGCAAATAGACGCCTGAGTGGCTGTGAGCTACGACGTTTCTGCACTCGACTGAAACCTGTCGGGTCCGCAAACGAACGCATGGACCGGGTGAAGCAAGCTCACTGACAGGTGCAAGACACGGGCGCCGAACCGAGCGACATTGCAGCCTGCTCAAGCAAACACGCTGATTCAGAAAAAGGCAGTTGCGCGGCGACCAGCTCTGAACAGGCGAAACAACAGACGTAAGGCTCGCCGCATTCTCCAGAACCGCACATGCGCGAACAGAAGCCTGGTCCACTGCCATCGGAGAGGCAGAAGCCAATACCCACGCAGTCTGCGTCACTGGTACAGATCATGCCAACCCCTGCTTCGGTGATCGGCAGCGCCGCGGGAGGCGCCTGAACATCGTCGCTCCCGGTCGGGATGTTATTGATCAGAGGATTTGTCACCAGAGCGTAATTGTCTGCCAGCGCAGCATCGCGATGATAAAGCGCCGCCTGCCGGCTTTGGTCGGTCTGCAGGGCTTCGAAACCCGCCAAGCTTGGCATGCGGACGAAATGAGCCTCATCCCAGGTCCGCTCACTGACACCCTGGAAGACGCCCTGCACCTCCAGAACCGCGGTTACCTCAGCGCCCACTGCTTCAGCAGCGGTTCTGTCGGCGGCCTGGAACTCCGCCCAGGCTTCAGCACCGGTTCTGAGGGGTTCGCCTGAGCCTGGCTCATATTCGGCGGTGTCGCGAAAATCCAATACCTCGACGAACTCGAATGCAGGATCGCCCGGCAGCTCCGTGAATGAACCGGGTGCTGCCTCCGCTCCGTTGCCTTCGGCGGGAGAGCGCAAATAGGTGACCATCACGATGGTCGTCTCCACGCCGGCATCCTTATGAATTAACCGGTCGAGAAAAGCCGGATCGGAGGTCATGGCGAAAAAGCCTGCGGGGCATGGATACTCCACCACGGCAACGTCTTCCCAGAGCACATCATCACCCTCGAGTTGTGCACTCACAGGCCCCACGAACACCGGAGCGGCTCCGATCGCGCTCAGAAAATCCACGGGTGAGTAGAGGTTGTTCGCTTCTCGGCCAGTCAGGCTGGATTCGCGCCCGTCTGGATAGTCGGCGAGCTCTCGATAGCGAATGAGGTTCAGCATGTAGAAAGGGCCGCGAGTGGGCTCAGCAATCATTCGTTCGGCGAGTTCAAGATTGAGGCCGTTGCGCTCCGCGACCACGCGCCAGATCAAAGCGTCCTGTATCACGTCCATGTTGGCTGGGTCGTCGCAAATGTCGGTTGTGAGTTCTAACGGCGCGATATCGTAGGGATCCGGGACCTCGCCACTGGCGATCAGTTCTTCAATGACCACCGGCCCCTGAAAAGAATCCTGATTATCGGTGCGGATCACCGTATTGCGCGGGTACAGGTCGAACACAAGGTCCACCGGTGTAACGTATTCCATCAGGCGCCAGCCGGTGGGTACTGTGGGCTCATCCGATGTTCTGTTCGCGTCCCGACCAATGCGGAAGTAAACGGAGCCCGCCGGGGAGATCAGCAGAACGACGGTGCTGCCAGAGTTGAAAGTGAGCTCGTGAAACTTCCGCACGCTGGAACCGGTGAGGATGCCCTGATCATCCATTGGCCTGCCAGCCTGGACCACGGTCGCTGAATGCCGCCAGGTGAAGCCGAAAAATTCCTCGTCGAGAAACTCACCGTCTTCGGCAGAGTCCGGAGAGCGCAGAAAGCGCCCTGCGTCGGGGCCATCCACACCGGTGCCGCCCTCGCGCGGCTGATTTTTGATCCACCCGGGTGGTAGCTCAAGGGCATCGAATTCCTCGAGGGTGATGTCGCTGCTGATCCAGGCACGCAGGGAGTTCGGCCCCTGTGCTTCAATGATTTCGAAGCCAATCTTTTGCTCGGATTCTGAAGGGGTGGTTTCCAGTTGCGAGTCCAGCGGGACGTCGCTACCACCGGTGCCATCGCTGCCGTCGCTGCAGCCCACCAGGGCGATGAGCAGGCAAAACAGCGATACCAACCTGCCCCGCACCAGCCACTTGTCCAATGTGTATGCCATGTTCGAAGTACCTCTGTTACTGCGCATTCACTTTTTGGTAGGTGTTCGACAGGTCGTCGGTTACCACCCTGGCCAGACCGTCGGCGACCAGCGTCAGATCCTCCTTGAGTACTCGGGTGCTGAAGGCCCAGCCTTCGGGAAGTGTGAGTACCTCCTCCAGGAAAATCAGTTCATAAAGCTGTAAATCAGGATCGATCATCTGGCTCATCGACTGCATGATGTAACGATGGCCGTCTGGATCCTCCAGTTCAAAGACTCGGCGGCCCGCGACAAAGGTAAAGATCGTGTTGCGTTGCACGTCGTTGACCACGTAGGGTGTATTTTCGCTCGTAGCGCCCGAGTTAAGTTGCACGATGCCGCCGAGACTCATCTCCAACTCGCCAAAAGTTGCAATGTCACCAAAACCGTCAACCGGCGGTGACTCTTCACTATTGATAGGAGCAATTCGGTCCATCAACCAGTATCGGGGGCCGTTGCGAAGAGCGATCAGTGCACCCTGTTCAATACGAATCTGGTTGAGGTCTAGGGCGTCCCAGGCGTCCTGTGGACAATCGTTCAGACCAATGGTGTTGTAGACCTCTGCTTCCAGTTGTTCGCCCGTCGCCAGCACCAGCAGAATTTCGCAATAGCGAAGATTGAATAGTGGGCCGGTCTCAGGAATGGGGTTGTCGCGCATGAACTCGACCACCTGCGCGGCGATCTCTTCGCCAACGTCTTCCTGAATGAAATGGTTGGCCTGATAGCGACGGTGATCCTGCCCAACGGATCCGGGCACGTGGGCGATCCAGCTGTTTTGATTCTGTTCCGACCCAAGGTTTGTGTCGAATTCACCCGCCAAAAAAAGAAACGGGCGATCGAAGCGGCCTAGCTCAGCGTATGGCGCAACGGTCTGCCCATTGAAACCAGAAATCATGGACGGAAACGCGCGAATCGCACCCCAGTAGATGGGGTCTGGGAAGGGTGCGTTGTAGGCGCGAAGTTGCTCTTCTGGTATGTCCAAAAGCGATATGAGTTGCACAACGTCTGCGGCAAACAGACTCGGCGCCGACGCTGCGTAGTCTATCCAGGACTGAAAGTTCTCCACGAAATCACCCGTTTGTCCGGCGAAAAATTCCGTGGCGCCCGGGGCCGATTCTGCGAATTCGAATGTCGGCGCCGTGAATGGATTGACACCAGGGGGAAACGCGGGAAGATTGCCGTTTGCGACGACAATGCGGCTAAACAGCTCTGGTGCCTCGCCGGCTACCCGCAGACCGATCAAGCTGCCCCAGTCCTGTACGAACAGCGTGATGTTGTCCAACTCCAGTGCGGCGATAAACGCCTGGTTCCAGGCTACTTGCTGGTCGTAAGTATGCACGCGAGGATCCACTGGCTTGTCCGATCGTCCCATACCGATATGGTCCACTGCAATCACTCGGTAACCGGCATCGACGAGTACTGGAATCATCTTGCGGTACAGGTACGACCAACTGGGTTGCCCGTGGAGCATGAGCACTACTTCGCCACCGGCGGCGCCTTCGTCGATGTAGTGCATACGAAGCCCATCGATGTCTGCATAGTTGGGCGAATAGGGGTAGTCTACGAGGTGGTCGAAGCAGGCATCCGGTGTACGGACGTAATCAATGCCCGATTCGGTCGCCCTCACGGAAATCTCGTCTGTGGGCAAGTCGCAGGGAAGGACGTCTGGTATGCCTGTAGAGACGTCAGCTTCGCTGGGCGCGGCAGAAGCAAGCGAGTTGTCGGAGCCGTCGCTGCATCCGGCAAGCGCGCCTGTCAAAGCGAACCAAAGGCAAGCTGAAACGGGCGTTCTTATCATAGTCTTAGTCCGCAGTACCTCAATGAAGCAAGCCTAGGCCGCACACCCACTGCTGCGCCAGCTCTCTCTGTATGAACGACACCTTTTCGTGTATGAACGGTACTCGAAACAGTGCAACAGGTTTGGTAGAGGCGTTATCCTAGGGTCTATGCGACAGGAAGCCAGCGAAAACTTGCTTGACCCGGCCCCTCGATTGGCCATCCGTAGAGGCAGGTTATTGCAGGGTGCCTTTTTTGTCCTGGTTTTGCCGGCATTCAATCTGCTCTATCTTGCCCTGATCCTGTGGGAGCTTGGCTATCTGGAGCCGCCAGTACTCGGCGCGATCGCGCTCCGCATGTACACGGCATTTGCGCTGGCCTACGCTTTGATCCTGTCACTGGAACATCTCTTTCCGACCGTACTGGCGGAGGAAAGGTTCTGGCCGCAATTAGCCCTGCACATTGGCGCCGTGTTTCTGGTGAGCAGATGGTTTGACCCAGTGCTTGCCGAAACACCCGTCGCACTGCTGCCACGACCATCGGTGATTCCGGTGGTATTCATGATCTTTCAGCTTACACTCTATGTGCTTGTGAAGAACTTGATCGTGCAGCGGGAATTGCATCTGGCCACCCAGCTCAACTTACGGCAGGCAAAAATCAATGTTCTGCGAGCGCAGACCAACCCACACTTCCTGTTTAACACGCTCAATCTGTTGGCATCGGAAATCAAACGTGACCCCGATGTTGCTCAGGATATTGTCTACGATCTGGCAGACCTGCTGCGCGATAGCATGCGGGCCGCTGATCGCAAGTTTGTTCGCCTGGACGAAGAGCTGCAGCTTGTGAAGCTCTACCTGACATTGCAGAAGAAACGCTTCCCTGAACGGCTCGCATTTGATATTTGCGTGGAAGGCGACTGTGGTCAGCGGCTTGTGCCCTCTCTACTGTTGCAACCGGTCGTGGAGAACGTCATCAAACATGTGGTGGCCCACACGACTGCAATGACCAGTGTCCGTATCGGCGCGACAACGGACGGCCACTCGATGATCCTGCGGGTAGACGACAACGGGCCCAGGATTGACACTCGCTCGCTGGAACCTAAGGAAGGATTGCGTATCGTTCGTGAAACGCTGGCTCTTCACTACCATGGGCAGGCAACCCTTACCTTTGAGTCGACTGATCACGGGGGGCGAGTAATCATCACCATACCCACTGATGATGCGTGCCCCGTCGACTGAGCCATGTCCGACGCAGTAAAACGTGTTGTCATCGTCGATGACGAGCCCGCCGCAAGGGCTCAGTTGCGCGATGTAATCCAGTCCATGCCCGAACTGGAGATTGTTGAGGAGGTCAGTGACGGTCGATCGGCCATTGAATCAATCACTGAACATGGCCCGGATATCGTTTTTCTGGATATAGACATGCCGAGCGTGGACGGATTTGCCGTCGCCAGGGCGACCGAACATATACCCTTCCAGCTGGTGTTTGTCACAGCGCATCACGATTACGCATTACAGGCGTTTGAAACTCAAGCGATTGATTATCTGCTGAAGCCGGCCAGACCGTCACTGATCGCTAGGTGTCTTGCGAAGATACTTCGCCAGGAAGTCCTGACGCTTCGGAGGCAAACTGAATCGCCCGCAACCGGCTCGCTAGTACTTGCAGACAGAAACGAAGATCGCGTGATCCAGGCCGAGCATGTTCTTTACATTGAAGGTCTGGGGCGCTACCGAAGAGTGCACCTGACAGCGGAGGGCGTTACAGCGCACGAGATGAGTACCGTCCTATCCGACACCACGCTGGATGAGTTTGCGGCTCTGCTCGGAGATCAGGCTTTCATGCGCGTTCATCGCAGCTACCTCGTAAACCTGTCGACAGTCACGGCTCTGAAGTCCTCTTCCAGGCAGTACCATCTGCGGTTATCAGGCTTGGTGGAATCGGTTCCGGTAGCGAGGGCCCGCGTCAAGGACCTAAAAGCCGCCCTCGGAGCGAAACGTCAAGTCAATCCAAAAACCCACGGTTACTAGAGACTCATTGAGCGGTGACTTGGGGTGCAGGACTTCCGAGTCGCTGTAAAGCATAAAAGAATACGGGTTCCGAAGGCGTGTTTGGAAAACACAGGCAAGCCTAGCGGAGCATCGCCGACCGGGCGCCTCTGGCGACAACAGCAACACGCAGCGTAAACACAAAAACGAAAGTCAGCGTAATTGAAAGTTCGATGTAGTCCTCGACGTTCGACACGAAATTGGCAAAGTACAGCATACAGAACAAGAACAGCCCACCGAGGACGGCGATCTCTTCATACATAACGCCTCGGAACGTTCGGGGCTCTTGCCCGGTGACGATATCCAACAGCACACCGCCACCGGCGCAGGTCAAGGCTGCCAACAGTGGTATCCAGAACCAGTCTAGTTGGGCAACGATCGCAACCTTAGCACCAATGATGCAAAAGGCTGCCAGTCCGACCGTGTCGATCACCAGTAAAAGACGGGGAAACTTTTCGCCAAGCGGTTGCGGATTGCGCGACAGGATGTGGCTCAGTGAGCCAAACAGTACAACGCTGGCAATGATGTAGAGGTAGTTTGGATCGCCAAAAATGAAGGGTGGGTGGCGGTCACCTCCAACCAGCAGATCCCGCAGCGTGCCTCCACCAACTGCCGCCAGTGAAGCCAGCGCAAGCGCGCCCCAGATGGAGTACTTTCGCTGCTGCGCACGCGCAAACCCGGCAATTGCGAATGCCAGAGTCCCAAGAAGATCGAGTAGATAAAAGGCGTTGTAATTCAAGACCTGCTGTAGACGATACCGCACCTCCGCGTCGTAAACGCCATAGCTGGTTTCGTCCAACTGAGACCAAACATCGTGAGTCCATATTCGGCGGCCTTGGGAGGCCAGAAAATCGGTGTCGGGCACGTCGAGCCGAAAGAAATCCAGTGTTTGGTCGTAAGCCTCAACACGCAGATAACCCAGGGGGATTTCTTGTGCATCAATCAGTCGTGCGATTTCATTGATCATGTGCAGCTGATGGCGCTCGTCCAACTCAAACAACTGCGTCAATATCGTGACCGACTCTCCCGGTCGACTCAACGCGTACTGCCATCCTCGTAGCGAGGCATCGAGGAAGCGCCCGAGGCGATCTCTGAATTTCGGGTCTTTCAGTCTGCCCGGATCCACATAGATGCCGTCTTCGAGAAAACTGAAGCCGAGCTCCGCAAAATCGAATATCGTGAGATTGGTTGCGCTTCCGCCGTCTTTCAGCAGCGTCCAGTACTCGTTGTAAGACATCGCCGAGACACAATCGATGGAGGGATTGTTCCAGGCCTGCAACACATCCGCGGATTGTTGGTAAAGTTGGACATTGCCCGGGTCCTCCCCGATCGTCAGGCCAGACCGATTGAGCCAGCCGGTCACGGGCAAGTAGGAGCCGTTTTGCCACACACCGATTGTCTTTCCCTGCAGATCAGCCGGTTGGCGAATCCCCCGGTCTCGATGACAGATCAGCATGAAGCCTGTGTGTTGAAAAATCTGAGCTACATTGATTAATGGAATCCCGTTTTCCCGCTCGGTCAGCGCGGTGGGAAGCCACTCATTGATCGCATCCACCTGTCCGGATTGCAAACGTTGTGTGGTGCGTACCGTGGGACCGCCGGGGAGAATCTCGACGGCCAGGCCGTGTTCCTCGTAGTACCCCAGGACATCGGCCATGTAGTACCCAAGAAACTGAGCCTGCGGTGTCCAGAGAAGTTGGAATCTGAAGGGCTGCAGAGATTCGGCAGATAGCGACGCCGGTGTGCCGAGCAGTACCAAGAGCAGCGCCAGTCGCAGAGGGTTCATTCACAGTTTTCGCCACGATCAACTTTGCAACGCTCCTCATGCAGTGTTGCGGCCAGCGTACGGGCAGCTTTGAGTTTAGCGCGAAAAGGGGCATTGCTTACGGCGCTGCCCAGAGGCTGGCTCGAGAACCAGACGATTACGGTGTTGGCGCTGCGGTTTACATAGATGATTTGACCAAAACTGCCCAGCGCGCAGTACTCACCTTGATCAACGCTGAGCACCCACCACATGTTGTGGTAGGCAAACCACGGCTCCTGTTGATAGCTGGGGTGGTTGGCCATGCGCGACCGTACCGAGTCCTTGACACTCAGTGTGGCATCTACCCAGTCTGCTGGGATCACTCGTTGACCCGCAAATTCACCTCGATCGCGTATCATCATGCCGAAACGTGCCGCGTCGCGCAGCGTTGAGCTCATGCCAGCGGTGGCTACTGGCATCAGTGCACGATCAACGACCATCAGAGCATCGTGTTCCGCTCCGAGCTTGGACCACAGTTCTTTTTGCAGGAAAGTGTGCAGCGAAACGCCGCTGACTCTCGAGATCAACCAGCCCAGTACATCAGCGTTGCTGGAGTTGTAGTTAAAGTACATTCCCGGTTCAAGATCGGCCCTGGGATTGACAAAGTGCATCAGGAAATCGTGTACGCCGTAGATGGTTGCATCGGCTGGTTGGACGTCGGCGGCGCCGGGTAGCCAGCCCATGCTCAGCGCCGGTAGATAGTGTCTGGCGAAATCCGACTGTGGATCAACATAGTCTTCTTTAAAATCGAGTGCCGTAGAGTGATCCAGCACCTGCTGTATCGACACTCGCTCAAAACCGGTCCCCTTCAGTTCAGGAATGTAGTCGGCGGGTGATGCCTGCAGATTGACTTTACCCTGAGCGATCAAGATACCGAAAGCCGAGCTTACTAGCGACTTGGTCATCGAGAACCACAGATGGCGGTCCAATGGGCTGAAGTCATGGAAATATGCTTCGTGCAACAACTTCTCGCCCTGAACGATCGCCACCCCGTTGGCGTAGTTCGCCTTAAACAGCTCGTTAAAGCCTACCGCCTGTCCCTGTGCGTCGGTCACTAACTGCTGGCCCAGCTCGGGGCGCGCTGGGCCGGGGAGGACGTGGATAGCCCCCTGTCGCGGAATGCTTACGGTGTTGAAAACCGCGCCGGGATTGCGGAAAGACCACCGGCTCAGGGGGTACTGAGCGTAGTTGGCCAGCGTAACTTGCGTTTCGCGACTTGGGGGCACACCCTGCATGGGTACGAGCCGGGGGCTTGCCTCTTCAGCCTTGCTGGGATGGGTGAGCGTCGGGGTAATCGCAGCGACACAAAGGGTCAGACAAGCCGCGCGGACCATGGTGAAGCGCGGTGGGCGGTTGCGTTGGTGATGAGATGTTGTTGGCCCTGCCGCCATGGTTTCATGGCCTCCCTTTGGAGTCTCGTAAGCGCAGTATAGGGTACCTCAGCCGTGGGGCGGGAACTCGAGGCGCCCAGATGACATGCCCGTTTCTCTGTTAGCCACTGCGGTGGGGTCTTGATTCCTCGACCGCCAGCACCTGGTTGGGGCGAAAAGCACTTATACCAGACGCACAAGGACATAACCGGCCGCCAGAATGTGGAGCAGAGTAATCACTACGGAAAGGCTGTGCAGAAGCTGAAATCGCCGTTTGGCGCCTTGATCCGTCGCTGCATTGACGGCGGGCATGAGGGCCTGTCGGGTTGGTACGGTGGTTGCGGCAATAACAGCCATAATGGATGCCGACACAGGGTCGATACTACTCAGCAGCAACGCGGCTATGGCCGAGGTTGCGATCACAAACAGATAAAAGTGTGGAAAGGCCCGCCTGATCAGTGGGCCGGCCGTCTCGGCTGGCAATGATGTGAACACAAAGGCAGCAAAACCGAACGAGTAAAGCACCGTACCACCAAACATCAGAGCAGTGACCAGCAGAGCAGTTTCGAGCATGTTCAGTAGTTCCTATTCCGGTAAGCGTGAACCTTGTCCGCAAGCCCGGTAAGCGTCGCTTGACGAGCCCGCGCGCTGGCGCTCGGATCGCGGGATTGGCCTACTTGCACTGGGGTTTTTCAGTACCCGGTCGGTCAGGATTTGACGGGCGAATCGCCGACTGGCCGGGACTGTACGGTCTGTTGCACCGCGGGCTTCGCACCAAGCCGCACTGCGGCTCGAGACAATGAAGGCCGTGCGGGAAGGAACAGCCGATAGATCAATTCCAGTAGCGGAGTCACGCCGGGTGCTCGAGCGATTTTGGCCAGCCAACGCCATCCTGGGAGAGCCTGCCACAGTGCCACAAAGCCGTGCGCGCCTGAGGCCAGATTGCCGTCCGGTGTGCGAACATGGAAACGCTGCATGGCGGCCTCTCGCGAGAGGTCGGCGCCTGGGTCCGAGTCGACCTGAGATACGTCGACAAAGCGCAGTCGTTGGTTTCGGTCGCGTGACGCATAGTGGCTAATCTCGGCATTGCATAGCGGACAGGAGCCATCAAAATAAACCGTCGTGGTTGCGGAGTCCGCATGGTTACGGCTCGACGATTTGCCCGAGGTGGGACGGTTTTTCAGCGGTTGACGGTAGGTTGGGTTGCCATCCTACTGTTACGCAAATCACTGCCCATTGGGTCACAACTTATCGTACCGCGGTGCATCGCCCCAAGTCAGTCGACATGCCCATAGGTTGGGTGGCGTGGTGTTGTACTGTACTACGTGATTGCAGCCAAATATCCGACAGAACCAGCGCGAGAAATCCGTACCTCGGAGCCGTAGTGTTGTCATTCTGCAGAAGGCGTAATGTAAAGTTTTCTGACATACGATATCGCTTCCAAAGCTATTGATTTCAACCAGCTTACCCAATAGTTTATGTATGAAGGGACTGGCGCTACGATGGCTGGGAACCGCCCCTAATGCTTGCACAGTCGTCCTCTTTACTTTGCGTCCTCCTGCGCTTTTCGTTCATCTCTAAATTGGTCTTCTAGCTGCCCAAGATCTAGCATAACAACGGTATTGATTTGAAGAAGCATAACCCCGCCGCACGTCTAACGAGGCAAGAAGACGTCATCAAGCGTCAGCCTGATTCTGAGACCCCCCGGTCGTTGCAACTCGAGGGGCAAGGCCGCTCTAGTAGGGTTTTGCTCGTTGATTTGAACAACTTCGCGAGTTTCCCAACGCTGTCCATAGGTATTCTGACGGCCTCATTGAGGCAGGCCGGTCACCAGGTCAATGTCCTGTGCCCGTTGTCACACGATGTACCGGCAACGCAAAGAGAGCGTGCTGAGGCCTGGTTGGATCATTTGAAGCGTCGGATACACTTATCGACGTCACCGTTGTTTCGGAGTACACGTAATTTATTGCGGAGCCTTCGGTCTACTTGGATGAGCCGGCCTCACCCGGTGACACTGCGAGAAGTTTCCCAGGCTATGGGCGATGCTGATATCGTCCTGCTTTCTTGCTACCTGCAGCATTTCAGGACTGTCACTGAAATTGGCAAGATAGCAGCAAAGAAAGGGGTTCCGGTTCTCGTCGGTGGGCCTGTGTTCAACATTCCTGGCACCGCAGATGCATGGCGGCGCTTGCCGGGTGTTAGTGCGGTTGTAGGCGCAGAATCAGATTTAAGTGTTTCAGACCTTGTAGCGGCGGTAATCGCTAAAAGAGACCTACTTGAGTTTCCCGGCGTTGTTTTACCAGACGGTCGTGCTTCCTCTAGCGCCCCTCCCTTACGGCAACTTGATGACGTTCCTATGGCGGATTTTACCGATTATCCATGGGATAGATATCCAGTTCGGATAGTACCAATAATGACTGGTCGTGGTTGTCAGTGGAATAAATGCGCTTTCTGCAGCGATGTAATTTCAGTGAACGGGCGTAGCTTTAGAACACGATCGATACAGAATGTGCTGCTTGAGATGCAGGAACAGTCGCGCATCCACTCGACGACCAATTTTCTTTTCGTTGATCTGAAGCTGAACTCTTATCCGGATATGATTAGGGGAATAGCGGAAAATGTTCAGAGTTACGTGCCTGGAGCTGAGTGGCTTGGAACAGTACATGTCGATTTGCGGGACGATAACGGTCTTTCCAGGCACGATCTCAAGAATGCTGTGCGATCAGGAATGCGTCGGGTGAGTTTCGGCCTCGAGAGTGGTAGCCAGAGAATGCTAGATCTCATGGACAAGGGTAGCAATGTCGAACGAAATTCCCAGTTCATACGTGAAGCACATGAAGCGGGATTGAGTCTCCGTTGCACAATGTTCAAGGGCTTCCCGGGTGAGCGTGCTGATGATATGGCCGCGACCGCAGACTTTTTAGAGGAGCATGCCCCTTACCTGGATCGGGTTCGCTTCAATGAATTCACGCTCATGGAAGATACACCAATCTACCATGAACTGATTGCAACCAATGCGGCCACCCGTCAAGCTTACATTCGCCGCTTTGATCATTTTGCAGCCCGTGCGTCATACAGTAACCCCGAGAGCGGCGATCGTGTTTATCGCAGGGAAAAAGCCCGTGCACTCAGTGCTGTGTATGAAATAAATCGACGCCCGCTGCGCGCCGCAGCTCGACAGTTTGATGGTTTGATGTAGAGTTCGCGAGGAGGATCTTGGCGATCATTGACTTTCATCGTGACGGTTCTTCGCAGCCGCTGCAATTTTGGAAATCCGCCTACCGCGATGACTACGTCACTGCCACCTCACCGTTGGCGCGTCGCCTGCGGCGTCTCTCTCCTGGTGAGCGCCAAGAAGAGGCCCGCGCGTTCATAAAGCTATTCTTTAGTGAAACCAGTAACGACCAGCGGCTAATGAAGCATCGATTGGCTGAGGTCTCAAGAGCGCTGCGAAAGTCTAACCACTACGAACACACAGCCGAAGAGCTTGCTTTTGGGGCGCGCGTGGCATGGCGCAATCACTCAAGATGCATCGGACGTAGATTTTGGTCCAGCTTGGAGGTTTTTGATTGTCGAGGGTTGACGGAGCCAGACGACGTCGCCAGCAGAATAGTCCAGCACATGAAGGACGCGCTTGGAGATGGAAAGATACGCTCCATGATTTCGGTCTTTGCGCCCGTGTCAGCAGACCGGCTGCCCGTTTACGTCGAGAGTCCACAGATTCATCAGTACGCGGGCTACTCTCTCAGTGATTCAAGTTTTTTAGGTGATCGTCAGAACGCGGACCTTACCAGAGTCGTTTGCAACATGGGCCATAAACCGCCAGACCCAAGGAGTGCTTTCGACACTCTTCCATTTATTCTTCGCGACACAAAAGACAGGCGCATAATATATGAGCTCCCTGAGAGTGCGACGAAGGAGATTCGCATAACACACCCGAACTATCCATCACTGGAACAGCTAAACCTTCGTTGGTACGCCGTCCCCTGTGTCAGCGACATGATACTGAGCATCGGCGGCATAGAGTATCCCTGTGCGCCTTTCAACGGTTATTACATGAGTTCTGAAATCGCATCCCGGAATTTGGCAGACATCCGCCGTTACAACCTGCTACCCGAAGTGGCTAGGTCAATTGGTGAGAATCCGGAGGGTTCTGATCCATTCTGGGTCGACCGGACCTTGACGGTGCTAAATGAATCGGTCTGCAGCTCTTTTTCCTCGGCTGGAGTGACCTTCGTTGATCATCATAGTGCCAGCGAACAGTTCATCGATTTTCACAAAGATGAGCAGTCAAGGGGTAGACGTGTGGCGGCACGCTGGGATTGGGTTGTACCACCGCAAGCAAGTGCGGCCTGCCCGGTTTTCCATCTTCCTATGGAAGATCACCATCCAGTACCGAATTTCTATCGTAACCGTGGAAGCGATGGACTTAAGTTGATGCCTTACTATGGCGATAACTATCTGAGCCGCTTAGGGCGGAATCGTGACCGTGTATGGCGGCTGTTAAAGTTATGGAGGAGATACCCCTGGTAGTGCGCATCTACAGGAATCTCTTCTTCATTCCAGAAAGTTGTTCCGTAGGCGCACAATCCATTGTGCATTATCGTGGTCCCCTTCTGGAGTGAGCCGTTGAAGTGTCCTATGCGCTTGTGGTCTAGGGATTCTTTACTTCATGGGGCGGCTGGATGCGGTGGTCTACGCTGGATGGTTGGACCATTGATGCGGTTTTACAGGGATTCGAGTATTGTCGTGTTGCTCTCTTCTCAGCGGAACGCAGTAATAGGCGCGAGTCATGCAGCACAAGCACACGATAAATGCACCGCGAATGACCCTTGTTGCGAGTTCTCTGCGCCGGTGCGGCTCGGCCCTACTCTGGCATAGATTGATGTCTCTACGAAGCAGGGTCCCGCTGAGATGCGCGGCTCTGTACCTAGTGCTGGGCCTCTCAATGCAAGCAGACTGGGTACAAGCCCAGGAGAGCAAAATCCAATTCGGATCTGCAAAAGAGGCTTTTGAGGTCTTGAGCAGCGATCCAACCATGGACTTCGGGTACAGCGATGGCTGGGCGGTGGCAACACCCAGAGACACAGATGACTTTGTGGTATGGACCTTCACCCCTGAAGATCACCCTGCTCACCCCGCCGTGGTTCGTCGAGAGGTTGTGTGGCTAGAGGGCGAAATTCATATTGATATGTCCGTGTTGTGTCATGCGGCCGAGGATCCATGCGATCAACTGGTGGAAAAGTTCGAGGGGTTAAATGCCGGGATCGCTGAACAGTATCAGCGGGGTCTCTAGTGCACGGTCTGGTGTGGGTGAGTGTCAATCATGGTGATTGAGTTTCAAACAGTGGGTTTGACTGCCTCGGAGCAGTCGGTCGTCACGCGTGGTTTCGACGAGTACAGTGTGGAGCAGGGCGCACCGGCATTTGAGAAAGAGCAGGTCAAATGGCTCTTCAAGAATGATGACGGCACCCTTCAGGGTGCACTGACGGCAGATATCCTGTGGGATTGGATCTACCTGGACGAACTTTGGGTCAGTGCCGAGCGTCGTGGCGAGGGTTTGGGGAGGGCGCTGATGCAGCGGGCGGAAGCCCATGCGACCTCCCTGGCGCTTCGAGGCGTCTGGCTGTGGACCCAGAGTTGGCAGGCCGCCGAATTTTATCGGCAGTTGGGCTACGAAGAGTTTGCGCGCTTCGACGATTTCCCCAGGGGTCATACCAGATTGGGATTTCGGAAAACACTGAACTAGCGTGACGAGCCGGCCTTGCGATCGAGGGCCTATCTTGCCTAACGGCGTTCGCGCCTCCCGCCTTATGGTGTTACAGGTTTGGCTCACGAAGTGTTCCCAGGCTCACCGGTCTGGTGGATAAGTTGATATAAAACATAAACATAGCGCCATTGGCTCCTAAGCAAATGGAGCGTACTGATCGCTACCCAGGGAATGGCGGTGCGTAGCGTTTCTGTGACGGCGTTCACAAATCGAACGGTGCTGCTTGTGAGATATTCTTTTATGGAATAATTTTATGCGAGAGACGTGCTGAATAAGAATGTGGGTGGTCTATGAAAACTGCGCAGACGGGGCTTTACATCGCGCTGCTGTTGGCGATCGGGGCGTGTAGCCACCCCATTGAGATTGAGGGCGAAGGGGACGTTTCATCCAACTTCGGTCGCAGCTGTACGCTGGAAGAGGCCCGCTCGGAGCCGGTGCCAGACAACTGTGCCAAGAACTATGTGTTCGACGATTACTACGACACCTACACGGCGACACCGCGGAACGGGTGGCGATTTGACCGCTGGCGAAACTACTGTCGCGATGCGACGGACAATACCTGTACGTTTAATGTATCTGCGGAGACCATGGAAGCCGTCGGTATGGACGTTGCCCCGCCTCTGGTGGCGGTGTTCAGGCCCATCGGTTTTGTTGGCTCGGAAGTCGTTCCCGCGACGGGACAACAGAAATGCTACAGCAATACGGGCAGCGTGATCGCGTGCGCTGGAACCGGCCAGGACGGCGATGTGCAATCCGGAGTGACGAGCCCCGACCCGCGCTTTACCGATCGCGGTGATGGCACGGTGCGCGATAACCTGACTGGTCTCATCTGGCTCAAGCGGGGCAAGTGTCTTAGTGATGACAACAAGGTCAGCTGGTCTCAGGCACTGAGCCTCGCCGCATCGCTGGCTGATGGCCATGAAGACTGTCAGCTGTCAGATGGGTCAAAGGCCGGCGACTGGCGTCTGCCGAACATACGAGAGCTGATGAGCTTTGTCGATGTGGCGATCTCCAGAACCAGTGGGGCTGCCTTAGCGCCCGGCCATCCTTTTACCAACGTTAAGTTTGAAATGCATTGGACATCCACTAGCCGGGCAGACAGTGAGCACAAGGCGTGGACAGGCAGTTTCTTTCATTCGGGCCGATTTTCATCAGGAGCAAAGGCGAGCGATACGTGGTGGGTGTGGGCGATGCGCACAGACTCGGAGACCGACAATGCGCCTTTAAAGTTGGCTGCAACAAACCAGACCCGTTGTTTCGATAACGACGGCGACGTGATCAGCTGCGCGGGCACAGGTCAGGACGGCGAGATTCGCGCGGGTGTCCCCGCGCCGGCACAGAGGTTTACAGATAATGGGGATGGTACGGTACTGGACAACTTGACCGGCCTGGTGTGGATGAAGAAGGCCAGCTGTATGGCAGCCAAAGACTTTGCGGCGGCGCTGAGCGCAGTGGCTGCTTTGAAAGACGGCGATAACAGCTGCAACCTGTCCGATGGATCTCGAGCGGGTGACTGGCGTATTCCGAACTATTACGAGTTTCTCAGTTTGCACGATCTGTCGCGATTTGAGCCGCAGCTCACGGATGGCCACCCGTTTACAAACATCAAGAACGAGCTGTTCTGGACGTCGACAACCCCCGCTCGCGGCCCGGACAGCAGTTGGAAGATGAATACCTACTGGCGCAATATCCACAGCGGCGGCAAGGGTGGTGATCATCGCGCATGGCCGGTACGCGATGCGCGCTAGTGCACGCCCGGTTGCATCCTTAATACACCGGCTCGAACAATGCGCTGCAAAGTGCGCAGCGCGGCTTTAGGCGATGCGCGAGCCCGCGAGACGCAGTTCTTGCGCCGGCGCCGATGAGCCGCAGCCCGGTTCGGGTTCCTTATGAGCTTTTTTCGTTACCTGATGCTCTGAATTGAGATAGGCTTCATGTCGGGGGCGGATCTCGGCTTGAATCAGACCGGCTTCCAAAGCATCCAACTGACATGAGCCCGTATGTATTACCCGAAAGAAGGTGTGATCTTCGTCGCGATCAATAAGACCGGATCATCCAGTGTCGTCACCGTGCTGAATAAAGCTCTGTACAGTCACGACGTTCCCGAGCAGTGGCAGAAAGTGCCTCTTCATCCACGGCTACTGATCAATGATCAGCTGACCCACGCCCATGCCTTTTTTTACCTGCAGGAGCTGGGTAAAGAGGTGTATTCAGACGCTTACGTGTTCACTCAGGTAAGGAACCCGTACGACAAAGTGGTCTCCGACTTTATTTTCAGGTGCAGGGCGCCGAAGAAGCTGGAAAAGTGGCGGCGCCAACGGCAGTGGTTTATGGAGCAGGGGCTGTCCGAACCCTCTGAGAGTCCGGGTAAGGATTTGTTCAAGCGTTACGTAGAGGCCCTCGAGAGCGGCAAGCAGTCGCCTCACCCGCATTGGGACTTTCTCAGCCGCGAGTACAAACTGCCCGATGCCGGGCGTCGTTTCCTATGTCAGCACGACGGCCTGACCGACCTTGAGGGGAACATCATTGTTGATGACATCTTTCGGCTGGAGGACATGCCGGGCGACTGGAACCGGTTGCAGCGCGCCATCGAACAAAAGACGGGAAAGACTCTGTTGGACCTACCGCACGTGAATCAGTCCAAGAGGGGTCGTTATCAGGATTACTTCGACGATGTGACGTTTGCTACCGTTACCCGGTTGTTCAAGAAAGATCTGGAAGCCTTCGACTATTCCTTCTGAGCAGTTCGAGGCTGGCATTGCACATTGTTGACGTCTATTGGGCGTGACCTGATTGTGCTATCTTGATACGGATAAGAAAGCGAGGGGAAGGAGTGTGCTTCCAGTGGTCGGTCTGAAGCAGCGCGCGGTCGCGATGTGTGCACTGTCGGCGGTTTTGGTGGCGTGTGGTGGCGGAGGGTCCTCAGAATCTCAATCTCAGCAACCAGATCCCGATGCCGTATTAACCGGCCAGCTGGTGCCGGCTGTAGAGGGCATGGCCTACTCGACGCCATCCTTGTCCGGTACGACCGACGCGCAGGGTGTCTTTCGCTTTCGTCCGGGTGAGTCCGTTGAGTTCACGATCGGCGCGACATCCCTAGGGAGTGTGCCCGCCGAAGAAACGGTGACCATGTTTGATCTGGCAGGAAGTACAGCCAAGACCAGCAGACGAGATCTGCTTGAGGCGGTCGCCACGCCCTCCTGGTCAAACAGCGGCCTCGATTTTACGCTCTCGCCCCCTGAAACCCGTTGGCGCGCATTCCACGCGGCCATGAATCGCCTTTATGTTCTGGGCAGCTTGGACCGCGACCAGAATCCTGGCAATGGTGTCCAGATTGCGCCCGCCACGGTGGAATTGCTCGCAGATACCCGGCTTCGGTTTACTCAAAACTGGCGCGCGTTTCGAGATCAGTTGGCGATCCGGCGAGCCCGAACTGATGGGCAGGAAGCGGGCGCATTCTCTGTACCGCTGGCGCCGGTCGATTATCCAGCAATACTCGATGCCGCCTACGCAGCCCAGGGCGTAGATCCGCGCATCGCCAATATGACTCGTCAATACTATTTCGAGGACTCGGGCATCGACTATGTTTACGACGACAACGATCGGCTGATTCGTCGTGAGGGCTGGGAGTATCTGGAAATCCGCTACGATGCCTTCGGCAACCGTATCTGGCAGCTGGATAAGTGCGGTCAGATAACTGAAACCCAGTACGATGCGCTAGGCAACCCAACCAGCAGATCAGACCCCTTCTTTCTTGAGAGCTGGCAGTACGACCGGTACGGGAGCCTGGAAGCGTATGCAAGGGTAAGACGTTCCAATGGCGCGCTCGAAGACTACAAGAACGTTGCGCTGGATGCGTTGTCTCAGCCTGTGCGGATTGAGGAAGGACGAGGAGGCGAACTGTTTCGTGTCGAGGAGAGTGAATACGACGAGCGTGGCAATCGTATACGCTGGGAACAGCGGCGTGGGGATAGCGTTGAGATGCACGTCAATCGCTTTGATAACCAAAATCGCCTGGTTTGGCGTGAAAGGAGAACAGGCGTCGAGCATACCCAGCAGGAGTGGGAGTACGGCGCCAGTGGAGCAGTCATAGCATCCAGCAAGACGGTGTTTGAGAACGGCGAGCGTACCCTTGACGATCGCCAACGCTTCGATGCACGGGGCAGGGTCACGTGGTGGGAGCGCGAACTGTACGGCGAGTCACCCGGACTGAGAGTGGTCACTCGCTCCTGGAGCGATGAGGGCTATGAGACAGAGCGTACGGTCGACGAGCAGGGTGATGGCGTCCCAGACGAGATCACAACCTGGATTCGCGATGCCGGCGGGCAGATCGTGAGTACTCAGATTGACCGGGACGGGGACGGCACAACGGATGAGGTTTTTCCCTCCAACACTCGCTACGAGTACGATGACCGCGGTAACCGGTTGCTGCTGGAAAGCACCGACGCCGACGGTCGTATCAACTGGTTAACGCTTTACCAATACGACGACGACAACAATCTTGTGCTGGAAGATGAGCAAGTCGGCTTTTATGGGCTGACGACTCGCTACGAGTACCGGACCACTGGGTGGATAGGTATTTTTTACCCGGCCCGAAAGGTCGATGAGCAACTGCTGTTTGATGAATTTCCGTGTCTGAATTGATGGCAGCGCCCGAGGATCACAGCTTTTGCGGCGGACACGAGCCCATCGCAGCCATCCTGGCCAACTCGCTCACCACGAAATCAGAAGGACCTTGCCTTTTCCAACTCCTCCAGGCTGAGTGTCTTAGCGAACCGATCAAAAATGCCAGTGTGGGCTGAAGGTACATAGCGCCCCAGGTAGGTATCAAGAACTGCAGCTGCGATTACCTGATTGAACTGGGTGGTTGGATGGAAGTGTTCCAGAACCCAATGGGCATTGGCACCTTGCGTCTTGTGCAACAGGACATTGCGCTCCCCGTGGCGAGGAAATCCGCCGTTGCGGCATCACAACGCTCTCCAATAGAGAAGAAATAGCCCTGTCCGAGACCAATGGAGAAAGTACTTGCCACAGCCCGCACCGGAGTCTGTAGATCCACGTAAAGGATGTTCTCGTCAGTGAAGCTGTCAATGCGAACCCCCCTTCATCATCGGCTTGAACGAAACCCTGGCGTCGTCCTGGCAGATCCCAGTGCGCTCATGGTTTGATCCACTGCTTCCTGCAGGCTGCATGCCCCGTCCATGGGGTTCGAAGCTGGCTTGAAATCGGACATGTCGTCCAGTACTTTAGTCGATCTCCGGTATTAGACCCTGGCGATATAAGAAGAGAAATTGGGCGTGCTGTGATGAATCGTAGCATCTTGGGTGATGAAACCCGTGCGTTGCCAGACAGCGGTGACGCCTCTGTCTTCGGCGCCTGCATTGGAACGTCGATCAACCATCTGGCGAATCTCGGTATCAGGCGAGACGATTTGCTGAGCAATACCAATCTCAGCGACGCTGATATCGATCCGGTCAGAGAGAACACGCGCGTGTTGCCGGCCGGACATCTGTTGCGAGTCTATGAGAACGCGGTGCATACCACCGGTTGGAGCGACTGTGGTCTGCGTTACGGGGAAGTGGCGGATGTTACCCAATACGGACCGCTCGGTTACGCCATGCTCAGCGCCGATACAGACATTGCCGCGGTCAATCTGGCACTGAAGTACCAGCGGCTTTACTACGGAACAATGGCGGAAGTTTCACTTCGTCTTGAAGACGGCAAAGGCATTATTCGCATACATGAACGGCTTGGCTCTGACGTAGGGCGGCGATTTTTCGTTGAAATGCTGCTATCCGGCTTTCTGCGCTTCAACGTGATGTTAGTGGGAAAGCCCACAAAGCTGCTCGAGATGCGGGTTGCATACCCCGACCCGGGCTATTCGAACCGTTACCAGGACCTCTTTGCTTGCCCTGTCCGGTTTGAAAGTAAGTATCACGAATTGGTGTTCGATATCGGCATACTCGCGCTTAGCTTGCCGAACGCCGACCCTAAAACGGCTCAGGCGCTGGAATTGGTTTGCGCTGAGTTGTTGGAGGCATTCAATAAGGGTGAAGCTCTTGCCAATCAGGTGCGTCGCGTCATTGCCGATCGCCTGGGCGATGCGGTCAGTCTTGCAACCGTATCGAGGGAGCTCCACTTTGAGGAGAGAACTTTGAGGCGCAAACTGAAGGCGGAGAGTACGTCTTTTCAGATCATCAAAGACGAAGTCCACTGCGAACGCGCGCTTTTTCTGCTGCGGGATACGTGCCTCTCGGTGAACGAGATTGCCTCTCGCTTGGGGTACGACGCCCCCTCAAACTTCAGACGTGCGTTTCGCAGGTGGACGGGGCGCTCACCGAACTTTTATCGATGACGAGGCGTGGTCGGTGTCATATCAGGCCGGGGCCTCGTCAGTCAGTGTCCGAATTTGATACACCCCCTGCGCGGTAAATTAAAAAGCATATATTTCAATGAGTTGAGAGATCGGTCCGGGATTGTTCTTGCTGCGTCGGGACAGTAGCGTGTCATAGGACAAACCCGTGGGTCGCTACCCGCACTTTCATGAATGCGAAGCCTCTCGACAGCCCTGGCGTAAGGAGGGCGGTCGTACAGCGACGCTATCCAGAGGTATAAAAATGAAAACCCTATTTCCCAAACTACCGTTTGCTGCCGTCGTGGCCGCTTGTGCCATTATCAGTGCCGATGTCGTGGCTCAGTCCTGCCCCGCGCTGTCGACGTTGGCTTCCAGTTGCCGCAATAACGATTGCGATGCCGAGCTTGGAGAAAACGCGACCAATTGCCCCGAGGACTGCGCGAATCCCGCCAGTCAAGTGATGGCTTACTATACGCAAGGCATGACCTGCCCACCCACCACTATTTATGAGCCATTAACGGTAGGAGAGTTGCAGGACGACGTCCGAACGATTGTGAGTTCGGGAAGAAAGGTCAAGCCAGCGGGAACCAGCCATTCGGCAACCAGCATCATTTGCGGGGACGGCATCTCCGACGTCATTCGTTCCACACACCTTACCGAAATTGGTCCGGTGGAAGCCTTCGAAAGCCACGGCCAGACGGTCAATGTGCAAGCCGGCGTCGAGATTAACGACCTTCAGGAATACCTGGCGGCGCTTGGTTACAGCCACGGCTTTGGCGCGACGGGATTTGGCGGAATCAGCGTGGGTGGTGCAATTGCAACGGGCGCCCACGGCTCGTCGCTGAACAGTTCGTCGACGATTTCCTCCGCGGTGATAGCGCTCGACGTGGTGGGTACCGACGGAAATCTGCGGACCTATTCAGAGGGCACGACAGGTCAAAGTGATCCCAATCTTTGGGCCGCGTTAAAGACTAACCTGGGTCTTCTAGGCTATGTCGTGAGCGCGCGCTTAAAGCTCGAGCCGCAGTTTAATGTGCAAATGGAGGTCAGGTACGTAGATGAGACCAGTTTTGTTGCAGACGGAGGCGTTGAAGCGGCGGTGGCTGACTGTGACTACGTTTTTCTCAGCTGGTTTCCAGGTCAAGATACTGTGCAATACCTGTGCGGAAATCGAACGAGCCAACCGGTAGACAGCCCCTTTGCACAGAATCAGCTGTTCACCCCCAACATATCCGGGTTTGAGGAGGCGCTGGCCGTAGTCGGTCTGCAGCTGGGTATGTGCAACCAAGGGTTGCAGTGCAGCACCGCGGGCACACGGCTTGGTTTGTACCTGGATCAGCCACCACTAGTGATCACCGAAAGCGCAGCTCCATTGGCGCCCGTTGTTTCCAACCACACGGTGCTGACCGGTCCCTCCCATCGCATGATCACACTGCAGCCTGAGAAGTTTCTCGACAATCAGCCGAGCTTTTCTCAGCTGGAGTATGAAGGCGCAATGCCCTTTAGCCAGATTCAGTCGGCCGTGCAGTACCTGGACTCTATTTACAATCGTGACGGTGTCTGTCAGCCCCTGATCGGTACGATTATGCGCTTTGACAATGCTGACAGCGGCCTGCTCATGTCGGGTAATCACACACGGAACGGCATATCGCATGGCGAACGTATGGTTCACCTCGAGTTTGTAGAGTACTGGGGATATGGGTTGGATGAATCGCAGCTGGAGGCGTTCGTAAACACACCCTACAGGGAAATCATCACCCACCTGTTGGAAAACTACGACTATTGGCCGCACTGGGGCAAGAATGATGAGTGGGTGTTTGAGTTGAACTCCTTGCAGCAGCGTAATGCTCAGGAGCGCTCGATCTTCAATCAGGCCATAGCACAACTTGATCCCTATGGTGTGTTCTCGAATCAGTTTGCGCGTAATGCTGGCCTTCACTCACCACAAGAGGGGGGTGATTTTGCCACCGCAATCTACGGTGCCTGTGCGTCACAGGACGCCGATAATGATGGCATCAGCGATTGCGCCGACAAATATCCCACCGAGTTTTCAGGTATGTATGTTCGCATTGACGATCTCGGTTGGGGAGATGGCTTCTTTGCGGATGGCAACTGTAACAAAGCCGATAACTGGAATGAAATGAAGGGCAATTTTGGCGCCGAGCAGAAGCAGTACATGCGCGCGGGTTGGGATTACGATTCTGCCAACCACACCTATACGGCGGGAACATTCAGTTGGAGCCCACAGTGGAGCGGGAGCGGTGGTAACTGGAACCGTTCGTGGGAAGCGATGTTTTCGGCCGAGTTTGTCGCCCCAAAAACCGGCCGGTACTGCTTTGGCACGGACAACGGTAGCCCGGGTACATCGATTGTCACTGGCAGAAACAGTTGCTCTTCTGTCTGGATCAATAAAGGCATGGTAGCCGAGGTGGGCTACGGCGCAAGCCCGCGGCGACCGGCTGGGTGTGTCGATATGGTGGAGGGACAAAGCTATCGCTTCGACCTGTACAACCGACACCACAATGCGAATGTATCAAACAGCTTCGCTTCGCATCCAACATGGTGCTTCGGAGGCAGCCAAGACTGTGAGCCGAAGCAGGGACTTGATCAAAATGACTTCATCGCCAAGAAGGATACCGGCAACTTCTAGTTGGTGGGTCCTCATTTTGCTCAAACAGGACAAGCGCTTCTTGATGTAGGCGCTAAGCTCTTCAATGAATCGTGTTTACAGAACGATTTGCAGCGCGTCCTCTAACGAGTTGGACTGCTTGCCGACCTCGGGTAGTGTCCGCTCGTTGATCACTTCTTCAGCGGAGGAAGCGCGACGCTTCCTCCGCCACGCTCGGGCCATGGCGCAGACGCTTGGAGATTGTGGTGGGCGCGCCAGGTGGATCGAGTAGGGCGGGCTGTACCGCTAAGGGCCACCCCGTGGAGCTCTTCTCGCCAAGTCAAAAAGCCCCTTTGCAATATCCCGGCCGATTCGCGATAGGATTTTCTTGAGTTTTATGCGCGCGGCTGGGTGGACCCGTTTGAACATCCCGCGACGAGGTGATAGCGTGCAATAAACGATAAGCATACACAGCTCAATGGATTCAGTACGAGATTGCGATCGTGCTCCGGCACCTTGCGTAGCGCGGTGATACACCCTGCATGGCGATGGGCCATAGTAATCCTTGGCCTACTCTTGTTTTTGGCCAAGGTGTTCTACGATTTGAACGCTGCCGCCGACGACGTTCTGCGCGTTAACTTTGCGAACGATCTGAACAATCACATATGGCCCTATATGGCTTACGCCAGTGATGTGGTCCGATCGGGCGACCTTCCTTTATGGAATCCTTTCAATACCCTGGGTACTTCAATGCTCGGCCAGCTGGGGATCGGCCTGCTGCATCCGACCATCTGGGTCATCTTCTTACTGGAAGACACACCATCGGCATTGCTCGTCAATCAGCTTTTGACGGTCCTGATCGTCATGGCGGGTATGTATTTCTACGGGCGCCATCTGCGCCTGGCACCGTTTGCACTGTTCCTGGCGGTTGGACTGATTGGGTTCACTGGATTCACGGAGAGTTTTTCGCACACGGAGGGTGCCTCTTTCTGCTGGCTGCCATTCATTCTGTACTTTGCTCATCGCTGTTTTGAGCAGCCCAGCATCAGGCTCGCGTCGGGCCTGTCCGTCTCACTCGCATTGTGCTTCTTGGGGGGCTTTCCCAACTTCTTTTTTTACACCTGTCTTGTGGTTGCGGTATACCTAGGCGTGCTCTCACTGTTTGCATGGCGCCTTTCTGGCTTTGCCGGTATCTCGGTCCGAGCGCTTGTTATGGTATTGGCGGTGGTGTTCACGCTGGGCCTCGTAGCCGTGCAGCTTCTGCCCGCCTATGAGTTGTCTACGCTCTCAGTCCGCAACGTGCACTCCACCAGCATCTACAACCCCGATTCAGCTTGGGAACAGTTCTCGGTCTGGCTGGCATTGGGAAATTTTATGTTCCCAGATAGAGCCTACATCTATGGGAACCCACTGCTAGAGGTCGAATCGGGAATCTACTATCTGGGCGCGACCCTGCTGCTCTCGCCCTTTGCGTTTTTACACCGGGAGCTGCTTGCGACTTCGGTAGCGCTGTCGGCGGGATTCCTGATCGTATTCCTGTTTGTGATGTCCTATCAGATACCCGCTCTTGCATTTTTACTGGAGATTCCACTGGCGGGCTCCCTGCGAGTCAATGGGAGAGCGGTTGCGTACCTCGCCTTCTTCCTCATCGTTTTGGCGGCCATCGGCTTATCATATCTGGCGCAGGCCAGTGCGGACAGACTGGTTGATCGTCTATCAGATCGATGGGTCCGGCCCGTCGCCATCGGATGCACCGTGGCCGGTGCCATCGCGCTTGCAATGGCCGGTTGGAAGGGAGCGACGGATTTTCCAGCGTTCGCCGGTCTGATGGTAGGTGCCGGTCTGGTGTGCTGCTTACTTTTCTTTCGTGGGATGGCGAAGAGCGGCGTCCTTTTTGGTTGGCTTCTGGCGTTGGCGATTGTTGCGGACGCAGCGATCCAGCGGCAAAACCGCTTTCTTGTACCTGCTTTCAACAACCATCACGATATTGCGGTAGAGAACGTCATCGATGACTATCGGTTGAGAGGTGAAGGCTACCGTTTGCTAGTGGTGCCATCGTCGCCTGATGAAACCTACGTTTTGGCCAACCTCGGTATGAAACGCGGTGTACCCAATATCAGTGCATACGACAGCTTCACGCACTTACGTTGGTTGAACTATCTTAGTCATCGCGTCGGTGACGACGAGTTCGATGCGACAGTAAGGCGGTCTCCGCTGCAACGTTTTTACGGTGATCTGTCACCTGAGTTGGCCGAGTTGGTACTGCGGGATGAAACCATACTCGGGATGGCATCGGTCAAATATCTTTATTCCGACAAGGGCGTCGCGACGAACCCCACTGCTCTGCCGCGCGCGTACGCAGTCACCGAGTACGTTTCAACGGAGAGCGAGCGGGAAACGCTCGCCGCTCTTGCTGCAAACGCCCAAGCTCTGGCTGACATTGCAGTGATTGAGGGCGAGCAGCCAACGTTTCCCTCGCGGACTCATCAGCTAGAGGTCGATGTGCAGCCGCCCGAAGTAAGCATAGTCCGTTACACAGCCAATGAGGTTGAGTTGAGCGTCTCCGTTGGGGGCGATTCCCTGGTTGTACTAACAGACGCATACTTTCCCGGCTGGGAGGCCCATGTCGATGGTGAAGTGGTCGAGATTCTTCGTGCGAACTCATTGTTTCGCGCTGTTGAGGTACCACCGGGAGAGCACTCTGTTGTATTCCGATACAGACCTGTATCCGTCCTTATGGGCGTTTCGATTTCGCTGCTTACCGGCAGCCTCATGCTTGTCTTGATAATTTGCGAACACTATCATCGGAAACGTGGCGGGGAACGCTCTCGGTCTACTTGATTAACAGTAGGGCATAGAGTTTGATCATACGGGCCGTATGAGGGAGAAGAGACTATGAACGATCGAGTTAAGGGTGGGCAGTCCACGTCATCCAGTAAAAAGAACGCAGAGTTTTTTCTGGACGAATACGACGACTACAAAGAAAACGTTGCATCCATAGACACTTATCAGCTGATTTCCGCCGGGTTAAGCAAGGAACTTCGGGGAGCGGGTCGAGTTCTCGATGTCGGAAACGGAGGTGTCTTTTCATACGATACCCAAGGTGTTCGAGAAATTGTAGGTCTGGATCTTTTCCTGGACGAGTTGCCCAAAGATCTGGAGCTGCCTGAGAATGTGACAATGGTACAGGGTAGCGCTCTGGACATACCTCAAGAACTGTTGGATTTTGACGGCGTCGTGATCGTAATGCTCATTCATCACCTCATCGGAAAGACGGTTGCGGAGTGTATCGGAAACGTAAGACAGTTGTTCAGTGAGGTCTATCGAGTGCTGAAACCGGGCGGCAGGATTTTGATCGTTGAGTCCTGCATCCCCCCTTGGTTTTACATTTTTGAGAAAATGGTTTTTTTACCCGCTACTTTTGTTATTGAGAATACGATCAAGCATCCGCCCACGCTGCAATACCCTGTCAAGTTCCTTGAGCGTGCAATGACCGAAGCGGGGTTTGTTGATGTTGCCAGCAAAACCATACCGAAGGGTCGGTTTGTTATCCAGTACGGTTTTAAGGTCCCGTCCTGGGTAACGCCGGTGCAGCCCGTATTGTTTTCTGCTGAGAAGCCCTGATGCGGGAGCACGGCAAAAAATTTACGCGCTATGCGATGGTGGGCGTAGCAAACACACTGTTATATATAAGCTTACTGTGGATGTTTTTGGAGCTCGATCTTTTCTCTTACCCTGTGTCGGTGGCGCTGGCTTTTGGCATTGCTATCTGTTTTCACTATCTGGCGAACAAGCACTTTACTTTCGAATCAGAC
>JBCCYE010000042.1:0-28661 GCA_039190425.1 Pseudomonadota bacterium | reverse complement strand
GCTTGTGGATGATTTCTTCAGGCTTGAATCGCTTTCTCGCCATGATCGGATACTCCTTCTTGCTAGTGAAAGTCTCTCTCACAAGCTGGAGTCGATCTAGGGGGTCAGGTCACTAGCAAGGTGTATCTCCTCGATCTCGAAACCAATGCTGCTAGTAAAGTGGATATTGAGTTTGGCCGCGATACAGACACCCGCTTCTTTTACTCGTCCTTCCTGGATTCGAACGGAGATATATACTTTGGTACCGCTGGCCACGGTTTATTCAAGTGGTCTGCTGAAGACAGGTCCGAGTCAAGGCTTTCCACCAGCAAGATACTTCAGCCCAATGGCTCATCATTTAGATCCGTATACCGGATGGAGGCCGATGCGTACGGCTCAATGTGGTTGTCTACAGATAGCGGCGTAGTACTTTTGGACTCAAATAGGAGTTTCATCAAAAGATTTACATCAGCTGATGGCTTCCTGTCCAACGACTTCAGCTTCGGTGCGTCGATTCTCTCGCCCTCTGGTGAACTCTTCTTCGGTACTCCCATTGGTTACAACGGTTTTTACCCCAGAGATCTAATCACAAGCAATAAGGCTCCCGAGACTAGTATTACACGTGTCCAACTTCGGGAGACTGACAAACTGTTGGGCAGTGGCGCCTCTTTGAGCTATAGAGTCGTCCTGGAGCATACAGATAACTTTGTGACACTACACTTTTCTTCAAAATCCTTCGTCAATTCCGGAATGAGTCGCTACAAACATAAGCTTGAGCACTTCGATGAGAGTTGGATTGAAGTTGGTGCCAGGAACAGCGCAACGTATACAAACTTGCCGGCCGGAGACTATATCTTTCGTGTAGCGGCTACCGACGCATCAGGTATCTGGGATTCGACTGGTGACCAAATCATGATAAGCGTGCTTCCGCCACCCTGGCTCTCTTGGTGGGCATACTCGATATATCTTGTATGCGTCCTAGTCTTTTTTTGGCTGCTTCACCGAGCCTACCTTAGTTTCATCGTGAATAAGCGCGCTTCTGTGTTAGCGAGAGAAATACTCGATACAGAAGAACGCTTAGATGAAAACTTAGACGATAGACTGGACCTTCAGGTAGATCTTCTGAGGTCAGCAAGGAGTCATAGGAAGACTACTTTTTCGCTTCTGAAGGAAATTAGCTATCATTTCCATTCAGACTCACGTGTCAGTGAAGTGATCAGAACTAAAAATCGTTATCACAAATGGATAAGCGCGCTCGAATCACTAGAGGAAAATGTCTACTACGACCGCGGCTTGCCCGTGGCGGACATGCAGTCACTTATCGATGATCTACTGCTAAGATTCCTGAGTGAATCAGACTTTCCAGAGGAAAGCGTTGTTTCATTGCTAAACATTAGAGTAGGACTGCTAAAAACAGAAGTTTCGGCAGCTCTGAGCATTATAATCTATGAGCTAATCGAGAACTGCTTCAAGTACGCATTCAAAGCTGACTCCTTGTCTCATTTTATAAACATCAGTCTACATGAAGAAACTTCAGGAACTCGTGACGGCGTAATTCTTATAGTCAGAGACAACGGACCTGGTATCACCGGAACAACTCCTGCTGGCGGTGCTGACGACAAAGTATCTGGGATTACACTTCCGGCCATGTATTCTTTCACGGCTCGAATGGGCGGAAATTTGACCTGCAGCTCCAACCACGGGACATCAGTTAGGGTTTTTCTCCCTTTGAACCCCTAGCAAGCATAACGTTTCGACGCTTAATCGTACTCTGGTCATTCCACAGCTGGCTTGTTACATTGTTGCCGGCGGCTCGTGGCATCAACCGACCAACCGCGGCGGTTCCGTCAGCGGTAGTTACACAGAACAAATCAGGGACAGGGGCTGTGGAAGTTAGCGAAGTCAGGTTGCACGCGTTCGGCAGGGCTTGCCACTTTGTAGTAGACAACGGTGACCGTCTGGGCCCTGAGCGCCTTGACCAAGCTCAGCTCGAGATCGACAGACTTGAGCAAAAATACTGCTCTTATCAGCCGGACAGTACCATCAGCCGCATCAATCAGGCAGCGGGTACGGGTTCTCCGGTACCTCTGGACACCGAAGCCCGGAGTCTGTTTGAGTTTGTCCAGGCACTTTGGGATCAAAGCCGCCATCTGTTTGATCCAACCACCCATATTCTACTCAATTGCTACGACTCCGAAGGCAGGTTGCGCGCGTCACCACGGCAGTTGCAGGGCATTCTCAAGCTGGTCGGTATGGGCTACCTGGAAATCAGCGATGCGGGAGCCCTGCTCACTCGCAAGGGGATGGTAATGGACCTGAACAGCTGCGTTCGGCCTTACGCTCTGGACTGCGTTCGTAAGAAACTCTCTCGTGATGGTACCCTCCACGCCCTTATTGAACTGGATCAGGACGTGACCACGATTGGCAAACAACCCGGCGGAGCCAACTGGCTGATTGGTGCTCGCCTGCCCAAAGGGTCAAGAGCAGTCGTCAATCGCATGAAACTGAACGGTCGCGGCTATACCATTCGCGGGGACTTTGAACAGGCCACCCTGACTGACGGCGAGCGATTCGGTCGCGCCCTAAGCCCGGTCGACGGCCAGGCATTGCCGGGGCCTCTGAGCGTTGGCGTCATTGCTGATACCTGTCTGGAGGCCTGCGGAGCAGCCAGTGTGGCTCGCATGAAGACCGAGGCTGCCGCCATTCAGTGGCTGGAAAACCTGGGCCTGGACTGGTTCCTTGTCGATCGACAGCTAAATTGTCATGGGCCACTGGCGCCCGATAACTGAATCAACAACCCTTAAAGACCGGCATTCGTTTCTCACGCTGAGCAGCAAACCCCTCCTGAAGATCCGTTGACTCTACGCACAACTCCGTCAGGGCTCGCGCCTGTTCCTCATCCATGCCGCCCGACGCGGACTGATCCAGTAGCGCATTCATCGACTGCACAGCCAGCGGCGCCAACCCGGCAATCTGCGCAGCCATCTCGCTCACGACCTCCTCGAGGGCTTCCGGCGCGACCAGCTGATCCAGTAAACCGATGTTCAGCATGCCCTCGTCATCAAATTCTTCAGCGGCCACCAGCAGGCGCCGAGTGATAGGCACGCCCAAACACTGCACAAAGCGCTGGATGCCCACGGGCGGATAGCACAGGCCCAGCGCCGCAGCCGGTACTCGCATGCGCGCACCTCGCACGCCAACGCGGAAGTCGCAACTCACCGCCAACTCCACCCCGCCACCAAACACGCTGCCATTGAGGGCGCAGATGGTCGGAATGGGCAATGCCGCCAACTGGGTCGTCATTGTTTGGAAGGTCGCATCACGAATCTCGCTCGCACCCAGTTCTTTCAAAGACGCACCAGCGCAGAACGTCTTATGCCCCGACCCAGTAACCACCAGTACTCGCACACCATCGTCTGCGTTGATCTCATCGAGGTAACGAGTGATCGCACTCAGCTGCTCATTGCCGAGCGCATTGTGACGCTGAGGGTCGTTCAAGGTGAGTCGCCCTACATGGCCATCCCGCTGGTACAACACCGTGTCTGTCATGCCGTCTTTTCCTTCTCGCTTGTTCGTGCAGTGTGGCATAGGCGGCCGGGCGCCACCAAGCTCGCTGGACAGCTGCAGTGGCGAGCATCATACTGGCCGCCCCACAGGAGCCAACCATGACACAGCGCTGCGGCTGGTGCGGCGATGATCCGCTGTACGTCCGATATCACGACACCGAGTGGGGCGTACCGGTCAGAGATGACGCCAAGTTATTCGAGTTTCTCATTCTGGAGGGCGCGCAGGCGGGACTGTCGTGGATCACCATCCTGCGCAAACGGGAAGGCTATCGGACCTTGTTCGACGGCTTCGATGCGAACAAAATCGCCCGCTACAGTGACCGCAAGCTCAATACTCTGCTCAAGGACGCGCGCATTATTCGCAACCGCCTCAAGGTGTACGGTGCTCGCCAGAACGCCCGCGCATTCCTTGAGGTGCAGGAGCAGGTGGGCAGTTTCTCCGACTACATCTGGGGTTTTGTTGACGGTGAGCCGGTGCAAAACCACTGGCAAACTCTGCAAGAAGTCCCAGCGACAACGCCCGTCTCGGATGCCCTGAGCAAGGACATGAAACAGCGCGGGTTCACCTTTGTCGGCTCGACCATCCTCTACGCTCACATGCAGGCCACCGGCATGGTGAACGATCACCTTGTGTCCTGTTTCCGCCATCAAGAGTGCGCCAACCTGGCGTGAAACTCGCACGCCCGGCAGCGGGTGTTAGAATGGCCGATTAATCCACGAGAACACACCCCTTTGTCCGCACCCGCCTACGCCGCAGAGGCCTCCAGTAACCGCCACGTATGGCGCCTGGCCTGGCCCACCATTGTCTCCAACCTGCTGTTCACCACGGTGGGCTTCCTGCACATCAAGATCGTTTCCGAACTGGGGACAGAATCAGTGGCTGCGGTGACCAGCGGGCACCGGGTGTTTTTCCTGGTGCAGGCCATCCTGATGGGCATGACCGTGGCGGCGACGGCCATGATCGCGCGCGCTTGGGGGGCTTCTCAGGCCCCCCAGGCGGAGCGCGTTGCCTGGACATCGCTGGTGATGGCGGTGGCCCTGGCGGCGGTTCTGGCCATTCCCGTGGTGCTGTTTCCTCAAGCCATTGCGTCGCTGTTTGGGCTCGATGCCGTCACGACGTCACTGGCCGCCACCTTCATCTTCTGGATGGGCGTGTTCAATATTTTCACCGCCATCAACATGATGCTGGGCACGGCGTTGCGCGCCATTGGCGACATGATCACGCCGCTGTTTTTTCTGCTGTTCAGTTCGGCCCTGAACATCCTTATGGCCTACACACTCGCGTTTGGCTTCGGACCCTTCCCCGCCATGGGCGTTGCTGGAGTCTCACTGGGCGGCAGTTTGGGCGCCTCAATCGTCACCGTGGCATTTGCAGTGATCTGGTGGCGTGGCGGCTTCGACATCAAACGCAGTAAACGACTCAACATCGATTGGAACATCACTCGCCAGCTCATTAAGATCGGCGCGCCTTCGGTGCTCGAGCAGGGGATTGTTCAGCTGGCGTTCCTGGCATTTTTCGCCATCATCGCCCAATACGGCACCGCGGCTTTCGCCGCTTACGGTATCGGTATCAGCTTGGTCGCGTTCTCTATCGTTATCGGCTTCGGTTTTGGCATCGCCACCGCCACCCTGGTGGGCCAGCAGCTGGGCGCAGGACAACCGGAACTCGCCGTAGTGGTTGCCAACCGCTCTCTGCGCATGGCGTTTCTCGCCATGACCCTGCTCTCGGTGGTGTCTGTACTGTTTGCCGAGCAGCTGTCGCTGTTCATGATCGACGACCTCGAGGTGGTGGAGTTGACCGTGGTCTTTATCTACTTCATCGCCCTCGCCCAGCCCATGATGGCGTTCGAATTCACCTTGGGTGGCGCGCTGCGCGGCGCCGGTGATACACGCTCACCGTTGGTAGCGACTTTCTGCGGCATCATTTTCGGTCGACTGATTCCGGCCCTGGTCTTTCTGTGGCTGGACTTGTCCGTGTACTGGATTTTCGCGGTCATGCTGTTCGACTACGCCATCAAGGCCACCCTGCTCTATCTGCGTTTTCGCTCGCGCACCTGGCTCGAGATCGATATCGATCTGGAGGGTTCCTAAGCGCCCTTTATAGACAGCGACAAAAAAAATACTTAAAGTTGGAAAACTAGAATTACCAGTAGGAGTGGTGTCCCGCACCCCAACCCCGGCGTCCATGGCAGGCAACCGCCCCACCACCCAATCCGGCGATTCATCGCCCTTCAACCGCAGCGCCCAGCACGATGCAAAGCGCTCGGCCATCCTGTCGCAGGCCGCCAAACTGTTCAATTCCAAGGGCTCGCGCGCCACCACGCTGAAGGACATCGCGGAAAGCCTGGGGCTCACCAAAACCAGCCTCTACTACTACGTTAAAACCAAGGAAGAGCTGATCTACCAGTGCTACATGGCGGCGCTTGAGCACCATCACCAGACGCTGGACGACATCGAGAGTCGGATCGGCGACCCCCTGCAGCGCTCATCGGCCTTTTTCCGCAAGCATTTCGATAACTGGCTCGCGGCGCAGGAAGGTCGCGGGCCCCACATCGCCGCGCTGCTGGAAATTGCCGCTCTGAAAGGGGCGCATCGGGAGGAAGTGGAAAGCCGCTACATCGACATGTTCAAACGCGTCAGAGAGCATCTGCGCGAGGGTATTCGAGCGGGTACCCTGCGCGAGGTGGAAGCCACATCCACCACCCGCGCCATCCTGGGCTCTGTTGAGTGGACCTTTTCCTGGCTGCACGACGTACCGCGCGACGAAGTGATGGAGCGGGCCGACGAAGCCCTCGCCATCATCGCTCGCGGCATCGCCAGCGGACGGGTCGACCACACGCCCGCCCGTTTGGACGTAACCACCGAGCCCGACCGGCCGGTGATGGGGTTTGACCGCGAGGAGCAGAATCGCCTCAAGCAAGAGGCGTTCTATAAAACGGGCACCCGGTTCTTCAACAAGCAGGGCTTCAACGGCACCTCTCTGGATGAAATCGCCGAGCATCTGAACGTGTCCAAAGGCGCCTTCTACTATCACATTCGCAACAAGGAAGATCTGCTGTTCAATTGCTACGTTCGTTCGCTGGATATTCTCAAGGACATCCACAAGCAGGCGACAGCACATCCCGGCAACGGTCTCGACAAGGCGGAGCGGGTCTGTCGGCGCATTTTCTATGCACAAAACTCGGATGTCGGTCCGCTGGTACGCTACACCAGCATCACCGCCCTGCCGATCGAACGCCGCAAGGAGATCCTGGCCCGCACCAATGCAGGTAATGAGCAGTTCGGCAACTTCCTGCGCGAGGGCCTGCAGGACGGCAGCGTTCGCGCCATCAACCCGTTCGTGGCTCAGAATCTGATCGCCGGTGCGATCAACGCCGCCATGGACATTCAACTGTGGCGCCGCGTCGATGACATTGACGAGGCGGCCATCGACTATTTCGACGTATTCTTTAACGGCCTCTTGCCCCGCCAACCGGCGTAAAGGCCCAGCTTGGAGTTGTATCGTGGCCAGTGATCTGGAGAAACTGCTGACGTACCTGGAAGTCGAGCGAATCGACAAGTACCTCTTTATCGGCAACAGCCCGGAGAAACCGTCGCGGGTGTTTGGCGGCCAGGTGCTGTCGCAGGCGCTCAATGCCGCACTGCGCACCGTGGAGGAAGACAGAATTGCGCACTCGATGCACGCCTACTTTCTGCGCCCGGGCGATCCGCAAAAACAGATTGTCTATGAAGTGGACCCCATCCGCGACGGCAAGAGTTTCACCACGCGCAGGGTGGTTGCCAAACAAGAGGGCGTGGCCATTTTCAGCACCTCCGTATCCTTGCAGATCGAGGAACCCGGGCTCGAACACCAGATCGATACGGAACCCGCGCCCCCGCCAGAGAGCCTGGAATCCGACTACGACTACTGGATGCGCCTGGCGGAGGAACACCCGGACACATTTGATCCGCCCATGGGTGAGCCCATCGAGCGTCGTCACGTGCAACCACGTGACTTCATGAACCCGCCCAAGCGCGATCCCCTACAGCAGATCTGGGTGCGCGCGGTCGGTGATCTGGGCGATGAACTGAGCAAACACCAGACGCTGCTCGCCTTCATTTCAGACTTCGGTCTGCTGGGCACCTCTTTGTTTCCCCACGGCCGCAACGGTATGGGACCGGACATGCAGTCCGCCAGTCTGGACCACGCCATGTGGTTCCACCGCCGCTTCAGGGCCGACGACTATCTGCTTTATGTCATAGACAGTCCGGTTGCCGCCGGCGCGCGCGGCTTCAGCCGCGGCAGTTTCTACGACCGTGATGGCGTATTGGTAGCGTCCACGGCGCAGGAAGCTCTGATCCGAACGCGGGATTGACGGCGCACTAGTTGACGACGCTGTCCATCTGCGCGCCCAGTGCCACCAGTTCCAGCGCGCCATCGCGCAAGGCCAGTTCGGTCACTGACCCGTTACCTGGCCAACAGCAGAGCGTTTCCGCCTTGCCTGTCAGGCGACCGACCACCGCATTAATGACCAGAAAGTGGGTGAACACCGCAGTCGGTTGCGGCATGGCCCGCAAACGCGTCAGCGCCTGATCTCGCCACCGGTGCAGTTCCGGACTCTGCTGGTCCCAGCGTTCACGCATGAACTGACGCAACCAGTCCTGTCGTTCCGCCAGCGGCACTGGCGAGGGAATTTCCCGAAACCCCGCGTCCACATGAATGGGTAACTCCAGCAATTCCGCCAGCGGCTCGGCGGTTTCCTGCGCTCGCAGCAGCGGGCTGCTGACAATGGCAGCATCGGGCCCCAACGTGCGCGCAACCCTCTCCGCCGCATCCCGAGCTTCCTCTTGCCCCCTCTCCGACAGACCGGGGTCCGGCGACTGGGACCAACTCGCCGCGGCTTCTCCGTGCCTTATCAGGTAGATACGCATACCGCTAGCGGTACGTCACCAACGACTCGCCCCGCTGCTGACCAAATACCCGCAGGTAGGAGCAGTCGTTGAAGTAGGACAGTGAGATGCGCGACCCAGAGTAGAACAGCTCTGTGATTGAACAGTTCAGCACCGGCTCGTAGAACTGGTAGGTGTGCTCACCGCCAAGCCCGAGCACCTGGGCGACAATGGTGGCGATGGTGCCCCCGGAGGTAAATACGGCGACGGTCTTACCGCTGCCCTGCTCGGTCATCAGCTCGGCGATCGCCGCGCGAGTACCGCCGGAATAGTCGGCCCAGGTCTGGATGCCATCCGCGTCACATTCGGGTGATACCCAGTGGTTGAATACCGCCGCGATCACCTTCTGGTAGTCCTTGCTAGCGCCCAGGCCGCGATCAACGATGGCCTGAATCGCAGGGTTGTTCTGCACCACCACGGGCAGCAGAGTTTTCACCTGCTCATCGTTCTGTACCTCGTTAAAGCGCGGATCAATGAGGTGCTCGACCTTGGCAGGCTGGGACGCCAGCGCCAGCTCGCAGGTCTCTCGCTGACGCAGCAGTGCGCCACTGTAGGCCGCATCCAGATGGATACCGCAGTCTCTCAGATACTCACCTAGCAATCGTGCCTGATGGCAGCCAAGCTCGGACAGCTTGTCGTAATCGTCTGCGCCAAAGGACGCCTGCCCATGGCGGATCAAGTAGATGGTCGCCATCAGGCTGTCTCCGGTATGACCTCGACATCGCGGTTGAAGCGCAAGCCGCGGCGGTAGGGAAAGAAGTCTTCAACGTGCCCGCTGCGCACCCGTTCCTGCAGCCCCTGCCAGAACGAAGCTTCGTAGATTTCACTGTGCATCTGATCAAAGGCTTTGCGAGCGCGCTGATTGCCCGAGAAAAACAAACGGAATTCCTCGGGGAAGATGTCGTTGGGTGCCACGCTGTACCAGGGTTGGCTGGACATCTCTTCCGCCTCGTTGCGCGGCGGGGGAATCTCCCGGAAGTTGCAGTCCATCAGCGGCTGAATCTCATCGTAATCGTAGAACACCACGCGGCCGTGCCGGGTGACACCAAAATTCTTCAGCAGCATGTCACCGGGGAAGATGTTGGCCATCGCCAACTGTTTGATGGCATTACCGTATTCGTCCATGACGTCCCACAGCTGCTTGTCGGTGGCGTTCCTGAGATAGAGATTGAGTGGCGTCATGCGCCGCTCAACGTAACAGTGCTTGATGATCAACGCCTTGCCGTGTTCCTCCAGGACCGAGGGCGCTACTTCGCGCAGTTCCTCCATTAACTCGTCGGAGAAGCGTTCCCGGGCAAAGGCCAGATTGGTGAATTCCTGCGTGTCCGCCATACGACCGGCGCGATCCCAGCGTTTCACCAGAGCGTACTTTGCTTTCACCTGCTCGTGGGTCATCTCTTTGGGTGGCGTAAAGCGATCTTTGATGATTTTGAACACGAAGTCGTAAGACGGCATGGTGAAGACGCTCATCACCATGCCCTTGATGCCGGGCGCCACGTTAAAATGATCCGTGGTGCTCTGCATGTGGCGAAAGGCGCAGCGATGGTAGTAGGTTTTGCCGTGCTTGTTGTAGCCCATCGCGCTGTAGATTTCCGAGATAGGCTTGGCGGGCATCAGCTGCTGCAAAAACAGCACGTACTGCGACGGCACGCTGGCGTCCACCAGAAAATAGGAGCGCGTGAAGCTGAACAACACGCTCACCTTGTCGGACCCAAACAGTATGGTGTCCACATAAACCGCGCCTGCTTCGTTGTGCAGGATGGGCAGCACGATCGGCATGTGCAGACCACCGGACACGATACGGCCAACGATATAGGCTCCCTTGTTGCGAAAAAAGTGATGCTCCAGGATATGAAACTCAACGTCGTCGTTGTTCAGATCGAACCGCGGTGCGAGGTACTTCAAGATAGCGCTGCGTATGTTGAACACATCCCGCTCAAGGTTTTCATAAGGGATGGAAAACGCGTAGTCCTGCAACAGGGTGGTCAGGGTCCCGGTCATCGAACCGTTCAGCGGGTAGGTCTTGTACACCTTGCTGAGGTCTGACGGCGGCATGTCGCCCTGGGGGGAGAACACGAACACAAACTCATCGCGCACCTTGCGATGATCAAACACGCCGCAGTAGATCGAATTGAAAAACGTTTCCGCGATTTCGAAATTGTTGTGGCCCTTGACCATACGCGCGTAGATGCTGCGACAGTCGCGCCAGAAGTCGAGCTCGTTCAGCTCTTCCCCCACCATCTCCTGGACCGCCTTGTGAATCTGGGTGGTTTTTTTCTTGTACAGGTCGATGCGCTCGATCGAAGACTGGCGGATGCCGTGCCAATCGGCCTTTTCAAATCGCGGCCGCGCCGCCAGCGTCATATTCTGGAATTCAGCGAAATAGGACTCGAATCCATTGAGAACCACACGCGCAAAGCGCTCGCGAATATTCACCTGCCCATCCCGGTACCGTGTGTTGTCAGGCGCTGTCATCGAGAGTACCAGAAATGTTCAGGGGGACGCGCGGACACCGCAGTGCCCGCTTTACACTTTACAGTAATTCCTTGGCAAACAGCTCCATGATCACCGGGTCGGGTACGCTCAACAGCATGGAACCCACCTCGCCACGCTTGCCAGCCGCTTTCCAGTCCACCAGACGTTCGCGGATGCGATCGTGGGGGCCGACCAGGGCCACCTCGTCAATCAGCTGGTTCGGCACCTGCGCACAGGCCTCGTCTTTGCTGCCGGCCAGGTACAGGTTCTGAATTTGCTCGGCGGCATCGCCATAGCCCAACCGCGTCGCGTAGTCGAAGTAGAAATTCTTACCCTTGGCGCCCATACCACCGATGTACAGGGCCAGCCAGGGACGCAGCGAGTCAAAGGCCACGTCCAGATCGTCGTTGGCGCCCACCGTGACAAAGGGCGCGATGTCGAAGTTTTTCAGGCTTTTGCCGTTGCCCGCCTTGGCGAAACCCTCTTCGATGGACTGACCGAGAATGTCGTACTTGTTCGGATCCATCCAGACCGGGAACACACCGTCAGCCACCTCACCGGCACAGCGCAAGCCAGCCGGCGTTATGGAGGCGGTGTAAATCGGCAGGTCCGGGCAGGCCTCCAGAATCGACTTGAGTGGCTTGCCGAGGCCGGTGGTGCCTTCGGACTGGTTGGGCAGCTGGTAGACCTGACCGTCAAACTCTACCGGCCCCTCGCGCGCCATGATCGCGCGCATGATCTTGATGTACTCCTTGGTCCGCGTGACGGGCTTGCCGTACGGCACACCGTGCCAGCCTTCCACCACCTGCGGGCCGGAGGCGCCGAGTCCTGCGATAAAGCGACCGCCGGACATCTGATGCAATGACATGGAGGTCATGGCGCACATCGCCGGCGTGCGAGCCGGCATCTGCATGATGGCCGTGCCCACCTTAATCTTCTCGGTCTGCGCGAGGATCCACGCCGCCACGGACACGGCGTCGGAGCCGTAGGCCTCCGCCGTCCACACGGAGTCGTAGCCCATGGATTCGGCCTGTTTGATCAGGTCGATGGGTATTTGGATGTGCTTGCCGGAGTAGCCCAGCAGAAAGCCCAATTTCATAGTGAATCTCCCGTGGCGCCCGGGTGGTCCGGCGCTTGCTGAATATGCTCTAGAGAGGGCGACACAGGCGCACCACGCCACCCGCTACCCGCTACCCGATTTGACCTTTGGGTATGTTTTTGACACCGGCAGTACCTTAGCGAGTCACCGGACACAACACAAGTTTAGTAGGCCACAGAAAAGTTGACCCTGGCGTACAGTACAGTGGCCCCAGTGGGGCGACACACAGCTTGCACTCAGTAAAGGAGGCTGTACAGCTTGCGCTGGTATTCCGCTGCCAGGGGGTCACCCTTGCCGAGGGCGGCGATGGTGTCCAGCAGCAGTTTTTTGGTGGCCCCGTCGGCGTGGTCCAGCTCTTTGCGCAAAATACTGACCAGCTGCTCCATGGCTTCGCGGTGCTGACCGGCATTGCTGTAGGCCAGACTGAGCTGATGCCGCAGGTCCAGATCGTTGGGGTTCGCGTCGAGCTGTGCCTCCAGGGCTTCGATTTCCGGCGACTTGGCGGCGTCCCGCCGAATTTGCAGCTGGGCTCGCAGCTGCTCGTAGGCCGCGTCCTGATCCGCCATGCGCACGTCGTCCAGCACGGCCTCCGCCTCGTCCAGGCGCATGGCTTCGATGAGCGCCTGCACGTACAGCATGGCGATCTCGTGACTCTGCCCGGAATCGTCATAGGCCTGGCGCAGCGGCACCAGCGCCTCCGCAAAGTCACCCGCTTCCATGGCCTGCATACCAGCCTGCAACAACGCGTCCCAGGGCTTGGGCAGATACTTGGCCAACATCTCGCGAATCTGTGTCTCGGGTTGCGCACCGACAAAGCCGTCCACGGGCTGACCGCCCTGCACCACCATGACGGTCGGCAGGCTGCGCACGCCAAACTGCTGGGCAATCATGCCCTGCTCGTCCGCGTTCACCTTGGCGAGTAAAAAGGCGCCCTGATACTCGTCGGCGATTTTTTCCAGCAGCGGCATGAGCACCTTGCAGGGTTCACACCAGTCCGCCCAGAAGTCCACTACCACGGGGCGCTGGTGGGATTCCTCAATCAGCAGCGCGGCGGCGTTGGTTTCGTCGATATCAACTATGTGTTCTGGCACAACTCACTCCTCATTCCTGTCGGAGCCGTGTTCTTGCAACGGCAGGCTCGATCACAATGCACCTGAGGTCGGCGAACTCAACCGGCGCTGTGGGCGCACAGACCATGCTCACAAATCCAGCACATTGCGCATGTCGTACAGGCCCGAATCTTTTCCCGCCAACCAGGCGGCGGCGCGCACGGCACCGCGAGCGAAGGACATGCGGCTGGAGGCTTTGTGGGTGATTTCCACCCGTTCACCTTCCGCGGCGAACGTCACCGTGTGATCGCCAACAATGTCACCGGCGCGGACGGTGGCAAAACCGATGGTGTCGCGATCACGCGCACCGGTCTGACCCTGCCGGCCGTACACGGCTACTCGGTCCAGATCCCGACCCAGCGCGTCCGCGACCACCTGGCCCATACTCAAGGCGGTACCGGAGGGCGCGTCGATTTTGTGACGGTGGTGCGCCTCGTAGACCTCCACATCCACCTCATCCCCCAGCACCTGAGCGGCCAGGTCCAGCAGCTTGAAGCACAGATTGACACCGGTGCTGAAGTTGGACGCTTTGCATACGGGTATGCGTTCAGCCGCGGCGTCGATCTCCGCCTGCTGATCCGGGGTGAAGCCGGTGGTACCGATGACGATCGCCACGCCGTGCTGCACACAGCTGGCGACATTGGCCAGCGTTGCGTCGGGCACCGAAAAATCGATGAGCACGTCGATGGATTCGATCGCATCCGCCAGACTGCCCACCACGGTGACACCGTTTTTACCCTGCCCGGCCAGTTCGCCGGCGTCGGCGCCGAGCAAACTGCTGGCCGGCTGCTCGACCGCCGCGCTCAGCGTCAACGCGTCGCCCGCCAGATCTATCGCCTCGACCAGCGTGCGGCCCATGCGCCCCGCGGCGCCGGTAATACCGATACGTATTGTCATGGCGCTCCGTCGTTAAAGATCTTCAAAGAAATTCTTTACGCCTTCGAACCAGCTCGACTGGCGGGGCGACTGATGACCGCCGGCCTCGCCGAGACTCTCGCGCAGTTCCTCCAGCAAGGCCTTTTGCTCGCGATTGAGTTTTACCGGCGTTTCCACCACCGCCCGGCACAGCAGATCACCCACGCTGCCACCGCGCACCGGCTTGACGCCCTTCCCGCGCAGTCGGAACAGCTTGCCCGTCTGGGTCTCGACCGGAATCTTCAGTTTTACTCGCCCGTCCAGAGTCGGGACCTCCAATTCACCACCCAGCGCCGCATCGGCAAAGGTGATGGGAATCTCACAGTACAGGTGCTTGCCGTCGCGCTCAAAGATCGGATGTTGCTTGACCGACATCTGCACGAACAGATCGCCGGGCGGTCCGCCCTCCGGCCCCGCCTCGCCTTCGCCCGACAGACGAATACGATCGCCCGTGTCGACGCCCGGGGGCACCTTGACGGACAGCGTCTTGGTTTTTTCCACTCGACCCTGGCCATGGCACGCACGACAGGGGTCGGAAATGATTTTACCGCGCCCGTGACAGGTGGGGCAGGTTTGCTGCACCTGAAAAAAGCCCTGCTGCATGCGCACCTGACCGCTACCCCCGCAAGTACCGCAGGTCGTGGCGCTGGTACCGGGCTTCGCACCGGTGCCGTCACAGGTGTCACAGATGGCCAGCGTGGGCACGCGTATCTCGACGGTCGTGCCGCGCACCGCGTCTTCCAGTGAAATCTCCAGCGTGTAACGCAGGTCAGAACCGCGCTGCGGACCACCGCGAGCCCGGCCACCGCCGCCGCCAAAAATGTCGCCGAACACATCGCCAAAGATGTCGCTGAAGTTGCCGCCGGAGAAACCGCCGGCGCCGCCCATGTTGGGGTCGACCCCCGCGTGGCCAAACTGGTCGTAGGCGGCACGCTTTTCACCGTCCGTCAGAACCTCGTAGGCCTCCGTCGCCTCTTTGAATTTATCCTCGGCATCGGGGTCGTCAGGATTCCGATCCGGGTGGTACTTCATGGCCACCCGGCGGTAAGCCTTCTTGATCTCGCCCTCGTCGGCGCTCTTGCCGACTCCGAGAATGTCGTAGTAGTCGCGTTTTTCCATAGTCTCTAAACGTGTGAAGGGGACAGTTCCCCAATTTCGGCTGCACCGAAAAAGGGGGCTGTCCCCTCATTGCGCGCCGCGCAGTCTATCACTTCTTGTCGTCGTTCACTTCTTCAAATTCCGCATCGACGACATCGTCAGCCGATTCGGCAGAAGCCTGTTCCGCACCTGCTTCGCCCGCCGCGGCTTCACCCGCGGCCGCCTGAGCCTGGTACATCTTCTGGGCCACAGGACCAGTCGCTTCGGTCAGCTTGTTCGCCGCTGCATCGATCGCGTCCTTGTCGTCCGCCTTCACGGCCTCTTCCGCTTCCGCGATGGCTGCCTCAATCGCCGCCTTCTCATCGTCGGTGGCGTGCTCGCCGGCTTCTTCGAGGGTTTTCTTCGCCGCGTGAATCAATCCGTCACAGGTGTTGCGCGCGGTGATCAGTTCCTCGAAGCGGGCATCCGCCTCGGCGTTGGCTTCCGCGTCCGAGACCATTTTCTCGATCTCGTCGTCCGACAAACCGCCGGACGCGGTGATGCGAATGGACTGTTCCTTGCCGGTCGCCTTATCCTGGGCGGAAACATTGAGAATGCCGTTGGCATCCAGATCGAAGGTGACCTCAATCTGCGGCATGCCGCGCGGCGCCGGCGGAATGTCGGCCAGGTCAAACCGACCCAGCGACTTGTTGCTGCCCGCCTGCTTGCGCTCGCCCTGGACCACGTGAATGGTCACAGCGGTCTGGTTGTCGTCCGCGGTCGAGAAGATCTGCGACTTCTTGGTCGGGATCGTTGTGTTCTTCTCGATCAGCGGTGTGGCAACGCCACCCATGGTTTCAATGCCCAGTGTCAGCGGCGTGACGTCCAGCAGCAGCACGTCTTTGACGTCGCCCGCCAGCACCGCGCCCTGAATCGAGGCACCCATGGCCACCGCTTCGTCCGGATTCACGTCCTTGCGCGGTTCCTTTCCGAAGTAGTCCGCCACGTTCTGCTGCACCAGCGGCATACGGGTCTGACCGCCCACCAGAATCACGTCGTCAATTTCAGACGGCGACAGGCTGGCGTCTTTGAGCGCGGTCTTGACCGGCTCCAGCGAACGCGCGACCAGATCTTCCACCAGGGACTCCAGTTTCGCGCGCGACAGCTTGACCACCAGGTGCTTCGGACCCGTGGCGTCTGCCGTGATGTAGGGCAGGTTCACTTCCGTCTGCTGCGAGCTCGACAGCTCGATCTTGGCTTTTTCCGCCGCTTCCTTCAGACGCTGCAGTGCCAGCGGATCGTTGTGCACGTCAATGCCCTGTTCTTTCTTGAACTCATCGGCCAGATACTCGATTAGGCGCAGATCGAAGTCTTCACCACCGAGGAAGGTATCGCCGTTGGTGGACAGCACCTCAAACTGGTGCTCGCCATCAACTTCCGCGATCTCGATGATGGAGATATCGAAGGTACCGCCGCCGAGGTCGTACACCGCGACCGTGCGGTCACCCTCGGCCTTGTCCATGCCATAGGCCAGCGCCGCGGCCGTGGGCTCGTTGATGATGCGCTTGACCTCCAGACCGGCGATTTTGCCGGCGTCCTTGGTGGCCTGACGCTGTGAGTCGTTGAAGTAGGCAGGCACCGTGATCACCGCTTCCGTGACCGGCTCGCCGAGGTACTCCTCAGCGGTTTTCTTCATCTTGCGCAGAACCTCCGCAGACACCTGCGGTGGCGCCATTTTCTCGCCTTTGGCCTCGACCCAGGCGTCGCCATTGTCCGCCTCAACGATGTTGTAGGGCACCATCTTGATGTCCTTTTGCACCACACCGTCCTTGAACTTGCGGCCGATCAGACGCTTCACCGCAAACACCGTGTTCTGCGGGTTGGTCACCGCCTGGCGCTTGGCGCTCTGACCCACCAGAATCTCGCCCTCGTCGGTGTAGCCGACGATGGACGGGGTAGTGCGATCGCCCTCGGCGTTTTCGATGACCTTGGGCTTACTGCCGTCCTGCACGGATACGCAGGAGTTGGTCGTACCCAGGTCAATTCCAATAATCTTACCCATTGTCTATCTCCAGTATGAAAGTCGTCGGACCCTCGGCCCGTTGTGTTGCGTTGTTCTCTATATGGGCCTGATATGACCTGATTCAAGCGTGCCAGCCCATAAATCCGCGGCGCTCAGGCGGCGTCCTGCTCGCGGCGCCGGGCCCGGCGCCGGGCACACAGACCGCTGACGCGGGGTTTTTTGCCTGTTTCTGACAGGTTCTCCCACATCATTCTGTTAATAGCGCCTACGTTGGAATGAAAATTCCACTTTATGGCTGTTTTTCGGTCCTTAATCTCGTTCATTTTCCACTCACAATTTTTACTTGGCGGCTCAGGCGGAGTCGCCTCCCGCCTTACTGACCATGACCATGGCCGGGCGCACCAGACGCTCATTCAGGGTGTAGCCCTTCTGCATCACGGCGATCACCGTATTCGGCTCCACCTCGTCGTTTTCCACCATGCTCATGGCCTGGTGCAGGTTCGGATCGAAGGGCTCACCCGCCGGATCCACCACCTGTATGTGAAACTTGCCCATTACATCGATGAAGCTCTTCAGGGTCAGCTCAACCCCTTCGGCAAAGGCTTTGACGGCATCGTCTTCACCGGCCGCTTCCAGCGCCCGCTCCAGGTTGTCGATCACCGGCAGCAGATCGCTGGCAAATCGCTCCAGTGCAAACTTGCGCGCCTTCTCCACATCCATGTCCGCACGGCGCTGCACGTTTTGCGCGTCCGCCTGGGCCCGCAGTGCGGCGTCCTTGGCACCCGCCAGTTCATCCTGCAACTGGGCAATGATCTCGTCGGGAGTGGGCTCGTCGGCCGGGGCCGCGTCGGCGGCGGTCGCCTCAACGCCTTCGCCGCCCTCCGTAGCCGGCGTTTCCGTCACGGCTCCCTGATCGGCTTCCACCCCGGGGTTGGGATCGGTTTCGGGCTGCTTTTGCTCTTGATCGGCCACGTTGCACTCCATTTAATGCCATCACTGAATCCCCGCCGCGCGCGAGCGCAAGCCGGGCCTGGTTGCCGATATGGGGTTGCTGGCCCCGAATTCAAGGGGCTGGAGAGAATTTACTTCGCCAGTGCGGTACTGAGCATTCTCGCGGTAACGTCAACGATGGGAATGACCCGTTCATAGGCCATGCGCGTCGGGCCAATGACGCCCAGCACTCCGAGCGTGCGAGCGCCATCGGTGTAAGGCGCGGTGATGACGCTGTAGTCGCCGAACACCTCATACCCCGCCTCTTCGCCAATGTAGATTTGAATACCCTGGGCGCGGCTGCAGCGTTCCAGTAAATGCAGCAGGTCCTTCTTCTGTTCGAACGTGTCAAACAACTCGCGCAGTTTCAACATTTCTTCGGCGGTGGCGTTGTCCAACAAGCGGCTCTTGCCGGCCACCAGGTATTCCTCCTCGCCGGCTTCCTGATCCAAGGCCTTATTGGCCAGGTCCAGCGCGTCCTCCAGATAGCGATCAATGGTGCTGCGCGCCTCGCGCATCTCCCGCAGGATCTGTTCCTGCACCAGACGCAGCGGTTTGCCGGCAAAGCGCTGATTGACCATGGAAGCGGCTTCGCGCAGCTGTTCTTCGGTGAACGGGCGCTGGGTGTGGATGATGCGATTTTGCACTTCTCGCTCATTGACCACCAAAATCACCAACACCCGATCGCCGGACAGCGGCAGGAACTCCACCTGACGCAGTTCACTGGCCTCCTGCTTGGGCACGGTGACCAACCCCGCCTGGGCGGTGATGGTCGACAGCACGCTGGACGCGGTTTGCACCAGCTCGGTGGCGGGACGATCCGGGTGCAGTTCGGCACGCAGGGCACTGACCGCGTTTTCGTCCAGGGGTTGTACCTGTAACAGGGTGTCGACGAACAGCCGGTAACCCATCACGGTGGGCACCCGACCCGCCGACGTGTGGGGTGAGTGAAGGTAGCCGCGCTCCTCGAGGTCCGACATCACATTGCGCACGGTGGCCGCGCTGACCGGCAGGCCAGCGGCCTCCCGCAAGGTACTAGACCCCACCGGTTGACCGTCTCGAATGTGCTGTTCGACCAGCGCCTTCAACAGGATTCCGGCGCGCTCAGATATTTCCCCGGATTGCATACGCCCTGACCGCTATCGTGTGGTTTGTTTTTATCACAGCGTTGGCCAACCGTACACTATCGTCGAACGACCCGCGGCTGTTCACGCCCGAGGGCTTCTGCGGTATAACAGGGAAAAACCCAGAACGCTCACCATGCTTACCCACATCAGCATCAGCAATTACACCATTGTCTCGGCTCTTGAGATGGAGTTTGGCGGCGGCATGACCGTCATCACCGGCGAGACCGGCGCAGGCAAATCCATCATGCTGGACGCGCTGGGCCTGTGCCTGGGCGACCGCGCCGACCCGAAAACCGTGCGTACCGGTTGCGAGCGGGCGGAGATCAGCGCCGGTTTTGACGTATCCGAACGACCGGCGGCTGTGGCCTGGTTGCAGGAACGCGATCTGAACACCGGGGCGGAGTGCCTGCTGCGCCGTGTCATTACGTCAGAAGGGCGCAGCCGCGCCTACATCAACGGCAGTGCCTCCACTGTCCAAGATTGCGCCGAACTCGGCGCACTGCTGATCGACATCCACAGCCAGCACGCGCATCAATCCCTGCTGCGCAAAGCCACCCAGCGCCAGCTGCTGGACGCCTACGCGGGCCACCTGAAGCTGGCGCGCACCGTGGAACAATGCGCCTCGGACTGGCTGCGCCGCAAGCGTGAGTTGGAACTGCTGGCGGGCTCCGACGACGAACGCAGCGCGCGTGCGCAGCTGCTTGCCTACCAGGTTGAGGAACTCGACGCGCTGGGTTTGGCGGACGATGAGCTGGCGGCGCTGGAACAGGAGCAGAAGTTACTCGCCAATGCCGAAGACATTCTCAGCAGCGCACACCAGGCGCTGGACCTGAGCGACGCGCAGGAGAGCAGCGTCCGCCAGGCGCTGCAACTGCTCGGCGGCGAGGCGCACGCGACCCAGGCTGCCGCGGACGCGCGCGAATTACTGGACAGTGCCGCCATCCAGCTGGCCGAGGCACGCGGTGCGGTGCAACAACACATCGACAGTGTCGAGGTGGATCCGGAACGACTCAGTACCGTTCAACGCCGCCTGGAAACCCTGTACGACGTAGCGCGCAAACATCGTGTGCTACCAGAACAGCTGGCCGATACGCACGCCGCCTTAAAAGAAGAGCTGGCCAGTCTGACCGGTGGTGAGGCGCAAATCGAAGCGCTGCGTGAAGACTTGGAGGCGCTGGCCGAACAGTACCGCAAGGATGCGACCAAGTTGAGTAAGCAGCGTCGCAGCGCCGGTAAGAAACTCGTCAAGGCGTGCACGGGGGTGATGGCCACGCTGGCCATGCAACAGTGCACCCTGGAGGTCAGCCTGACGCCGGTCGACGGCGACGACCCTCACCCCCACGGCGCCGAGGATGTGGAATGGCTGATCAGCACCAACCCGGGCGCCCCCACCCAATCCCTGGGCAAGATCGCCTCGGGTGGTGAACTATCCCGCATCAGCCTGGCGATTCAGGTGGTCACAGCCAGCGCCGGCACGGTGCCCAGCATGGTGTTTGACGAAGTGGACGTTGGCATCGGTGGCGCGGTGGCGGAAGTGGTCGGGCGGCTGTTGCGAGAACTGTCCGCGCAGGCGCAAATCCTGTGCGTGACACACCTACCGCAGGTGGCCGCCCAGGGTCATCGCCATCTGCAGGTCAGCAAGCAGGGTGACGACAAACAGGTGCAGACGCAGCTCACCGCCTTGGAAGGGGATGACAAGGTTCAGGAGATCGCCCGGATGCTGGGCGGAGTAAAGATTACCCGACAAACACTCGCACACGCTCGCGAAATGCTCGACGGCTAGGACAGGCGCGGGTTACTTTTTCTTGCGGACGTACAGCACCAGCGAGTGATCGATCAACTCGTAGCCGTGCTTCTTAGCGATTTCGTGCTGGCGACGTTCAATGATTTCGTCCGTGAATTCCACAACCTCATTGGTATCCACACAAACCATGTGGTCGTGGTGCTCGCCCTTAGCCAGCTCGAACACGGAATGGCCGGTTTCAAAATTGTGCCGTGTCACCAGACCCGCCGTTTCAAACTGCGTGAGCACGCGGTACACGGTAGCAAGCCCGACGTCTTCACCCGCAGAAATCAGTGAGCGGTACACGTCTTCGGCGCTCATATGCTGGGTGCCGTCATCCGCTGCTTCGAGGATTTGAAGTATCTTGATGCGTGGCAGCGTGACCTTTAAACCCGCCTTGCGCAATTCCTGGTTCTGTTCTGCCATAGGGCTGGGGGTTCTCTGTGCTGTCCGGTGGGAGTATGATGCCACCCCATCACCAGAAGTTAAAGCAAAGTCGATGGCGGCCTTTTCCAATCTTTCACGGCGCAGTGGTTTGCGCAACGCACTGCTCGTTACGGGCATAGCCCTCCTCAGCGCCTGCGGGTTTGTAGGCTTTCCCGGGGTGTACAAAATCGATGTGGAACAGGGCAACATCGTGACCCAGGACATGGCCGATCAGCTCAAGCCTGGCATGAGCCGACGCCAGGTGCGTTTCATTCTCGGCACACCGCTGGTGGAAGATCCTTTCAATCAATCCCGCTGGGACTATCCGTACGTGAAACGCAATGGCGATAAGGTCCTCGACCAGGCACGTTTAACGGTGATCTTTGACGGCGACGACCTCGACCGCATCGAGGGCGACTATCTGCCGGAAAGGTTTGAACAGGACGGCTTTCTTCAAGACGAAGTAGAAGACGTCGATGAGACCACTACGGTGATTGAGAGCAGCGACGGTTAATCGACATCGGCGCGCGGGCGCCGACTACTGCTGTTCCTGCTGCGCCTGCTGTTTGCGTTCCTTGGCCCGCGCGGCCCGCTCCTTGCGCACTTCCTTCGGATCCGCCACCAGTGGTCGATAGACCTCCACCCGGTCACCCTCGATTAACACCTGTGAGGGCGATATCGCCTTGCCGAAGATGCCAAGCTTGGCATTGTCCAGATCAATACCCTCGAATCGGCTGGTGATGTCCGACTGACGGGCGGCCTCGAGGGCCGTTGTACCCTCGGCGACCTGCAGTTCGATGATTGCCTGCTTGTGCGGCAGGGCGTAGGCCACCTCAACGGTGATGGTGTTCGCGTCACTCATTCGCTAACCGTACAACGCCTGTGCCCGTTTGCCTACCGCGTCGACGAGGTTGCCCGTCACCTTGTCAAACAAACGCGCGGCGGCGGCGCTCAAGACCGCGTTGCTGAATGAGAACTCCAGGTTGAGACTCAGTTTGCAGCCCGCGTCCGCCAGCGGCTGGAACCTCCAGCAGCCTTCGAACCGTTCGAAAGGGCCGTCGAGTAACTGCAGAGTGATTTGCGAATCCGGCACCAGCCTATTGCGTGTGCTGAAACTTTGGCTGATTCCGCCCATGGCCAGATCGAGGCGCGCTTCGATCATATCCACCTCGCGGCGCAGCACCTCGGCACCCACACAGCCGTCCATATAGGATGGGTAAGCTTCCACATCGTTCACCAGAGCGAACAACTGAGCCGCCCCAAAGGGCAGCAGCGCGCTGCGATCGATGATGGTCATGGTCCTGGGTATTACCTTAACGCTATCTGAAGTCAGCCGGAGGTCAGCAGTGGCGCCAACAGCAGCAGCACGATTGCCGGAGGCGCAATATAGCGTAAAAACAGTCGCCAGTATCGGAAAAACCAGGCAGATTCCCGGTCCAGTTCAGCACGTTGAATCTGCCGGCGCATTTGCCAGCCGACAAAGATGGCGGTCAGCAGCGCCGCCACCGGCAGCAGTACCCGCGTGAGCAGGCGGTCAATCTCGCTGAACAGGTTGTAACCGCCAAACCATTTCGGCCCCAGGTCCGCCTGCAGGGAACTCACCACCGCCAGGCTCAGTAGCCAGACCAGCGCGCCGACCATCACGACGGCGGTCAGCCGTTCCAGTCGCGCGGCGTGTTTCAACGCCGCCACGGCCGGTTCGAGGATCGCCACCGCTGAGCCCAACGCGGCCAGCGCCACCAACATAAAGAACACCGCGCCGAACAGCTCGCCCTGACCGATGTTGCCAAAGGCATAGGGCAGACTGACGAACAGCAGCCCGGGACCGGACGCGGGCTCCATATTATTGGCAAACACGATCGGAAAAATGGCGAGGCCTGCCATCACGGCAATGACCAGATCGAAGACCGCCACCGCCATCACCGACCGACCGATTGGGACCCGACGGTGAGCGTAGGCGCCGTAGCAAATGCCGGTCCCGACGCCAACGCCCAGGGTGTAGAAGGCGTGCCCCAGTGCCACCAGCACGGCCTGCGCATTGAAATCCACCAGCCGCGTGCGAAACAAAAACTCCCGGGTCGCGGTCAGATCGCCGTAGTCCATACCAAACCGCACCAGGTAGCCCAGCATGGCGATCAACAGCGGCACCGCAATCCACACCAGCAGACCCAGACCGCGCCGCACACCCAGCACCACCACCGCCGCGGTCAGGATGAGAAACACACTTTGCCAGTAGACCTGGGTGGTGCCATTGGCCAGAAAGTAGTCAAAGTGTTGGCCGACTTCGGCCAGGGATGCGGCGGAAAACACCCCCGCCTGCATGAAGCCGGTATAGGCCAGAGCCCAGCCCGCCACCACACAGTACAGGGACAGCAGTAACAGTCCCGTCAGACACACGAACACCCCCAGCCCGACCCAAGCTCGCGAGCGCAGCGAGCGGTCAGCCGCCTTGCGCAGAGAGGACAAAGGGTCACCCTGGCCGTGTCGACCCAGCAGCACTTCCGCCACCAGTACCGGTACCGCCACTGCGAACAGACAGACCACGTAGCTGATGACAAAGGGCGCGCCGCCGTACTCACCGGTGAGGTAAGAAAATCGCCAGAGATTGCCCAGGCCGACTGCGGACGCCGACAGCGCCAACACGAAAGTGGTTCGCGTTCGCCAGTAATCCTGCGCGCTGTGGGTGAGACTACTCACCGCTCGGAGTTCCGCTGCACATGCCGCAAGGGTGCATCAGGCCCCGGTGGGTGAAAAGAGGAAGATTCACGTTTGCTCGAGCGTGCTGCCCCGCCCTTGTGCGTATAATGCGCGCCATGGCGAAAAGGAAAGGCAAGGTGCCCGACAATGTCATCGCGCGCAATAAACGCGCCAGCTTCGACTACCAGTTGCTGGATCAGTTTGAGGCGGGCGTGGCGCTGACCGGTTGGGAGGTAAAGAGCTTGCGCATGGGCAAGGTCGACCTGGCGGATTCCTATGTGCTCATGAAAAACGGTGAGGCCTTTCTGCTGGGCGCCAACGTGACGCCACTGGACACGGTGTCGACGCACTTTGTCACCGACCCCACCCGCACGCGCAAACTGCTGCTGCACAAAAAAGAGCTGGCCAAAATTCTCGCCGCCACCAGCCAGAAGGGTCAAACCTGCGTGTGCACCCAGCTGTACTGGAAAGGTCATCTGGTGAAAGCGCGTATCGCGCTGGGTGTGGGCAAAAAATCCCACGACAAACGCGATACGCAAAAAGAGCGGGACTGGAACCGGCAGAAGCAGCGCATCATGCGCGACAGCGTAAAGCAGTAACTCGTCGCCCGGGCGCGGTTGCCATCACGGCGCCGGCTAAAACTCCAGGTACAGCCAGGCGCCCGCGGTTTCCACATCGCAGCGGCCGATGGAATCCTGCCATCCCGTAAAGGCCGTCGCAACCGGCACCGCCGCTTCCACGCCGATACCACTGCAGGAAGACAACTCGGGGCCGGACACACGGCCGATGGTCTGGACACGGGTCGGGCTGAACTCCGGCGTCGCACGCCAGCCGTCCGCGATGAACGCTGCGTAGAACGCGGCGACCCCGAAGTCGTTGAACTCCGCGGGGCCCGGACCCATCTCAGGGCTGCCGATGTAGGTATTGAACAGCTCATTGACCTCGTCGATGCTCGCCCAGCGCCAGTCGCGCAAATCGAAACCCAGCAGTTCGCCGTTGCAGTCGCCACCGGGGCAGACCGCGTTCAGTTCGGCCCAGCTGACGTCGCTGAACACGTCCACCTGAGCCCAGATTTTGCCGTCATCCGTCAGCAGCACATCGGTCAAGGGTACGCCCACGAAGCGAAACACAGGCTGAATATAGTAGGTGGCGTCGGAGGCGACGATGGCCTCGATGGCGCTGTTGCCGGCGGTGCCGACGTTGGAGACCACGCAGGTGACGTCGGTGGAATCCTCACACAAAAAATCACCACCGGAGTTCCAGCGCACAAATTCCCATCCGTTGCTGGGCACTGCCGTGAACGACTCGCTGTAGTTGGTATCGTTCACCTCGTAGATGCAGATCTGCGGCGCGCTGCAGGATCCCGACCCAGTAGAATTAACGGTACCACCCTCAACGACGATGAGGGCGACCTTGCAGCCCGCTAGCAGCGAACCCAGCGCCAGCATCGCGAGCACCCGGATCGCCTGCGTCCAAAAAAAAGAAAACGAACCCATAAAAAGTGCCTCCGAAAAAATCCTTTTTATTCACCGGTCGACCGATGACGCTGTGACTTCCTGATCCGCAGATCGGCCTGCACATGGCGGCCCGCGCAGTAGGCTCTGCAAGGATGCCTTATAAAACGTGACGGTATAAGTACTAGCACAGACAGCGGGAACGACAAGCACCCAAGCGAGACGAAACCGGACAGGGCCGACTCCGGTCAGACGCCTTACGCCCTTCGGCGCCGCACAAACCCCAGCCCTGCGAGACTCACCGCAAGCAGCGACCAGGTGGCGGGCAGGGGCACGCTGCCGTCGGGGAGATCAAGATTGAGTTGCGCCGGACCCGCAAAGTCGATGCGCTCCGCAAACAGCGCACCACTGAAATCCGGCGAATAGCTGACGCCCAGAGCCAGCAAGCCGTTGGTATTGTCAATCAGGCCCAGCGCATAAGGGCTTAACGTCAGGTCGTAGACCCCGCTGCTGGTCGCGTTGTTGACCGCCAGCGAAGCCAGCAGGTTGCCGGAGCTGACGTCGTTCTCGAAGGCATTCGCAACGCCCACCGGCACCGCACCGACCGCCAGGTTGGACAGGGCAGCGGCCGAGGTCTGCGTGTAGTCGTAGAGGTCCAAAGCACCACTGACACCGCTCAGGCTATCGATGCTAACGGATACGGAGGCCGACGACGCGGGCGCGGCCACCGTGGAAAGATCAAAAATCCAATAGCCTGAAGTACGAGTGATGGTGCTCGTGCCAAACCCGCAGGGACTGAGGGAAAAGCCAACACTGGTCAGAGAATCGGAGTGTTGGGCCGAGTCCGTGCCGCCCTGAATGCACCCGCTCGTATCTCGGTAGCGTATTTGGCCTGAATCCACCGCGTCCAGCGAGATCGGTGCGGCCCACGTGGCGGGCCCATGAGTACCCAGCGCAAACACACCCAGAGCCAGCATTATTCGTATTATCACGTCAGCCTCCGGTCAGCGGGCGTTCCCACGTCACTGAAGTCTAGCACAGCGGCACACCGGACATAGCCGGGCTGTTTGAACCGGCCCGCATAACGCGATGATTGGCTCAGTGCGCCCGCACAGGGCGCATCCGGTGGCTGCCCGGATATCCATCCGTTTCGGGTAGCGCCCCAGCCTACCAGGCGTAGCCAAAGGTAAAGCGATAGGTTTCATCCGTATCGTCCACCCCCTCGACGGCACCGCCGTCGTATTCCCACAGGGCTTCCGCCGACGTGGTGAATCCGTAAATGAGGGGGAAGCGCAGCCCGACCCTGGTGTTGACGATCAGATTACTGGCCTCGCGGAAATTGTAGACGCCGTCCTGATTAACGTAGAGCTCCAGCCCCGGGAGAATTTCACTGGTCAGGCGCGCTTCCCAGTTGCTACCGACGTAGTCGTCGTCCTCCGCCACGTCGAAGTCTTCTTCCACGTACACCACACCCACCTCCGCGTGCAGGGTGAGCAGGCTGGACTCGTAAAACTGTCGCCCAATGTAGGGGCCATAGGCCTGCCGCAGATTGAGATCGGCGAACTCGTCGCGATTGAAGAACGCCTGCACACCCACATAGTTGTCATTGTCGGCGAGACTGAAGCGATCGTATTTGGCGCGTATGGTCCACTTGAACTTGTTGCGCTCGCCGTTGGACTCATCGATCTCCCAATCGCCACGCAGGGTGTAGCGATCCTCCAGCGAGCGCCAGATGCTCTCCCCGTTGAGGTCCAGTTCGTCCGTGTCTGTATTGCCGCGCTCCGACTCCAGCGCGGTGTTGAGATCGCCGTACCATTTATAGCCCTCACCCAGCCGCCAGGGTTCCGGGTTTACCAGCTGGATATCCTCGACATGAAACAGCACCGGATCCTTGCGGTCGCTCAGCACCACCATATTGTCACCCTCGGCGACGATGCGCTTGTTGCGAAACACGTCGCCGTCCTCCATCAACAGGGTGACATCCGAGTCGGTGACGATCGTCTTGATGTTGTCTTTCTTAATTTTGATATCCCCGGCGAAGGGCGTATTGAACACCACCTCGGCGCCATCCACGCTGATTAGGTTGCCAATCAGCAGCGAGCCGTTGTTCATGACCAGCTGGTCGGCAAGGACGCTGCGGGAGGCGAGCAGCGCAAGCAGGCAGAGAAACAATCGTGAAGCAGTCATGGTGGCATCCGTCGCGGGGCACAGTTCGGCGGCATTATACCGGCGCTTTTGTGGATATCTCACGCTGCGGGTACACAGCGCGGAGCGATAAAATTTTCGCTGCAGAATCTGTACGGGTGGACCGGCACCGATGCTATTATCCGCCTATGCCTCCCGGATGCCGCCTGTGAAACGCCCGCTGTTCCTGGTTCTACCCCTGCTGATCATTGTCCTGCTGGCGGTGTTCGGCAATCGAATGATCGCCAGCACCCTGGATGCACGGCTGCCTGCCCTGCTGACCGACACGCTCGGGCTACCCGTCTCCATCGCCCCCATCAACGTGAGCCTGCTGCGACTCACCGCGCAAACCGACCAGCTGGTGATGGGTCAACAAGACCAACCCGCGGTCAAGGCCCAAGCCGTATCCCTGAGTCTGACGCTTGCGGGGCTATTGAAAGGACGCCTGCAGTTCGATCACGTGTCCGCAGAGCATCTGCTGGTACAGCCGGACCGCTGGCCGCGCGGTGATCACGACGACCCGGATGAGGATTTCACCTTTCTCGACCCCTGGCTGCCGGACGTCATGGCGGTGACCGCCGGGCGCTACGTCGACAGCGAAGGCACCGCCACCGATGTGAGTGCGCTGCACTGGCACCGGCACGGCGAAGGCCAGGTCGAGCTCAGGGCCAGCGATGCGTCGGGGAATGTCACGCTGGCCGCCACCATCAACTCCCTGGGGGACGTACTGGCGCTCAACGCGCTGCAGGCCGATCTCACCCTGCAGGCGGCGCAGCAGGAGGACTCCGAAGTCAGGGGCAAGCTGGCGATTACACCCAGCGCCGCAGG
>JBCCYE010000041.1:0-29943 GCA_039190425.1 Pseudomonadota bacterium | reverse complement strand
GCTTCGTAAGTCAACAGTTCGTTGGCCGTGAAGCAGTCGTGCAGTTCCACCACGTCGATGTCCTGCGGCCCGATGCCGGCCTGCTCGTACACCTGCTGGGCGGCATTGGCGGTCATGTCATAACCCACCATCTTGATCATGGACTGCTCGTCAAAGGTGGCCGGCGTATCGGTGGTCATGGCCTGCCCGATGATGGCAACGCTGTCGTCGAGACCGTGACGCCTGGCGAACGCCTCTGAGCACAGGATCGCCGCAGCAGCGCCACAGGTCGGCGGGCAACACTGCAAACGCGTCAGCGGGTCGAAGACTTCCGGCGCCGCCAGCACTTCTTCCAGCGTGACGGTCTGCCCGAACAGCGCGTAGGGATTGTGTTGCGCATGCTGCCTCGCCTTAACAGCAATCTTGGCGAAGGTCTCTTTCTGCGTGCCGTGTTCAAAGCGGTACTCGCGCCCGGCACCGCCGAACATCTGCGCCGCCGGCGGCGCTGCGGTGAAGCCCTGCTGATCGATCATGACCTGCGCGTGTTTGGCAAGCGGCAGTTCACGATCATCGTACTTGCTCCCCAGGGCCCCGCGCTCCATCTTTTCAAAGCCCAGCGCCAGCACGCACTCGGCCGCGCCGTGCTCAATCGCCTGACGCGCCATGTACAGCGCGGAAGACCCGGTGGAACAATTGTTGTTGACGTTCAGCACCGGGATACCCGTCAGACCCAGTTCGTAAACGGCACGCTGTCCGCAGGTGGATTCGCCGTAGACGTAGCCGACGTAGGCCTGTTCTACACTGGCGTAATCGATGCCCGCGTCCTTAAGGGCGAGTTCCCCCGCTTCCCGTGCCATCTCGTAATACTCCGGCGAACTGCCGGGTTTGGTGAACGCGGTCATGCCGACACCGCCAATCAAAACGTTGCGTTGCATAGTGTTTCCTCTCTTGCGCTGCTGAATCTAGTCTAACAAGCCGTACAACAGCGTCAGCTGTTTGGCGTGCTCAACGTTTCCGTCGACACGCAGTTTGCCGTGTTGGTACAGGGTTTGTATCGCGGCCTCCTCGCGGGCCAGCGCCGTCAGGTCGGTATCGGTAATGGTGAACAGCGTGTCGGGGTCGGCCATCGGTAGCCCGGTGATCTCCGCAGTGTCGCCGCTCAGATCCAAACCCCAGTGCTGATCGTCCACCAGAAACGCCAGCCGCGTGCCCGCCAGGGACGTGGCCGCGGCTGGATCTGTGCGCAACCTGTCGGCCAGGTTCTGGAACAGTAGCGCATCGATCCTTGCGGGCGCCGTTGCGTCGGGCGCCGTTGCGTCGGGCGCCGTCGCGTCGGGCGCTGGTGTTTCGGGAGCGTCCAGCGTGTCGCCCGCGCCTTGCATGACCGCCGCGAGCCTGCGCTGCACCTCGTCCTGCTCGATCGACGCCAGAAACTCGACCTTCTGGGCCGCCATGATGTCGCCGTCCACGCCCAGCTTGCCGCCCAGGTACAACTTTTGTGGACTGGCCTCGCCGCGAATCATGGCCATCAGTTCCGCAAAATCCAGCTCGAAAGTGCACTCTGCCTCTGCCTCGCCGGCCACACAGCTGCCCTGTCCGTTTTTCAAATCCATCACGAACCGGCAGTCGGGATGGCGAATTCGCCACTGATAGACGTGTCCTACCTCCGCGGCCTTTTCCGGGTGATCGGCAATGAACCCGGCGAGCAGTGCGAGGATGTCCTCGGGGGTCGGTTCGGCCGTTGCCGTCGCAGCGACGGCGGCGGTGGCGACGGACGCCGGTATCGGCTCGCTGTGTTGCAGCGGCTCCGGATACAGTTCAATGGCGGCATTACTGATGCAGATTTCGTCGCGTTCCACCACGCGGGTCTGAAACACGATGCGGGTGGGCGACTCGCGCCACATGCGGGTTTCCAGCGCATCGCCCGGGTACACGCTTTTTGCGAAGCGCACCTTGATGCTCTTGAAGTAACGCCCATCGTTATCGGCAAAGCGGCCGATCACGTGGCGGGCGACGTAGCCGAAGGTGCACATGCCGTGCAGGATGGGCTTGTCGAACCCAAAGGCCTGCGCAAACTCCGGGTCCGCGTGCAGCGGGTTCCAGTCGCCAGACAATCGATACAGCAGCGTCTGATTGACGGCCGTCTGCTCGGCGACGATGGCATCCGGCTCACGGTCCGGCGGCTGATTCAGTTCGTCACCGGGCCCGCGTTCGCCGCCCCAGCCGCCGGCGCCGCGCACGAAACTGCTGATTTCGTTGTAGGCAATCTTGCGACCGTGCTCATCGAAGGTATCAACCTTCATGACGGCCACCGCGTGGGGGTCTTTGTCGAAGGCCTCCTTGAAGGTAAAGACGTTTCTCAGCTTGCCGTGAGTGGGCAGAGGCGCCAGCAGCTCGGTGTACTGCTCCCCGTGCAGCAATCGGTCCAGGCCAAAATTGAAGCCCTTTAAGCCGCGACCATCGCGGGCATTGTTGAGGTAGTTGGTCAGTGCAGGCATGGCGGCGTAGCTGGGCTGAGCCATGAAACCCTCGCCCAACTCGTACAGATACTGCAGGTCCTGACGGTCCGCCGGGTCCGATCCGGCACCGATACCCAGCGCGTAGAGCGCGAGATCGCGTTCCTGGTACTCGTAGTCGCTGACGACCTCATCCTCCGCCGCCGCATCCAAATCCAGGAACTCATTGCCCCCCAGGGCGGGGTTCTCCGCATTATCCAATACCAGCGTGAACACGTCGGTCGCCTGCGTCGGATAGTCGACCGTGGCAAAATCGGATACTTTTTTCCAGCGCATGGCAATGCGCTCAGGGGTCATCTCCCGGTGCGGGTTGAACATACCTCCGACGGTGCGCTGCCAGCGCAGCTTGCCCACGTAGCCCGCTCCGACCTCATAGACTTCTCCCGTGTCGCTGCAGTCCGCGTGACACAGCCAACCCACCAGCGCACTGACGCCCTCAGGCTTCAGCGCGTCCAGAAAATTCTGTGGCAGCACGGTCTCTGTCAGTCGCGAACCGGCAATCGGTGCAATGGTATTCACGTGAATGTTGGATTTCGCGCCCTCGATGGCCAACGTGTTGGCAAGACCCAACGAGCCCAGCTTGGCGGCGGAGTAGTTCGCCTGACCGAAGTTGCCGTACAGACCGGCAGCGGACGTGGTCATGATCACGCGGCCATAACCCTGCTCGCGCATGATGGGCCAGGCCGCACGGGTGACGCGGTAGGCACCGTTGAGATGCACCGACAAAATCAGCTCCCAGTCCTTACCGCTCATCTTAGCGAAGGAAGTGTCGCGCAAGATGCCCGCATTGTTGACCAGGATGTCGACCCGGCCGAAGGCGTCGGTCGCCGTTTGAACGATTTTTTCGCCTTCTTCCACAGAGTCGTAGTTGGCCACCGCGTCCCCGCCCAGCTGGCGAATCTCCTGTACCACCGCGTCCGCCGCGGCCGATGAGCGACTGCCGTCGCCGTGAATATCACCGCCCAGGTCGTTGACAACGACCCGTGCACCGCGACTGGCCAGCAGCAGCGCGTGACTGCGCCCCAGCCCGTTACCGGCCCCGGTCACCACCGCAACCTGACCGTCAAACCTCAATTCATCCACCTGTGCTCTCCACTGTGACCGCGCGATCAGATCCCGCGCGCGATTAGATCTTTCATGATTTCATTGCTGCCACCGTAAATGCGCAGCGCGCGCTGATCGATGTACGCGCGAGCGATGGGGTACTCCATCATGTAACCGTAACCCCCGTGCAGCTGGACGCACTCATCCACCACGCGCGACAGCATATCGCTGCACCAGAACTTGGCCGCAGCCGCCGCGTCGATGCCCAGGGCCTCGTCCAGCTGCTGCTCCATGCAGCGATCGATGTAGGTTTGGCCGATGGCGATGTCCGTTTTCAATTCCGCGAGTTTGAAACGCGTGTTCTGAAACGCAAACACCGGTTTGTTGAACGCTGTGCGCTCCTTGACGTAATCGATGGTGTAGTTCAACACGCCGGCGGCGGCCGCCTGAGCGCCGATACCGATCATCAGGCGCTCCCAGGCCAGTTCCTGCATCAGAACAATGAAGCCGCCCCCGAGTTCCCCCACCAGATTGCTCTTCGGTACACGCACATCCTGAAAGAACAGTTCACAGGTGTCCTGAGCGTGCATCCCCATTTTTTTCAGCGGCTCGCCTTTGGTGAAGCCTTCCCGGTCCGCTTCGACGATCAGCAACGACACGCTGGACGCGCCCTCATCCTCGTCTCCCGTTTTCACCGCCACCACCGCGAGGTCGCACAAATAGCCGTTGGTAATGAAAATCTTGGAACCGTTGACAATGAAGTCGTCGCCGTCCTCCACCGCCCGGGTTTTGATGGCCTGCAGATCCGAGCCGGTGCCCGGCTCGGTCATCGCGATGGCGCTGATCACCTCTCCACGGGCCATGGGCGGCAGCCAGCGCGTCTTCTGTGCTTCCGTACCATAGCCGTTGATGTAATTGGCAACGATGTCGGAGTGCAGATTGAAACCCAGCCCGGTGGCACCCACCCGGCCGATCTCCTCGAGCATGATCATGCTGTAGCGACGATCGGCGCCCAGACCGCCGTAGGCTTCCGGCATGGTCATGCACAGCATGCCAAGCTCGCCGGCCTTCAGCCAAACGGAGCGGTCACAGTACTGCTGCGCCTCCCAGGCCTCGTGGTGGGGCATGACTTCTTCGTCCATGAAACGCGCAACGGAGGCGCGGAATTGTTCGTGTTCGGGTTCAAACAGGTTGCGAGGAATCATAGTGGGTCTCACTTGCATACAGTCCGGACTGTATGTATATAGTATGGGACCCATCTGTCAAGTGCCAAAACCATGTCGACATCGGAACTCGCAGCCAACACTCACGCCGCTTCCCCCAGGCGCAGTCAACACGAGCGGACGGAGGCGATGCGACTGCGCCTGGTCGAGGCCACGGTGGCCAGCCTCGCGGAGGACGGTTACGCGGGCACCACACTCAGCAGTATTGTGCGTCGCGCCGGGGTATCTCGGGGCGCGCAGGTGCATCATTTCCCGACCAAGCAGGCCCTGATGCTTCACACGGCTGAGTTTTTGCTGCGGGAGACCTACCGCGATCTCGGCGAGGTTTTGCTGTCGATTACTCGAGCGGACGACCGGCTGGAGGCTCTGGTGGAGGATTCGTGGCGCACCCTATTCGGTACGAAACGCTTTACGGCCTACCTGGAGCTGCTGGCGGCCAGTCAGCACGACCGCAATCTGGCGGACGAACTGCAGGCCCTGCTGGTACGCGCCTCCGATCTGTACCGACCGGCCACGGACCACTACTTCCGGCGCCGCCGGCAGGAGAACGCAGCGCCGCATCTGGTGTTTCTGCAGCTTTGCGCGCTGCTCTCCGGACTCGCCGCTCATCGGCATCTGGTGGACGATGACCAGCTGATCTCCAGCCAGCTGCGGCTGTGGGTTGAGCAGACATCACGGCAACTGCGGGCGCGACCGGTGAAAGACAGACCGCCCCTGAAGCATCCTCCTCCTAGCTAGACTCGCAACTGACACGGCACACCGACGAGACGACGGTCAAGCGGCCACGAGCTCTCGAACAGCAACGCGGTCGATGCCGGGTGTACTTTTGCACATTGATCTTTTCGCTACGCGACAGCATGCTTGAAGACAGAGTAATCGAGCGCGGCGATATACGAGTCCGCGGGGAGACCATCTTTGAAGTTCACTGCCCGTTCCGCCCTGGCGCTTTCCTTACTAGCCCTTGCCAACACGGGCTCTGCCTTCGACTACATTGCCCCCGAGAACCTCCCGGAATGGCTTCGAGTTGCCGTAAGCAACGACAAAACGGTCGAGGGGTCGACGCCGATTATCATTGAAGAACTCTCGGTCAGCGGGGCCGTGCAGGGCAAAGCCACACTGGTCGAGCAAGATGAGGAAGTCCTGTACTACCAGATCGACATCGGTACGGACACGCCGGTGGAATGCTACTCACTGGCAACGTTCGACGGCCCTGCCAACTCGCTCTACGGGATGCTGAGCGTAACCACAGACGCGATCGCGCAGTCACAGAAGAAACCTCTGCTGGCGACGTACAACTTCGCGAGCGATGTTGGGGTCGTGGACCACACCCCGTATCTGGGTTTGGAACTGATGTTTCTGATCGGCGAAGACGCGAGCCCGATAATGAGCATGGTGAAGGGATTCTCCGCAGAAGTGGGTGACAGGCTGCAGCTGTGCATTCACCAGGAAATCGGCTATCGCAGCGCATTTTTTTCAGTGTTCGAGTCCTTCGTCACCGCGTTCACATCCACCGAATCCGACCCCGGCTTCTTTGCGAACGTGTTTCTGTACGCCATCGGCGACATGCCGGTCGGATACGCAATGGACACCTTCAGTTTCGATGAGGACGACGATGTCTACAACCGAAGTACTCAATCACTGTTGATACCCACGGACGAAACATCGGTCAGCAGCACCGATTTTGTGTTGCATGAGTGGAGCTCTGTGGACGGCGCCATCATAAGTTCTGACCGCTATACCATCGAAAACGGAGAGCTCGCCTCGGAGTTTGAGCTTTGGGTTGAAGATGACCAATGGCAAGTTGCGGGTCAGCTGCAGGGCAAAACGCTGAACACGACGCTACAGCACGACAGCGGCCTGCTGTCCGGCTTTGGCCAGTACCTTGAGGCCGCGCGCATACGAACGACAGACCAGACAGAGTCCGAGTTTTTTACCTTTGTCGCAGAAGCGGATCCAACCGCTGCCATCCCCATTGTTCTTGAGGAGATTAAGGGCAACGAGGATGCCAATCTCAGAATGACCATGGGACCCATGCAGATCGACGCGTTGCTGGATGGCAACGGCATCTTCCGGGAGATGAAGGTGAGTCAGGGGCCTTTGGTCTTGACGATGTCGTCGCTGTACTCAAAGGGTGAACTCCTACCGCAATGAGGTTCCCGCTTCTTTTCACCGCACTGGTGTGCCTACCGACGTTTGCCCAGTCTCCCACCCTGGCAGAGATCGAGATTGTCCGGCCCGATACCTTCGCACTGCCGCTGGATGATGAATTGCATCTTGAAGTGCACGTTACCGACGCGGAATCGCTGCTCACCTACATCAATGACTACAGGGGTATGCAAGGGGTCAGGATTGACGGTGAACGTGCGCTGGTCTCCATCGCCCGAGACGCCACCCTGCGCAGCGCTTACACAGCAGCGCACCTCGCCGAGAGCTTCGTTATGGATATCAGTGAGTCAAGCACTCGGGCGTTCATCGCAGACTTTACCGACAATCGAGAGGGCCCGGTCACACCGGCCGACATCGAGGCCTACGTGAATGGCTTCATCGAAGACCCGACCTCCATTCACGGCTTTCAGATTGCCTCGAAAGTCGCCGCGGACCGCAGCGGCGACTGCACAGAGTACGCCGTGCTCACCACGGCTCTGGCCCGCGCGCTCGGCATACCCGCCAGACTGGTGTTCGGTACGGTCATCGTGCAGGACCAGGGCGCCGTGACCGCCTTCGGGCACGCCTGGAGCGAGATTCATTATCGCGGCCAGTGGCAGCGCATCGACGCAGCGCTGCATCCGCTGGCGACCTCGAGTCGTTTCTATGTGCCCACGGCAGAACTGAGCAATGAGGGGCCGGGGTTCGCGTTCGCGATGTTCTCATCAATCAATACGTTGCCGGGGAAGCTGGTGGTTATGGATCAGCCGTCACATAACAACCCGTGAAGGTTTGTGCAGCCTGTGTTTCTGCACACGGCCCAGTCCGGTCCTGCGCATTGGTCTGATCTGCCAGCCCGGGGAAGCTTATCGACTGCCAGCACACCCAGGTCTCGCCGCTGAGCCCGATGCACCGAGCGACTCGCTCAACCCTGACACCAAGCGCTAGGGCATCAACGCCCGCCGCACCAACTCGTAAGTCGCCTCGCCCGCCTCCCGCCGTACCGTCGGAGTAAGGCCCTTGCGAATCGCGTCGTGTACGATCCACTGCACGGCGGCCATCACAGATTTCAGATACACCAGCGACACCGGTGCTGCGCCCCGTTTACGCAAGTCGCGGGCGAGGATGCGCGCATCCTTTTCGAACGTCTGGTCAACAATGTCAAACGCCGGTGAGGCAGGGTCGTTGGATTCCACGAACACCAGCTGAGCCAGCCTGGCGCGTTCAAAGATCGCGTCCAGCATGGCGTCGATGCGCTGTCGCAGTTGCTTGGGGTCACTCAGGTTGGTGCCGAACAGGATGGGCTGAGTGTGCACATCGACCGCGGCCTCGTAGATGTGCTTGAGGAGCGCCGCTTTGTCGGTAAAGCATCGATAAAAAGTGGGTCGGGAGACACCGGCATGGTCGCAGATCCTGCCAATGGAGACCGCCTTGGCGCCCTCACCGGCAAACAGCTCCACGGCCGAACGGGTAATGATTTCGCGCTGCTCCTCAACGCCGGGCCGCTTCTTGCTGCGCCCATCAATACCGGCTGCCGCTTTACTCATGGTTGGCCCTTAATCCCTGCCCCGCGCCCATTGTGTATGGTAACTGCCTCCGGGCGATGGCGTCACCCTGGCCCACATTGTGAGACTACCCCTCCACACGCTAGGCGATTAATTTTACATTAGTGTAAGTTTAATATAATCTGACAGCATTGTCGCATTAATTCGTCGTGGGCAATCTGTCCGTCGCTCAACCGACACGCCGAACCCCGACGCATCCATACGCACTCTACGCCAGAGAGGAATCATCATGAGCAAGAACAGTTACGACGTCATCATTGTGGGTGGCGGCATGGGGGGACTGAACATGGCCGCCCTGTTGTCACACGCCGGCAAACGGGTACTGGTACTGGAAAAGGGTGGCCCACAGGCTCTGGGTGGTCGCGCCGCCAGCGGCAATCGGGACGGATCCGCGGTGGACAACGGCATCAAAGGCCTGATTTTGGCCGGCACCCAGGACGAGATCTACAGCCGCATCGGCAAGGATATGCCACCGAACGTGTGCGAATGGACCAACTCCGGGGAAGTGTTCATGGACGGCCGCTGGCGCAAACTGGATGAAATCATCGGTGCGTCCATTGAAGAGTTCATGCGACTGTACAAAAAAACCGCCATGGAACTGAGCTGGGAAGAGATCGAGGCACTCAACGACGTCTCCACCGAAGCCTGGGTACAAAGCAAGACCGACGATCAGAATGTCATCGACTTCTTCCGCTTCCTGGGTTGGTTGTTCGGCGGCACCTTGCCGACCCCAACCGACTATTCCGTGGGTTCGTTGTTCTACAGCGTCAAGAAACAGATTGAGGCGCTGGGCCACATGCCCAGCGGCTCCTACTGGGTAAAAGGCGGCTCCGGTGCCATTGCTCCAGGGCTGATCGAGGCGATTGAGGAGAACGGTGGCGAGATTCGTACGCATACCTCGGTCTCACGGGTGGTGATCGAGGACGGCAAGGCACGCGGTGTCGAGGTCGACATCGGCAAGCAGGCGGTACCCACGGAATTGTTGGACGTAGAGTTCATCGAGGCGCCGGTCGTGGTCAGTGCCGTCGCCATCTGGGACATCTTCAACATCATTTCCGAAGATGACCTGGCACCCTGGTACGCAGAGCGGCTGGCGTATCTGCACAAGCGCACGCTCAACGTTGCCACCCTCACCTACTCCGTGAAAGAAGCGGGGCTGGGGGACCACTCCGGCATTCGCTGGGTCCAGGAAGGACCGGTCACAGGTCGACCATGGTGCGCCAGCACGCTGGCCTACAGCGACAACGAGGACGAATACCAGGTCACCTTCTGGATACAGATGGGCTGGTGGGAAAAGCCCAACCTGCACGATATGAAAAAAGCCTCTCACAAAGTGGCCTTGCGCAAGCTGTTTGCCGACTGGGAAGAGGAGATCAAGATCCTGTTCCCGGGCGTGGTGGAGAAATCGCTCTGGCGCCTGCAGTCCTTCGGCCCCGCCACCATCATGGAGGCGCCCGGCCTGGTCGGCGAGAGTCTGGTTGACATCGAAGCGGAGGGGGTCGAAGGTCTTTACCTCATCGGCGAACGCACCAAGGAGTGCAAGGTGATGGGCGTGTACGGTGCGGCGCAAACAGCGCTGGCGGCCTTCGGCAAGATCATGGACAAGTACCCGCAGGTTAACGCCCGCGAAACCCGCAAGGCGGGCTGACCGTTGCCCGGAAGTCGACTGCCAGCGGCGCGAAGCCGCTATTCTGCGTTTCCACTAGGTCATCGGGAACGCCGATACACCCGGGCGTCGATCTCCAGCTTCTTGAGCCTTGAGGCGAGGGTGGTGGGTTTCACACCCAGCAGCTCTGCCGCTCCGCCGGTGCCAAAAACCTTACCCTCAGACAGCTTGAGTGCACGGACAATGTTTGCTCGTTGGCGCTGCTTCAGGTCTGATTCACATTCCAGGCGTTGGGGCACTGGCAACGCGGTCATTTGCTCCCGCTTGGCGTGGGCCAGCATCCCTTCGTCCACCTGCACCACTCTGCCCGAGGTCACGATCACCAGCCGTTCAATCACATTCTCCAGCTCGCGGATGTTCCCCGGCCAATGGTACCTCTGCAGCTTTGACAGCTCTGCCAACGGAATTTTCATGTCCTGTTTGTGCGCTCGTACCGCTGCCTTTTCCAAAAACAGTTGCGTTAGCAAGGGGATATCCTCTTTGCGCTCCCTGAGAGGCACAGAGGTAATCGGAAACACATTGAGCCGAAAATAGAGATCTTCTCGAAACTGACCCGTGTCGACTCGTTCCCGTAAATCCTTGTTGGTCGCTGCTACAATGCGCACGTCCACGTCCCGAGTGGCCACATCGCCGACGCGCTCAAACTGCTGTTCCTGCAGTACGCGCAACAGTTTGCCCTGCAAGTGCAGTGGAATCTCGGCCACCTCGTCGAGAAACAACGTACCGCCATCGGCGAGCTCAAAGCGGCCGGAGCGATCACTGGTAGCACCCGTAAAAGCGCCGCGCACATGGCCAAAGAACTCACTTTCAAAAAGATCGTCGGGCACTGCCGCGCAGTTCACGCGAATCAAAGGACGACGGGATCGCTGACTCCCCTCATGGATCGACCGTGCAATCAACTCCTTACCCGTACCGGACTCACCGTAGATCAACACTGTTGCATCGGTGGGCGCCACCAGTTCTATCTGGCGAATGGTCTGCTGCACGCCCGCGCTTTTGCCAATGATTCTATGGTGGTTGTACTCGCTGCTAATCTCTTCCTGAAAATAGGCGTTCTCCAGTTCCAATCGGTCCTTGAGCTGCTTCACCTCCTCAAGGGCTGCCAGCAGTTGGCGTCGGTCCGCCTTTTTCTCCGAGACGTCGCGAAACACCACCACCACGCCAACAATCTCGCCCTTATCACGGATCGGTGTACTGGTGTACTCAACATCAATGGGTTGGCCACGTTTCGACCAGAACACATCGTTTTCCTCAGAGTGCACCCGGCCATCGTGCAGAGCGGCGAAAATGGGACAATCATCAATGTGATAGTGGCTACCGTCGCAGTGACTGTGATGCACCATTGTGTGCATGTTTCGGCCCGCAAGCTCTTCCACCGCATAACCCAAAATACGTTGGGCTGCAGGATTAACAAACGTAGTGTTGCCTTTCTGGTCCACTCCATAAATGCCTTCGCCCGCAGCGTCCAGGAGTAAACGGTTCTCCCACTCAAACTCGCGGAAAATCTGCGCGACCCGACTCCAATGACCGATGCCGTTCCGGTAGTGACGCGACGCGTCAGCCCGTTCGCGACGAGCGTCGAGCTCACTCACCAGCTGCAAGCTGACATGCACCAAAGACCCATCGTCTTCATAGCTGCATCGCCCCATCACTTCCACTGACCTCCACTCGCCATCGATCACAACTGACAGCGCCGAGGAGGCCCCGCGGACCTTTGCCAGTACTTCTTGTGTGAAGGACAGCAACTCCGACAGAGACTGGGCAAACAGCTGACTGGGTTTGATCTGCTGCAAACTGCGTCGATCGCTGCGCAGCAACCGACACGCTTCCAAATTGGCATCTAACACCTTGTTGTCGTGCGGATCGATGACGAGTTGCGGTACCGCGGCGTCATTGAAATAGAAGTTCTTCGTCATTAGGGAATCCACCACAGATCAGTACCACCACACAGCAAGGTTTATCGCGCCAGCTCTGCTGCGACGGCCACCGGAGATGCGACCGCACCGCAAAGTCTGCAAGGATTAGGCCAAGCCACGAAGTTTCGTAGCGCACATTACGAAATTCCAAGAACTACGAAATTTCGTGACCTCAATGAGTCTATCGCGAGCGCATAATACTCATTAAATTCAATAGTTTGGCGATACAGCGCCGACCTGGCATAGCTATTGCAATCTCACAGTGACAACGCTTCGGGACCAGCGCATCACGAGCTTCGGGCGACCTGCAACAGCCCACTCGCACCGCATTGGTACAGCATCGCCCGCTGCGACATCACCGCCTTGAGAGGATGAAGCCCTATGAGCAACAAGAGCCTTGGAAACCCCTTCGAAGACGAGCCACTAGTCCACAGCAGTAGCTGTGTGTGCAAGAGTTGCATGGCAGAAGCCGTTAATCCCGAAGGCCTAAGTGACCGCGATCGGCAGATGGTGTTGGAGACACAACTCGAAGAAGCCGAACAACACGCACATGACCATTCGCACCCCCACCACCATGCAGAGGATAACGGGCCGAGCTTCGACAGTTCCGAGGACATGCTGGACAGGTTCGTGGAGAGCGCCATCGTACGCGCCCTCTTTGGCCATAACGACGCCAGTCGCCGTAAATTCATTCGCACAGTCGGGGGTGGCACACTGGCAGCCGTACTGGGCAGTATCATTCCGTTGGACAAAGTGAAAGCGGCGATCAAGGACGATATCGGGCCGCTTGAGAAATCCAAGCTCAAGGTTGGGTTTGTGCCCATCACCTGTGCAACGCCGATCATCATGGCGCAACCCATGGGTTTCTACGCGAAGTACGGACTCGACGTCGATGTGATCAAAACAGCTGGCTGGGCCGTTGCACGAGACAAGTCCCTCAACGGTGAGTACGAGGCCTCACACATGCTGACGCCGATGCCGTTGGCAATGACTATGGGCGCCGGTTCCACCGCCACGCCCTACATTATGCCCGCGGTAGAGAACATTAATGGCCAGGCGATCGTGTTACACAACAAGCATATCGACAAGCGCGATCCTAAAGACTGGAAGGGCTTCAAGTTTGGCGTACCATTTGACTACTCAATGCACAATTTCCTGCTGCGCTACTACGTCGCCGAATACGGTATCGACCCGGACAAGGACATCCAGATCCGGGTCGTACCTCCCCCAGAGATGGTCGCCAATCTACGCGCTGGAAACCTCGACGGGTACCTGTCACCAGACCCGTTCAACCAGCGAGCGGTCTACGAGAAGGTTGGCTTCCTGCACATTCTTACCAAGGATATCTGGGAAGGGCACCCCTGCTGCGCTTTTGCTTGCAGCCAAAAGTTCGCCACAGAGATGCCAAATACCTACGCAGCCCTGTTCAAGTCTATCGTCGATGCTACCCAGTTTTCCCACAAGGCGGAAAACCGCATCGAGATATCAAAGGCGATCTCACCGAAAAACTATCTCAACCAGCCAGAAATTGTCGTGCAGCAGGTGCTCACTGGCCGTTTCGTCGATGGGGTGTCGAACACCGTGCAGGACGTTCCCGACCGAATCGACTTCGACCCTTTCCCTTGGCACTCCATGGCGGTCTGGATCCTCACTCAAATGAAACGCTGGGGCTACATCGAAGGCGACATAGACTACAACGGGATAGCCGAGCAGGTGTATGTAGCCTCTGAAACAGGAGAGGTTATGAAGGAACTGGGGTACGTCCCGCCATCAGAGACTTATGAGAACTATTCCATCATGGGCAAGGAATTTGACTACACCAAGCCTGAAGAGTACATCGCCAGCTTTCCAATTCGCAGGACCACCTGAGCATGGCCAGTCTCAACCTCAGGGCCACATTGGTCTCACTCCTGCTCCTGATTGTTCTGCTGGCTATTTGGGAGGTCATGAACAAACCTCCTGAGGCCACCGAGGCATTGACGGAGTTTGAGCTGCTGATGGGCGGCGCCGACCAGGAAGCGCGCGTACCGCCACCTTCGCAGGTGGCCTCCCACGCCTGGGCAGAGTTGAGCAACCCCTTTTACGATGCAGGACCCAACGACAAAGGCATCGGCGTGCAGCTGGCCTACTCCCTAATGAGAGTCCTCAGCGGCTACTTTGCGGCCGCGCTGGTGGCAATTCCGCTGGGCTTCGTGATCGGCATGTCTCCACTGATGCACAAGGCACTCAACCCGTTCATCCAGGTGCTCAGACCGATTTCTCCACTGGCCTGGATGCCACTAGCCCTGTTTATCATCAAGGACTCGGAGCAATCAGCGATCTTCGTCATTTTCATCTGCTCCATATGGCCAATGCTGATCAATACAGCCTTCGGCGTGGCCAACGTGCGAGAAGACTGGATTTCCGTTGCTCGCACCCACGAGCTCACCCCGATCCAAACCGCGTTTCAGGTGATTCTGCCAGCTGCGGCACCGACAATTCTGACCGGCATGCGCATTTCTATCGGCATTGCCTGGCTTGTCATCGTCGCCGCGGAGATGCTCGTGGGAGGTACCGGCATTGGCTACTACGTGTGGAACGAATGGAACAATCTCGACCTCAACAGCGTCATTTTTTCCATTCTGATGATCGGCCTTGTGGGCATGGTGCTGGACATGATACTGGCCAGCATCGAGACGTTGGTTCAATACAAGGAGTAAAGCATGACACAGCCGTTCGTCAGCGTTGAAGGGCTGACCAAAACCTACTCAGGCAAACAGGGTGAACTGGTGGTCTTTGAAGACGTGAACCTGAGCCTGGAGAAGGGCGAGTTTGTGTGCATTATCGGACACTCCGGCTGCGGCAAATCCACCATCCTCAATATGCTCGCCGGGTTGGACCAAGCCACCAACGGCAGCATCATCATGGGCGGCAGAGAAGTCAGCGGACCCAGCCTAGACCGCGGTGTGGTGTTCCAACACTACAGTCTACTGCCCTGGCTCACAGCAATGCAGAATGTGAGCTTCGGTGTGCGTCACCGTCATCCGCAGTGGAATAAGGCCCAGGTAAAATCGCACAGCAGGCAGTTTCTGGAGATGGTCGGGCTCGGCGAGTCGCTTCACAAGAAGCCAGCCGAACTGTCCGGCGGTATGCGCCAACGAGTCAGCATTGCACGTGCTTTTGCCACCAGCCCCAAGCTGCTTTTGCTGGATGAGCCCTTCGGCGCGCTGGATGCCCTAACCCGCGGGGTGATCCAGGACGAGTTGATCAAAATCTGGAGTGAAACCCAGCAAACCGTATTCATGATTACCCATGACGTCGACGAAGCGATTCTGCTGGCCGATCGTATTCTGTTGATGAGCAACGGGCCGCGTGCCCGAGTCGCGGAATCTGTGCCCATCGATATCAACCGGCCGCGCAATCGAGCTTCGGTCGTAGAGGATCCGTCTTACTATCGAATCCGCAACTATCTCGTCAATTTCCTAGTCAACCGGTCCGCTACCGCCCGTGATGAAGGAGACAATGAGGACGGTGCACCCCTGGTGGTTAATCCCTCACAGGTGAACATTGACCCCCCAGCTGAAGATAACCCTGCGGCCCTGCAGGCCGCTGTTTAAACCCGAGCGCCGACTTAAACGAAGGAGCCCCTATGAACAAACTTGAAATGACAGAACTGATTGTCGCCACCAAACTCGAGAAGGGTTTGAGCTGGGAAGCCATCGCCACGGAGCTCGGCATGTCGCCGGTGTGGCTGACTTCCGCGTGTCTGGGCATGAACAGTGCGCCTCCGGAAAAAGCCGCCGCCATTGCAGCGTATTTCGGTTTCGGAGCAGAGGTGTTACAGGCATTGGAGGCCTTCCCACTCAAGACCTGGGAGCAATCAATACCAACGGACCCTCTGATTTACCGCCTGTACGAAATCGTCGGCGTGTACGGCGAAACGCTAAAGGAAGTGATTCAGGAAAAGTTTGGCGACGGCATCATGAGCGCCATCGATTTTTCCATGGAGGTCGACAAGATCGAAGATCCAAAAGGCAACCGTGTATTGGTTACCATGAATGGGAAGTTTCTGCCCTATGCAAGCTGGTAATCGAACGACCCGTCAAGGCGCGGGCGGACGGGATGTGGGGGAAAGCCGATGAGTGCAGAATCCCGCCCGCCCCTGCCCCCTTTCACGCTGGAAGACGCGATCACTAAAGTCCGTCGGGCTGAAGACGCCTGGAACGGCAAAAACCCCCAGGCGGTGTCTCTGGCCTATACGCCCGACTCCCAGTGGCGCAACCGGAACGAGTTTTTTTCCGGCCGCGATGCCATTGTCGAATTTCTCATACGCAAGTGGGCGAAGGAGCTCGACTACCGTTTGATCAAAGAAATCTGGGCGCACTCCGCCAGCCGCATCGCGGTTCGTTTCGCCTATGAATGGCACGACGACAGTGGCACCTGGTATAGATCCTATGGCAACGAGAACTGGGCCTTTGACGAGCGCGGTCTGATGCAGGCGCGGCACGCCAGTATCAACGATCTGATCATCAGCGAAGATCAGCGTAAGTTTCGCTGGCCTTCAGGGCCTCGACCAGAGGATCATCCGGGACTGAGTGATCTTGGCCTTTAGCCAACGGAATCTGTTGTCCAACTGACGTCTGAAACCGCCCTGATCTGCCCCAGAATCCGGGACGTACAATCCGTCACACACTTACGCCTGGAGGCACAGCGTGTACGGACCGCAATTCATCATCAAGGGTATCAACCGGGACGGCAATGAGGTGCAGGCCTCTCAGACCTGGTACAACTCCGTGTACAAGGCCGAACTCGCCTCACTGGATTTTTACGGCGACGCTCGCTTCAAGTTTGTCTGGGTAGAGCGACAGGAATACGGTTACGACGCCAGCGAACTGGAGTCCAGCGAAAGCTCTGAGTAATGGCGCAAGCGAGGGACCGACAATGAATGATCAACCCGTTGCGAATACCGACGCACCGCACACCACCCCTGCAGTCGACGACAGTAACCCCGCATCCCGCCTACCCTGTCGTGGCTGCACCACCGACTGCAAGAACTACGCAAGCTGCGACGGTTTCCCGTGGCGTGCTTTTGAGAACCCGCACTAGCCGCGCCCCCGGTCCCCATCTCTGCGCAGGCCCATTCCTCCTACGCTCAGACAGCGGGCCCGCTGCTCCTAATCGGTCGGCGGCTCAGACTTCGATGGGTTTGAGTATGGCGATCGCCACGCCGTGACGGGCACGCAATGCCAACAGGGATACCAGGCTACCGAGCAGAGTGGGATAAGACGCGCCCTCGACGACCGGTTTGCCCTCGCGCAGTACAATGGCCCTGCCTTCAATCCGCTTGCCGGCCACGTAGTAACTGATCTCAGGATCGCGCACCAGGTTTTTGACCCAAAAAGAGCGATTACCGCGCACGGTGCTCACAATCCTGTAAGGCCCCACGCGCAGACTGGCCAGCGGTGTACGCCGCAGCTGACCTGACTTAAAGCCGGTAGACTCCAGCACGATCAGGCCACTTGGAAACCACCGCGGCGAGCCGAAACCGCGGCGCACCGCGGGCTCGACCAGCGCATTAATACTGCGAAACAGCTTCTGCTCCAGGCCTGCCAAGGTCGCCGACGTCACGGGGTTAACCTAGACAAAAAAGTCGCTGTTGTCTGTGCCGAGCATGGTAGCCCCCAGGTTGCGCGCGAAGGCCGTGGGGTTGTTCGCCACGTGAGCTCGGGCGGTGTGGATGTCGAGAAAGCGTTGCTGAATATCACTCCCGAGGAATACCGAAGAGCCACCCGCCGAAGAGAACAGAGAGTCCACCACATCGATGGATTTTTCAATCACCAGTGACGCCTGATAGCGGTACAGGATGCGATCGTCGAGGCTTATCACATCCCCTGCCCGCAGCGTCTGCATCATCGTTTCGAAGTTCGACAACATCACGCTGTTCATCTCTTCGATGGCATTGCGCGCGCCGGCGATGCGCATCTGTGTGCCGGTATCTCCGGCCAGTTTGGTAACGTCACCGCTGGCCTTGCCCTTCACCAGCTGCGTGTAGAGGTCGAGCGCATCACGCGCTGCACCGATGGCGGGCGTTGACACCACGCGGATGAACAACTGCGCCCAGGGCATGTGATAGAGCGTTGCGCTGTCCTCCGTCACACCGGGGTTGGTGCCCTCGAAGCCATCGGACTGTTTGTGGGTCCGATAGTCCGGCACAAAGACATCCTCGACAACGATGTCGTTGGAGCCGGTCCCCTGCAGCCCCATCGAATGCCAGGTGTCCTCGATCCGGTAGTCGCTGTTGGGCAGCAGGAAGGTGCGATAGGTGCCGTCGGGCAAGATGCCGCCCAGCAGTACCCAGGTGCAGTGGTCGCAGCCGCTGCTCCAGCCCCAGCGGCCGCTGAATTTAAAACCGCCGTCGACAGCTTCCACTTTGCCCATGGGCGCATAGGACGAGGAGACGCGGGTGTGAATGTCATCACCCCAGACGTCCTGCTGCGCGCGTTCATCCATCAGCGCCAGCTGGAACGAGTGGACCGAGACAATACCGCTTGCCCATGCGGTGGACATACAGGCTTCGGCGATCGCCATCTGCATGCGGAAGAAGTACTGTGGATCCAACTCGTAGCCACCCCACTGCGCCGGCTGCAGCGCGAGAAAGAAGCCGGCATCCTGCAGCGCCTGGATGTTCTCTGCCGGAACGCGGCGCTCTTCTCGGGCCTTGGCTGCGTTGTCACGAAACAGCGGTTGCAGGGCCCGCACGCGTTCCAGCATCGCCTCCCCTTCGGCATGAGATTTCAGTACGGCATCATCGACGGCTTGATTCATAAGTCTTCCTCCAGACGTTCTGTGGGTGCGGCTCGTGGCTTGAACCGTCGTGGGTTTCCAGCACACGGGGCGGCAAATCCGGCTTTGCATAGGCCATGCGCTTAGTGCTTTCGATTCGGTGGTAGCTGTCCAGACCCGACAGCGCGACAGTACCGGCAGCGGCCAGGTCTAGGGACCCGTCCTCGCGCCAGGCCTCCCCGGGCATTTCAATGAGCTCGACTTCTCCGATGACCAGATGCGTGCCGTTGATGTCGAGCCGCTGTTGCTCTCTCAACCGCATCCCCAGCGAAAGGTTGGCCTCGCCAACCAGCGGCGCTGGAAATCCTTCAACCCACTGCGGCGTCAGGCCGGTGGCGGTGAACTCGGACACCTCCGCCGGGTAACGCGCCGCCGTTTGGTGCGCCTGCTCGACGATGTCGGCATTCACGTGATTCAAGCTGTAGTGTCCGTTTGCCAGGATGTTGGTCAACGTATGTCGCTCGTCACCACCGGGGCGAACCACCAGCGCCAGCAGCGGCGGGTCTGAACCCAGATGCACCACAGAGCTCATGATCGCAAGGTTCGTCCGCCCATGCGAGTTGACCGTGCCCACCAGATTGGCGGACTTACATCCGGACAGGGAGTTGACCAACGCCGCCCGTCGACGGCGGGGCATTGTGGCAATGTCGTGCGCGCTGATTTGCATGTGTTCTCCTGTCTAGGTTACGCGTCGTTTTGCCAAACAGACCACCTGCCAGAGCGGCACGGGCCAGGGATTACTCTCCCTCACCAGCTGAGATTCGCAAACCCCTGTTTTGTAAAAGGTTTATTCTTGTCCAGGAACCGTTTCAAAGGGGTGAAGTTGCTTGAAATCCAGTTGGCCCGACGGCGCGTACAACCCTCAAATCCTACGTATTCATCGAGGCAGTACGCACATGATAGAGCGTAACCTTAGCAACCTGGAGCGGCTCATTCGCCTGCTGCTGGGTTTGGTCGCAGGCTACTGGGTCATCACACGTCCGGAGGCCAACGCCATCGAAATGTTTGTCATGCTGATCGCAGTGTTCTTGATCCTAAACGGTATCTTTTCCCGCTGCTACCTCTGGTACATGCTGAACATCAATACCGCAACGGACAACAGCAAGGATAACCCCTGCAGGACGAGCCCACTGAACTAGCGCACGCGGGGTATCGGGCCGCGCAGACTTTGCATTCATCCACATCACGAGTATTACGAGGAATCGCCACTATGCACCGAACCCTTCTCTTCGCACTCACTGTCCTGGCAGGCAGCGCGGCCCACGCCGCCTGCCCCGCCTACTTGGATCAGGACATGCGCAAGCTGCACTCCAGTGACAGCGTCAACCTCTGCGCCGTGGGCGACGGCCAGCCCATGCTCATCGTCAACACGGCCAGCCACTGCGGCTTTACCAAACAGTTCAAGGGTCTACAGGCGCTGCACGAAAAATACGCGGAGCAGGGGTTGCAGGTGGTCGGCTTCGCCAGTGACGATTTCCGTCAGGAAGCCGATTCCGAAGCAGAAGCTGCCGACATCTGCTACAAAAACTTCGGCGTCACCTTTACCATGATTGCGCCAACCAGCGTGCGCGGTGATGACGCCAACCCGGTGTTCGTCGAGCTGGCCCGCCAGACCGATCCGCCCAGCTGGAACTTCAACAAATACCTCGTCGACAAAGACGGCAAAGTGGTCGGCCACTTTGGCAGCAGCACCTCCCCGGAAAGTGACACCCTGCAGCAGGCCATCGAAAGCGTCTTGTAATCTGCGCTGCTGTGCATTGAAATAGCCTGGTCCTAGCGACCCACCCTTAGCCGCGCCCTTGGCGCGGCCTTTATTTTTTGAACAGGAGTTCACCGCATGCCTTATACCGTTGTCACCTGGGGCACCGGCAACGTCGGCGCCTACGCCGTTCGTGCCGTGGTCAATCACCCGGAATTGGAACTGGTGGGACATATCGTGTCCTCTGCGGACAAGGCGGGGCGAGATGTGGCGGAACTCGTGGACCTGCCAGAGCCGACGGGCGTTATGGCCACGGAGGAGATCGATGCAGCGCTCGCCAGCCAGCCCGACTGCGTGGTTTACACAGCCCACTCCGAAACGCGCATGATGGAGGCGGCGGAAGATCTGGCGCATTGCCTGCGCGCGGGCATCAATGTTGTGTCGAGCTCGCTGTTCATGTTGCAGTACCCGCAAAACCCCAATATCGCTTTTCTGGCAGATCCCCTGTCGGAAGCCTGCGCCGCCGGCAACACGACTTGCTTTAACAACGGCATCGATCCCGGTTTCGCCAACGACACCATGCCGCTGACCTTCACCGGCCTGTCAGAGTACTGGACCAGCATCCGCATGCAGGAGATCGTCAACTACGCAACCTACGAGCAGGAGTACACCATTCGCGAGGTGATGGGTTTCGGTTACCCCACCGACCACGACTGCATGCTGTTCCGCGAAGGCATGTTGTCACTGGGCTGGGGCGGTGCCGTCTGGTCCGTGGCCGCCGGCTTAGACCTGTCGCTGGACCGCGTCTACGAGGTGCATGAACGCTTGCCGCTGGAGGCAGACGTGGAGAACGCCATGGGGGTGTTCAAGGCCGGCACCACCGGCGCCATGCGTTTTGAAGTGCGCGGTGAACTGGACGGGCGCGACGTGGTCGTGCTGGAACACGTCACCCGAATCACCGACGACATCGCGCCCGACTGGCCAACGGGCAAAGGCTACCGAGTCATCATCGAGGGCGAACCGCGCATGGAAATCGCCATGGACATGGAAGATCGCCACGGCGACCACGCGGTCGGCGGCGTTATTCAAACCGCCACCGCCATCGTCAATGCTGTGCCCGCCGTGGTGAAACATGCGCCCGGCCTGGTAAGCGCCCTGGATCTGCCGAAGATTACCGGTAAGGGGCTGTACCGCGCAGGGTAACTACAGGCGGAACTTCTTAGCCGGGTGGCGCGGCCTCCGGCCCCGCAATCTGCATCGCCCTTTGATACGCCGGGCGCGCCGTCACCCGTTCAACGTAAGCGCATGTGTTGGGCAGTTTGTCATCCAGCGGGCGGGCACCGAGCATACCCAGCGACGTGAGATTGAACAGCGACATGATGTCCGCGCAGGTAAACCGGTCGCTGCCCAGGTAGTCGGATTCCGCCAGCCGCTGTTCCAGTGCATTGTAGATGCCATCCTCCCGCCGTTGGGTGGTCGCAGCCATCGGGTTATCCGCTGACAGCTCTACGCCCGCGGATTGAAACGCCAATTTGATGAACAAAACCGATTGCAGGTTGTTGTTGAACTGCATCCAGAACAGATAGTGCGGGTAATCCGGATGTTCCGGTGCAATCGAAAGCTTGCCCTCTCCATAGCGCTGAGAAACGTATTCAATGATGGCGGTGGATTCTGCCAGTGCCAGATCACCATCGGTGATGATCGGGGCCGTGCCCACTGGATGCAGTGCGCGGTATTCTGCAGGCGCGAGAAAGTCCTCGCCACGGTTGTACCATTTCAATTCATAGGGCAGCCCCAGCTCCTCCATAAGCCATACGACGCGCTCGGATTGGGAAACCCCCAGGTGATGTATCGTTATCATACTTTGCCTCTCGATCAGATCCGCAGTGAAGATCAGACGTCACTGCCTCGGTTTAGCAGCATACGCAACAGCTGCTCGGTGTACGCGGGCGCCGCTTTATCCTGGGACGCCCTCGGGCCGGCCACATTGAGCACGGTGATGTTGTGGGTAAGGACAAACCGTCGCAGGGCTTGCGCTGCATCCCCTAAGGCGGTGCGGTCGCCTCGGACACACAGCAGCGGCTTGCCTTCGCGTTCACAGCAGTCAACGGTCAGGGCGGTGCCGCCCGTCCGCTCGCCACAGGACACGATCAGTGTACCGTCGCTGTCAATCACATTCTGTCGCGTCCGATCGGCGTATCCCGCCTCGGGCATCGCCCTCACCGGATAACGGTCGGGAATCCGACCATCCTCCGCCAGGCGACCCGCAGGCGCCCAGCCACCCGCTGCCATCCCCAGCTCCTGCGCAACATCCAGCGCCGCGCGATCCACGCCGGTTTGCCCGCCTGACACAATCTTCATTCTGCCCTCGCGGTCACTTGATCATGCGGTAGATGATCAGCAGGACGATCGCGCCCAGCGCCGCGGTGACAATACTCCGAATATCGATACCATCCACACCACCATAACCCATTTGCGTGCCGACGTAGCCGCCCAGCATGGCGCCCGCGATACCCAGCAGGGTCGTCGCGATCCAGCCACCGCCGTCACGGCCCGGCATCAACCATTTGGCCAGTGCGCCGGCGATCAGCCCAAGAACAATCCAAGACAGTATGCCCATACACTCCTCCGACTCGCGTGATGAGTTTCACATCGAGTCACTCACTATAGTGCATTGGTAGCGGCGCGTAGCACATTGGCAGCGGCGCGAGGTCGGCGCACCGTCAGGACGGACCGCCGTCTGGCTGGGGTACTGGCTACACTCAGGCTGCCTGCAGAGCTTTGCCCGCCAGCGTGATTCGATGCATGAGCCGAAGCTGGCCCTGATAGTCGTTATCTGCCGAATGCCAGGTACTGCGGTTGTCCCAAAAGGCTACCGAGCCCGGCTCCCAGTGGAAACGACAGGTATAGGCATCACTCAATACGTGCGCGAACAGGTGGTTCAATAGCGGACGACTCTCCTCGTTCGTCCAGCCTTCGAAACGCAACGTAAACCCCGGGTTGACGTAGAGAATCTTGCGTCCGGAGTCGGGGTGCTTGATCACAACGGGATGCACCGCTTCTCCAACGTCTTCCGTGCCGCCCAGTTGCGGTGCCAGGTCGGTGGACTGGTAGTAGCCGTCCTCGCCATAGACGTGGACATTCGAATGCACCGCCTGCAGCGTCTCCAGCGTTTGCTTTAAACCCTCTGACAAGCTGTCGTAGGCCCTTTGCAAATCCGCAAAATGCGTGTCACCGCCGCTGGCGGGCAGTTCCCTGGCCACCAGAATTGACCCCAGCGCAGGTTCACAGTCGTAGGAGTGATCCGTGTGCCAGCCGCCGCCCACGTTGGTCTCCTGATCCTTCTCCTTGCGCACTTCGGCGATGCCGGGGTATTCCTGAGTGTGAGTAAAGAACTTGTTGATGACGATGTCGCCCCAGCGGTGGGCAAAGGACAAATGGTCCTCCGGCTGCAACTGCTGATCACGAAAGAACAGCACGCCGTACTCGGCAAACGCGCGGCGCAGGTCGTTCAGCTCTGCATCCGATAAGCTCGCCAGCTGCACACCCTCTACCAGGGCACCGCAACCTTCTGAATAGGCAGATACATTCATGGGGTTCACCTTACAATTCATCGGGACTTACAGATCATAGGCGTTTTATCGCCCGCTTCAACCTCATCGTAAGTTGGCAATGTGCCATCGGGGGAGACAGCCTCGGGAGCACCGGACAGACCTGTCAGCCCGATGGCGCTCGGCCCAGGACAATTCCACGAGTAGCAGGGAGCACTTCACTGAGCACCACCAGAGTGAGCATCAGGACCGCACTGGCTGCCAGTACAGCAGGCAGTGATAGCAGGTCTGCCAGACCGCCCAACAGGACTGCGCCGATCGGTGCAACACCCGCCAGCAGCAGTACAAACAACCCCACAACCCGGCCGCGCTCTGCGTCATCGGTCAGGCTGGCCACCGTTCCGGACATGACGGCGGTGGCTTCCTACCAACCGCGAACACAGAGCTGGCGCACCAGATTGCGCTCCAGCAAGGTCAGCATGAGCCAAATCCTACCTCTGCGTTTAATCGAGTGACAGCCACAACCGCAGCAGATGGCGGCGTTGGGCCGGATCCTCGTGATCGGTGTAATCGGTTCTTGCATGAACCACGGTATGATTGGACAGAAGTTGAATATCACCGGGCTGCAAGTCCATATCGAGGTAGAGCTTGGGGCTCAGCGCCAACCTGTCGTAGGTATCCAGCAAAACCCGCTCAGTCTCACCCAGCTCACGGATATGGTCGTGGCGCACCACCGATCGGAAGTAGTCCGAGTGATAAAAGGTGCGCAATTGCCCGTCCGCGAAGCAGCTGGGCTGTATCGGCAGAGTGCTGCCCTCCTCATTCACCTCGCTGTCCCGGATATCCAGCTGCATGGGCTCAAATAGACGCGCCGCTAAATCCGGACGTCGCAGCAATAGCTCATTGAACAGCGCGACGGAACTGGCGATACGGCTGTGGCCACCGTGCTTGGCTTTTTTCAGACAGAGCAAACCGACCACGTCCGCCGCGTCGCAGTGATAGTCGATGTTGGCTGAGGTCTTGTACAGGCGAGCGGAACTGTCCTCTTTGGCCTCCCCGGTATCGATAACGTGGCCCAGCAAATGGCCTTGCGGATTCTGTTCTCCCGGTCTGCCCAGGTGCAGGCCGAAACACCAGAAAAACAGTTCGGCTTCTGCTTGTGTCCATTGGTCAACCGGCACACCGCGAATCACCTGAAAGCCCAGCCCGCTGGACAGTACCTCTCGCCACCGCACTATCTGCGGCTGCAACTGAGGCAGGGGAAAGTCTGTCGCGGTCAGGGATCGAGTCTCTCGGCCCAGCGCCGCGGCGCTGCTGACCGCCGCTCGCAGCTCGTCAACCTCTGCCGGGTTGAGCCGGTGGGCCATCTGCTCCAGGGACGGCATGTGCGCCCCGCGCCAGGCGGCCTCGCAATGCACCGGTTCAGTCACTGCGTGCTCGTGCGGACGCGCAAAGTAATGCAGCGTCTGTTCAATAAAAGAAAAATAAGCGCTATCGCTCATCTTGACTCCGAGTCTGTCATTTCACAGCAGGACCATCCCGAGCGGCTCTGCACCCCCACGCCAACTGCTACGCACGCGAGCGGGCACCGGTCTGTGTCTACGGCTTTGAGTTTAGCAACGGCGGCACACCAACGAAAACCGCCCGCGATGACCCTAACAGCATCGCGACCAGGCCAATCTGGTCTATGCTTGTGGTCTTAACAACAACGCATTACATCGCCCATGGCAGCAGAGCAGCCGCTGGTACTGCACCAATATCAAGTCTCCCCCTTCGCAGCGAAAGTGAGGCGCTGCTTGCACTTCAAGGGTATACCCTTCGAGGTGACCAATTACGGTCTGACAGGCTTCGGCAAAGTCCGCAAACTCAGTCACGCCGGCAAGGCACCGGTCCTTGAACACCGCGGCGATTGGATTGCCGACAGCAGTGATATTATCCAGCACCTGGAGCGACACTTTCCCGAGACACCGGTGATTCCGACAGCGCCGGCGGATCGCGCGCTCGCACACGTGTTTGAAGATTGGGCCGACGAAAGCCTGTACTACTACGATCTCACCATGCGCAGTTGGCCCAACAATGCGAACTGGCTGGCAGACGACCTGACGCTCGAAGACTCCGGCCTGCTAAGGCGGGTGTTCCATTCACTGGCGCCGAAGATCATTGCCAAACAGGCCAGGGATCAGGGGACTGGTCGCAAACCTCGCGAGGCCGTGTGCCAGGACGTCGCTCAGCACTTCACCGCCATTGATCACCTGGTAGCGGACGATGGCTGGCTGGTGGGCGATGCGCTCAGTATTGCGGACATCTCCGTAGTGAGCATGTTCACCGTTCTCGAGCGCGCCGAAGAAGCCCGGATCCTTTTTATGCAGCATCCAGCATTGAGGGCCTGGCAGGCCAGGGTGGATGCGCTCACCTTGCCCAAGGGTATCAGTGAGGACAACCGGGCCCTGCTCTGAAGCTGTCTCGAGAGACGTTCAGTCCAATTCCGACCAGCGCCGCTCCGGATACAATCGGGTCACCGGCCAGTACAGCCACTCATCGCGATAGGCGCGACGGGCGAGATAGGGTATGAGCACCTCATCCTCTAGTGCGGCACTGGCGATTGCGCCGTTTAGCGCCTCCATGGCGGTCGCGTAGTCTGCCACCGGCTGGTCGAGCAGCCGCGCGATTTCGTCACACTCTACGGCACGCAGTGTATTGCCATATCGATGCTGCCGATCCATACACTCGATCAGTATCGCCACATCCTCCGCCCGCGAGAGAGCGATGGGTGTAGCGAGATCCGGCAACACATCTTGCCGCAAATGATCCACCGCGGACGTGGCAAGGACGTTTGCGCTAACGTCGGCGGGCATGTCCGGCCGCTCTACCTCAATACCCATCGCCTCCGCCAGCGCTTCACAGGTAGAGCGGTCGCCCACATAGCGATAGCACAGGTACCAGGCCAGCGACTGGCCCCGCGGTGCGTATTGGCAGGCCACGTGGATAGGAATCATGCCTCGCACGTTTTGCTGGATGCGGTAGTACTGGGCGTCGAACCGGCGATAGGGAATGCCCGACTGTTGCTCGTAGCGTTGAAACAGGCCCTGCAAACCGCCGCTTGGATTCCAGAATTCGCGCACGCAGATATTGCCCAGATCCTCCATGGGATCGCCCCAATGACCCCACTCCCAGTCCACCACGGCGGTGACCTTGTCACGATCGAACAGAAAATTGACCGGGCCGGTATCCCCCTGCACCAGGCAGACCCGATCAACCCGGCGAGGCGCGTGACGCCGCAACCACTGCACACCGTAGCTCATCAGTGGATCCTGGTAGCTCTGCAAGAAGCGATCGAATTGATGCAGCTGTCGGTCGACGTCGTCCAGCGCACAGCGCTCCGGGGAGGCGGGCTTTTCCCCAAGCTCATCATCGAGGCCGAGGGCGTCGGGATCAAGCTGATGCAGCCTGGCAATAATATCGATAAAGTTTTCCATGACGCGGCGTTGCCGCGGTGAATCGTCCAAAGCGTCAATGTCGGCGCGTCCGGGCTCGCGACTGAACAGCGCGGCGTGGTGCTCTTCGTACCAGGCCAGCAGTGCCGGCACGGGCATGCCCAGCGGACGCAGCGCGCGACATATCTGCGCCTCACGGCGCAGGGATACGTGGGCGTCGCGTACCGGCTTGCGATCGATGCGCAGGAAGCCCTCCAGCACCTCTCCCGAGGGACGCTCAACATCGACAATCCAGGCCTCGCGACGCGCCACGTGCCTCTCGAGACGGGAAATCTTGCCGCCGCCCTGTTCAGCCACCCGCTCAAGCAACGCCGGTGGCAATCCGGTGTGCGTCTCCGACACAAGCGCCCTCCATTCAGCCAGAACACACCCTACCGCAATAGCTGTGCTAATGTCAGGAGAGCACTACCTGTCATACAGTCTTCACAGTGGTGCGCTAGCGTCACCCGTTTCGGATTTGGAAAAGCACCATGCATAAACCACCCAACCTAAAGCGCCGCGCGCTGGTTCGCGGCCTCGCTGCTACCTCACTGCTTCCGCTGCTGGGCAGCAATCTGATGGGCTGCTCAGATAGCTCCGACAGCGCTCCCAGCGAGGATTTTGACGATATAGCGGTGAGCTTTTTGCACGGTGTCGCCTCCGGCGACCCTCTCAGCGACCGGGTGATTCTATGGACTCGAGTCACGCCCGAAAGCGAAGGACAACCGCGGGTAAGCTGGGAAATCGCCACCGACGTCGATTTCAGTGACGTCGTCGCCAGCGGTGCGGGCACCACCTCAGCGGATGTCGACTATACCGTCAAGGTGGACGCCTCTGGTCTCAGTGCGGACAGCCAGTACTACTTCCGCTTCATCAGTGGCGACGCCGTCTCCCCGATGGGACGCACGCGCACCTTACCGTCAGGATCGGTGGCCGCAGCCAGCTTCGCCGTGGTGTCCTGCTCCAACTACCCCGCTGGCTACTTTCACGTTTACCGTGAAGTCGCCAACAGCGACGTAGACGCGGTCCTGCACCTGGGAGATTATCTGTACGAATACAGCACGACAGGCTACGCCAGTGATCGCGCCGAAGAGTTTGGCCGAGTCGTAGAGCCCGCCAACGAAATCCTGTCGCTCTCCGACTACCGTCTTCGCTACGCCTTGTACCGCACGGATCCGGACCTGCAGGCCGCTCACGCCGCGCATCCTTTTTTCATTGTGTGGGACGATCACGAGGTCGCAAACGACACCTGGCGTGAGGGGGCGGAGAATCACGACCCTGCCACGGAGGGTGATTTCTTTGAACGCCGCGCGGCGGCAATACAAGCCTGGTACGAATGGCAACCGGTGCGACCACCCGAGGAACTGCCCGACATCATCTATCGTCGCTTTCAGTACGGCAATCTGCTCGATCTACTCATGCTCGATACGCGAATCATTGGCCGCGACCGGCAGTTCACCTACGCGGAGTTTGCCAACGGTGGCAGCATCGATGTGGAGGGCGCTCGCGCAGCGTTCGGCGCCGCTGATCGCACGGTGCTGGGTGCCAACCAGCGGGATTGGCTCAGGGAGCAGCTCGCGGCCAGCAGTGCACGCTGGCAGGTGCTGGGTCAGCAGGTGCTGTTCGGCCGCTATCAACTGCCCGCGCCCATCATGGAAGCACTGGACCCCAGTTTGGGTTCGACGGACGCAATCGCCACAGGCACCGCAGCCGTATTTGCGGCACTGGAGGCCAAAAACAAAGCACCTGATGATCGCACCGCCGAGGAGCAAGCACTACTCGACTCGGCGATCCCCTACAATCTCGACGCTTGGGACGGTTACGAGGCGGAGCGCGACGACTTGCTGCGTTTTGCACGCGACGTTGATAGCCGGCTGGTTGTTCTGGCGGGCGATACCCACAACGCCTGGTCCAGCCAACTCACAACACCGGAGGGTGCGATCGCCGGCGTGGAGTTCGGATGTGCTAGCGTCAGTTCGCCGGGGTTGGAGGATGCACTGGGAGCCGACAACGCCGCCTTGTTTGCACCGCTGGTGTCCACGCTGATAGATGATCTGGTAGACGCGAACCTGAGCCATCGCGGCTATCTGTATGTGCAGCTAACCTCCGACGGACTCAGGGCAGAACAACGGTTCATCAGCGGTGTCGATGCCACCAGCTATCAGGTGGAGGAGAATCTGACCAGGGCCTTCACGGTCGAGCGGAATGACCTGGCGCTGCGCTGATTAGTGCACGAACTGACAGAGGTCGATGAACCCATGCATGAACAGACCGTGAGCCTGACGAGACCCGGTCAGGCGAGACCCGGTCAGGCGAGACCCGGTCAGGCGAGACCCGGTCAGGC
>JBCCYE010000040.1:0-30771 GCA_039190425.1 Pseudomonadota bacterium | reverse complement strand
CAGGGGCTCGTCCAGGAGGATGAGCGCGGGTTCATGGGCCAGCGCCCGGGCGAGGGCGACACGCTGCTTCTGCCCGCCGGACAGCCGGTCAGGGCTGGCGCCTCGCAGTGAATCCAGGCCGAGTAACGCCAGCCAGTGATCAGCCGGGCTTCGGTCGTTCAGGCGGAAGCACACGTTGTCTTCCACGCTCATGTGCGGGAACAGCGCAAAGTCCTGGAACACCATGCCGACGCCACGCCGTTCCGGCGGGACCGGGTTACCCGGTGTCGCTTGCCAGTCGTTCAGGCTGACCGAGCCCGCGCTGATCGGCACCAGCCCGGCCAGCGCTTGCAGGATGGTTGTCTTTCCGCAGCCGGTGGGACCCACGAGCATCAGGATCTCATCCGGGCCGAGCGTCAGGTCCAGGTCGGTGATGATCCGCGCGGTGCCGTAATCCACGCTCATGTTTTGCACTTGCAGCATCAGTCCCGACTATCCTCAAACACACCGAACTCGTCGCGTCGTTCCCCGACCAGCATGAGGAAAACGCCGAGACAGGATAACAGCACCAACAGCAGTCCCGGCACAGCGGCGCGGCCAAAATAGCCGGCCTCGTAGACGCGCCACAGGTAGGTTGCCAGCGTTTCGAAACCAATCGGGGCCAGCAGCAGTGTGGCCGGCAGCTCGCGCATGGACTCGAGAAACACCAGCGCGGCGCCCGCGATGATCCCGCGGCGCGTAAGCGGCAAGGTCACCCTGAAGAAAGTTTCGCGCGGCCCCGCTCCGAGGACGCGGGCCGCCTTGACCAGGCTGCCGTCGAGTGACTCCGAGGTCGACCGCACCGAACCGACGGCCAGTGGCAGGAAGCGCAGCACGTAGGCGATCACCAGCAGGGCCAGGGTCTGGTAGATAAAGGGCAGTTGCAGGCCGATGTACACCAGCGCGGTGCCCATCACGATACCGGGTATGCCGAAGCCAAGATAGGTAACACGCTCCATCAGGCGTCCGAAACGCCCCGCGATCGCCGCGAAGGCGACCGGCAACGCAATCACCACCGCGGTCAGCGCCGCCAACAACGAGGCGTGCGCCGAGTTCCAGGCATAGGCCCATTGAAAACCCTCGGCCCCCTCTCTGACCAACCAGAGCCCAAAGATCGCCAGCGGCAGCATAAGGGCCATTAAGACAACGGGCGCCACGAACAAGACCGCAAGCCACACATGCCGCGTTTTCGGCCAGAGGAGTAGGCTCCTGCCGGGACGCTCGGCGGTGACTCCGACGCGGGATTCCAGAAACAGCACAAGCGCGACGATCACCAACAGCTGCAGAGACAGCAGCGCCGACTGGGCAAGACCGAAGGCGTTGTACTCCACGTAGATCATGCGCGTAAACGTATCCAGCCCCATGATCGCGGGCGTACCAAAATCTGACAGCGCGTAAAGCGCGGCCAGCAGTGCGCCCGCCGCGATGCCGTTGCGAGCACGGGGCAGCACCACTCGCCACAGACACGCCGGCAAACTCATTCCCAATGTGCGCGCGGCATTGACCAGGTTACCGTCCTGACTCAGCACCGCGGCACGGGTCGTCAGCAATACGTAGGGGTAGGTATAGAGCGTCATAACCAGGCTCGCCCCTATCAGACCTGTCACAGTGGGCAGCTCCACGCCGAATAACTCGGACAGTTCACCACCCGGTCCAAACGCCGCAAAGCAGGCGAAAGCACCGATGTAACTCGGCATTGCGAGGGGCGCCGCGAGCAACACCAGCCAGAGCCTTGCACCCGGCAGCTGCACGCAGGCCGTCAGTAACGCCAGAGGAACCCCGATCAAGAGTGAGCCCACCACGGTGCAGGCCGTCAGCGCGACGGTATTGAACACCAGTGAGAGATTGCGCCCGCTCAAAACGCCGTCCAACGGCGCGGAGAGGTTGAACAACACCAGCACCGGCAGGACCGCGGCGACCGCCACCAGCAGCGCCAGCGGGTAGGACAGTGGCAGCCGACTCACAGGATGCCGACGTTGCGCATCAATTCGAGTGTCGGGCGTAAATCGGCCAGCTGGATGAGATTCACATTCGGTGGATCAATGGTGTCCAGCGCCGGCAGGCCCTGAGGTGGGGCCACGCCTTTCACCAGCGGGATCTCATAAGCTTCTCGAGCGAGATAGGACTGCACTTCCTGCGTCATCAGGTAGCGAATGAAATTGATCGGCAGATCGCCCTCTCCCAGCGGCATGGCGCAGGACGCATTGACCAAACACCCCGCGTCGTTGTGAGTAAAGGCCAGATCGACCCTTGCATCGGGCTTGCCCGCTTTCAGCCTGAGCGTGTAGTAGTGGTTGGCAAAGCCTACGTCGACCTCGCCGCGCGCGGCACCCAAAACAACGCCGAGCTCCCCCGCGTAGGATTTCGCCAACGGCTTCACTGCCCGAAGCCAGTCGGCGGTTGCTGAATCACCCTCCAGGATGCGCATGGCCGTTACAAACGACTGGAAGGAGGCATAGGCTGGAGCCCAACCAAGACTCAGACCCGCGTCAGGAATATCCATAATGTGTTTCGGTATTTTCGCCGGCAGCACGGTCGTGCTGTGATAGGGAAGCGTTCTTATCCGGCCGGTGACCGGAACAAAGTTCGGGTATTGAAACTCCCCCTGCAGCTGGCCTACCAAATCGTCCGGTAACTCTTGCCCCAACCCGGCATCACTGACCAGCCCTATCGCACCTGAGTCTACCGCCCAAAAGACATCGGCGCGTAACACGCCGGCTTTACCTTCGGCGATGATGGCGTTGGCCAGCGCGGCCGTCGGACCGCGGCGTATTCCCAGTTTCAGCTTCGGGTTACGCTGTTCTATCGCCTGCAGCACCTTCTCGTACAGTCCGCCTTCACCACGGCCCAGGTACAGGGTCAGCTCGCCCTCCAGCGGCGGCAGTGCATCAACCGATGCAGCGCCCGTGCTTTCCGCGCGGCTCGTTGACCAGGGCAGCAGCCCCAGCGCCCCGGTAGCAGCCAGGGCCTGCACCGCTCTACGTCGACGCATTACTAGAAGACGTCAGAGCGTTGCTGGTCCGCGTCTTCAAGCAGATCTTTCGCACGATCGAGTTTCGCCTGCATGTCGACCACAATGGCCCGCACATCATCGACGGACGCGCCGTCCTGGATGGCTTTAGGCAGGATGACATTGAAGTCAATTTCCAGGTCTTCCACCAGTTGAGCGTCCTGCTCGATCAAGGCTCCCTCTACGCCCTCAAACCGTGTCAGGTAGGTCTCCTGAACGATTTTCACCGCCTCATCCGACAGCTTTTCGGCATACTTGGCAACCACGCGGTCTAACTCCCGCTGCGTTATGGTGAGCTCTTCGACGGGAGTACCCGCCTCCGTATTGTCGACGGTCCTCAGCAAACCTTCTTCCTGATACTGTGCGGCCAGTTTCACGGCGCCCAGCGACTGCCAGAGTGCTTGCTCCAACTTGACCTGCTCCGCACGCACCTCGGCCACGGGCTTGGATTCGTCCATCGCCGTCTTGACGCCAAACAATCCCTGCCAGATCGATGCATACAGAGGCACGTAGTTGGTTTCAATCGCCGAGTGAAAATCCACGGCCTCCCAATAGTCGATCACTTCATCGGGCTGTACCGCTTTTAGACCACCCTTGTCGTACGTGCCTACCAAACCGTCCACCTGACCTATCATCCAGACAACTTCCTCGGAGTACTCGTCCAGATGACCCTGCAGATCGTTCACGTGCTCACCGACCACTCCGTCTGCGATAGCCGTCTGAGAGACGAGGCAAACTAACGCTGCGGCACCAACGCGACGCCACGTCGCGAGCAGATTGTTCATAGCAACCACCTTACCTATCCATAGTCGAGTTAGATGAGAATCGTACTCATTTGGTAATACAGTGTAAACCGCAGCGGGCTAAGCTCAGCCACGACTACTCACCAGGCGTCGATGTCCAAACACGGGAATCAGCGACATAACGAGACTCACGCCTCCGTACAGCAGCGCAGTAAAGAACACGGCATCGCCGATCGGATCTGAAATCCCTGTCTGGGCAGGAAAAACGATGGCTTTGATGGCAACAGCGAGACTCATGTTCCTGAAGGTTGACTCTATAACAATGGCTAATCCATCACGACTCGGCAGTCCAGCGAGCCGAACCATCAATGCAGACATCACCATCACCAGGATTCCAAACAGAGCCAGCGCTGCAATGCCCAACGTTCCGTAGGCCTGGGGGTCCAGCCGCCCGCTGCCACCCGCGCCCACGGCCATGACCACTATCAATGCCAGGCTAAAGCGTATTACCCACTGAGAGAAGGCTTCGCTGGCACGCTGCCTACACCGAGATTTGATGACCATGCCCATCATCAGCGGAACAATGAGTGTCAGAAAAATGTCCTGGGCTATGCGTGCGGTGGGCATTTCAAACTCACGGGGCAAGTACTCCGACATCAGTAACTGCAGCAGCAGCGGCGTCATAGGTAAGGCGGCCACCGTTGTGATTGAAGTCAATGAAATCGAGAGTGCGATATTGCCATTGCCGAAATGGGTCAGGATATTCGACAAGGTGCCTCCGGGGACGGCGGCCACCAGGATCAGTCCAACCGCTATACCCGCCGGTATGGGCAGCAACAGGCCAAGCGACAGAGCCACCATCGGAACGGCCACCCACTGGCAAACCAATCCCAGAAACAAACCCCTGGGCCTTTGGACTTCCAGCAAAAAATCCCTGGGTGCCAACAACGCGCCCATGCCCAACATGGCAAGAAAGAGCTGCGAAGATGCCAGTGGGTACTCGTAGTCAGCGTAGTTGGTGAAGAATTCGTTCAGCACTCACTCGTCTCGCTAGGCGGGCTACGAAAACGCGTCGCTGACCGTACCGATACACCCGGACCATACCCAGGCGCCGATGCCTGACAAGAATCGAAAAAATAGACTTTCAAAAAGGTTGGTCAACAATCATCTGCACTTCCGCGCCTTCCTCAGAACCTGCCACATCGATACGCACCAGCATTCCGTTGACGAACGCACGTACACCCACACCCGCATTCCATCGCATGTCTGAATGCAGTTCATCGATACTCCATTCCGGCGCCACACGGCCCAGTTCGCCAAACAGGACCCACTGCCAGAAAGGCACGTCCAGCCTTTTGATCAGCGGAATTTTCGGAAACGGATTCCAGTGCGGAACCATGCGGTACTCAATCTGATAATCGATGGCTGCTTCGTCTTCAAACCGGTTTGCGGGATATCCACGAAAACGATCCCAGCCGCCCAATGCCGTACCCGCAAAGGGTGGCGGGCGCTTAAACACTTCTTCTCCATCAATGGTCTCGGTGTCATCCCAGGTGGGTATGTACAGGCTCCAGACATCGAGGGCCAGCACCTGTTGCTGGAACCACCGGCTTTCACCGAGCGGGATGTATTGCGAGTAGGAACCTTCCCAGGCAGACCACTCGACCGAGTCATCCAGTTCGCCCCAGTCGTGCTTGTACTCCAGAAATATTCGATTTCCTCGGCCGGGATTGGCAGGCCAGTCACGATTGTCGTAGTCAATCGCCGCGGCCAGTCCGGAGGTGACGAAGGTGCCGATATTGTCCAACTCTTCTTTGCGGTAAAACGGCTCGGCGCGCAGATAGGTACGGCCAGAATCCAGGGGGCTCCAGCCATGGCCACCGCTGGCGGTATCCGCTGTTACCCGGCTGCCAACGATACGGTACCGATCGACGACGGTGTCATTGCCGTCACCGATGGGCAGCAGATACTCAAAACCCATTCGGTACCACTGATCGTCCGCGCTGATTTCGATAAAGTCGTCCTCATCCGAGTCGTTGGTTCGGTTCAGATAAAGATCAACCTCTCCCCAGTGGCCGTATAGGATTTTAGTATCAAAAAACAGCCGGCCGTACAGCTGCAGGTTATTGAGCTCGAAGTAGCCAATGCGTGAGTCGTTTTCAGAGTAAATGAAATTGGCAAACGCATTCACTTGCGGCTGCAAAAACCCACTGGTCAGGAATGTGACGCCGGCCGTCGCCCCGGTGATCTGGTTGTAATACGGATAGGGAATGATGTAGCGGTGTTTGCCGGGTGGGTTGGCCAAACTACCGCGCGAGGCGTAACGCTCATGCTCTGGCGGGCCGCTCAATGACACCGTCGGCGAGTTGGGATCCATAGCGAACGCTCCAACCCCAAAGGCCAGGCAGACAAGAGCAACAACGGAACGGGTCATAGACAAGCACTTCGTATAGTTTGGCCTATGCTAGCCGATCCCCGCGCCGCAAGTATAGGCCGAACAAGACATCAAACTGCCATCGCGTAGCCAATACTACCAGAGCACACTGCCAGCACACCGGTCTGCTAGCGACGCTGCCGGAGCCCGGCCAGGCGCGCTCACCTCGCCCAATGAACCGTTCGTCAGAGACGAACGGTTATTGCAATCTTCCCTCGTCGAAACTGTGAACTGGATCACGGACTCTCTAGGAAAAGTGCTTTCCTTTTATAGACCCCATTGGCTATATTTTTTAGTAATTTCATAAAATTTATATCATAACTAAAAACTATATCTTGTTATGCAAGGGGAATATATGAACGCTTTGCGATGGCTTACAGCGGCGGCGCTCGTCAGTCTCATGGCCTGCTCGAACGGCAACGGAGATCCAGCGGAAGAGGTCGCCAATGTCATCGCCGCAGGGGAATCCTCGGCGACTCAATCAGGGAATGGAAGCTCTGAGAGTGAAGCCGTCGGCGATGCAGAAGGTAACAGCGAAGCCGATTCTGATGGGGAGGGGCAAGCCGAACCGGAAGATGCAAGGCCCGGAACCGAGCCCGGCGCACCGGTTACGCCCCCTGTCTCGGGTGGCGGCACCTCCGGCGGTGCTGCGCCTCCCGCCGATGACAGCGGCGCGCGTCCGCCTGCACCCTCTACAGATTCACCGTCATCCAGTCCAGCGGACGGCGGAAACGACGACAGCGGCACCAGCACGCCTACCACACCGGCGGATGGCAGCGGTGGTGATTCCGGCCCAATCGATACCAGTCCGCCGGCGCAAGACCCGGGGCCAGAACCAGAACCGCCATCAGGGCCGATCTCAGTCGTGGTACCCGACGATCCAGTGTCAGAGCCCATCATGGCGGAGCCTCCCTCCTCAGAGCCCATCAGCGCGCCGCCGCCCAATAATCTCGACATTATTGTGCCCGGACAAATCAACCAGGTGCGACTATTAAGTGCCACTTCTGAGGAAATGGGCACACTAAGCGTGTCCAGCCACACGCTGCCCTGGGGCCTGACCAATGCCCGAGAGGCCTACCAGTCGACGCACTATCTGGCGCGAACGAATCAGGAACCCAGCGCTGGCAGCATCAAGATTCCAATGCGGACTTACACAGCGCACTGCACCAACCCAACGGGTGTAGACAGCGTATTCGTGTCCATGACATTACAAGACGGCGACAGTATTAACGACAACGTCGGCACTGTGTTTGAAATGCAGTATTCAGACAGTACCGGTGGTTTCGAACGCGTCGACAACCAGGTAAAGCTCTCAGGCCTTTGCAATCAGACCCACGGCATCGCGGTTAGCAGCAATTGCTCTACCGTAGCAGTGCTTTGTCAAACCGACCCGCTGGCATCACAAAGCCTCAGCTTTGATAAAGATCTTGTCGAAGAGTACGGTGACACCCGCATGAAAAACGACGCCGACAACTTTGATGAAATCGGCACCTCGATAGGCGGCAAGGCCAATCCCGAAGTTTGGCTGTTGGAATGGGATAACACACCGTTGTCCGGCCACCATTCATCCTATGTCGCGACCAAGCAGGCGGGAGGCTACGGCGGCAAGAGTGCTCTGACATTGCGCTATGTGGAAAACGACAGTCAGGGCCGCAGCTCTTACTCGTTTGCCACCACTACGCGCGTATTCGACGGTGGTGGTGGTTCTCATAACTCGGGCGCGCTGTTCGTGATTGACCGCGATAACTGGAAGTACGATATGCATGACGCCGACGGTGGCCGCGGATGGTCGTTCGACTGCGTGGCCGGCCACATCCTGCATATGCGAGCCATCTATAACCCCTACACCGAGATGTACAGTGCCGTCTGTACCAGTGATTTGAGTTCCACAAGCGGCTCAAACAACTGGGGTTTTTCGCTGGGAACGGTGGGTGTGAAAAATGAGGATAGGCGCGCCGGCTACAAGGGCTCGACCAGCTATTTCGTGCCTTCGAGAAACTCCGCCGTGACGAACGGCGGGGCACATACGGTCTTGCCGGTAAGCGCCACACGATCACTCATGCTGCTGGTGGCGCCACAACTTGCCCCCACCAGCACGTTTAAGAATTTCGTGCAGTACGTCGACGATAACAGCAGGGGTGATCAGGCGGGATTGCCTGACGATGAAGTCTGTGGGCTTTGGGGAGATTATACGGGCGGCTGTTTCCTCAACTTTGTGTCATGGCGAGCTGACGAGGGCAATTCGACCACTTACCCCACGCGCGCCAACTGGGTGCACCTGGCCGGCAGGCACACTCTTGACCCAGAGTTTTACTCACGCGTTGGCATCCTTCCGCTCAATGCAGATAACAGCCGCATCAACGGGACCGGCCCGATCTGGTTGACCGGACACGCCTGGGACCTGGACGATGAAGATAACGTCACCTATGGGGGCACCATTGTGGGTGACGGTACCAACGGCACTGTGGTGGGTTGCACCTACGGCGCACCGCAGCTGGTCGACCTGAAAAACGGTCGGTATCTGCTCGGTTACGGCAAATTCGTCTGCAGCGATCACGGCTATTCCAAAAATCGCCACGGCCAGCGCGCCGATCGAGTACGCGGGGGCGCCGACGTACTGATTCCACAGGCCTACTACCTGATGGAAATCGACGCGGATGGCAACGTGCTTGAAGGGCCAATTGAACTGACCAGCGACGCCCTTGGCGACTTCGGCTGGGGCGGTATCGACGAATTGATCAGCATGGGGCGCGGCAAAGTCGGCTGGTGGTACACGTCAGAACCGACCAAGCTGCCCGAGGTGGACACTGCGCTCCCCTCGCCTCGTACAACCGAGTGGCGCTTTATCGTGTACGAGTCGGCCGAACCGTAAGCACGATAAACACGACCACTCGATCAGCGATTTGCCACACACCGTGCCGGCAATCGCTGACGAGCGTCTCAAGGTGTCCATCAAGCGTTGACACCCTAACCGCGCGAACGGCCGCCAGCCTTTCGCGCCCGTCATCTGAAACCGGTGCCGAATATCCCCACCTCCTGTACACTCTTCTTATTTCCGCTCTATGGCGTGAGATAGACATTAAGAGCCAGTCTACCAAGACCCTTTGTTATGCCTGAATCTGACAAGCGAGTCCTTATCCTGTTCGCTCATCCCTCCCGCGACCGCTCGGAAGTTAATCTGCCGCTGTATGCGGCTTCTTCGGGCCGCAGCGGCGTCACTCTCGTTGACCTCTACGGTGAGTACCCCGATTATCGGATCGATGTTGATCGTGAGCAGCAAAGACTGCTTGAGCACGACATTGTGGTGTTCATGTTCCCAATGTATTGGTACTCCACACCGTCCATGCTGAAAGAGTGGCAGGATCTGGTGCTGGAGTATGGGTTTGCCTACGGCGCTCAAGGCACGGCGCTGCACAATAAACTGTTTCTGTGCGTTCTATCCGCGGGCGGTGCCGCTGAGGCCTACCACGCCGAGGGTTACAATCACTTCACCATTCGTGAGCTGCTGCAGCCGATCGAGCAAATGGCTACCCTGTGCGGTATGCGCTACCTACCCCCTTTTGCGCTGTTTGGCTCGCGCACTGCGGTTGAAGAGGACAGATTGGAAGCCCACATTGCAGACTGGGAACAGTTGCTGGACGCGCTACTGCAGGGTCGCGTCAATCTCAAGACCGCAGGTCTGCTACAAACGCTTAACCAGAGTTTGACTGAGATCATTGACTGAACAGTGACGACCTACTTTATTCAAGCATTCATTTATTTGTGCGCCGCAGTGATTGCGGTACCACTGATGAAGCGCCTGGGCCTGGGCTCTGTCTTGGGGTATCTCATCGCCGGAGTCATCATCGGACCTGTTACCGGGCTGGTCGGTCGAGAGACGGTGACCATTCAGCATTTTGCCGAGTTCGGTGTCGTCATGATGCTGTTTCTGGTTGGCCTGGAACTTGAGCCCAGGTCGCTCTGGCAGATGCGCAACCGCCTGCTTGGCCTGGGCGGTTTGCAGCTCGGGATCACCACGGCCGTTATCACAGCGGCGTGCATGGCGCTCGGCCTGTATTGGAGCGTGGCGCTGGCGGTTGCGCTCACGCTCTCACTTTCCTCTACAGCCATTGTTCTGCAAACCCTCAACGAAAAGGGTCTGACCAAGAGCGAGGGTGGTCAAGGCTCATTTTCCGTGTTGCTGCTGCAAGACATTGCGGTCATCCCGATGCTGGCTCTGATTCCCCTGTTGGCGCTACCGGAGCTTGTGAGTCAGGCCCCAGGAGCGGCCGATAGCGGACATCACGGCGAGTTGAGCCTGGTGGCGGGGCTCTCTCCATGGGCGTACGCCGTTGTCATCATCGCAACCGTCGCTGCCGTTGTCCTGGGCGGTCGTTATATCAGCCGCCCCATGTTCCGCTACGTTGCCGATTCGGGACTTCGCGAGGTGTTCACCGCCGCCGCACTCATGCTGGTCATAGGCATTGCTGCGCTCATGGGGCTGGTGGGACTGTCGCCCGCTCTGGGTACATTTTTGGCAGGTGTGGTACTCGCAAACAGCGAGTTCCGACACGAATTGGAAGCTGATATTGAGCCTTTTAAAGGCCTGTTGCTGGGCCTGTTTTTCATGACCGTCGGAGCGGGTATCGACTTTTCGGTGCTGACAGAGAATTTCTTCGTGGTGATAGGCGCCACCCTCGGTCTCATGCTGGTCAAGGCCCTGATCCTGTGGATCATAGCGCTGCTATTCCGGCTGCGCGGAACCGACCGCTGGTTGTTTACCTTGGGGCTCGCTCAAGCGGGTGAGTTCGGCTTTGTCCTGCTCAGCTATACGGGTCAGCATTCGGTCATACCTTCGGACTTGGGGCAGCTGCTGGCGCTGGTCGTAGCGCTTTCAATGTTTTTGACACCCGTCTTGTTTATCCTGCTGGACAAGGTGATTGTACCGCGCTACGAATCCGCGACGGAAACACGCGGCTACGATGACATCTCGGCACAGGGCCCTGTTATCATCGCTGGAATCGGTCGGTTCGGGCAGATCATCAACCGCCTGCTGTCGGCGCATGGCGTCGATACAGTCGTTCTTGATGCGCAGGCTGGGCAGGTGGATGCCATGCGCAAGATCAATATCAAAAGCTACTTTGGAGACGCCCTGCGCACAGACCTGCTGCACACCGCCGGCATCGGCAATGCGAGCATGCTGGTGGTAGCCATTGACGACCCGACCCGTGCCGTCGAGTTGGTAAACCAGGCAAAAGCCCATCATCCAAACGTCCACGTGCTCGCGCGCGCTTTTGATCGAGGCCACAGCTATCAGCTCCGTCACGCGGGCGCAGACACAATCATCAGCGAAACCTACTTTTCCGCTCTGGAGGCGGGGGAAGAAGCGCTGAAAGCCCTGGGAGTGCACCCCTTCAAGGCACAGCAGATGAAGTATGCTTTCCTCGAAACCGAACAGCAGGCCGATGAGGCACTGTTTGCCAGCTGGCTGAACGAAGAGGAGGACAAAGCCTTCACCCAACACTACCGAGACCTCTTCATGCAGCTTGAAGAACTGCTTGCTGACGCCATTCAGAAAGACCGCACCGACGGCCATTCGCGTACAGAAAGAGGCTGGACACCGCCGCCCAAGGGATACACTGACGCCCTGGATCACGAGTAATCAGCCGCTGAAACACGGCTGTAGACCAGCAAACAGACGCACCATCAGCCTGGCGGCTGGACACAGTTTCTGTATGATCGCCCCTGGTGCAACGGGAAATCACTATGTCCACCACGCAACGAATCACCACGCTACTGCTTATTGTTATCGCTATTAGCTTACTCTACCCCGGTGTCACTCAACCGGCCCTGACGCTCAGTGGTAGCGTGGAAAAGTCGCAGCTGGTTGAGCTGGGTATCGACCTGCTGACCGATGAAGGCGGGCAGTCACAAACTCGGCAGATGCTGACGACGCTTTCCAACCTAATGGGTTTGAATGAGATCGAGGGCCAGCTGCAGGTCTACAGCAGCACCCGCTCGATCTGGGGGACCGCTGAGGGGTTAGCCAGCAATGGCTATTTGGCGGTGGCCCTGCTGGTCGTTTTATTCAGTATGGTCGTGCCGACATTCAAGCTGCTTCTGCAAGCGACGGCGGTTATTGCCTCATCCAGCGAACTGAGGGCGCCGCTACTCCAGTTCAACGCGGCGTTGAGTAAATGGTCTATGGCGGACGTATTCCTCATGGGGCTGCTGGTTGCCTACATGGCTGGCGGTGCGGCCGAACAAACGGACGAGATGTTGATCATGCACGCGAGCCTGGGGCCCGGATTCTTCTTTTTCATGGGCTACTGTCTGTTCTCGATCATAGCGGGCTCTATGCTGCTTCGCGCACTTCGGCAAACGGCTCGTGAAACAGACGTATGATCCGAACGTTGGCCGCAAAAAAAGCTGTGTGCACACAGGTTCTCGCGCAGATGACTCGGGCCGGCCTTCGGCCCGTCTGCAAAACAAAAGGAGTTCACTATGGCTGCATTGAAACTCGGCCTCGCCCAGGGTTACTGGAGCGCGCGACCCAATCCTGAATTTGTGGCCCTGGCGCAGGAAGCGGAAGCGCTGGGATACGACTCGGTATGGTCGGCAGAGTCGTGGGGCAACGATGCCTTCACGCCACTGTGCTGGATTGGTGCTCAAACGAGCCGCATCAAGCTGGGTACTGCCGTTGTACAGCTCTCGGCACGCACGCCTACCGCGTGCGCCATGCATGCGCTCAGCTTGGACTTGCTATCGGAAGGGCGCGTCATTCTCGGGCTGGGCGTATCGGGCCCTCAGGTGGTAGAGGGTTGGTATGGTAGGCCCTTTCCAAAACCGCTGGCACGCACCCGTGAGTACATTGATATCATCAGGCAGGTCTTTGCGAGACAAGCGCCTGTGACCAATGACGGCCCCCACTACCCGTTGCCCTATCCGGGAGAAGACGGCATGGGCATTGGCAAGCCTCTCAAGCCAATCGTACACCCTTTGCGTAACGACATTCCGATCTTTATGGGTGCTGAAGGCCCTAAGAATATCGCGCTATCGACGGAGATTGCAGATGGCTGGCTGCCACTGTTCTACAACCCATACGATGAAGGCGTCTATGAACCCTCACTGGTCAACGCACCCGACAACTTTGAAATCAATCAAATGGTTATGGTCAACATTACGGACGATATTGATGCGGGCCTCTCCGGCGTCAAACAGTTTCTCAGTTTCTATGTAGGTGGTATGGGTGCGAAGAACACCAACTTTCATAAAGACCTGTTTTGCCGCATGGGCTATGAGGCGGAGGCAGAGAAGATTCAACAGCTGTTCTTTGAGGGCAAACGCGATGAAGCGGCCGCGGTGATTCCTGATCAGTTGGCGGACGACCTGGCACTCATCGGCCCCAAAGACCGTATTCGCGAACGCCTGGAAGCCTGGCGTGACTCAAGGGTGACATCCCTGCTGGTGTCGACGAATGATAAACACCAGCTGCGAGAAATCGCTGAGCTGGTGCTTTAATCCAGGAACGCAGGCCTTGAGACTACTGAGACTTTACTTGGGTTCAGGGTAAAGAACCGGGTTGACCGGGCGCTTGCGCTGCCTCGATTGCGCTTCCGCTACGGGCCATTTGTCATCGCTGATGCGACGCCAGCCATTGGCTTCCATCAGACGGATTGCCTGACCGTAGTATGGTTCAAGATCATTGAGATCGATCTCATGCCGAGGGAACTCACCGAACTGCTGCAGCCAGCTTGACGGCTCAACATCGCTGCGCACCGGGTACTTGTACGTATGCTCCGAGAGCAATCTCTGTCCCTGCTCACTGAGCAGAAAGTCCACCAGCTTTTCCGCTTCCCAGCGAAACTCGGTGCCCGGGTTGATACCCACCCCGGTCACGTTCATGGGCGTACCAAAGTCATCGTTGAACCAGCGAACCTGCACTTTTCTGCCCGCATCGGGAGACTCAGATTTGAAGCCCGCATGCAGCATATAGCCCAGATAATAAGTGTTCACGAACGCCAGATCCGCTTCGCCCTCCGCAATTCGCACGACATTGGAGGTATCGCCAAGGTAGCGATGATCAATACCGTCGGTTGCATTGTCGACAATGCCCCTTATCCACCGTGAGGTTCGCTCAGGACCCCAGGTTTTAACCATCATGGCGACCATGGAACGGTTGTATACATTATCTGACTGCCGCAGTGCGAGGCGACCACGCCACCGCTCATGAGCCAGATCCTCCCAACCTTGTAGATGTTGGCCATTCACGCGATCGGGTGCGTACACCACGCCCCTGGCACGCAGCACCACCCCATACCACATACCATCTCGATCACGATACTCGGCTGGCACCACCCTATCTCTAACCGCATTTCGAAGATAAGACAGATAGCCATTGCGTTTTGCATGCAACAGCGTACCAAAATCCGAAATCAGCACAACATCACTGTTGTACAGATCGTAGCTGTCGATCACTTCTACAGAAATACCAGTTTGCTCGGTAAACACGTCAATGACAGGTTGCAGATTTTCAGCGCCGTGATACCAGTTCACCGACAAGCGATCACCGATTGGAGGCTGACCCTGTGCACGAATAATCGACTCTCGATTGAACAGGAGCGCAACAATGACCAACACCGCGATGAGAGCAATCGCCCACAACAAATAACTCATGTAGCTATGCATACAGATTCCTTATAGCGTTGCCCAACCGATGCAGTGGGTCGTGTCAATCAACATCCACCAGGGTGTAGACCCTGTCGCTATTCAATACCCAATGTACAGGTATCAGCGCACCGCGACGCCACCGCTCACACAGGTCTTCCCGGAGCTGTAGCTGGCAGTGCCCAGCGCATGAGAAAACCACCGCGGCCGCGTCAAATCCGAAAAAGCGGCGAACATCAGGATACAGCGCTTTAAAGAGCGATTCCTTCGCTGAGAAGGCGATTGTCAGAGCCGTTGCAAACGGCAACTCAGGATCGACGCGATCGGCAGCGCATAGAAGTGTATCCGCAAGGTTCGCAGCAAGGGCACTGTCCAACAGGCGTTCTGTATCCACGCCCAGGCGCCTGCCGTTCTCTTCTGGCGCCACCACCGCAACCGCTCTGCCATCGCTGTGACTTATGGAACCAATCCAGCCGCAAGGCCAGACCGGGGCGCGTTCACTCTTGCAGGACGCCTGTAACCGCGCCGGTGCACCGGCTTGTGTCAAAGCTTCCTGAGCACACAGGCGACCAGCCAGAAACTCACTGCGTCGCCTGGCGACCATGCGAGCAAAGTTTTCAGGCGCTTCGACGCCCAGTCGGCTCAGATCTTCTGAAACGACTGGATAGCTGCAGTAATCCGCCTCCACCGCGTGAACCCCATCGAGACATGGCAGGCAGGAGCTTGAAAGCAGCCGCCAATCAGGCAGATCGATAAGTGCTGAAACCATCACAAGCCAGCAGGGCCAGCGTCTCCTGCAATATACGATTGAGTCGGGCGACGACTGCCTCCCGCGCCGACTCAATGAACATATGCCCTCCGTCGAGCGTGCTCAGCTCACCACCCAGGCGGAACACGTCTCGCCAGGCAACGACTTCGTCAACCGGGACCTGCTCATCACGATTACCTGCCATAATGGAAAGTGGTATTTCAAGTCGCTCGTTGGGCGCTTCGTAATACTTGCTGGCCACCGCAAAATCCGCCCGCAGATGCGGCAGGTAAAAATTCATAATCGCTTTATTGGCCAGTACTTCCGGTGGCGTACCGCCCAGCTCTCGCAGGTACTCGATAAATTTCTCATCGGAGCGTAAATCCACATTATCATCACGTAGCACATGAGGTGCCGGGCTAGCAGACGCGATGAAGTGCGCGGGCAAGTCATCTCCCCTGGACTGCAAATGACGAACCAGTGCATAACCAATGCGCGCGCCCATGCTGTGGCCGAACAGCACGTATGGCTGCTCCAAATGAGGTTTTAACTCGGGATACAGCGCTTCCACCAGCGCCTCCACACAATGGAAACCGGTTTCCCCCAATCGATTACCTCGTCCCGGCGGTTGAACCGCTATCAACTCCACCTGCTGCGGCAGCGAGTGCTGCCAAGGCAGGTATGTAGCTGTCGTCCCGCCCGCGTAGGGCAGGCAAATCAGGCGCAGCTCCGCCCAGGGATTCGGTCTGGGGATGGCCAACCAGCCCGCGCTTTCTTGCGTCATGATGCCTCCAATTACGCTATCGGGAATACGCCCTACATTACTACGGCGATCCGGGAGTCCTCTGACAGGCCCTCCCGAATCTCAACATTCAGTCCATCCGACAGGCCCAGTACTACGGATTGCTCTTTCAACTGCCCGCCTTCCGTTGCCAGAAGCACATACGCCTGACCATCGCGAAACTGCAGTTCTTGCTCTCGAACCGCCAGCACGTCTTCGGCGCGCCGAACTTCAACCTCTGCGGTTGCACTGTATCCAGATCGCAACTCAAGCTGGCGGGCATTATCTTCAAGCGTGACGTGAATCTCGAACGTCGTCACGGCACCATTGCCCAGATCCGCCATTGCGGATTTATCCGACGACTCGCGTCGCTGACTCGACTGTGGCGCAATCATTTCAATGACTGCAGGCACCGGTAATTCCGGGAAAGAACCGATCGTGACGATAACCGGCATCCCAACGTAGAGCTGACCTGCGCTCTCCTCGTCCACTTCTCCACGAAACAGTAATTCACTCATATCCGCGAGTTTTACAATGGTAGAGCCTTGATTAAACGTGTTGGTCTCAATCACAAAGCTGCCGATATCGACCGGACGTTCCAGCACGGTGCCTGCTATCGTTGATCGAACTTCCGAGTGGCTGTGCCCGAGATCAACAGAGGCGCCAGTCCGAACAATCTCAACCAGTCGATCGGCGGCCTCCAGGTTAGCCAGCGCAATCTCAGCTTCTAACTCCAATTCGCGATATTCGGAATCAGTAATGGCACCAGTTGATAGAATCTTTTCACCGCGCTGCAGTTCACGCTGGGCATGATTCAGCCGAATCTCAGCCTCCCTAAGCTGCATATTCGCTGCGTTGACATCGGCAGGGCTGGGCTGTGGCTCGACGATGGCCAGCAGGTCCCCTACTTCGACGCGATCCCCGGTGTCTACCAGCAAACGTTGCACTACTCCGGAGATTTGCGGCTTGACCCTCACTTCTTCGCGAGGAAGAATATTGCCATTCGCGATAACGGTTTCACGAATCGTGGTACGGATAGGGCTGACGAACTCAAACTGCTCCGTTTTAGGCCGCGCTTTAGAGACCACAAAGGCACCACTGGCAAACACCACAACTACGACAAAGACAATCGCGATGGACTTTTTCAACATGGGATTTTCTCGTTACTGTCCGTTGTTGCTCTTCGTGCCGCTCTTTTAATCATGCCGCAATGCCTCAATAGGATTCGTCAGGGCCGCCTGCCTTGCGGGCACCCAACCGGCAAGAGTGCCACCGATAATGATTGCCAGCAGGGCAGAACCCGCGACCAACAGATTGACCTCCGGATCGCGGAAGAACTCCGCCTCAAGACCCAAACCTCGTATCGATTCGATCACCATCAGACCAGTGACCAGCCCCAGGTAACCAGAGATGGTCGAGATCAGTAGCGCCTCTTTCATCACCAGCAGCTGGATCGATTTGGGGGTTGCTCCTATTGCTTTACGCAAACCGATTTCACGACTTCGCTCCTTAACTGAAATCATCATGATATTGCTGACGCTGACCAGGCCAGCGAACAGTGTGCCCAACCCTACGACCGTAATGAAAAATGTGATTCCCGCGAACATCGCCTGGATCTTTTCGAATTGCTCGTTGGCATTAAACACTGATACGGCAGCAAGGTCCTCGGGATCGAATTGATGACGGGCGGCTACGACCTCGCGCAAGCGCTGTTCCAACCAATCTGGATTCAGGTCTTCTGAGGTGATGAAGACGAGACGATCAAACTCACGAGAGGGGTCCAGAGAGCGCGCCAGGGCGGTGTACGGTACGTAGATGCGGCGTAGCTCAGACTCATCTCCGGCGTCGTAAAACACACCCACCACCTTGAACGAAATTCCGTCAAGGCTTATGACCTGGCCGACACCACGCGCCGGGTTGCCAAACAGCAGTTCGGCCGCTCGCCAGCCCACCACAGCAACGGGTCGTCGGCGCTCAAGATCCAGATCGTTGATGAATCTTCCGAAACGAGCCTCGTTGCGCTCGATCATGTGGTAGCCAGGGTAAATTCCCAGCACGGGAAAATGACCGTATGCGGCTGTGCTCGAAACTGCCCTGCTGAGTTCAACAGCGTGCCTTGGCGTAATAGCCTGTGCGCCCGGAATCGCCTCACGCACCGCGGTGATATCATCTTCATCAAGCTGTATCGATCTGCCTACGGTATAACCATGATACGCGAGTGAGGTGGTGCCAGCCCTGACCCATACACTGTTTACCGCCTCATCCTTGAACATTCCCTGCACGCCCCGCTCCAGGCCCTTACCAATGCCGAGCAGTAGGACTAACATGAAAATCCCCCAGAACACACCGAATGCGGTCAGTAGCGTTCGGGTTCGGTGACGAAACGCACTCAGCAGTATCTGCCGCCACTCTTCGAGAAATCTCATGCAGCCAGCCTTCCGTCCATCACCTGCACCGTACGCTGTGCACTAGCAGCCACATCGGCGGCGTGGGTAACCATAACAATGGTTGCGCCTTCTTCGTGGAGCTTCGCGAACAGACACATAATGTCCTCGGAGGTGGTACTGTCCAGAGCACCGGTCGGCTCGTCAGCAAAGATCACCCTTGGGCGTGTAACCAATGCACGGGCGATCGCTACCCGCTGGCACTGTCCGCCAGAAAGCTCGGTAGGCCGATGCTGTGCACGCGAGGCGAGGCCGACGTAGCTCAGCATCTCTCTGGCTCTGTCGTCACGCTCGGTGGAATCCATCCCGGTATAGGTCAGGGGCAGCGCGACATTTTCGAGCGCCGTTAGAAATGGCAGCAGATTAAACGACTGGAAAACAAAGCCAATGAAGCGATTGCGCATAACAGCCGCGTCTTCTTCACTCAATCCGGCCACCGATTGGTCTGCGAGCAGGTACTCTCCGCTATCAAAACTATCGAGAATGCCCATAACATTCAGCAACGTTGATTTCCCGGAGCCCGAAGGGCCCATAATGGCCACGAATTCACCGCTTTCTATAGCAAGGCTGACCCCATCCAGAGCACGAACAGGGTTATGGATGTCACCGTAATACTTGCGTACCTCACGCAACTCGATGATGGGCTGGGCTGAGGCGATCACCGGGGTTTTCACAGCGACGGGCCTTTTGCCAGGCCATCAGTTTCTGGCCCTGGCGCATCATGCAGCGACAGTTCATCGCACAACGAAGCGCTGCGCAGCCCTACAAGGCTCACGGCCGTCATGCCCAGCCCTCCGAATATATACAGCAGGGCAAACGCGGCTCCCGAACCCGTACCGATCAGGGACGTTACGGGCCCGAGTATGCCGGGGTTTGCGTCAAGCCAGGGTTGCACCAGGTAATCCGCCGCCAGCGCGGTTCCCAGGAAGCACACATACATGCAGACATTGACGCACAGGCCGGTGAGTCCAAAGACCTGACCCTGGCGGTGGTGCGGCACCTGAGCCATCCAAACTGTGTTGTAAGCGGCAGCACGGATGGGGAAGTTGATGGAACTGGCCGCCTGAGTGACCTGCCACTGGAAGGCAGTGCTGGAAGCACCAAACAAGGACTTCGCCGCTCCGGCACCCAGGGAAGCATACAGGTAGGCTCGAATCGGACGTCGTGGGCCACCGTAAGCACTGAGCCAGAGTGACGCGATCACACCGGTGATGCCGGATGCAATCGCCACGCTGGCCACCACCACAGGATCGTTACCACTGCGAGCCATCAGCAGCGGCTGCCACAGGGCATTCGTCACCTCGTGGAAGCCCATAAAAACCATCTGAAACAGCAACAGAGCGCGCAGCCTTGGAGCCTGGCGGATATAGCTGAAACCCGCGCGTAAGTTTTCACGCCAGGTACGGCCATGCGGATCGCTATCGGCAACACTGTCCGCGGGCAGGGTCGCGCCTGCCTGCCTGGACTCCGACGGTCTACTCGACGCGACCCGCGGTACCTTGACTGTAAGGATCAGCACCATTGCCAAAATGAAGCTCGCCAGATCGGCGAGAATAACACCCTGGAGTTGGTAAAAAGGGTATATGGCCGCCGCAAACGCTGGCGCTATGATGTTGGTGCCATAGTGGGTGAGTGTCGCCAGGCTTGCACCCCGACCAAGACTGCTGCGCTCCAGCATCGTCGCGACCGATGCCCGGTAGGCTATCCCTTGTAGTGTGGACAGTGGGCTTGAAACGGCGACCAAAACAAACAAGTGCCAGTGTTGCAGCGAACCCGCTATAGCCAGATACAGCAGCACGATGCCGATGATAGTCGACCCGACGTCACACAGGATCATAACCATCTTTCGCGAGTATTGATCAATCAGCAGACCCGCGAAAGACTGGGCGATCAGCGTTCCCACAGCTCCGGCGGCAAACAACAGCGCCAGTGACGACGCAAGACCGGTCTCGGCGAACAGCCACAGAGCCATCGCGAACTGGGTCATTTTGGAACCACAAATGCTGATCGTCTGACCGATCCAAAGTCGGATAAAGTCGCTATTCACAGGACTAAACCGTCACTTAACGCACCTGCGACAACCTTGGCATCCAGCACTGGCATTGGAGTAATCATGTACGTCGCTCCGAGTGGCTTTGCAACACGTCGTCCACCAGATGAGCAAAAGCATCTTGCGCCAGAATATTGTCGTGAGATGCCGGCAACTCGTAAACTGCAGCCGGCTGACCACACAGGTCAGACCACTGCGGTGCGGGGACAGCCTGTTCTCGCCAATTCGCCAACGTTTCGCTAGCCCAGATCAGGTTCAGCGGCACGGCGCAGGGCGACACTCTATGATGCTCGAGTAACCGATGGAAGTGTTCTTCCGCCTCCATGTACTCACGCATATCATCCGGTCCGTAAGTCGTGTCGCCGTCGAACAGGCCGTTTTCCTGCGCTATAGCCAGTGCCTCCGTCACCTGGGAATCGGCGGGGGCCGACGCGATTCTCGCCCGCCAGCTATCCAACTGACTTTCCGGCAATTGCTGCAGCGCCAGCTGAGCTTTATGAGGTAAGTGCCGTGTGTAGCGCAGCAAAGGATCAGCCGCAGTATTCGCATCGCGACTATGTAAACGCGAATCGACAATGGTGAGCGAGTGCAACAGGTCATGCTCGCCCATGGATGCAGCAATCTGCTGCGCCAGTACGCCGCCAAAACTCCAGCCAAGCAAATGCAGTGATGTGATGCCGTCCGGAAACAATCCCGCGAGGTAGGTCGTCAGCGCGGCCGCGTAGACAGGGCCCGACTCCGCTATGGATCCATGCGATGCAGGAGACAGCTGACTACTCCACACCAGCGTACGCGGATCCAGCGCCACCACGTGATAACGCCCTGACAGCGCGTTTGCAAGCGGTACATAACGCAGCGTCCTGCGCGTGTTTGAAGCCACACAGAGTAAGACATCCGCTACCGGTTCGTTGAGCGGGACGAACAGCCCTTCCCGAGGCGGCGACTGCCCAGCTGGTTCAAACTTTAGCTCGCGAACATGAGCTGCCAGCATGGCCACCGATGGATAATCGAACAGCGCTGTCGTCGCCAGTTGGGGACACAAATGCTGGCGGACCAATGCGGCGATTCGCACCGCACCCAGAGAGTGTCCGCCCAGCGCAAAGAAATCATCCAACACCCCGACCTTTGGCCTATCCAAAACTTGTGCAAACAGGCGCGACAAATCCTTTTCCAGGGGACACCTGGGAGCACAGTAGCTGGCACTTTCTCCGACCTCTGGCGCAGGCAATCGTGACCGATCCAACTTGCCATTGCGGTTCAGCGGTAGCCGAGGCAGCAACACCAGATGCTGGGGCAGCATATAGTCGGGAATCTTGTGTGCCAGAGAGGTGCGAAGCTCACCCAGGTCCATCCGACTCCCCTCATCGAGCACCAGATAGGCAACAAGTCGCGACTCTGCCGCGCGCGACGCGTCGGCCCATTGATCGAATAGATGAGTCACACAGGAACGCACACCCTCGAGATCACCGACACAACGATCGATCTCACCCAACTCGACACGATAGCCGCGAATTTTGACCTGCTGATCACAGCGTCCGGCATAGTGCGCCTGCCCCTCGCCGTCAAACCACACACAATCTCCGCTTCGATACCAGCGTTGGAACCCATCCGCGCCATTCCCACTCGATATCCATTCGCGCTTTAAAAAACGCTCCTGCGTTAGGCCGGGTTCGTTCCAGTACGCCTCTGCCAACTGCTGTCCGCCAATGTACAGCTCACCACAGCATCCAGCGGGAAGCGGCTCGCCGGCGACATCGCACAACATCATCGCAGTACCGGGGTTGGGGGTGCCCAGTGGTATGGCGGAATCAGCGCCGGCAGCCACGCCGGCCATCAATACGCCTATAGTAGTCTCCGTGGGTCCATAATGATTCACAACCTGAGTATCCGGTTGCACCGCAAGGACGTCATCGACCAGTGACCGAGACAATACCTCTCCCCCGAAAATGAGCTGACTGGGCAGCAGGTTCTGTCGCCGCTGCGGCCGCGCTGTCTGCCAAAGCGACTCAAAATGAGAGGGTACAATCTTCAGCACGTCGATCGGATGCGCGGCACAGAAGTTCGCAAACAAGTCACCATCAGTGGCGGTCGTATAATCGATCACGCTCAGCTCACCACCTGCGTACAGCGATCCGAGAATCACCGTATTGCCAAGATCAGCACTAATAGTGGAGACAGTTGCGAATGTCTGCCCTGGCTGCCAGTCGAGTCGAGACGACACAGACCTGAGGTATACGGCAACACTCTTATGGCTGACTGCCACACCTTTAGGAAGGCCCGTTGAGCCTGAGGTGTAAACAATGTACGCCAGAGATTCGGTCGTCTCGTGAGCCCGCAAAAACGGTTCACTATCCGTGTCCACTGCGGCTATCGAGTCCGTCACCAGCATTGGTAGCGCTATCGCCTCTTGCGGGAGTCGATCGATCAGCTGCGCCTGCGTGGGCGCATCGACAAGCACCATTACAGCTCCACTGTGCTGCAACTGATATTCGAGTCGCGCCGGTGCATTCGCCGGGTCCAGGGGCGTATAGGTGACACCGGCTTTGGCGCAGGCCAAAATGGCCGACACCATGTCGACGCCTCGGTCCAGGCCCAAAGCGACAACAGAGCCTGCACGTGCGTACTCTAAAATGGCAGACGCCATGGCTGCCGCACGTTCGTTCAGGCTCTGATAGTCCAGCGCTTCGTCGCCACCGCGCACCGCCAAGGCCGTTGGCTGCGCATCCACCTGCCGATAAAACGCCTGCAGCAAAGTAGGCACCGTCCCATCCAGCGATGTCGCCGAAAGACGCCGATAAAACGCGAAATCCTCGCAGTCCAGCAGGCCGTGCTCACCCAGCGCTAGCCGCGGATTCTCCGCCACCGAATTGCACAGTGCGACCAGCGCCCTGCCAATGGTTGCCAGGGCCTGATAACTGTAGATGTTGGTATCTGCGCTGAGCTGGATTTTCAGGCCATCGTTGCTAAATCCCAGGTCAAACTGAGCGCACAACGGCGCCGTCAATCGATTCACCGACTGCCAAAGCAGCGAGCAGGCTGCTCCCTTGCCGGCACTCGTGAACTCCAAAGCTGCGTCGGGCGCGCCCGTTTGCACATACGCGGGGTGAAATTCAATCCAGTCTTCTGCCGCTCGCAGGCGCGCCAACATTTCATGTGCCAGCGACAGAACATCGGTTTCGGCCCGCAGGTTGCCAGTCATGGCCAGCGCGGCGGTCAGCGGCCCTGCCGTCGACGCCAGATCCTCAATGGGCAGCCGCAGGTCCGCCGGTAACATCAGACGCAGGGCCTGTCGATGACCGAGCCGCCATAGCAGAACTCTCCAGATCGCCCCGAACAGCATCTGACCCGCTGCCCTGTCGGTTGACCCGCAATGGCTCAGCAAAGCGGTTAATGTGTCCGGGGACAGTTCACTTTTCCAGTGCACCTCACGCCGGTGACCGTCAGAGCAGCCCCGGTCTTGCACCGCTAACTGCAGCGGCTCTGACTCGCCATCCAGCAAGCCAAGGCCCTGCAGGGCAAGATCGCGGTCAGCGACCAGCTCCGAATCGATCAGGGTGTTTTCCTGCCAGTCTATGTAATCCTCAAATGGCAACGCCTCTTCATCGGGCCTCTCGTTACACAGGATGGCCTCCAATTGTGCAGCCATCAAAGCGACCGTCGCCGTATCGGCGACAATTGCGGGTAAGCTGAGCAGCAGCCAATGAGTTTCGGCCTTCTCCTGTGACGCCAGCTGAGCCGACGAAGTATCCGCAATCTCAGCCGCCTGTGCAGAACTCAGTAATTGAGCAACAACCGGCAGTGCATCGACCCGACATGCCCAACACTGCTGCGCCACCGTGATCGGATCTTCTGCGTCACTACTCTCCCAACAGACTTTTTTGTCGGGGTTGAACCACTGTTGCGGCACCTTGAGACCGGCGCTGGCACGCAGTTCCATGCACAACGCCTGCTGGGTGCACACCACATGCTGCAGCGCGTCACGCAACTGCTCGACTGGTGCGTCGCACCGCAACAGACCGTGTCTCATATCGAATCCGAAATCGGTCGAGTCCCATTGTTTTCGCTGCTCGGCAGTAAGGGCGTAGGTGGGTTCGCCAAGCTGTATCGCTGGATCTGACATGGGGTTTTAGGGCTCCATCGATTCTTTGGTAACTGGGGAATGTTGCTCCAGCGAAAGGTGGTCCGACGAACTTTCAGACACCTGCGCTGCGCGCCCGATTCGCCGTCGCGCCTTCTTTCTGTGACTAAGCGTGTCGCATCGACGCCGTTCGGCAAGCTCATCACACATCGATTGCACGCTGACTTCCGGATCACTCGTCGCGCGCCGGACTAAAGCAACAAACGCGGTCGCCAGTTGCTGCACATCCCGTTCCTGATAACGTGCTCGCCGAAATTTCCATACCAGAGAGAGACCTCCGCCTGATTCGGTGGCGAACAAGCTGACGTCAAACCGGGATACCTGATTGTCCAGATCGAGCATGGTCATGCCGGGCGGTACGATTTTGTCTTCGCCAGCCCCGTTCAACGGCGCAGATGGCGCCACCGAAAATGGCGCGTTTTGCAACACCAACAGCGATTGAACCAACGGATTGCTGCCCTGTTGCCCGCGCGCTCCCAACTCATCGACCAGTCGGTCAAAAGGGACATCCTGATGGCGATAAACCTCAAGCAGCTGCGACCGAACGGCGGACATCAGCTGACGAAAACTGTGGCTGCCGGGCTGCCGGAAACGCAGTGGCACCACGTTAACGAAAAAACCAACAACGGATTCTAGCGACGGGTCCAATCGGTTGGCGACATCGGTGCCAAAAACAACGTCCTCGTGACCCGTAAACGCGCGCAGGACTGTGTAATAAACGGCACTCAGCACCATGAACAGTGTGGCATCCGCATCTCGAGCGAGCGCCCGCAGGTCGTCAAGCAATTCCGCCTCCAGTGCCACCCGAACCTCACCGCCCGCATACGCACTCGCGACGTCCTGCTGCGGGCGTGCAAATGGCAGCGCCAGCGATTCCGGCGCCCCGGCCATCTGCTGACGCCAGAAGTCCAGTCGCTGCTCGAGGTACCGTCCCTTTAGATAACTTCGCTGCCAGTTCGCATAATCGAGGTAATCTACGGGCAGTGTTGCCAAGCTCCCCTCCTGCCCGGAACATTGACGCAGATAACTGTCGCTCAGGTCCCGCAGCAGTACTCCGGCTGACCAGGCATCGAAGGCGATGTGGTGCACACAAAGCAACAACACGGCCTCGCTGCCAAAATCCAGCGCCTGTACTCGCAATAGGCATCCGCCATCCAACTGGAAGGGCTGCTGGCGTAGCATATGGAAGTGCTCTTCAACAAGCGTATCTTGCTCTCGCGCTGACACATTCAGGGTCAAGCGCGGAAGCTGAAAGCTCGACAGGTCGCACACCCGCTGCTCGATTCCAAAATCTGTTTGCAGCAATGCCGTACGCAACGCGGTTTGCCGCTCTAGCAGCGCCACAAAGGCGCGTTCCAGTTTCTGCCAATCAATTTGACCCGTCAGTCGCACCGCCGCAGCCATGTTGTAAACATCCGAGCCCGCTGAGTGCAGCTGATCAGCCGCCCACAGGCGCTGCTGAGCAAACGAGAGTGGCGCGCAGCCCCGACTCTGATCCGCTTGCAGAGGAGGCGGCAGCAGAAGTGCGTCTACGGGTACCGTACCCGGCCCATCCATGGCTGCCAGGCGCTCATGTATTCCGATGACCGTCGGGCTCTCAAAGAACAGCTGTACATCGACATCGCCCAGCCCCCGATCACGGGCTAACCGCTGCAGGCGAGCGACCGCCTGCATCGCGAGCAGTGAATGCCCGCCCAGATCAAAAAAATGCGCGGCTGGTGAAAACTGTTCAATGCCCAGCGTTTGGGCAAATACCTGATAGACCGCCTGGCCAAGCGAATCGGCCGCTGACAGCCACCGCGCCGCCGCCTCCCAATCGCCCGGCGTCGCATCTTCAGGCGCAGGCAGACTTCGACGATCCACCTTGCCATTTGGAGTCAGCGGTAATGCCGGCATCGCCACTGCATGACCTGGCACCATGTACTCTGGCAGCACCGCTCTCAGCAAGCCCTGCAAGATACTCCAATCGGAGTGAACTTCTGCAGCATCTGCGTGGCTGGCGGCCGGAACCCAGTAGGCAACCAATTGCGGCTCGGCGCTGGATGTGGCATCGACACGCCAGACGCTGTTCATAGCGTCACGGTAGCGGACGACAACGCAGGCCTGCGCGACCGCTGGCAGTGCCAACAACGCAGCCTCAATATCTCCCAACTCAATACGGAAACCGCGGATTTTGACCTGGTGATCAAGGCGGCCAAGGCAATGGTACTGCCCGTTTTTATCGAGCAAGGCGAGATCACCGGTCCCGTACCAAAGCTCGCCATCCATCCATCGAAATCGGTCAGCCGTTAGCTCTGGACGCTCATGGTATCCACTGGCAACGCCGCGGCCGCCGATCCACAGCTCACCCGCCACCCCAACCGGTTGCAGCTGGCCATGCTCTCCCAGCACCCTCAGAGCATTATTCGCCAGAGGACGACCAATCGCTGTCAAGGTATCTGGACACACTCTGTTGAGTGCTGACCATACGGTGGTTTCTGTAGGCCCATAACAGTTGAAAACGGGTGCAGGGTCGGAGGGCATGGCGGATGCAGGTATGCTGTCCAACAGCGCCGTTGCCAAAGACTCCGACAAGGCCTCGCCGCCACACAGCACCGTCAAATCTGAGTGCCTGCGCCAACCCGCTTGCAGCAGAAGCTCCCAACTGGCTGGGGTAGCCTGCATTGTCGTGATCGGAAACGGATGTTCGGCCGCCAACCGGGAAGCGAGATACTCTGCATCCATCACCTGGTGAGCTGCAGCGATAACCGTTTCCGCACCGACGAGCAATGGCAGATACAACTCGACCGTGGCTATATCAAAAGACAGCGAGGTAACGGCCAGCATGCGATCGTCCAATTGCAGCTCCAGCTCTGCCTGCATGCCGAGCAAGAGGTTGACGAGACTGCGCTGGCGAATCACAACGCCCTTGGGGCGGCCGGTGGATCCGGAGGTGTAAATCACATAGGCCACATCTTCACCGCTGCGATCTATGTTCGGAGCCTCATTTGGGTAGCGCGCCAAAGCAGACGTTATTGACGCGTCGTCCATAACCAGCCGCCGACACGGTTGAGGAAGCTCACAAAGTAGAGGTCTTGCAGCGGTATCCAGCAGGCAACCCGGCTGGGCATCCTCAACAATCATGGCCAGACGCTGGGCGGGAAAGCTTGTATCCAACGGCACATAGGCCGCACCGATCGCCTGTACCGCCAGCACAGCGACCAACATGTCAGCGCCCCTCTCCACGTGGACAGCAACACGATCTCCTCGACCCAGATCTTGCTTCAGCAGGTGGTGAGCAAGCTGATTCACTCGTTGTGCCAGCTCTCCATAGCTCAGCTGTTGTGACCTTGGCCCATCCGCACGAACCGCCACCCGCTCAGCAAAGGAGTGTGCCGCCGTCAAAAACCGCGCATACAGATGGTCAGGCCCATCATGCTCTGATTTGGCGGAGTCGCTGATGTTCTGGTAGAACCGTTGGTCGGAGGCGTCCGCTAAACAGAGCTGACTGAGACGCAGGGAGTCATTCACGCCATCCACGACGAGCGCTACTGCTCGCGACATCAGTGTAGCGATTCGCTCAACCTGCACTGCATCGACCAAGGCGGCGTCATAGGTGAAGTGAATTCGCAGCTGTTCTCCCGGGTATACCCACAGTGTCAGAGGCAGCTCGGTGCCCCCCGTATCTGCCGAAGCAACTTCCATGCCCTCGAACAGACCGCCAACTCCACCGCCGGGTCGGGCGATCGGGTGATTCTCAAATACCCACAAGGACTGGAACAGGGCGTCTTTGCAATCAGATTGCCGCTGAATATCCATTAGTGGCACAAAGCTGCGTTCCTGCAATGCCATGGCATTGCGCTGCAGTGACTGAACAAACTCAGTCACGGTTTCATCCATGGTCATCTCTATTCGCAGCGGTACGGTGTTGATAAACGCACCGATCATTCCATCCGCACCGGACAGATCCGTTGGTCTGCCAGCGAGAGTGACGCCGAATACGACGTCCCACTGGCGGCTTAGATTGGCTATCAACCACGACCATGCCGCCTGCAGTAACGTGTTGTGTGTCACGCCCGCTGTCCGCGCGGCGGCGACGCTGGATCGGGTTAACTCAGCGGTGTAGGTACTGCGATAGGCACCCATCGCAGAGACGGCTTTGTCGGCTGCATTACCCACAGGTGTCCTGAGAGGAAGCGCGTTGGGCTCCTCAAAGCCTTCTAGATATGCCTTCCATTCGCGTAAGCTACCCGGCAGGTCCTGACTGCCAAGCCACTGCACGTAGCGGCTGACATCGAGCCGTTCCGGCAGCTTCGTCTCCGCGTTGGAGTACAGCGCGAAGGTTTCTTCGACCAGGTGACCTATGCTCCACCCGTCCAGCACGGCATGATGAAATGTCCACAGCAGATACTGTTCGAGGCGCGTCTCGATCAGGGTAAGCCGCATGAGCGGTGCTTGTAGCAGGTCTATGCCACGATCCAACTCACTGCGCATGAGGATTTTGAGATCTTGTCTATGGTCTTTGGCTTCACGATCGCGCCAGTTCAAGACTGACAAGCTGGGTTCAACCAAGGCATCGACAACGATATGCGGCTCGATGGCTGCGTTTTCTTCCAGCTCGCCATCCGAATCGGGCAGGTGGATGCGACTTCGCAGTACACTGTGCCGGCCGGCCAGGACCGTGAGTACCGACTGCAAGCGCGAACCCTCAAGCCTTACCTCGCTCATCCGCGCCACAAACTGATTGGTGTACAAACCACGACCTGGCGACAAAAGGGAGTGGAATAGCATGCCTCTCTGGGTAGCGGTCGCCGGGTAGGCGTCGCTAACGTTGGGATCATCCTGCCAGGCGGAAAGTGTACGACTGTCTACCGTTGCCATGGAAAAAGGTTCTATCGCTGTATCGAATTGCCTCGTTTGCAACGAGTCCTGGACGGACTGTTCCCGGGTTGAAGCTTCAAAGTCGGCGCAGGATGCGATCGCTGCGATGGTCGGATTCGCGAAAAACTGTTTCGGTGTAACGACTATGCCCAGCTCACGCACCTGTGCGATCACCTGCAAGGCAAGGATCGAATCACCCCCCAGCGCCAGAAAATCCTTGACCCTACCGAGCTGCTCCACAGGCCGCTCTAGAACCTCCGACCAGACCCGGGTGACTCGCTCTTCAATTGCTTTCGCTGGGTAGTTCGCCAACTCCAGCAGCGCTTCTATGGAAGGCGCAGCAAACAACTGCTTTGGCGAAAAAACAATTCCAGACATCCTCGCCCGCGCAATCAGCTGCAGTCCCAGGATCGAGTCGCCTCCGAGGTCCGCAAAGCCTCGATTGATAGGCACTTCGTGCACCTCACAGCCCAGTTGTTCCGCCCATAGGCCAGCCAGTTTCAGCTCCCAGTCATCTCGCGGGTAGACTGGCTGAGTGACTTCGTCATCGCGCTCGTTTGAGTGACCCTTCGACAGCGCATCTCGCATGGCGCCGCGATCTAGCTTGCCGTTGCGGTTAAGGGGCAGCGCTGAATAGCACTGATAGACTGAGGGCCTCATCGCGGACGGCAACCTTTCGGCCGCAAACCTTGCCAGCGAAGCCTCACTGTCTGCGGATAACTCCGGTCCAGCAGCAACAATGCCCAGCTGCTCGGTCTGCCCGACACTGACCAGTGTTGCAAAAGCGTCAACAACGCCATCCGCAGCCAGGAACTGTTGCTCGATCTCCGTTAGCTCAATACGATGGCCTCGAATCTTGACCTGTCTGTCCTGACGTTCAAGAAACAAATACTGACCAT
>JBCCYE010000039.1:0-31284 GCA_039190425.1 Pseudomonadota bacterium | reverse complement strand
GCCAATGCCTGAAGCACAAGGTCACAAGCGCCTGGCCCGTGCCCTGCTGTGCGCGCTTGCACTGGCTGCATCCGGTGCGCATGCAGAGCGATGGTACCAGGTCGAGCTGCTGATCTTCCGCCAGGCGTTGGCAATCTCCGTACTTGGGTCTTGGGTCAGTGTTCGCAACAGTTCATCCACGTAGGTTTGCCTTTCTGTCGGGTCCTCTAGCTCAGTTTCAAACCGCAGGCGTGAAGGCCCCGAGAGCTTGTAGCTGAGTGGATCGGACTGCACCAGTTTCACCAGCGAGAGCGGATCGATGACGGTCGATTCTTTGAATTCGATACTACCACCGCCGGGTCCGGCCTCGATAGAGCGGATGCCCAGACCCTGTGCCCGCAGGCGAAGCTCGGAAACCGTAAACAACTGCCGTACCGGATTCGGTAGCAGACCAAAGCGATCAATCATTTCTACTTGCAGTTGCTTGAGCGCCTCGCGATCTTCCGCCGCCGCGATGCGTTTGTAGAGTATTAGCCGTGCGTTCACATCGGGAAGATAGTCCTCGGGAATGAGTGCCGGGACATAGAGGTTGACCTCGGTGCCCTGCTCCAGAGGAGCATCCACATTCGGGATCTCGCCCCGCTTTATGGCCTCTACGGCCCGCTGCAGCATGTCCATGTACATGCTGAAGCCAATGCTGTGAATCTGACCGCTCTGTTCATCCCCAAGCAACTCACCGGCACCGCGTATCTCTAAATCCTGAGTTGCCAGCAGATAACCCGCCCCAAGATCTCCCGCTGACTCGATCGCTTCGAGACGTTTTTGGGCATCTCGATTCAGTGCTGAACGGGGGGGCGCTAACAGATACGCATAAGCCTGGTGGTGGGAGCGACCGACGCGACCACGCAGCTGGTGGAGCTGGGCGAGACCGAATTTATCGGCGCGTTCTATGATGATGGTGTTGGCGCTGGGAACATCGATGCCTGTTTCGATGATGGTGGTGCACAACAGAATGTGGTGCCTCTGGTGATAGAAGGCGGACATGACCTGCTCGAGCTCAGTTTCCCGCATCTGGCCATGCGCGACGGCAATACTGATATCTGGCAGCAGCGCTCTCAGTTTGCGGGCGGTTTCCTCGATGGTCTTCACCTCGTTGTGCAAGTAGTAAACCTGGCCTCCACGCAGGGTTTCTCTGAGCACAGCTTCTTTGATCAGCGCTACGTTATGTTCACGCAGGAAAGTCTTCACCGACAGTCGGCGCGCCGGAGGTGTGGCTATGATAGAGAGATCGCGCATTCCGCCCAGCGCCATGTTCAAGGTCCTGGGAATCGGTGTTGCCGTCAGGGTCAGGATATCGACGTCGGCGCGCAGGGCCTTGATGGTCTCCTTCTGCTTAACCCCGAAGCGGTGTTCCTCATCGATGATGAGAAGGCCGAGATCTTGGAAGCGGAAATCCTGCTGCAGGAGCTTGTGTGTTCCGATGATGATGTCGAGATCGCCTGTGGCGGCTTTGCTGGCAGCCTGTTTCAACTGTGACGAAGAGCGAAACCTTGAGGCCAACTCGATGGTCACCGGCCAGTCGGCGAAGCGATCACGAAACGTGGCATAGTGCTGCTGCGCGAGCAGAGTGGTGGGTACGAGCAAAGCAACCTGCTTGCCAGCCTGTGCCGCGATGAACGCGGCGCGCAGCGCGACCTCGGTTTTGCCAAAGCCAACATCGCCGCACACCAGGCGGTCCATAACCCGGTCGCTGCCCATGTCCTCCAGCACGGCGCTGATCGCCGTGGCCTGATCGGGCGTTTCCTCAAATGGAAACGCGGCGCAGAACCGGTCGTACTCCGACGTGTTCCAGGTAAACGCATGACCCCGGCGTGCTTCGCGGCGTGCGTAGACGTCGAGCAGTTGCGAAGCCACGTCGCTGACCTTTTCACTGGCTTTTCGCCGAGCTTTCTCCCACTGGTCCGAGCCGAGTCGGTGCAGTGGCGCCAGATCCGGATCCGCTCCAGCATAGCGGCTGATCAGATGCAGCGAGGATACCGGCACATAGAGTCTTGCCGCCTCAGCGTATTCCAGGGTCAGAAACTCCGTTTCCTGGCCCTCCACTGCAAGAATTTGCAGTCCACGGTAGCGGCCCACCCCGTGCTCAAGGTGAACCACAGGTACGCCAGGACGCAGTTCGTTGAGATCCCTGAATACATTCAGGTTTGCGCTGTCGCCGCGCTCCTGACGTCGGCGTCGCTGTGCCACGCGATTTCCGAACAGCTGGCTTTCACAGACCAGCGTAGGCTCGTCTGGGCGCGTGTAGAAGCCTCGATCCAGCGGTGCAGTTGTTATCGCGAAGTCTGGAAGGCGGTCCAGGAACTCCTCCCACCCCGCTACCGGCAGCGGTTCAAGTCCTTGCTCTGCCAGCGATTCGAGTAAAATCTCACGCCGGCCGGCAGACTCCGCGCACAACAGCACCGGTCCTGAGTGGCTGTCCAGAAACGCGGCCAGCGATGCAGCGGCAGAACGGTGATGGCTGTCATCGGTTAGTGTGGGAGGTGGCTGCAGTGGTGCTTCGATGTGCCTGGGAGCATCGGCATTGTTGCGAAGCTCCAGCACGGCGTAATCGCCGAGCCGGCGATACAGTGCCTCTGTGGGGACAAAACACTGGCTGGGAGGTAGCAGCGGGCGGCGTGGATCGATGCCGTAATCCTCGAAACGGGCACAGGCTTCGCGCCAGAACTGCTCCGCTGCGCTGTGGTGATCGCCCACGGTGATCACGGCACTGCCGTCGGGCAGATAGTCGAAAAGAGAAGCGCAGGTGTCAAAAAACAGTGGCAGATAGTACTCGCAGCCCCCAGGACTGCGGCCGGCGCTGACTTCGGTGAACGTCGGACACTGATCGGGGTCGACGTCAAACTGCTCGTACCAACGAAGCTGAAAATTCTCCACCGCTTTTTTGTCCAGCGGGTACTCGCGCGCCGGCAGGAGCTTGATATCTGGAACCTGGGAGATCGTACGTTGGGTTTGCGGATCAAAGGTGCGCAGGGTGTCGATTTCGTCGTCCAGCAGGTCAATGCGAATCGGCAGTGTGCTTCCCATCGGGTAGATGTCGAGCAGGGAGCCGCGCAGTGCGAACTCGCCGTGCTCGTACACCGTCTCGACCGGGTTATAACCGTTGTAGAGAAGGTTTGCGCGGAAACTCTCTACGTCCAGTGTTTGGCCTCGTTTCAGGATCAGGCTGGAACCGGCGATGTAAGCCGTCGGAGGCAGCCGGTGCATTAAGGTGGGTACCGGTACCAGCAAGATTCCCTCGGTCGCCCGGGGCAATTGATAGAGCGTCGCGAGCCGCGCCGAAATGATGTCCTGATGGGGGGAAAAATTGTCGTAGGGCAAAGTCTCCCAGTCCGGGAACGTCAGAACGGGTAAAGGCTGGTCGAGGAAGAAAGGAATTTCTCGTTCCAGATTCAGTGCCTTGCTGCTATCTGCGGTAATGACCATAAGCAGCTTGCCGGGTCCTGCTAACTGGGCGATAGCGCAAGCGTCCGCACTGCCGTAGACAGGACCCAGCGCGGTGCGTGAACCTGACTGCCCTGGCCAGGGGCTGTTTTCGATGAGGGTGGTGAACATGAATTGAACCGCGAGTGCCTGCGAGTGCCTAGGATCGAAGCTGCGCCATTATAGCCAAGGTCCCACGGATGGCCAGAAGGTCAGCAATGAAGGCTTGCGTACTGGGTCCCATTACCGGCTCTGGCCGCTTGCGCGGCCCATGTCATCGGTTGATAATACGCGCCGCTCACTCGGGCCTGGACCCGATCCGCCTCGCCCGATGGACTCGAGCTCGATGGGATTGTGCGGGCAGTGGGTTCGCTTAGCCACAGGGCACCAATAACTTAGGGTATGACACAGTGAACGATCGCAAGCGGGAACGGCCTGACGACTATTTCAAAGACTGGAAAGAGCGAGAGGCCCTTGCAGAGGGCATGATCCCCATGGTCGGACGGCTGGCTCGAGAAAAGAGCGTCAAGTGTTACATCTACGGCAAACCACTGGTGAACCGATCTGTACTCGAGATCATGAAAGACCACCGTTATGTCCGGCAGGTGGAGGGCAATGAGCTGTCAGAGTTCGAAACCTTCCCTGTGCTGAGTCGGTTGGCACAAATGGATCTCGGTCCCGCTCATATCGACATCGGTCGCCTCGCAGTGCGGTATTTTGATCACGGGGCCGGCGAGGGCCTGAGCGTCGAAGAGTACGTGGATAGGGAGCTCGAGGATTTGGTGGGCAGCACCGGCAAACCGCTGGAGCAACCGCAGGACGTCGTGTTATATGGCTTTGGTCGGATTGGCCGGCTCATGGCGCGTATCCTGATTGACAAAACCGACGGTGGCGATTGTCTGCGTCTGCGTGCAATTGTCGTACGCAAAGGCAAGGCGCCCAACGATCTGGTTAAGCGTGCCAGCCTGCTGCGCCGGGATTCTGTGCACGGTGCCTTTGACGGCACCATTCGCGTCGATGAGGAACGTCAGTCTTTTGTCGCCAACGGCAACGAGGTCAAGGTTATCTATGCCGATTCACCCGATAGCATCGATTACACCGCATACGGTATTCAGAATGCCCTGATTATTGACAATACGGGTGTATGGCGCGATGAAGCTGGCCTATCGCAGCATCTGAAGTGTAAGGGAGCCAGCAAGGTTATCCTGACCGCTCCGGGCAAGGGTGACCTGAAGAACATCGTAGCCGGCATCAATCATGACGTCATCGAGGCGGAGGACCGGATCATATCCGCAGCTTCTTGCACCACCAACGCCATCGCTCCCCCGTTGAAAGCGATGGACGATGAGTTTGGTATCGTCGCAGGGCATGTCGAGACCGTGCACGCCTACACCAACGACCAAAACCTGATCGACAATTACCACAAAGCGTCCAGGCGTGGACGCAGCGCGCCGCTGAACATGGTGCTCACCGAAACCGGCGCAGCCAAAGCCGTCGGCAAGGTATTGCCGCAGTTACTGGGTAAGCTTACGGGTAACGCCATACGCGTGCCGACACCCAATGTGTCCATGGCCATCCTCAATTTGACGCTGGCGAAAGAGACCAGCGCGGTGGAGGTGAACGAGTTTATGCGCAGCCAGGCGTTGCATTCCCCATTGCGCAAACAAATCGATTACTCCGCGTCACCGGAGGTGGTGTCGACGGACTTTGTAGGATCCCGGCACGCTTGTGTGTTTGATGCCGAAGCGACCATTGTGAACGGTAATCAGGCGGTTCTGTACGTTTGGTACGACAACGAGTTCGGTTATAGCTGCCAGGTACACCGGATTCTGGAACAAATGGCGGGAATCGACTACGCGGTCTACCCAAAACAGGCGTAAGGAGGCTCCGGACGGGTCTTCAGGCGAAGCCGTCCAACACGGCCAAAACTTGTTCAAAATCAAACAACTGCTTCTCATGAGGTGGTGTTTTTCCAAGCCATTCCGTATAATGCGCGCGGCCTGACGGGCAGCGCTGGATCACGTCCTCTGTGGCGTCGGATTCCGGCCCTCGCTGCGCACTGGCGGCGCTTTTCTGGGGTTTACCCAGCGAGACATCAGTCCAATCAAACACCTCGGGAAGCTGTAGGCAGATCGTATGATCAAGATCAAGCGGGGCTTGAATATTCCGATTCAAGGCGCTCCCCGGCAAGTCATCGAGACCGCTCCGACCGCGCGCGCGGTGGCATTGGTTGGATTCGACTACGTCGGGATGAAACCCACCATGGAGGTGCAGGAAGGGGAGGAAGTGGCTCTTGGCCAGCTGCTCTTTTCCGATAAAAAGTCGCCGGGGGTGCGTTACACCTCGCCTGCCAGCGGCAGAATCGCAGCCGTAAACCGCGGCGCGCAGCGGGTGCTGCAGTCGGTTGTGGTCGAGGTTGACGGTGACAGGGCTGAACACTTTGCCACCTGCACGCTGGACTCGATACCCGACGCCAGCGTTATCCGCGATCAGTTGCTGCAGAGCGGTCAATGGACCGCGCTGCGGACACGCCCCTACGGTAAAATACCAGCGGTGGACTCCCAGGCGGCCGCGATCTTTGTGACTGCTATCGACACCCATCCGCTGACCGCGGACCCCAGCGTCATCATTGCTGAGCAGCCGGAAGCGTTTGCGCTCGGACAGGACCTTCTGGCCAAACTGACTGAAGGAAAGGTCTATTTGTGTACGGCACCTGGTGTCGAAGTTCCTTTGGGCAGGGCGTCCAATATCCAACAGGAAGCCTTTGCCGGGCCCCACCCGGCGGGGCTCGCGGGCACTCATATTCATTTCCTCGAGGGGGTCAATGTCGATAAGACGGTTTGGCATCTTGGCTATCAGGACGTTATCGCCATCGGCCGGCTGTTTCTTGACGGCCAGTTGTACACCGACCGGATTGTCGCTTTGGGCGGACCGCAGGTCGAAAACCCGCGACTGCTGAGAACCCGGCTCGGCGCCGATCTCGAAGCTTTGTGCGCGGGCCAATTGAAAAATGGCGAAAACCGTATAGTGTCGGGGTCTGTGCTGGGGGGTCGGCGGGTCCAGGGTGGGACAGCCTACCTGGGGCGCTATCACAACCAGGTGTCCGTGTTGCTGGAGGGGCGCAAGCGGGAATTCATGGGGTGGTTTTCGCCCGGGTTTGGGAAGCACTCCAACCTGGGGATTTATGTGAGCCAGTTCATGCGCGGCAAAAAGTTGCCCATGACCACGACCACCAACGGTAGCGAGCGTGCCATGGTGCCTGTGGGCAGCTATGAAAGCGTCATGCCGCTCGACATCCTGCCCACCCAATTGTTGCGGGCATTGATCGTCGGCGACACGGAAACGGCCCAGGCACTGGGTTGCCTGGAACTGGAAGAGGAAGATTTGGCTCTGTGCAGTTATGTGTGCTCCGGAAAGTATGAGTACGGGCCTATCCTGAGGGATAATCTCACGCGAATTGAGAAGGAGGGTTAAACGGTGGGGCTCAGAAGGTTTCTCGACGGTATCGAGCACCATTTTCAGGAAGATGGTCGCTTTCAGAAGTGGTACGCCGTGTACGAGGTGTTCGATACCTTCTTGTACTCGCCGTCGTCGGTGACAAAATCGACCGCCCACGTGCGCGACGGTGTTGATCTGAAGCGGATCATGATCACCGTGTGGTTGGCGACCTTTCCAGCCATGTTCTACGGCATGTACAACCTGGGGTTCCAGGCGACCGGCGTGCTAGAAGCTGGACAATCTCTGGACGGCTGGCGCGGCTGGCTGATCCAGGCATTCGGTGGTTACGACCATACCAGCATCTGGGATTGTTTCTTCTACGGTATGCTGTTCTTCCTGCCCATCTATATTACAACTTTCCTGGTGGGGATCAGTTGGGAAATCCTGTTTGCCATTCGCCGTGGGCATGAGGTCAATGAGGGTTTTTTCGTCACATCGGTATTGTTTGCCCTGACTTGTCCACCCGATATTCCTCTGTGGCAGGTTGCGCTGGGGATCAGCTTTGGTGTGGTGATCGGTAAGGAAGTATTCGGCGGCACCGGCAAGAACTTTCTCAATCCTGCGCTCACTGGTCGTGCGTTTCTGTATTTTGCCTACCCTGCGCAAATGTCCGGCGACGCGGTCTGGGTGGCGGTGGACGGACACACCGGCGCTACGCCTCTGTCGCTTGTTGCGTCTGGAGGTGTCAGTGCGCTTGAACAGCAGTACTCCTGGTGGCAGGCATTCTCGGGCGCTATCCCGGGTTCAATCGGTGAAACATCGACACTGGCGATTGCCATTGGCATGGTGCTCTTGCTGCTGACACGCATCGCCTCCTGGCGAATCATATCCGGGGTGTTTCTTGGAATGGTGGTGTTTTCAACCTTCCTTAACTGGGTCGGGTCGGATACCAATCCCGCTTTCAACATGCCCTGGTATTGGCATCTGGTCACGGGTGGCTTCGCTTTTGGCATGGTGTTCATGGCGACTGACCCGGTATCGTCTGCCATGACCAACACCGGCAAGTGGATCTTCGGTGCATTAATCGGTGTGATGACCGTATTGATACGGGTCATAAATCCAGCTTTCCCTGAAGGGATCATGCTGGCAATCCTGTTTGCAAACCTGTTCGCACCGCTGATCGATAACTTTGTCGTGCAGGCAAACGTTAAGCGGAGGCTGGCACGTGTCTAGTAACGACAGTATTCAGAAGACTCTGGTGGTTGCGTTGGCACTGTGTGTGGTGTGCTCCGTGATTGTATCCACGGCGGCCGTGGTCTTGAAGCCCGCCCAGGAAGTCAACAAGACGCTGGATCGGAAGCGCAATATCCTCGCCGCGGCCGGTATGCTGGAACCCTCTGTGCCCGTCGATGAGCAGTTCAAACAGATCACCACCAAGGTCGTAGACCTTGACACTGGTCGCTTCACCGATGCTGTTGACCCGGCGGATTATGATCAACGCAGGGCCGCGAAAGATCCATCCCTGTCCGAGGTAATCCCCGCGGCCGAGGACAAGGCCAAGATTTCTCGGCGCGAGCGTTACGCCCTGGTGTATCTGGTCGAGGGGCCAACTGGTAATCTTGAGAAAATCATTCTGCCTGTCCACGGTTATGGCCTGTGGTCAACGCTGTACGGCTTTATTGCGCTGGAAGCAGATGCCAACACCATCGCGGGCCTGGGGTTCTACGAGCATGGCGAAACCCCGGGGCTTGGCGGCGAAGTGGATAACCCTCGCTGGAAGGCTCTCTGGCCAGGAAAGCAGGTGTACCGCGACGGGCAGGTCCAGATCGCTCTGGTGAAGGGAGCGGTGAATCCACAGGACGCAGAAGCACCTTGGGAGGTGGACGGCTTGGCTGGGGCAACACTGACGGCGCGCGGTGTGACGAACCTGGTGCAGTACTGGCTGGGTGAAAATGGCTTTGAGCCGTTCCTCGATAATCTCGTGACGGGGGAGGCCTGAGCATGGATACCGTTAAAGACACTCTGACCCGGCCTATTTTTGCCAACAACCCGATCGCACTGCAGATTTTGGGTATTTGTTCGGCACTGGCGGTCACTTCTTCACTGACCGTCACCTTGGTGATGTGTGTGGCACTGACCTTTGTGTGTGCCTTTTCCAATCTGAGCGTCTCGCTGATACGCAACCACATACCGGGCAGCATCCGCATCATTGTGCAGATGGTCATCATCGCCTCACTCGTGATTGTGGTTGACCAGTTTCTAAAGGCCTATGCCTTTGAGATATCGAAACAGCTATCAGTATTTGTAGGGCTGATTATCACCAACTGTATTGTCATGGGTCGCGCTGAAGCGTTCGCCATGAAGAACCCGCCGGTGGCCAGTTTCATTGACGGCGTAGGTAACGGGCTTGGGTACAGCGTGGTGCTGATTGCCGTAGCGGTCGTTCGGGAGCTGTTTGGGTCGGGTACTCTGATGGGTTACGAAATCTTGCCGCTGGTAACGGCGGGCGGTTGGTACAACCCGAATGGCATGTTGCTGCTGCCGCCGAGTGCTTTCTTTTTGATCGGACTGTTCATCTGGGCCCTGCGCAGTTTCCACAAGGAGCAGGTTGAAGAGCCTGACTTCAAGCTGGCGAAACACACCCCGGTAAAGGAGGGCGCGTAGATGGAGGCGCTACTGAGCCTGTTTGTCCGCGCTATCTTCATCGAGAATATGGCGCTGGCCTTCTTTTTGGGTATGTGTACCTTCCTGGCGATCTCGAAAAAAATCTCGGCGGCGTTTGGCCTTGGCGTCGCGGTCATCGTCGTGCTCACCATTACCGTCCCCGTCAACAATCTGATCTACAATTATCTGCTTGCCGATGGTGCGCTGGCCTGGGCCGGTCTTCCGGACATGGACCTGAGCTTCCTTGGGCTACTGTCCTACATTGGCGTGATTGCCGCGATCGTGCAGATTCTGGAGATGTTTCTCGATAAGTTTGTCCCGGCATTGTACAACGCGCTGGGCGTGTTTCTGCCGCTCATTACCGTAAACTGTGCGATCCTTGGGGCGTCCTTGTTCATGGTAGAGCGGGACTATACGTTTACGGAAAGTGTGGTGTTCGGCATGGGGTCCGGTGTTGGCTGGGCGCTGGCGATTGTGGCGCTGGCCGGGATTCGAGAAAAGTTGAAGTATTCAGACGTTCCTGATGGTCTTCAGGGTCTGGGGATAACGTTCATTATCGTAGGCTTGATGTCATTGGGCTTTATGTCCTTTGGCGGTATCGATATTTAGGGTGTGAGCTGAAATGGATATGACAATCGTTGCCGGAGTCGGCATGTTTACCGCCATCGTTTTGATGCTGGTGGCGGTCATTCTATTGGCTCGTTCACAGTTGGTGAGTACTGGGAACGTCCACATCGAGATCAATGGAGAGAAAACGATCACGGTCCCCGCCGGCGGCAAACTGCTGCAGACGCTGTCTGAAGCGGATTTGTTTCTGCCGTCCGCCTGTGGTGGCGGTGGCACCTGTGCCCAGTGCAAGTGCATTATTTCAGAAGGGGGCGGCTCCATGTTGCCCACAGAGGAGTCTCACTTCACCCGCCGTGATGCGGATGAGGGTTGGCGGTTGAGCTGCCAAACCGCCGTGAAACAGGACATGAAGATTCAGGTGCCTGAAGAGGTGTTTGGAGTTAAGCAGTGGGAGTGTACGGTCGAGTCCAATCCCAACGTGGCCACCTTTATCAAGGAACTCACGCTGCGTCTGCCGGAAGGGGAAAGTGTGGACTTTAGAGCGGGTGGCTACGTTCAGCTGGAGTGCCCGCCGCATCACGTCAAGTACTCTGACTATGACATCGAGGAAGAGTACCGGGGTGATTGGGAACGCTTTAACTTTTTTAAGCTCGAGTCGATCGTCAAAGAAGATGTTATCAGAGCGTACTCTATGGCCAACTATCCGGAAGAGAAGGGCGTTGTGAAGTTCAATATCCGGATTGCCACACCGCCCCCCGGCAGCGAGGGTATCCCCCCGGGGATCATGTCCTCCTGGGTGTTCAACTTGAAGCCTGGAGATAAGGTCAAGGTGTACGGCCCCTTCGGCGAGTTTTTCGCCAAAGAGACTGATGCCGAGATGGTGTACATCGGCGGTGGCGCGGGTATGGCCCCTATGCGTTCCCACCTGTTCGATCAGCTCAAGCGTTTGCACAGCAAGCGTAAAATCTCTTTCTGGTACGGCGCGCGTTCGCTGCGGGAGATGTTTTACCAGGAAGACTACGATCAGCTGGCGGCGGAGAACGACAATTTTGATTGGCATATCGCATTGTCAGATCCTCAGCCGGAAGACAATTGGGATGGCCTGACCGGTTTTATCCACAACGTCTTGTACGAAGAGTATCTCAAGGACCATCCTGCACCAGAAGACTGCGAATATTACATGTGCGGGCCGCCCATGATGAACTCGGCCGTCATCCAAATGTTGACGGATCTGGGTGTCGAACCGGAGAACATCATGCTGGACGATTTCGGTGGCTAAGCCCATGACAAGCAAACAAAAAAGCCACTCAAGAGAGTGGCTTTTTTGTTTGCTGCTGGTGAGCCTGCTCGGCTGCCAGCAACGCCCCGATGTCGTCAAGCTGACCGGTCCCACAATGGGAACCATCTGGCACGTAACCTATGTTTCCGGTACGGCTACGGTCAGCGAGCGAGAGATAGCAGAAGGCATCTCGCAACAGCTTGAAGCGGTGAACAGCAGTATGTCCACGTATCGGGACGGCTCGGAAATCAACCGCATCAACGCAGCTCCAGAGGGGGACTGGATAGCGCTGTCACCGAGTTTCGCTGCGGTGCTGTCCACAGCCCTGGCCGTAGGGAGCGCTTCTCGGGGCGCCTACGACGTGACTGTGGGGCCGCTTGTAGACCTCTGGGGTTTCGGCCCCGAGGGCGCGGTGACGGAAGTGCCGGGTGACGATAGCATCAGAGCGATGCTGGGCCGAATCGGTCACGATCAGCTTGAATTTGAGGCGGCGGGTCAAAGGCTCCGCAAACGGGGCGCGTTGGAACTGGATTTCTCGTCGCTGGCGAAAGGGTATGGAGTCGATCGCATCAGCGACTGGTTGCTGGCACAGGGTGTAGGCCGTTTTTTGGTAGAGGTCGGCGGCGAAATTCGCACCGCGGGTTTGAGCGGCCGCGGAGACCTGTGGCGCGTCGCCATCGAACAGCCCGAAGCAGGGGCGCGCAATGTTGCGGCGACTGTGGCGCTGAGAGACCTTGCGCTTGCCACCTCCGGAGACTATCGCAACTTCTTTACTGTCGATGGCGTGCAGTACTCCCATACAATTGATCCTCGCAGTGGGTATCCGATTGACCACCCGTTGGTCTCCGTTACGGTTGCACATCCCAGCGGTATGTTTGCAGATGCCTGGGCGACGGCCTTGCTGGCGCTGGGAGAGGAAGCCGAGGCAGTGGCGCTTGCACAGGCATTGGCGGTATATTTCATACACAGAAGTGACGAGGGATATGAGCACTCTTACACTCCGGAGTTTGCTCCACTTCTCGTTCAGGCCGACGGGTCCGGATAGGGCGCCGAAGCGGTGCTATTAGGAGGCATCATGACCGTGTTTGTTCTTACATTGGTGCTCGTCATACTCGTTGTTGCGGGCATGGCGGTCGGTGTAATGTCCGGCAGGCCGCCACTGAAAGGTTCCTGCGGAGGAATGGGCGCCCTGGGTGTCGACACGGCCTGCGAGCTGTGCGGCGGTGATCCCAAGCGCTGTGACGAAACTACCCGCGATGGAGAAGTCGGTCGCACCAACCCCGGGGTCTATTACCCGGCGGATAAGCAGTAGCGGACGACGCGGTTTGCACTTCGCCCGCCACGCAGCGGCCAACTACGCGCCGTTCATAGGGCTGCGCTATTCGACCCGCCGAAAACGCAGCCGTTTCACTGGACTAATCGCTACTGTCTCCATGCTGGGTATGGTCGTCGGCGTGGCGAGCTTGATCGTGGTGTTATCGGTGATGAACGGTTTTGCGGATGAGTTGCGCGGTCGAATCCTCTCGCTGGTGCCACACGGCTACATCACTGCCGATGAACCGGGCGTGGCGGACTGGCAGACACTTGCGGCGGGCTTGCGGGCGGACGATCGCGTGCTAGGTGTCGCCCCGTTTATTCGCGAAACGGTCTTGCTGGCCAACGGGTCTCAGATGCGTGGCGCGGTTCTGACGGCCATCGATCCAGACTACGAGGCGGAGGTTTCTGAGGCGTCGCAGGCCATGATTGCAGGCGATCTTGTGAGCTTGACCGGTCCCGGGTTCAATGTCGTTTTGGGAGCTTCCCTGGCGCGACTGCTGGGTGTGTGGATTGGCGATGCCGTTGACGTCACGCTGCCAAAGCTGACCGTCACACCGCTGGGCGTTTTCCCCCGCAGCAAGCGATTGCGCGTGACCGGTATCTTCGAAGTCGGCGCACAACCGGACACTTATCAGGCCTATGTGTCTCTCGCCAGTGGTCAAAAGCTGATGGGCACAGCCGGACGCGTGCAAGGACTGCAGGTGCGAACCGAAGATTTGCTGTCAGCGCCTGGCGTTATCAATGATCTCGGCCAGCGGCTGCCGGAGGGTTTTAGCGTCACCGACTGGAGTGAAACCCAGGGGTCGCTGTTTCGCGCGGTGAGAATGGAAAAAATCATGGTCAGCCTTCTGCTATTAAGCGTGGTGGCGGTGGCGGCTTTTAACATCGTCTCCACGCTGGTGATGTCGGTGGCAGAAAAGCGTCGCGACATTGCCGTGCTGAGGACGATGGGCGCCAGACCTGGTGGAATCATGGCCATTTTCGTTGCGCACGGTCTGGCTCTGGCGCTCGCCGGTATCAGCATCGGCGCGTTACTCGGTGTGCTGCTCGCCGTGAACGTGGCGGATATCGTCGCCTTGGGTGAACGAGTTCTGGGGCTCAAGTTGTTCGATCCAACCATCTACTTTATCAGCGAACTCCCGGCGAATTTGCACTGGGGCGATGTGCTGGCTGTGACGCTCGCCTCTTTGGTGCTTAGCTTACTGGCCACTCTGTACCCCGCGTGGCGGGCTGCGCGCATCGCGCCGGCTGAGGTGCTTCGCTATGAGTGAGCCGGTGCTGCGTTGTGTTGGACTTGGGCGTACCTATGACGACGGCGACCTGGCCGTCACGGTGCTGGATAATGTCAATCTGACTCTCGCGCCCGGCGAGAAAATTGCCATTGTAGGTGCCTCCGGCTCGGGAAAATCCACGCTGCTGAACTTGCTCGGCGGGTTGGATCATCCGACCTCCGGCAGCGTCTTTATGGCTGGAAAAGACATGTCAACGCTGGACGAGGCACAACTGTGTGCGCTTCGCAATGAGCGTCTGGGATTCGTGTATCAGTTCCACCATTTGCTCCCCGAGTTTGACGCGCGCGAAAATGTGGCGATGCCGCTGTTGATTCGCGGTATTCCACGCGCCGAGGCCGGCGAACAGGCCGCCGAAATACTCGCGCGGGTCGGTCTGTCACAGCGCTTGCAGCATAGACCCTCGCAGTTGTCCGGAGGGGAGCGGCAGCGCGTCGCGATCGCGCGAGCCCTGGTTGGCAGCCCCGATTGTGTGCTGTTGGATGAGCCCACTGGCAATCTCGATCCGCGCTCGGCGGCCCAGGTGTTGGCGCTCATCGATGAGTTGGGACAGGAAAGCGCGGCGTTTGTTGTGGTGACACACGATCCCGTCATTGCCGCGCATATGAACCGCACCCTTGAACTGCGTCAGGGGCATCTGACGTGACGCCCCGTGAACGGATGAAGGTGGCCATCAGGTACACCTTTCCTTCCGGGCGGGGGCACCTGTCCACGTTTTTGTCCTCGCTGTCGATGATAGGGCTGGTGCTCGCGATTGGGCTGCTGATCATCGTGCTCTCGGTGATGAACGGTTTCGACAAGGAGATGCGCGATCGTATCCTGGCGCTGGTGCCGCACGTCTCTCTCTACTCCCACTATCCGATAGAAGACTGGCAAACAACGGCCGAACATCTGGCACAGCATCCCGAGGTTCTGGACGTGGCGCCCTTCACCCAGTTTGATACGCTGATCATTGCAGGCGACCGTATTGAAAGCGCCGCAGGTGTTGGTCTCGATGCGCAGGACGAGGCCGCGCTGGGCCGGCTGCTATCCAACGTCTCGCCGGCCGAGGCGCAGGCTTTTCGGTCAAGCGCTGATGCCCTTGTGCTGGGGGCGGACATTGCGGGGCGTCTGGAAGTGGAGCCAGGTGCCCGGGTCACCCTTGTGGTGCCTGGCACGAGCAGTGCCGATGGCCCTGCACCGACCCGATTCGAGTCTCTCACCGTGACGGCCATTCTCGACACCGGCACCGAACTGGACCAAGCGCTGGCCTTGATACCCCTCTCGCTGGCGTCGGAGTTGGCCGGTGTCGATGGGGAGATCAGTGGTTTTAGAATCAGTACGTCGGCGTTATTCGACGTGCATCGCATTGGCTGGGAACTGAGCCGCAGTCTCGAGCCCGGTTACTACAGTACCAACTGGATGATGACCCACGGCAATCTTTACGCCGCTATTCAGCTGTCTCGTGATCTGGTCACCATTTTACTGTTTTCGATCATCGCTGTGGCGGCGTTTAACGTCGTGTCCTCGCTGGTTTTAGTGGTGTTTGACAAGCAGGGCAATATCGCAATATTGAGAACTCTGGGAGCTTCAGGCAGTGACATCGCCTGGATTTTTCTGCTGCAGGGAGGACTCATCGGCGTGGTGGGTGTCGTGATGGGGACGTTGGCGGGCGCTTTGGGTAGCCTGCTGGTCCCGCGTCTGGTGACAACACTGGAAGGCTTGCTGCAAATGCGGTTTCTCAATACGGATGTGTATCCAGTGTCCTTTGTCCCCGTTGATCTTAGATTGGGTGATCTGGTACTGGTCGGTGCGATTGCGTTGTTAATGTGTGTGTTAGCGGCGATATACCCTGCCCGCCGGGCCGCTTCGCTAGCGCCTGCTCTGGTGCTCAATCACGACCACTGACGGTTTGTTCAAAGGCTGCGTGCTGCCCGCTCCTTCTTCCGTTGGTGCCAGCGACGGGTGACATGCCACCGCCAAAGCAGGCTGATCACAAAGTACCCGAGACAGCCGAAGAACAAACCGCACACCAGACAACCCAATAGCAACGGCTTCCACACTGCGCTCAGCTTGTGGCTGAACCAGTACAGACTCATTTCGAATTCCAAATTCTGAATCGGCACATCCACCAGCAGGGCTCCGACCTTATAGGCCAGAAAAAAAATCGCGGGCATGGTGACCGGGTTGGTGATCCACACAAGCCCCACAGAAAGCGGCAGGTTGCAGCGCAAGCGAATGGCCATGAGGGCGGCCAGCACCATCTGACCGGGGACCGGCATGAAGGCCAGAAACAGTCCCACAAAGAACGCCATTGAAGCGGAGTAGCGGTTGATGTGCCAGAGATTGCCCTCGTAGACCCAGTCGCCCAGGACGCGAAGCGCCTTGATTTCGCGAATCCGTGCTGCGCTTGGGACAATCGACTTGAGCGTTTGCTTTGGCATCTGAAGCTGACTGGATACGGTGTTCCGTTCCCCGGTTGTCTGTGATGGACTGGACCAGTGCTTCATCTTCAGCCGATACAGCATGGGTCTGATCTGTCGGCTTGCTATTATGCGTGAACCCATTGCGCATGCAAGGAGACAGATCCCACAAATGCAGCGCCGGAAGTGGCGATGACTGCGCTGCTGGGCGGGCTGATCGGCGGCGTGTTGATGATGTCGATGCTTCCGGTTTTGTCCCCGTTCATACTGCTAGCGCTAGGCGCTGCATTTGTGTGTCTGCTGTGCTTGAAGGGCCTGGCCCGATTCGGCATGGGGGGCGCGATTTTGGGTGTAGTGCTCGGCGGTGTATTTGCCGCGGACTACGACGCCAGGCGTTTGCCCACATCGTGTTCAGGTCAAACGGTCCGCGTTACAGGCCGGGTGGACGGCTTGCCGGTGCAGCAACGTCGTTTTCAGGGTTCCCAGCAGCAGCGTTTTGTCCTTGATGTCGTATCTATTGAACCTCGGGCCTGTGCTGGGCCCGAGCGTCTTGCGCTGAGCTACTACGGGGGTCAACGGGTGGTGGCGGGTGAATGGCTTGCATTGGACGCGCGTCTGCGCCGTCCCTGGGGTCTTGCCAACCCGGGCGCCTATAACGCTCAAGTGAGCTACGCACGCCGCGGTATCGACGCCGTTGGCGCGGTGCGCAAACGGGTGCCATTAGCGCACGCGGTCGAGCCAGGGCGTCTTGCCTCCGGTCGATGGCGAACACTGCATCACAGTCTGCGTGAACGTGTGCGGCGTGGTCTGATCGAGAGTATTTCTGATCCTAGGGCGAGGTCTGTATTGCTGGCCCTGACGATCGGCGACTCGGCCGCGATAGACGATACCCTTTGGCGCGTATTTCAGAGTTTGGGTATCACCCACCTGCTGGTCGTGTCCGGTTTGCACGTTGGGTTGGTAGCCGGGCTAGGTTTTGCCTTTGGCTACCTTTTGCAACGTCTGTGTCCAGTGTCACACAGCAGTGCGCGCGCCATTGCGTGTCTGTTGGCTCTGGTGTCCGCCTGCGCCTATGCGGCATTGGCCGGGTTTTCATTGCCGACGCAGCGAGCGCTTTACATGCTCAACTGTGCCATTCTGGCGTCACTGCTGACCCGACGGGCCGGTGCTGTTCAGCCGCTATTGTTGGCCGCGGCAATGATACTGTCCGTCAACCCCCTGGCCGCATTGGGCAGCGGATTCTGGCTCTCTTTTGGCGCAGTGTGCGCGTTGCTCTGGTGGTCGGCGTGGCGGGCTCGCCCCAGCGCTGTCAGCTGGTTGACAACCCAAACGTACATGGGGCTTGTCATGGTGCCACTGGGTGGCTGGTTCTTCGGTGGCGCGAGCTTGTTAAGCGTTGTCGCCAATGGCTTGTTAATCCCTCTTATTGGCCTGTTGGTAGTCCCCCTTGCACTGCTGGGCGTTGCCGCTTTTGCGGTTGATTGGTCAGTCTTTCGTGGGCTTTGGGGGGGTGCGGCGCTAATCCTTGAGTTCCTGTTGCCCTGGCTGGAGAACTGGGTTGCCGAGTCGCATGATCGGATTTTTCGCTCAATCCATCTGCCTGCTGCGTCGCTGCCAGCTGCACTGATAGCAGTGACTCTGCTGGCCGTGCCGGCCGCCGTCGTTCGCCTGGTTGGGTTCATGGTCATTCTGCCGTTTCTCGTGGTGCGTCCCACCTCCACGATCACACCCGGCACTACCCGGGTCACCGTGCTGGATGTGGGGCAGGGCACAGCGGTTGTGATACAAGCGGAGGGGCGGGCGCTTGTCTATGACACAGGCGGCGGTGATCCGGATGGCAACAACATGGCGCGGCGGGTTGTACTGCCTTATCTGAAGCAGCAGGGCGTTAGGGCGCTGGATACGTTGGTCATCAGTCATCCCGACCGAGACCACAGCGCCGGTGCTGTCGCGTTGTTGTCTGCACTACCCGTAGCACGGCTGCGGTATGGGGAGCGCCCCGCAGGTGTCTACTCAGGCCGGCGCTGCCGATCTGGAGAGACCTTTCGCTGGCCCGGAGGCCAGGTATTTCGCTTCCTGGCACCGGCTAATGAGCCTCATCTTGACAGCAACAATGGTTCTTGCGTTCTGCAAGTGACCCTTGGTGCCAGCCGTCTGCTGCTCCCCGGCGACATAGATCGTAGTCGAGAGCGCAGTCTGCTGCGCTACTGGCCCGATCTGGTCAGCGATTGGTTACTGGTTGCCCACCATGGGAGCGGCAGCTCCAGCTCCTGGACTTGGCTGAAAAGGGTTCGTCCGCGGCAGGCGGTGTACACCTACGGTTACGCGAATCGTTTCGGACACCCACACCCTGATGTGGTGAGGCGTTTGGAGGCTCTCGGTGCCGAGCAGTATGCAACCGCGCACGGCGGAGCGCTGGTCTTCGACTTCCACTCAAGCGGCACCCAGAAAGCGGTCCAGAAACGTGAAAAACTCCGGTTTTACTGGATGTAGACCCGTGTCACCTTCACCGTGCTGTAGCCGCCGCGTATAATGGGGCATTCCACCGTTATGGGGCGTGACTGTGCTGGAACTGTTGATGGCGGGTGGCTGGCTGATGGTGCTCATCGTGCTCAGCTCCGTGGTTGTATTGGCGATCTGTATTGAGCGCTTGTTCACCCTGAATCCTAAAAAGATTGCACCTCCCCACCTACTGGCCACCGTGTGGAAGCAGCTTAAAGGTGGCGAGCTCGATGCCGCCAAGCTGCGAAACCTTCGGCAATCGTCACCGCTGGGGCGCATCCTAGCGGCCGGCCTGGGCAACGCCTACCATGGTCGGGACGTTATGAAGGAGAGCATTCAGGAAGCAGCCGCGCACGTGGTACACGATCTTGAGCGCTACCTCAATACGCTCGGTACCATTGCCGCGGTGGCTCCCTTACTGGGGTTGCTGGGCACGGTACTGGGCATGATTCGCGTTTTCGCCGAGATCATGGCACAGGGAACGGGTAACGCGAGCGCGCTCGCAGGCGGCATCTCAGAAGCGCTGATCACGACCGCCGCGGGTCTCACAGTGGCTATTCCTGCGCTGGTCATGCATCGGTACTTTACCGGCAGAATCGATGGCATTGTGGTGGAGTTGGAGCAGGAAACCATCAAGCTGGTAGACGCCCTACACGCCGAAGAGACGACGGAAGAAAAGGCTTGAAGTTTCGCCGACAGCAGCGTGAAGAGGTCGGTATCAATCTGACGCCTTTGATCGATATCGTGTTTCTGCTGCTGATTTTTTTCATGGTGTCCACAACCTTTACGCGTGAGACCCAACTGAGCATCGACCTCCCAGAGGCGGAGGGTCAACCCCGAGAGCGTGTTCCGGAAGAAATCGAGATTCTGGTCAATGAGGGCGGCGGCTACCGGGTCAACGGTCAAGCGTTGGTCGACACCCGCATGCGCACGTTGCAGGCGGCCATTTACAAGGAGTCATCGGGTGACACAACGCTTCCGATGACCATAACCGCTGATGCTCAGGCGTCTCATGAGGATGTCGTTCGAGCCATGGACGCGGCCGGTCAGATGGGCTTCGTGCATCTCAGCATTACCACGCGGCAGCCGGTATCGACCGCGGGAGGCGGATAGGCACTTTACATGGTCGCTGAACGCCAGCGGTCACAGGGCGACTGGCAGCTTTACCGCCGCCTGTTGTCTTACGTTGTGCCTTACTGGTATCTATTTGTGCTCAGCACTGGCGGTTTCGTGCTGTACTCGCTGGGCAATGTGCTGCTGGCAGACTTGCTCCAATACTTGCTCGATTCCGTTTCCGGTAGTGGAGAGCAGGGCAGGGGTCTGCTCTCCCGCGTCATCGCTCATACGGTCGAAGATGGGGGGCGCACACCAGCGGAGCTGGCCAGGATAGTGGTTCCGGTGACGCTCATTATGGTCACACTGGTGCGGGCCGCCGGTTTCTTTGCCGGCAGCTATTTTGTTAACTGTGTAGCGCGGAATCTGATACACGAGCTCCGCTGTCGTCTGTTTGACAGCCTGTTGCAAGCGCCCAGCTACGAGTTTGAGAGCCAGGCACAGGGCAAGCTGGTCTCAAAGGTGACTTTTAACATCGAACAGGTCACCGGGGCAGCAACGCGTGCGCTCAAAACACTCTTACGTGAGAGCCTCACTCTACTTGCCCTTGTAAGCTATATGCTCTATCTGAATTGGCGTCTGTGCCTGTTGTTCCTGGCAATCGTTCCCGCGATTGCCTGGGTCGTGACGCTCGTAGGCAAGCGGTTTCGTCGCTACAGTCGACGTATTCAGGTTTCCATGGGTGATGTTACGCAGGTGACCGCTGAAACCATCCGCAACATCCAGGAAGTGCGGTTGTACGGAGGTGAGGCAACGCAGCGCCAGCAATTCAGACGGGCGAGTAGCGACAACCGCGAACAGAGTCTCAAGCTGGCGTTTGCCGAGGCGCTCAGTACGCCCATCATTCAGCTGTTGCTGGCTCTGTCGCTGGCTGCCCTCATCTGGTTTGCGCTCAGCCCACAGGTCCTGACGGGTTTTTCAGCAGGCTCTCTGGTGGCGTTTCTGACAGCCGCCGCCCAGCTCGGAAAACCGGTGCGACAGCTCAGCGGAATTCAGAGTGTATTGCAGCGAGGGCTGGCCGCGGCTGAGGATGTTTTTGCGCAAATGGATGAATCACCTGAACCCACGGGCGGCTCCCTGCGGATAGAGCGGGCCCGAGGTGATCTGGCGCTCCGAGGAGTGAGCTTTTGCTACCCGGATTCCGATCACCTGGCCCTGAGTGAGCTGAATCTTGAAATAGCGGCCGGAGAGACGCTCGCTTTGGTGGGCCCGTCGGGCAGTGGCAAAAGCACCCTTGTGAAGCTGCTCGCGCGTCTTTACGAGCCGCAGACTGGTACGATCACCCTGGATGGGAGGCCGCTCAGTGAGTACGCGGTGGATAACTTGCGGCAACAATTGGGATTTGTATCCCAGCATGCACCTCTTTTTCACGATACGGTCTACAACAACATCGCCTACGGCGCCATTGCCAAGGCCGAGCGTTCGCGTGTCACGTCAGCCATACAGGCAGCACACGCGCAAGAATTCATCGACCGACTACCTCGCGGTCTTGATACCGATCTCGGCGATGATGGAGGCGGACTGAGTGGTGGGCAGAGGCAGCGTATAGCCCTCGCAAGAGCAGTGCTTAAGGACGCGCCAGTATTGATCATGGATGAAGCCACCAGCGGTCTGGACAGTGCTTCCCGCGCAAGGTTACAAGAAGCCATGAACGCCGTTATGAGGGGGAGAACGGTGGTGGTTATTGCGCATCGCCTGGAGATTGCTCAACGCGCGGACCGAATCGCAGTCATGGACAGTGGGCGAGTAGTTGAGATTGGCAATCACAGAGAATTGGTGGAGCGAGGGGGTCTTTACCACACGCTCTGGCAGCAGGAGGAGCGCGGATGAGAGTTGATCTGTCCGCTGCCGCCCTGGATCTTTGGGCTCGCCAACCCGGCTGGTCGCTACCGCTCTGGCCGCTGGAGGCGTGCTACAGATCTTTGGTGCTAACCCGGCGCCTCGCCTATGGGAACGGCTGGCTACCTTCCTGCAAAGTGGATAAACCGGTCATTGTCGTCGGTAATGTCACTCTCGGAGGGACTGGCAAAACCCCGGTTGTGATGGCCCTTGTCGAGGCGCTTGCCCGTCATCGGTTGAGGGCTGGTGTGGTGAGTCGAGGTTACGGTCGGACTCGGCAGGGGGGCGCGTGCATCGTCAACGAACACACTCAGGTTCAGGACTGTGGCGATGAACCGCTGATGATGTATCGACGTCTCAAATGCCCCTGTGTGGTCGCGACGCGACGCTTGGAGGCTGCTCGCCTACTCCTGGATCACTTTTTTGTGGACGTCGTGATCTGTGACGATGGTCTGCAGCACTATGCCATGCAGCGCGATCTGGAGATTGCAGTGGTCGACAGTCAATACGGTTACGGGAATGGACGCTGTTTGCCAATCGGTCCTCTCCGGGAACCGCTGTCGCGATTAGCTGAAGTGGATTTTGTGCTGGAGCGTGCCGGACGAGAAGCAGAAACGGCCGTTCCGTTTCATCTGGATGCTCTGGTTCAATTAAACAGTGGAGCGGAATTGCCTGCCTCTGCAAAAAGCTTGGGTCGGCAGGTTTATGCGGTTGCAGGCGTCGGCCAGCCGGCCCTGTTTCTCGAAGCATTGCAGCAAACCGGTTTCGAGGCCAGTGTGCGTCTATTTGGTGATCATCATCGCTACCAAACCGATGATTTCGCCGGTATGAACGATCGCCCGATTATCATGACGGAAAAAGACGCGGTAAAATGCCGCGGCCTTGTGGGTGATAATGCCTGGTATCTGAAAATCAGCGCTGTGCTACCCACCGCGGTTGTAGACCGGGTGGTGAGCCTCGCGGCAACTCAAGCTGGTAACAGCAGTGCTTAGCCGGAAGATTGTCGGCTCATCGGAGTCAAGTTAACGAACAGGGTGGAGTAACCATGTCGTTCACCGTGATTATACCTGCACGATATGCGTCAACCCGATTGCCCGGCAAGGCCCTGCTGGATATCGGTGGCAAGCCGATGCTGCAGCACGTGTGGGAACGAGCGAGCCAGAGCCGCTGCGAACGCGTGCTGATTGCAACGGATGATGAACGCATCGCCGGCACGGCGGCAGGCTTTGGCGCTGAAGTCTGCATGACGTCGACGAAGCACCCGTCTGGCACCGATCGTTTACAGGAGGTGGTGGACCAGTTGCAGCTGCCCGATGAGCACATCGTCGTCAACGTACAGGGTGACGAGCCGCTGATACCTCCTGGGGTCATCGACCAAGTGGCATCTAATCTGAGAGGTCGGGAGGATGCAGGTATTGCCACGCTCTGCGAGCCGCTCACAGAATCGGTTGAGCTGCGTAATCCCAACATCGTTAAGGTTGTCACTGATCGCGAGGATATGGCTCTGTACTTCAGTCGCGCACCAATCCCCTGGCCTAGGGAAGCATTCGTCAACGCAGACGCCGCACTGCCTGACGGCCATCAGTGGCGCAGGCATATCGGTCTCTACGCCTATCGCACAGCTTTTTTGCACAATTACGTGGCCTGGCCGCCAGCGCCGCTGGAGCAACTTGAGGCCCTGGAACAGCTTCGCGCCCTATACCACCGCGTACCGATACACACGGCGCTTGCTTGTGAGGCCGTACCCCCTGGCGTAGATACGATAGCGGATCTGCAACATATGCGCGATCTTATCGAATTGACGCGGTAGTTCGTGTCGCGCAAACCCCGTCACCAGGATCCGGAAGCGGCGATACTTTCTGCCGCCCGGCGTTGCTTCATCGAACGGGGTATTGATGCCACGGTTATGCAGCAGGTGGCAGATGAGGCACGTGTAGGCAGGTCTACCCTATACCGGTATTTCAGCAACCGGGACGAGTTACTGGTCGCCGTTGTCAAACGCGATATAGAGAGAGCCAACGAGGTGATCCGTGCTGAACTGGCACAGTACGATGACCCGGCGGACGTGATTGTCGAAGGTATCGTACTGGCTTTGCGTGAAATTCCGGCCAGGCCAATTTTGCGGGCTGTGTTTGCGTCCGCTCGCAATTCCGGAGCCAGGAGTGTGGTGTGGCAGTCACAGCTTATCGTCGAGTTTGGTGAGCAACTCTTCGAAGAAGTCATTGCTCCCGCTGCGGCCCGTGGCCTGCTACAGGACCGAGTGCCACCGGAGGCCATGGCGCAGTGGATTTACCGCATTCTCATCTCGCTGCTGACGCTGCCGAGTCAATGGACAGACTCCGAGCACGACTTGCGCGTTACGCTGCGCGGTCTTCTGGTGCCAGTGTTGTTGCGCTGATGTCCAGCTGCGGTTCGGCGTGATCCGCCTGAGCGAGAACCTCGTGAGCACAGTTGTAGCCCGGTAGAAAAGTAACACCCGGTCCTGGATGGCACGTTGCACCGCATAGATACAGACCCTGCAGGTGCGTCCCGTGTCCGCTGCCTGGTATCAAGCAGCGTTCGCCCAACATAAGCTCCGGGTGAATTGCTCCGTGGGTCCAGTCACCGTTGGTGGCTCCGTGCATACTCTCAAAGTGGTCGGCGGAAAAAATGGCCTGGTCTGTGATCAGCTCGCGGAAAGCGGGCATGTACTCGGTGATTTGGTCGATGATCAGGTCGGCGGCTCGGTCACGCAGTTTGCCGCGTTCCTTCTTGTCCGCACTGCACGGGAAGTAAAAGCCGTAGGCGCTCGCGATATGAAATCCATCCGGCGCCAGCGAAGGATCGTGTACGGTGGGAAATTGGAACGCGATAGGCATCTTGGAAGGTAGCCTGCCGCTGAGACAGGTCTCGTAGCAATGCTGCATGGTTTCGGGGTCAACCACCATGGCTCCCCCAAACTTGGCACCTGATATTCGGTTGAGTCGGTTCAGCGAAGGTGCGTAGTCCGGCAGGCCCTTTAGCTTGAACAGCATATGTACGAAAGCACCGTTGTGGTGAGTGGTATCGATCTTAGGCTGCAGGTCAGGTGGAAGGGGATGTCGAGACAGCAAGCCGCGGAAAGTCGCGGGCTTGTCCAGGTTGGAGATGATCGTGTGCGCGAACAGCTGCTGACCGTCCTTCAATTCCACACCGATGGCGCGCTCACCTTCAATCAGTATGTGGGCAACGCGCTGCCCGAGACGGACTTCTCCGCCTTGAGACTCAATCCGTGTCACCAGCGATTCAGACAGTTTGCCCATGCCGCCTTTGACCCGCTGCATCAGCCCCTCAGAGCCTTCCTGGGCAAAGGTGTAGACAAGGCACAGTCCTGAGCCGGGCGTATAGGGCCCCTTGTAGGTGGCCTGTACGGCGGCGAACGCCATGTTGCCGCGCAGTTCGCGGTGTTTGTCCTTGTCCGGAAAAAAACGGTCAATGATGTCCATTGCAGATCCGCGGAAGGCCAGCTCCAGCTGGCGGCGCTTGTCCGGGGTAGGTGCCTCTGCAATGAGTTGCTCCAGCGAGCGCGGTGTTTTGCGGGCCGTGAAGCGATCGATGACACTGGCGGGGTAGGTGCAGAAGCGGAACAAACGAATCATGCCCAGCATGGCGGAAAAGCCAAACTGTCGGTAGACATCCATCGCGAGACGCGCCGGATTTTTGTAGAACACCAGCGCCCTGCCATCCGCACCGCACAGGTTGACCGCCATGACGGGCAGAGGAATGAACTCGACACCGTGTCGTTCGAAGTCAAAGTATTGTCTGATCTCGGCAGACAGCGGGAACATCACGCTGGCGCCAACCTCATTGCGACAACCTTTGAGGATTTCACGTGTACCGCCCATGCCGCCCACGTAGCGGTTCTTCTCAAGGACCAGAACTCGCTGCCCTCGCTCGGACAAAACGGTCGCCGCACCCAGGCCATTGTGCCCGGCGCCGATAACGATGGTGTCGAAGGTGTCCTGAACGGTCGCGGCGGTCATGATGTACCTCGCAAGGAAGACTGGCTGTGTTTGAGACATAGTATTAAATTTGTCCCATATCCTCAAGCGGGCGGATGAGTGAGTCGAGGGCCTATAAGGTTGCGCACAGGTCCTGCCGATGTGAGGCAGCCGCCGGTCGTTTGTCGTAAAATTTGCCCTGTCGCTTGCGCTACCTCAGCACCGCCAAGCGACCTGGATACTGCACCTCTGGAGGCGTTTGTTATGACAAGGTCACCGCCGATTCGCATTTTATTTGTCTGTTTGGGAAACATCTGCCGCTCGCCCACTGCCGAAGGCGTGTTTGTTGGCCAGCTGGCAGCGCGGGGGCTGGCGACCTCGGCCGATGTCGACTCCTGTGGCACCGCTCACTGGCATGTTGGCAAGCCGCCCGATGCCCGTTCTGCGGCGGAGGCAGACAGGCGTGGCTACGACATCAGTCATCTTCGGGGTCGCCAGCTGCACGCCAACGATTTTCTGCAGTTCGATTACATTCTGGCGATGGATCGAACAAACCTGGAGGATCTGCGTGCCCGGTGTCCTGAGGATTTTCAGGGGCATCTGGGTCTATTCCTGGCGTTTGCGGAGGGTGTGACCCATGAGGAAGTACCTGACCCATACTACGGCGGCGAAGACGGGTTTGCGGAGGTGTTTGACCTGGTGGAAGCTGCTAGCGAAGGCCTTATACGGCACCTCCACATGCACCACGGGATAGCCGATGCCGATTCAGCACAATGACTGGCTGACGGAGCACAACACGCTGGCCCTGCCGGCCCGGGCACGGGCTGTCGCGAGAATTCACGACGATGCTGCACTGCAACAGTCACTCCGGTGGGCCGGTGAGCAGGGACTCTCAGTCGTCCCCATGGGTGAGGGCAGCAATGTTGTGTTGCTGGGTGATCTCGACTGCCTGATTGTGAGAATGGAAAACCGCGGTATCGAAGTGACAAAGCGTACCGACACCACGGTAACGCTTCGCATAGCGGCAGGCGAAAACTGGCACGGTCTGGTGCAATGGTGTCTGGCGCATGGTTATTTCGGATTGGAAAATCTCGCGTTGATACCCGGGTCCGTAGGTGCCGCGCCAATACAGAACATCGGTGCATACGGGGTAGAAGTCTCGTCGTTTTTGCGGGAGGTGGAGTCACGGCGAATCGATGATGGTTCCAGGGTGTTATTGTCCGCTTCCGACTGCGAGTTGGCGTATCGGGACAGCGTGTTCAAACACGCGCTACGCGATCAGCTGGTGATCTACGCCGTTAGCCTGCAGCTACAGCGAGTTCCGAATCCCGTGACACATTATCCGGCGCTGGCAGACCATTTTCGCCGTCAGGATGTAGGCTGTCCCACTCCGCAAGAAGTGTTTGATGCTGTGGTGGCTATTCGCAGCGCGAAGTTGCCTGACCCTACCGAGACCCCCAACGTTGGCAGTTTTTTCAAGAACCCGTTGGTGGAACCGGGCCGGGCTGACGAACTGCGGCAGGCTTTCCCAGAACTCCCCTGCTACTCGGGCTCAGATTCTCAGGTGAAGCTCTCCGCCGCATGGATGATTGACCACTGTGGCTGGAAGGGTCGACGTGCCGGGCCTGCAGGGGTGCACTGCGAGCATGCCCTGGTGTTGGTTAATCACGGTGGAGCAACGGGGGCCGATGTTCTTGCCCTTGCCGCGGACATCGCCGCTGGTGTGCAGCAGACCTTTGGCGTACAGCTGGATATCGAACCGCGGATTTACGGAGCAGCCGAGTGAGTGACTTCGACCATAAGGCATACGTCAAGTCGTTGACCTCCCGCCCCGGTGTGTATCAGATGTACGACGTTGATGGGAAGCTGTTGTATGTGGGTAAGGCACGTAATCTCAAAAACCGCGTGGGCAGCTATTTCCGCGCCAGTGGTCTCACTAACAAAACGCTCGCGCTTGTATCTCGTATCGCCGATATCCAGGTGACCGTAACCTCCACGGAGGTGGACGCCCTGTTGCTCGAGCACAATCTTATCAAGCGTTATCGGCCTCCCTACAACATACTGCTACGCGATGACAAATCCTATCCCTACATCCATATGTCCGCTGACGATTTTCCTCGTATCGACCTACACCGTGGATCCAAACGGTCGAAGGGGGAGTACTTCGGGCCATATCCGAGCGCCGGGGCGGTGAGGGAGTCACTGCACTTTTTGCAGAAGGTATTCAAAGTCCGCCAGTGTGACAACAGCTATTTTCAGAATCGATCTCGTCCCTGCCTGCAGCACCAAATTGATCGATGTACTGCTCCGTGCGTCGGTCTGGTGAGCCCGGACGAATACGCAGAACAGGTGGAACACACAAGGCTTTTTCTGAAGGGGCGATCGAAACAGTTGATGGTCAGACTGGCAGACGACATGGAGCAGGCCGCGGCGGAAATGGCGTATGAAAAGGCAGCGCTTTACCGTGATCAACTCGCACAATTACAGCATGTCCAGGCCAGTCAGGGCATTGAAGGTGTTGCAGGCGATTTGGACCTGTTGGCGGCAGCGGTGTCTCACGGCCGCGCCTGTGTTCAGGTGTTGTTCGTCCGTGGCGCACGGGTGTTAGGGAGTAAAACCTATTATCCGCCACTCAAACTCGAAGAAACCATCGGCGAGGTGCTGTCGGCGTTTGTCTCCCAATACTACCTTGGGGAGGGCACGGCGATTCCGGGTGAGATTGTTGTGAACGCAGAGCTGGAGAGCTCGGAAGTGATCGCAGAAGCTTTATCCGCGCAAGCGGAGCACAGTGTCCGTCTTCGTCACCGGGTACGCGACGCCAGAGCCCGCTGGCTCAGGTTAGCGGAGCAGACTGCCCAAACCAATCTGGCGTCGGATCTGGCGGGTCGCCAGACAATTCTGCATAGACTGCACAGCTTGCAGGATGTTCTGGGAATGCCGGAGTTACCCGAGCGCCTGGAATGCTTCGACATCAGCCATTCGAGCGGGGAAGCGACTGTTGCCTCCTGCGTCGTATTCGACCAAAGCGGCCCCCGCAAAGGCGACTACCGCAAGTTCAACATTGATGGCATCACGCCTGGGGATGACTATGCCGCCATGCAACAAGCCTTGGAGCGTCGCTATCGCCGCATACAGTCCGGAGAGGGCACGCTGCCAGATTTGTTGTTGATCGACGGTGGTAAGGGACAAGTCGCCCAGGCGATGTCTGTTTTTGAAGCGCTGCAGGTGAGCGGTGTGAGCGTAATCGGTGTGGCCAAAGGCTCCACCCGTAAAGCGGGTTTTGAGACGCTGGTCGACGGCGCGACGAGCCGCGAACGGCAACTGCCTTCCGACAGTCCGGCATTACACTTGATTCAGCAAATTCGCGATGAAGCGCACCGGTTCGCGATTACGGGACATCGCGGCCGGCGCGATAAAGTCCGTCAGCGTTCTTCGCTGGAGGAGATTCCAGGTGTGGGTGCCAAGCGGCGTCGCGAGTTGTTGCGACATTTTGGAAGTGCCGCCGGGGTTCGCAACGCCAATGTGGAAGAGTTATGCAAGGTTTCCGGCATCAGCGGGACGTTGGCACAGCAGATCTACGACCACCTCCATCAGGTTCATTGATGCCCGACCAACACCGTCGCTCACTCTACAGCATGAAACAATCGCAGGGCGGTCTGGTGCAGAGTTTGCCAAGCCGTTTGCCTTGGGCCTTGAACAGCACAGCGCGTTTTTGTGCCTCGGGGCAATGCGTCCAGTGAACGTTGGCCGGCTTGACGCCGGGGTCTGAAACCGACCCAAAGCCCACCAGCGACAGCGGGGCCGTCTCTGTCGTCATGGGCGTTCCGCCGATCTCCATCAATGTCGCATCGTCGAGATTAAGCTGAATTGCCAGCAGCTGCCGGCTCTTTGGAGCCAAGTAGCTGTACAACAACATATTGATGATGTCGGACGTATGCAGAGCGGCGGAGGTCGCCGGTTTTAGGTTTGCGGGTTCAAACTCGCGGGTGATCGTGAGATTGCCCAGCAGATCCAGATTATGCACGGAGCCGGAAAAGACACCGAAAAGTGGGTCAACGCCAGCGCCCAGTGGGTCGGAGAAGCCTTCCAGAGGACCCAAGGATATCGGAGTAAAAGGTGAAAACTCGAACAAGTCTGCAGTCGTAGCGCCGCCACCGGGATGGTTGTCGGCGCCTTTGCCAGGTTCAATCGGGGTAGCAAGGGTCGGAAGGGCGAGCAGCAAACAGACCATAAACATCCCAAGCGACCGTTTAGCTGCAGGTCGAGGAAAGCTTGGGGCGGCAGGCACTGTTGTTACGGTCATCCGGGAGCCAGGTCAAGAAAGATGAAGCTTGATGAGAGAATGTAATGCACTTTCGGCCCTGCTTGCAAGCTCGAAACAAAAGTATATATCTGCTGTAAAGTATTGAAAAATAGTCCTGTAGAGATACTATTTGCGGGTTGATTGTCCTGCCACACGCGCAGGGGCGGTATGTGTCAGTGACGAGTTGATCGCCTGTCACACCAGGAGTCGATACGTTAGACTGCGTGGCAGCCCGGGCCGGGACTGCTCTGTACCGGCGATCTCATACCCAGACGGACCACGGCGCCCTTGGTTTTAAACATACCTAACTTTCTGACCTTGCTACGGATTGTCATGATCCCGGTGCTGGTCGTGGTATTCTATGTACCCTTTCCAAAGCACTTGCTGGTGGCCGCAACCATATTCGGCCTGGCGGCCGTGACCGACTGGTTTGACGGCTATTTGGCAAGACGCCTCGGTCAAACCACAAAGTTCGGAGCTTTTTTAGACCCGGTTGCTGACAAGCTCATGGTCGCCGTTGCCCTGGTTCTGTTGGTGGAGCGCCACGATACCCAGCTGTTCACCCTGGCCGCCTGCGTCATTATCGGCCGGGAGATTGTGGTGTCGGCTTTGCGAGAGTGGATGGCGGAGTTGGGAGAGCGCACGTCGGTCGCTGTGTCCTATATCGGCAAGGTTAAAACGGTTTTTCAGATGATTGCGATCACGGCATTGCTGGCGATCGACCCACGCGCAGATCCTGGGTGGCTGCTGGCGTTGAGCTATCTTGTGCTGTATTCCGCCGCGGCACTGACGCTGTATTCAATGATCGTCTATCTGAAGGCTGCATGGGCCATCATTCGCCAGCAAGATAACCCTTTGTAATTCAGTTGCTTGCATTAATTGTTTGGCCGGCTCCCTTGACTCGTGCAGCCCGGTGCATACAATAAGCCGTCCGCAAAGAGGGTGTCGATGAGACTCATGAGACTAAGGCGGATGCCTGAAACTCAGCCTCGACGGTTCCGGCGCCCACACGCGGCGGTTAAACGCGAGATTAGTGCGGGAATAGCTCAGTTGGTAGAGCGCAACCTTGCCAAGGTTGAGGCGGGGCGCGCAGCCTCGACGGTTCCGGCGCCCACCGCGGTGGTTAAACGCGAGATTAGTGCGGGAATAGCTC
>JBCCYE010000038.1:0-34044 GCA_039190425.1 Pseudomonadota bacterium | reverse complement strand
TTGGTGTTGTGACGCTGCATCGCTCTGGCCGCTTCGATGCCCAAGAGACCAGCACCCAGGACCACCGTGTGCTGGCTCAACACACGACGAGCTGCGAGTTTTTCGGCGTCCGCCATGTCGCGGAAGGTGTACACGCCCGCCAAATCAGAACCCACAATTGCCGGTACAAAAGGGCGTGAACCGGTGGCAAGGATAAGCGACCGGTAACGCTGGGCCTGCCCACTGCTGTCGGTAACTGCTTTAGCTTCTGGATCGATCGAAACCACACGTTGGCCAACAAATTGCGTGTTCGGCAACTCTTGGCGCATCAAGTCACCCGCCAACTCGAGTTCCGCAAACGTATGCTGCCCAGCCAGCAATCCGCTCAGCTGCACTCGGTCGTAGGGTTCATACCGCTCGTCACCGTACACCCGCACCGGCAAGTTGGGCTGCGTCTTCAACAGCAGGCGCAGGGCATGCATCCCTACCGGGCCGGCACCCACTATGACAACGGGGTCCGGGCAAGCCACGTCCGCGAGAATCAGGTTGTTGGGTTCGGCTAACTGCACCGCGCTTTGCATCGAACGCTGCCCCCGAGCTAAAGCAATTTCAGGTGTTTGCCTAAATGATCGGACCCACTAACCACTGGCGTATGGCCGTGCGTTCCGCAGATCTCAATCACACTCAGTACGCCTCTTCGCGCTTTGCATTCTGAGAGCAATGCTTGCCGTGAGGGTGATGCGTACGCGTGAAACACAGCACAAACCGTGCCATTTCGTCTCGAGTAGCTGTGAGCAGTGTTTACATGACATTTCTGTTAAAAAAGCAGGCTGGCGCGGTTCTTTGTTGGGCAGTCGCACCAGTATCGAGCGCAATCCTCTACTCGCTGCTGCACCAGCAACAGGCGCGCGCACCGTTTACTTGCACCAGAATGCGATCGGCAACGACGACGGGCGCGCTTTCATTGCAATCAACGACTCATGCAATCAATTGGGTAAACAGGCCATAGGGACGATAAAACAGAAGGGGCGGGAGGCGTTCGCTGGTGGAATCGGTGGTCGCAGGATCGGCCCCGCTGCCTAACCTGCCTCTGAGTCCGATGCATTCTCGCCGATCTGAATGGTGATACCACGGGATGGCTCGCCGACGGGACCTGCCTCCACGGGCGGGTCGTCCGCTTCCAGTTGTGCGGACAACACCAACGCCAGCGACGCATACAGCAGCGCGTGTCGAATGGTGGTCATACTTGCTCCTTGCACGGTCTAACTCCTATAGCACATTGGGCGAATCCCTTCGCAGAACAAGATTAAAGCAACAATCGCGCCAATATCGTGCGCTCTTGGGAATTATGCTGGGCATAAGATGGGTCCGGCTGCGCCTCGTCATGAAGCGCGCCAGCGTTAGATACTGCAGCAGTGTCTCACGTCGCATTCTGCACTATGCTGGTTACCATGTTACCTGCCGAGAACACCCCTATGCAGTTGCCCGAGTCCTTGCAACGATGCTCCCGATTGTGCGCCTTGTTGTCTGCCATGGTGTTGCTGTCGTCGCCCGCGCCGGCCCATGCGATTAATGGTGCGAGTTTGTACCAGCAGCATTGCGCAGCCTGCCACGACGTGGGCACAGCGCAGGCGCCTTTGCTCAGCGATGCGGTGTACTGGACTACCCTACTCGCCAGCGCAGGAAGTACCAGCGCGCTGACTAACACCGTCATCGAAGGAAAAGGCGCCATGCCAGCCATGGGCGGCTGTACCCAGTGCACTGAAGACGAGCTGCGTCTGGCCGTTGAATACATGATGCCGGGCGGCCACAACAGCACGATCACCGAAACACGCATCGAGAAAACACTCGCGGCGATTGAACTGCCTGAAGACTTCGTCATCACCCTGTACGCGGCGGAGCTACCCGGCGCCCGACAGATGACGTTGGGTAAAGACGGTGTTGTCTATGTCGGCTCCCGCGGACAGGGCAACGTCTACGCGATAGAGCCCAATGCTGAACGGAAAGCTGCCGCCAAAGTACACCTGTTACTGCAAGGACTTAACGAGCCAAACGGTGTTGCATTTCATGATGGCAGCCTCTACATCGCAGAGATCGAGCGCATCCAGCGAATCCAGTCCCCTGGCATTCGCATTCTGGACGGCACCGCTGTCGAGGTCGTGCGCGATGATTTCCCCAACCGGCGCTGGCATGGCTACAAGGTCCTGGAAGTTGGTGGGGACGGATGGCTTTACACCGCAGTGGGCATGCCCTGTAACTCCTGCGATTACCGGGACAGCCAACCCTTGTTTGGCACCATCGCACGCCTGCCAACGGATGGTTCCAAACTGGAGGTTTTCGCGGACGGGGTGCGCAACAGTGTCGGAATGGACTGGCATCCAACCAGCGGCGTGTTGTGGTTCACCGACAACGGCCAGGATCTCATGGGGGATGATTTACCGCCCGACGAACTTAACCGCGCGCCCAAAGCAGGCCTCGATTTCGGTTTCCCCTACGTTTACGGCGACAATGTCCCATCCCCCGGTTACGAAGATCAGACCCTGCCCAAGGGTTTGATCCCGGCGGCTTACGATCTGCAGGCTCATGTCGCACCACTGGGTATGGCCTTTTACTCAGGCGAAACTTTCCCAGACCGATATCGCAACCAACTCCTGTTCGCCCAGCACGGTTCTTGGAATCGTAGCAGTAAGGTCGGCTACCAGCTCGGTCTGGCGACGATAGACCAGGGGGATGTTACCCAGGTGGAGCCCTTTGCACGCGGCTGGCTGCAGGGCCAGGAAACGCTTGGGCGCCCGGTCGACGTCCTGGTCATGCCGGACGGCGCGGTGCTGGTATCGGATGACCTGCTTGGGGTGATTTATCGAATCGAGTACGCTCCAGCAACTCCGAAAACCGTCTCCCCTTAAGGCGGCAGGCACTGTTTCTCCAGCCTCCGGGTCGTGAGTGAGACCACTGACGGACTCATGTACTGGGGCTAAACGCTGTTTTCCAGGCCACGCTCCTCGCGGAATATCCAGGTTTCTTGCAGACCCAACGTCGCTTTGACCTCACGCGCGAACTGCTCAGCCGATTCACGAGTCGGAAAGCCCTCAACCTGAACGCGCCAGTAAGGTGTACCGTTGACTTCCACAGCCCGCTGCCGCGTGCGTATGCCCAGAGACGCCGCCTGCTCGGAGAACTGTCTGGCCATGCTCTCACGCGACGCGGACATCAAATTGATGTGCCAGGGACCATCGCGTTGACCATCAGATGCAGTGCTCCGCACGGCTGCAGGTAACTTGTCGTTGCCAGTGGACGCTATCACAGGCAGCTCGCGATCGGACGCTGCGGCCGAGATTTCGCCCGCAGCTTGCATAGGCTCTGCGAGAGAATCCGGAACGCCCGCCGCGGGAGGAGCGACCTCCGCCAACAGCAGGGCTGTGGTTTGCATGTTTTCACTGAGACCGGCAACGATTTGTTGCAACTGTTGAACACTGTCCTGCAGTGCAAGGACTTTCTGCTCAAGCGAATCAGTCTGCACAGTGGCTGTCGGGTGACGCTCGTCCGAGAGACTCACAGGACCGGCGGGACGGTAGAGTATCGCGCCAACAACAGCCAGTAGCAGGATAGCGCCCAATACAATGCGTATACGAAGCCCATGGCCACCAAAGTAACGCCCACCGGCTGCGTGGCGCCCTCCCGTGGCGTCGTCCTCGGACCAGAGAGTCCTCACGTTGGCAAGTGCTTGACGGCCTTTAACATCCCGCAACGAATCTTGCCGAACGCTTGCTGAAGTGCGCGAAGCGCTGCCTGATCGCTCAGCACGATGCCAGGCCTCAAGAATGGAATCCTTGCGCTCGTTTGGTTGCGCAAAAGTGTCGGATGCACCCGAACTGGATGATTGTCTGGACTTTTCCCTGTCCCTCAAAGCTCCCTGCCTTCATTTTTGTTTATTGCCTTGTCCGCCGACTTTAGCGTCACTGCGGCTGGCACGCAAGCTGCGCGTCAGATTGTTATGCGCTTCTGGCGTGACACCCAAGCGAAGTGCTTTGCCAGCATAGGATCAGCAGCCAGCGCCTCAGGTGTAGAGAAGGAAGACGCCAACTCCAACTCGGTATACGTCCGATGAATGGCATCGTGACAATCACGGCAGAGATAGATGCCCTGTGCCAGACTCTGCTTGTCGAAGCGGCGCTTGAACCTGGGGCGACGATGCATCTTCTTGGGTATGAGGTGATGAAACGTCAGGGGCATGAAACGCCCGCAAAACGGACAGTGCCCTTCGCTTGCGCGTCGTGTGCGGCCAGTGATGCGTAACGTCGCCATGAATAGCTATACGTCACCACACGGATATTGGCCTTGCGCAGCGCTGTTGTGAAGGGTGTAGCCAACACCAGCCTCTCTGTGGAATAAGGCACCGGCTACCCGGGCGATGCTGAGGTCAGGGCTCGGCAGCCAGGCGCTGAGCGTCAAAAAAGTCGGCCAGGGGCAGCGCATACAATGCAGTGAACTGATGCAGGGCGAGCAGGGCACTGATCTGGTTGCGAATCTGCGTCACCGTCGCTCCGGTACCCGGGGGCGGTGTAAGACCGGCCACGATCGACACGGCCGTCCCCAGATCAACCACCCTTTTGCCGTTAGCATCCCACACGCCGCTAGCAGCGAGCTGATCGTAGATCAATTCGGCTTCTTCCACGTCCACGGCAGGAATTCGGGTAAATCGTATCGGCAAAAGATTCTCCTCGCCCTTCCTCGCCAGCACGGAGGTGACGCCGAGTGCCGCAGACGCCTGCTGATCCTGAGCCACTCCAGCCGGCGGCACAACGGTGTCGTTGACGGCATTCACCCAATATCCTGGGATTTGCAACCCGCCCGCTAACTGAACGGAAGGCGCGGCCCGACCCATAACGGGGGCTACTGCCACGATCGGATAGCCGTTATCCGCAAATACCTGACCAAACAGCGTCACCATGCGAGCACCGTTTGACATGCCGATGCCAAAAATGGGGGTGGCGTCAGTGACCGCGCCACTGTCCACTATGTGCGCGTGCAGCCGTGCCAAGCGCGCAAGGTCCTGATTCGAGGCAATTGACGGGTTGTTGACGTTCCAACGCCGGTTCCCGTCACGCTCAGTGCTCTCCGTTGCAACCCAGCCGTAGCCCCGGCGCACCAATTCGTTGGACTGATCCAATGTCTCGATTTTCAGCGCGAAGTTGGCACTGCCGCCCGAGCCGTGGAATAGATACACAATGCCAACCGGATTGTCGGGTATGACACTGTAGACGGTGAATCCCTCAAACTCGCTGTCTTCAATGGGAGCAATCGGGACCACCGGGTCACAGGCGCCGAGTATCGAGGCCAGACCGAGGCATAAAGTGAGACGACGCAGCATAAAGACCACCCAACGTTGAAAATGACACCACCGCGTCCTTACGGACGCCCTCTCCCTGTGTGTTCTGCCGGGCCATTCCATAGGACAGGCTTGCCTAGATTGTACCAGCAGGGCGCACCACTCGCTCTGATGTCTAACGGGAACCGGCCCAGACGGGTCCCTGCCGCGTTAGGCTATACTGCCTGCGATCTAACGCACCGGATGCACTACTTATGACCACCACCGTTGACCAGCTGTTCCGCTACCCTGTCAAAAGCATGATGGGTGAGCGTCACCACGAACTCCCCCTGACGGAGCGGGGCGTGGTTGGTGACCGGGTCTGGGCCGTGCGTGATGAGGTCCGCGGCGGTATCCGCGGCGCAAAAAAACTGCCGGCGTTGATGAACTTTGCCGCACGGTTTACAAGCCCGGTGTCCGCGCATGGGTCCAGCCCCGCGCTGATGACGGCGCCAGACGGCAGCACTTGTCAAACCGACAGTCAGGACGTCAACGCGTGGCTGTCGGAGCAATTGGATCATGCGGTTAGCTTGTGGCCGCTGCTCCCCGCCGAGGCCCTGGAACACTATCGGCGCGGCGCACCCGACCATGAAGACCTGGAGCTCGAGTTGCGCGCTACCTTTGGCCGCATAGAGGGCGAGCCGCTACCGGACCTTGCACTGTTCACCGAGGTCATCGAGTTTGAGTCGCCACCGGGTACCTACTTCGACGCCTATACCATACTGCTGATGACCCGGCAGTCTCTAAAAACTCTGTCGGCTTACCGTAAGGAATCCAATTTTCATGTCGACCGATTTCGTCCCAACCTGCTGCTCAACGCACAAGACAGCGACGAACCCTTCCCCGAAGCCGCCTGGGTGGGTCGGACCGTTCGAATCGGTGAGGTGGTGCTGGAGGTAGTAGGCGAATGCCCGCGTTGTTCAATGACCACTCACGGCTTCAAAGATCTGCCTAAAGACCCGGGCATCATGCGCGCACTCGTCGGTGCCAACGACGGCAACGTTGGCGTGTACGCCAGGGTCGTTGACGGTGGCACCGTGCGCGTTGGAGACACCCTGAGCTGACAGGCTAAGCGGCAGACCTCAGCCCAGGACGAACCGAGCATGCGCAATGGAATCCAAGGGGCCGCTGCACAGATCACTGCGCTAAACCCCGTCACGTACGGCATCAGCTAGCCAAGCCCGGCTCAGTGTTTGGGTCGAAAGGCCACCAAACCACCTCTGGGTAATTCCGCTGGGGTGGCCTCTCTCGGGAGCAGCCAGCGATAGCCGCCATGCCACGCGACGCTGGCCTGGGCGGCCAGAATATCCAGATAGAGTTCGCCCTGGGGGCCAACGCTGATCCCTCCTTCGCTGGAGTCCGGCAACGGATAGGAGGCGAGAACGGCACCGTCTTCTGGATTGAGCGCCACCAGATGGGTTTGCACCGCCGTAGCGTGCTCCCGGCCAAACAAATTCAGGTCATAGCTCAGCAGCAGACTGGTCCACAGGACATTCTCGGTGATGGTCACCACGCTGTCGATGTAAGCTACAGGCGCACCCGTTTTAAACAGACCGAAGCGTCTCCAGAGCTTCGGCAAGTGCTGCTCGGCAAATGCGTGGTAGGCGCGACTCCAGACAATCTCGCCGGTCTCACCCTGGACGGCGACCAGATCATCACCCGCCAACACGTAAACGACATCCTGTATTGATACGGAAGGTGAAGCAGCCTGCCCATCCACAGGGCGGCTCCAGAGCGTTTTACCGCTGTCCGCGTCCATGGCAAACACATCGCCCTGCGCCATCGCGTACAGTCGCTTACCGTCCGGCGAAATTGCCGGACTGGTGCCACTGTTGGGCGGAATATCGGCGAGCATCCCGATCGTCAACTTGCCATCCTTTAGATCGATGCCGTACAAGTGGCCAGCTTCTTCGGTAGTGCCCGCACCTGTGATGTAGAGGCGTCCGGTCTTTGGGTTCACCGCCGGACTGTTGGCGATTTCATAAATGTTGCCCAGAAGGACATCCCACACCATTTCCACGCGCTCTGGATCCATCAGTCCACCGTCCCACAGGCCAGGGGGCTTCGGGGAATCTACTTTAGCCGAGCCGCCGGGCAGATCCAGTACCGGCGCTGAGGGTTCGCCACTGTCTCTTCTGAAGAGCACCACCTTGCCGTCAGTACTGACACCGCCGACGTGCTCACCCACTATCGCAGCCGTCACAAATGCACCTTGAATCCCGAGCTCGCGCAGATCGACAACCCACTTGATGGAACCGTCCGGCCTGAAGGCCCAAAACTGGTTGGAGTCTCCGACGTAGATATCGCCGCGCTCATCCAGGACCGGACAACTGAACACGGCGAGAGAATCGAGATCGTCTTCATTGCGATAGGGCTTAGATTGCCAGCGAATCGAGCCATCCGGATTGATGGCGTGCAGTGAGCTGTAGCCCCTGCCGCGGCCGGTGGTGCTGTACAGCGTGCCATCGCGAGCCACGGAGGGTGCTGTCCAGATGCCTGCACCCTCCAGGATACGCCATTGAAACTCCAGCTCTATCGAGCTCTGCAAGGGCACGTAATCCGAGTTGCTCGAGTCCCCATGGACTGTCGCCCAGGTAGTATCCATATAGCCGGGCGCGTGCATGGCGTTGTGGAACTCCGCCACGGCAGCGTCGGTTAGCAACCAGCAAAAGCATATTGTCAGTACTCGATCCATCTTCCCCCTACCCCTCAGCATGGTTTGGCTGTCACTGCCACGATGCAATACTTATGACGCAGGCGTGTGCGAACAGACTTATCGCAGGTCTGACCTGACGTCATTCCCACTCTATCGTCGCCGGAGGTTTACCGCTGATATCGTAGGTGACGCGGGATACGCCCGAGATTTCATTGATGATGCGGTTGGATACACGCTCGAGCAATTCATAGGGCAGATGTGCCCAGCGGGCCGTCATGAAATCGATGGTCTCGACCGCCCTGAGCGCTATGACGTACTCATAGCGTCGAGCATCTCCGACGACACCCACAGATTTGACGGGCAAAAACACTGCGAAGGCCTGACTGGTCTTGTGGTAAAAATCGTCGCGGTGCAGCTCTTCCATAAAGATCGCATCGGCCTGTCGCAACAGGTCGGTGTACTGCTTTTTAACCTCACCCAAAATCCTCACCCCCAGACCAGGCCCGGGAAACGGATGGCGGTACACCATATCGTAGGGCAGCCCCAATTCAAGCCCGATTTTGCGCACCTCATCCTTAAACAGCTCTCGCAGCGGTTCCACCAGTTCAAACGCCATGTCTTCAGGTAAACCGCCTACGTTATGGTGAGATTTGATTGTGTGGGCCTTGCCCGTAGACGCGTCTGCGGATTCGATCACATCGGGGTAGATGGTGCCCTGAGCGAGGTAGCCTACGTCCTTTAGCTTGGCGGCCTCCGCATCGAACACCTCGATGAACGTATTGCCGATCCGTTTGCGTTTCTCTTCTGGCTCTGTAACGCCCGCCAGTTTGGACAAGAACAGGCTCTCACAATCGCTGCGAATGACTTTCACGCCCATATTGCGAGCGAACATGTCCATGACCTGATCACCTTCATTAAGACGCAGCAAACCATTATCGACAAAGACACAGGTGAGCTGATCACCAATGGCTCGATGCAGCAATGCAGCCACCACTGAAGAATCCACGCCGCCGGACAATCCCAATAGCACTTTATCGCTACCGACCCGCGAGCGAACGCGCTGGATGGCGTCTTCGACAATGTTCGCCGCGGTCCACAGTGGATCGCAGCCGCACTGTTGCAGGACAAAGTGCTCGAAAATGCGCATGCCCTGAAGGGTGTGGGTAACTTCCGGATGAAACTGAATACCGAAGAACGGCTGGTGTCGATGCGCCATGCCGGCGATCGGACAACTGTCGGTCTCCGCAATGAGGTCGAAGTCTTCGGGGAGTTCGACGACCTTGTCGCCGTGACTCATCCAGACATCCAGCAACCCCTTGCCCTGTGCATCCAGGTGGTCTCGAATGTCGTGTAACAGTCCATCGTTGACGACCTGTCGTATCTGGGCGTATCCGAACTCGCTAACGTCGGAGCCTTCGACTCGGCCACCAAACTGCACAGCCATGGTCTGCATGCCGTAACAAATCCCCAGTACGGGCACTCCGAGCTCAAACACACAGTCCGGAGCACGGGGTGATCCGCTGGCAGGCACGGATTCGGGACCACCGGAAAGTATCACGCCGCGGGGTTTGAACGCGCGTATCGTCTCCTCATCCATATCCCAGCCGCGAATCTCACTGTAGACACCGACCTCTCTAACCCGACGCGCTATCAGCTGGGTGTATTGTGAACCAAAGTCCAGAATGAGAATCTTCTGGGCGTGGATGTCAGCGCTCATACCGCGTCCTGATGGTCATTGAGGGGGCGCTCGCCAGGCAGGCGCGTCGCCTCGGAGCTCGGCTTAACGCACCGGATAATTGGGGGCTTCCTTGGTGATCGATACATCGTGTACGTGGCTTTCAGACATACCCGCGTTGGTGACACGAACGAACTGAGGCTGTGTGCGCATGGTCTCGAGGTCGGCGCTACCGGTGTACCCCATCGCACTCCGCACACCGCCCATCAGTTGGTGGACAATGCCTGCCACGGGACCTTTATAGGGAACGCGACCCTCAATCCCTTCGGGGACTAGCTTTTCTACGCCGGCGCTAGCATCTTGAAAATAGCGATCTGAGGAACCCTCGCTGGACGACATGGCGCCCAGAGAGCCCATCCCGCGGTAGGCTTTGTAGGTTCTGCCCTGGTATAGCTCTACCTCTCCGGGCGCTTCCTCTGTGCCCGCAAACATACCGCCCATCATGACCGAGTGAGCGCCGGCGACGATGGCCTTAGCGACATCGCCTGAAAAACGAATACCGCCATCCGCTATGATGGGGATATCGGTGTTCTGCAGCGCCTCAGACACGTTGGCAATCGCGGTGATTTGCGGCACTCCGGTACCTGTGACAATGCGTGTGGTACAAATCGACCCAGGGCCAATACCTACCTTAACTGCATCAACACCGGCTTCGGCCAGAGCGACCGCCGCCTCGCCGGTCGCGATGTTGCCACCAATGACCTGGACCGAGGGGTAGGCACTCTTGATGCGTTTGACTCGCTCTAGGACGTTGCGTGAGTGGCCGTGAGCCGTGTCGACCACCAATGCGTCAACCCCGGCATTGATCAGCGCTTCAACGCGCTCGTCCGTCTCGGGACTGGTTCCAACCGACGCGCCAACCCGCAGCTGGCCATAGCTGTCTTTGCTGGCATTCGGAAAGCTCTCTGCCTTGTCGAAATCCTTGACGGTGATCATGCCTCGCAGGTCAAACCCCTCGTTCACTACGAGGATTTTTTCGATACGATGGCGGTGCAGCAGCTCCTGCACCTCGGCCATCACCGCGCCTTCACGCACCGTGACCAGTTTGTCCTTCGGGGTCATGATCTCGGAGACCAGCTTTTGTGGGTTGGACTCAAAGCGCAGATCCCGCCGGGTTACAATACCCACCAGATCCTGTCCATCCAGCACCGGCACTCCGGATATACCATGCGCACTCGTCAGATCGATCAACTCGGCGATGCTGGCGGACTGCTGAATGGTAATCGGATCTTTTACCATGCCGCTCTCAAACTTTTTTACCTTGCGCACCTGCTCGGCCTGATCTGTCACCGACATGCTCTTGTGAATGATACCGATGCCACCCTCCTGAGCCATGGCGATGGCGAGTCGGAATTCGGTGACCGTGTCCATCGCCGCCGATACGAGAGGGATGTTGAGTTCAATTTCACGCGTCAGGCGAGTGCGCAAGGAGACCTCGGTGGCGACCACTGTGGAGTACCCGGGAGTCAGCAGGACGTCGTCAAAAGTGAGCGCTTCCTGGGCTATTCGCAGCATAGACACCGTTCTCCCGGAGGGTCGAGCTTGAGTTAAGCGCGCGATTATAATTGGTCGGGCACGTCAGCACAATTAGGCAGTGCGGCGACCACCAGGATAGATGCCCGAGCTCTGGGTTTCCTTTACACTGACTCAATCAAGCGTTTGGGCCCACCCTGTGAACGACACCTTCGGCAACCGCCAGCCACACGCTACGCTCAGTGTCAGTCAACTGAATCGCCAGGTTCGGACACTGCTGGAAAGCCACTTCGACTTCGTTTGGGTCGAGGGTGAAGTCAGCAACTTTGTCCAGCCCTCTTCCGGCCACTGGTACTTCTCTCTTCGAGACGGAAACACCCAGGTTCGCTGCGCCATGTTTCGCAATCGCAACCAGAGAGTCCGTGTCATTCCGGAAAACGGCATGGCCGTCAAAGTGAGGGCCCGGGTTTCGCTGTACGAGGGCCGCGGTGAGTTTCAGCTGATTGTGGAACATCTGGAGGCTGCTGGAACAGGGGCTCTGCAAGTGGCTTTCGAAAAGCTCAAGGCAAAGCTGCAGGCTGAAGGACTGTTCGCAACCGATCACAAGCAGCCGCTGCCCGATCGCATCTCACACATTGGCGTGATTACCTCTGCAACGGGTGCCGCCATACACGACATCCTGACCGTCCTGGCTCGACGCTGTCCGAGCATCTGTGTATCTCTGCTGCCGGTGGCTGTACAGGGGGCAGACGCGGCGGCCGATATTGTTGGAGCAATCGAACGGGCCAATCGCTGGCAGCGGCAGGGCAAACTTGAGCTGGACGCACTGATTGTTGGTCGAGGTGGCGGCTCCATGGAAGATTTGTGGTCCTTCAATGAAGAGGCGGTCGCGCGTGCCATTCACGCCAGCGAGCTGCCCGTTGTGAGCGCCGTCGGCCATGAGGTCGACTTTAGCATTGCCGACATGGTGGCGGACGTGCGCGCGGCAACCCCCTCCGCGGCGGCGGAACTGGTGAGCCCCGATCAAAGGGAGTGGCTGGAGCGCCTGCTTGGCCTTGAGCAGGCACTGCTTAGTCTGCTGCAAAGGCAGTATGCAGCTGTCCTGCAGCGTCTGGAGTTTCTGCGACAGCGTCTACGTCACCCAGGCAGTCGATTACGCGAACAATCTCAGCGACTTGACGACATAGAGCAGCGGATGCAGCGGGCTTGGCAGCACCGACTGGCCGCCCATACTGCCGAGTTGGCGCTTTTGCACAACCGATTGCAGTTCCGCTCGCCCCTGCCTACTGTCCGGCAGCTGACGCACGGCGTTTCCAATCATCGGCTCCGTTTACACGTCCAAATGCAGCAGATCCTGCAGCAGCATCGTGCCCGCACTGAGCACCTGGACCAACTGCTGGGTTCGCTCAGCCCACAGCACATCCTGGGGCGTGGCTACTCAATCCTTAGAGACAGCAGCGGCTCCGTTGTCAGTGATTCCGCCAGCGTAGAGGTAGGCGACGCGCTAAATGCTCAATTGGCTTCAGGAACCCTGGACGTCAAGATCCTGACCAAAACGGCGTCAGCGAAGGAACGCGACTAGCGGACGCCAGCCATACCAGGATGTTTCAGTACTTGGCAGGCAGGCGCGTGTTTATGATGATGTGGCGACCTTCAAAGCGTATGTATTCGCCAATTGTCAGGTCCTTGAGAATACGGGCGACCATTTCCCTGGAGGCACCCACCCGATCAGCGATGTCTTGCTGGGTCAGTTTTTCCGGAATGTATAAAGTGCCATCCCCACGCTCTTCCGATAAATCCATCAATACATTGGCAACACGGCCATAAACATCCTGTAAGGCCAGGCTCTTGACATCGGCCGTCAGCTTACGGACTCGAGCGGCGAGATTACGCACCAGTTGCCGGCCAATATTCGGGTGTTCTTCCAGAACCCGATTGAAGTCTTCCTTATAAACGATGCAGAAGCTCGACTTTTCGACCGTCCTCACCGACGCGGAGCGGGTAGAGTCATCCAGTAACGCAAGTTCACCGAAGTAGTCTCCAGCGCCCTGCGTGTTCATGATAAATTCTTTGCCGTTCTTATCGCTGCAGTAGACTTTCACCTTCCCACTCTCGATAACGAACAGGGAATCGGCTGGATCGTTTTCGTGTATGACAACAGTATTCTTGGGAAAAGAGCGGCTGGTGCTGCTGGCCCCGAGGGCTTCTAATTCTTCCTGTGAAAGACCCTGAAAAATCTCGACTTGCTGTAACATCAGTAGACCCGACCCCCCTAGCAGACCAATTTCTACCGCAACGCCGTTATAGTAACCCAAAGTTTTGGCAAAGCGCACCTCCGAGAAGGAAAATCGCTCCCCCGGACACGACCAGTGCCGCTCATACAGCCTGGCTCTGCCTGCGGCGACGGGATACGTGGTGTACCCGACAGCGCATATTGGTACACTCAAGACAGCCGATCCCCACCAGCGTGAACGCGAGGATAAATCAAACACCCGCGCATGACCACCAGTAGAAATCAAGCCGGCGATGGCTGGCCCGGTCAGCTGCTACAGCGCCTGAAGGCTCTGCGTGATGAGCACGAACGGGCCGCAGTATCCCTGGAGGGCAGCTCTCAAGACGACATGCAGCATCTTTGGGAAGCCGCAGAGCGCCTCTCGGCTATCCTCGCTCCTGAGAGTCCGGAAACATCGACCCACGATCTGATGAATGTGCTGGCGGCATTGCGTGGCTACGCCGAGATGCTGCGCGAAGACCTCGAGCCTCATTTTCCAGAGCTCGATGCCGCCCTTGCGGACGTGCTCGAGAGCATCGGCCTGGCCAGCAATGTCCAACCAACTCGAACGCGTAGTCGCGCCATTGAGTCCGAACCGGGTTTCATCCTGGCCGTGGATGACCAGCAGGAGAATCGGGAACTGGTCGCCCGCAATCTGTCCCGCAGCGGCCATTTTGTCGTGACTGCAGCCAGCGGCGAAGAGGCCTTGCGCGCTTTGGAGCAGAGCGACGTCGATGTGGTTCTGCTGGATCTGTTGATGCCCGGTATGGACGGTCGCGAAGTGCTCCACAAGATTAAACAGCGCGCCGAATGGCGCGCCACTCCCGTGATCGTCATCTCTGGAAGCCAGGACATGGATGGCATTATCGAGTGTATTGAAGCAGGCGCGGACGACTATCTGTTCAAGCCCTTCAATCCGGTGCTGTTACAGGCCCGCATCAAGGCCGGCATCGAACGCAAACGATGGCACGACCGCGAGGAGCTTTATCGACAGCAGCTGGAACGCAATGAAAAATTCATTCGCGCCACGTTCGGCCGCTACCTGTCTGATGAAATCGTAACCGACATTCTGGAGAGGCCGGAAGGGCTTGAGCTGGGGGGCGACCTACGCCGCGTCAGTATTCTCATGTCCGACATTCGCGGCTTTACCACCCTGAGTGAGCACCTCGCTCCAGACCAGGTCGTGTCAATGCTGAATCGCTATCTGGGCGCCATGGGAGACATCATCATGGCCCACCAGGGCACCATCGACGAGTTTCTCGGGGATGCGATTCTGGCGGTGTTTGGCGCCCCCTTGAAAAGGGACGATGACCCGGACCGGGCGGTCAAGTGTGCGCTGGCTATGCAGGCAGCCATGGACGATATCAATGATCGCAACGTCGCCGACGGATTGCCGATCATTCATTCGGGTATCGCCATCAACACCGGAGATGTGATCGCCGGCAATATTGGATCGGAACGTCGCAGCAAGTACGGATTTGTGGGTCATCCGATGAACGTTACCTCGCGAATCGAAGACATCACCAAAGGCGGCGAAGTCCTTATATCCGACAGTACGTACCAGAGTCTCGCCGGGAAAGTCGCTGTCGGAGATCGGCGCGAGATTAACGTCAAGGGCATTGACGAGACCATCGTGGTCCACAGAGTCCTTGAGCGTGCCTGAACCGATGAGCACGACAACCACAATCTTACTGGTGGAGGACAATGAGCTAAACCGGGATATGCTGGTTAGAAGGCTGAACCGGGTAGGTCTGCAGGTTATAACCGCTGCAGATGGCGAACAGGCGCTGACGATGATGCGCTCCGAACAACCCACCGTCGTCCTCATGGACATGAACCTGCCCGTATTGGATGGCTGGGCAGCCAGTCGCCAGGCTAAAGACGACAAGCGCACCGCTCACATTCCGATCATAGCGCTCACTGCGCACGCGATGGAAAGCGACCGAGAGCATGCACTGGCCGCCGGGTGCGATGACTTCGCCACAAAACCAGTGGACTTTCCAGGCCTACTGGAAAAAATCGGCAGGCTTGTCGCCGCATGAGCCTGCGACGCCGACTCACGCTGTCGCTGGTGACCATCCTGGTGCTGTTCGCGGTCAACGTCGGAACGCACTTTTGGGGCAGCTATGCCCGAAACGAAAGTATGGAGGCCTACAGAAGCTCCGTTTCCGCCGCGCAGCTGTCCACCGAAATTGAGCAAATGTTGGAAGACCAGCGCCAGCAAATCCTTGTATTGGCGACCTTACGAGACACCACGGACGACCAGCTTGAGGAGGGCGAACTGTTTCAGGCCGAGGACAGCATCGCTGCGATCATCGACAATATTCGCGAACTGGGCCAACTAAGCCACAGTGTCACCGAACTGCACTACGAACAACTCTGGGAAAGTGTTAGCAATCTGCTTGCACAGTGGCTTGAGTTCTACCGGGGCTATAATGATCCCCAGTTGGACATGAACATGGACGATCCTCTGCCCTATCTGGAAACCAGCGAGCGGCTTAGGGAACTGGAGCAGCGGCAGGCATTCATTGCAAGTCAACGAGCGCGCATTATTGATCGAACCATCTCGTTGACAGATCGCATCACCATCATCGCATTCTTTTCATCGATTTTTCTGACCGCGACCCTGGGGGTTGTTCTGGTGCGCTACACGAATAAGGCGCTCAAGAGCCTGAAGACAGGCACCGAGCGGTTTGGCAGCGGTGACTTCAACTATCGCATTCATACGATTGACGACAGCGGTGAACTTGGCGACCTGGCCACGGCCTTCAACGAAATGTCGGATAAGCTGCGCAGCGCGATCTATGATACGCGCAAGGCTCGTGACGATGCGGACGAGGCGAATGCAGCCAAGAGCATTTTCCTGGCCAACGTCAGCCATGAGCTGCGCACACCGTTGAATGCCATCATCGGCTACAGCGAAATGTTGCAGGACGAACTCGACGACCGGGGCGAGCTCAATCGCTCACAGTTCCGTCAGGATCTCGATCGCATTATACAATCTGGCAGACAGCTCCTTTCTCTGATTAACGACATTCTCGACCTCTCAAAAATTGAAACCGGCAAGATGGCGCTGCACTGTGAGACCTTTCAGCCAGCGGATGTCCTGCGGCAGGTCTGCGAATCACTGGCGCCTCTGTTTCGAGAGAACTTCAACCAGTTGAAGATCGGCAATTTTGACCAGCTACCGGCCTTGAACAACGATGCCGCGAAATTCCGTCAGATCTTTACCAACCTGCTCAGCAACGCCAACAAGTTCACCGAACAGGGTCTGATAAGCCTTGAAGCTCGCAATGTGAAGGAGCAAACCGGTTGGGTCGAGATTGCCGTCACCGACACCGGAATCGGCATGAATACCGAGCAACAGGCCCACATATTCGACGCCTTTGTGCAAGCGGATTCGTCGACCAGCGCTAACTATGGGGGAACCGGGCTGGGGCTCGCAATCTGCCGGGAGTTTTGCGATCTAATGGGCGGCAGCATTGAGGTAAGCAGCGCCACCGGGGCCGGATCGACTTTTACGGTGCGGCTCCCTTCTGACCCAGCGTTAGCTCGCGAAGCCGCTTAAGCGCCTCTTCGCGCTTGCGTAGATCCTCGGCCAGCGCCGCATTGCCGGAGCGCAGATCGCCAATTTTTGCCTGCATGTCCACAAAGGCAGACAGCGCGTCGTTCATGATCAAGATAGAGTGATGGAATTGCTCGCCTTCGGGGCGCTCCTGCTGCAGCCGCTGAAAGACCTCCTGAGCGGCCACCGGGTCGTAAAACAGGCTGTCTGGCAACATACTGTCGTAAGCCATGGCGATCCCCGCTTCCCAGTCGGCCCTGGGGGAAGCCTCCATACGTTGGTAGCGCTGAAAATAGGTCACGGCTTCCAGGTGATCACCCAACGCCAACGACTGTAGACCCTTATCGAGGAATGTGTAGTCCACTGCCTCCTCGGCTGAGCAGTCACAGACGTGCTCCTCGGGCAGGTTCAGAGTCAATTCCGGCACCTCCACTGGCTGCAACTCGTCCTCCTGCGGCGCAGTGGAGCTGCAGCCCTGCACCAGCAGAGTCGCCATAAGCCACCAGGCTAAGCGTAGCTTCCGTATCGCCAGCAATGCACTACCTCATCCTTTATACGGTGCGGGCAGTGTAACGTATTCATTAGGAGCAGGCACTGTAGCGAACTACTCTGGCCGCATGTGCGGAAACAGCAGCACATCCTTTATGGAGGGGGCGTCGGTAAGCAACATCACAAGTCTGTCGATGCCAATGCCCTCACCCGCCGTAGGCGGCAAGCCGTACTCCAAAGCCCGCACGTAATCGTGATCATAGTGCATCGCCTCCTCATCGCCCGCATCCTTTTCGGCAACCTGGGCCAGGAAGCGTTCCGCCTGATCTTCAGCATCGTTGAGTTCGGAGAATCCATTTGCGAGCTCCCTGCCTGCCACAAAAAACTCAAATCGATCGGTGACAAAGGAATCGTCATCGTTGCGCCTCGCCAAAGGCGACACTTCGGTGGGATAGGCGGTGATAAAGGTCGGCTGATCCAGGCGCGGCTCCACGGTCTTTTCAAAAATCTCTATCTGCACCTTGCCCAGCCCCCAGCTCGGCCTGAGATCAATCCCCAGGCCTTCTGCCAACGCACGCGCCCCGCTGTCATCCGACAACTGCGCGGCGTTCACGTCAGGGTTGAACTTAAGGATGGCGTCAAACACCGACAGTCGCTCGAAGGGCCTGGCAAAATCGTAGCTGTTGCCCTGGTAGACCACTTCCGTGGTGCCGAGGACACTGTAGGCGAGTTCGCGCAACATATTCTCTGTCAGATCCATGGCATCACGAAAGTCGGCATACGCCCAGTAAAACTCGAGCATGGTGAATTCGGGGTTGTGTCGCGTTGACAAGCCTTCGTTGCGAAAGTTGCGGTTGATCTCAAACACTTTTTCGAACCCGCCGACAACGAGTCGCTTCAGATACAGTTCCGGAGCGATCCGCAGATACATGTCCTGATCCAGGGCATTGTGATGAGTCACAAACGGCCGCGCTGTCGCGCCGCCGGGAATGACCTGCATCATCGGAGTTTCCACTTCCATAAAACCGGCGCTGCCAAGATAGCTGCGAATGAACTCGATAACGCGTGAGCGGATGCGAAAAACCTCTCGTGACTCCGGGTTGACGATCAGGTCGACATAGCGCTGCCGGTAGCGAAGCTCCTGATCTGCCAGGCCGTGATACTTGTCCGGCAATGGTCGCAGCGCTTTGGTCAACAGGCGTGCCTCGCGCATGTTGATGTACAGGTCGCCCTTGCCGGACTTGTGGAGCGGACCGCTGGCCGCAACGATATCTCCCAGATCCCAGGACTTGATGTCCGCCAGGGTGTTTTCGTCAAGCGCCTTGCGATCCACATAAAGCTGGATCTGGTCCGAGCCGTCTTGAATGAGCAGGAAAGCACCTCGGTTGCGCACCAGTCTGCCGGCCACAGCAAAATGTCGGTCGGCCGCTTCCAGTACCTGCTTTTCCTCATCGGAAAACTCGCGCTGCAAATCACCCGCGAGGGCCGTGCGGCGAAAGTCATTTGGAAAGGGATTCCCCGCCTCACGCAGTGTGCTGAGTTTCGCGCGTCGCTCTGCGATCAGCTTGTTTTCATCGACCTGATCGGCACTCGCTTCGTCGCCACTGGTCTGCTTGGAGTCGCTCATAGTTTTACTCATAACCCGCTTTTAAGGGAGGCTTCAATAAAGGCGTCGATTTCACCATCCAGAACCGCCTGTGTATTACTTGTTTCAACCGACGTGCGTAGATCCTTGATCCGCGAATCGTCCAGCACGTAAGAACGAATCTGACTGCCCCAGCCTATGTCCGCCTTGCTGTCTTCCATCGCCTGTTTTTCCTCGCTGCGCTTGAGCACTTCCAATTCATAAAGCTTTGCCCGTAGCAACTTCATTGCGTTGTCTCGATTCTGATGCTGTGACCGTTCCGTCTGACACTGCACTACCGTATTGGTGGGTAGATGCGTAATACGGACGGCGGAGTCGGTCTTGTTCACGTGCTGGCCGCCCGCGCCACTGGCGCGATAGGTATCGGTGCGCAGATCCGCCGGATTGATATCGATTTCAATATTGTCGTCAATTTCAGGGGAGACAAACACGGAGGCGAAGGATGTGTGACGACGATTGCCGGAATCGAAAGGCGATTTACGGACCAGACGGTGTACACCGGTTTCAGTCCGCAGCCAACCGAAGCCGTATTCACCCTCAAACTTGATGGTTGCGCTTTTGATACCGGCAACATCACCACCGGAAACCTCAATCAGCTCGGTTTTGAAACCCTTGGACTCACCCCAGCGCAGATACATCCGCAGCAGCATCTCTGCCCAGTCCTGCGCTTCCGTGCCGCCTGAACCCGCCTGAATATCCAGATAGGCGTTGTTCGGGTCCATCTCTCCGGCAAACATGCGGCGGAACTCCAGCTGCTCCAACAGCTGCATCAGGCCACCAATGTCGCTTTCGATCTCTGCAACTGTGTCTTCATCGTCCTCTGCTGCTGCCATTTCCAGCAGATCACGAGCATCCACCACTCCGGCGTCGAGCTGCACTATCGTCGCGACGATGGCCTCCAGTGAGGCCCGCTCTCGTCCAAGTTCCTGAGCACGATCCGGGTCATCCCAGACACTGGGCTCGGCGAGCTCTAGCTCTACCTCCGCGAGACGTTCCTTGCGCTGATCGACGTCAAAGATACCCCCTAAGCACGTCACTGCGCGCCTCAATGTCCTTCAACTGGTTCAGCAGGGGATTGATCTCTAGCATGGTGACCGCCGGTCCATTTGCAAAGCCGGGCATTCTACCCCACAGGGCCCCGTGCGGACCACCGTACGGTCGCGTCTAGGCGAGGTTGAGCAGCGCACCGATCAGGATGATCTGCGGTACTGCAATGAGCGGCAAAAACAGGGCGATGCGCCACGACTGCGTGGTCTCTCGAATGGAGAGTATCTCCGTGTAATCCGTTGCCACTCCCGCCATCAGGAAGGTAAAGCTGTTACCCGGTGCACCGGCGCGGTTCATCAGGTCCGCAGCAATGGGGGTCGAACCCTCCGAGCACACCTCAATGATCGTGGTCGCGAGCAGCGTCAACCAAAGCCCCCCGAGGGTCGCTCCAAACCAGGTCGCAAAGGCATCCTCGGGCACCAGCGCTCGAATCAACCCAGCCAGCAGCAGACCCAACAGGGACCAACGGATCACGACTCGGGAGCCCGCGAGGCCGTCCCGCAGCAGGGCCAGAGCACCCCCGCTGGAGGGCTGCGCGTCAGCGCGAAACTCACGCCACAGCTCAACCAGCGGACGGGGCGGGGCCAGCGTCTGTCGCCAGGGATTGGCTGGTAGATGGCCGCGCTGCGTCAATGCGTCAAACACAGCGCCAGTGACGAGGCCAATCAGCAGCGACAGGGCGACAAACAGCAACGTCCAACCCACGCCAATCAGACCGAACAGAATGAGCGTAAGCGAGATCGAATTCCAGGGGCTGGCAAGCAGAAAGGCCATCACCTGACCTGTGCTGGCGCCACGCTCGTACAGTTTCATCCCGACGGCAAGGATACCGTGGCTGCACATATCGAGACAGACGCCTGCCAGCGTCGCTCGAAACAACCCGCGCCAACCACTATCGCGCCCCAAAACGCCCATGACCAGTTCTCGCGGCAGACGCGCAAGGATGCCGACAAACACCACTCCAATCGCAATACCCCACCACATCTTGTTGAACAACTCGAACACGGCACTGCTGAACTGACCGAGCATCGTCATCTCTGCGTGGCTGTGCAACGCTCCGAAGGTATAGGCCGCCGCAACGATGATTGCACACGTCCAGAGCATATAGTCGCGTTGCTTTCCCCCGCCACTACAGGCTGCCTCCGCGCCACCGCAAGCGTGCTCCGCCGCGTTGCCATGACAGGTCGCCGTTGCCAGCGGCTCTTGCTCCACGATCTCTTTCACGCCGCGCCACCCGCGCCGGTGGAGAGATCATCGAGAATGGCGCAGTCAGGCCCGTCGTCACCGGCACAGCGACCGGCCAGCTCGTCCAGTGTGAGCAACATAGCCTGCAGCTGACCGATTTGATCCTTAAGGCGCCGACGCTTCTCCAACACCAGTGCCCGCGTGCGACGGCTCTGCCGACTGCTATCCCGCAGCAGCTCCAACAATTGACGGCTCTCCTGCAGGTCGAACCCAGCTTCCCGCGCACGAGCCAGAAACCGCAGCTCCGCGACAGACGCATGATCGTAACGTCGATAACCGTTGGCACTGCGACGCACAGGCTCAATCAACCCGATCGATTCGTAGTAGCGAATGGTCTTGGTAGTGAGCCCACTACGCCGCGCGGCTTCGGAAATGTTCATACTCGCCTCCCGCCTGTCTCCAGCGTACTGTAAAGCTTCCAGTAACTAGAATGTCAAGTCTCCGAGTACCCGCAGGCGTTCGTGGCAGCGCTCGCCGCACCCCCCGTCGGGAGAACTACCGCCTCAAGCGGCGGCGAGCTGCTCGACGATCAGCTGGACCGAGCGCTGACCGCGAAACTCGTTGACGTCCAGCCGGTAGGCAATCTCCACCTTCGAGACCGCTGTCGCAGGCCACTGTTCCGGATCGATGTTGAACGCAATAGCGTCCACTAATTGATCGCTGTCGGGCAATCGTAGGACCATTTTCAGGTGTTTGTCTCCAACGATTCGCTGCTGCAGGAGCGTAAAGATTCCATCGAACATCGGTTCCGGAAACTGCTGACCCCAGGGGCCAGCGAATCGCAACGCACTGGCAACATCCAGACAGAAGTACTCGGTGGCCAGCTCTCCGTCAGACTCAATGATGGCCTGCAGCTGCACATCTTCCAGCTGTCGCTCGACCTCCGCGACCAAAGCGACGGAGAACGCTTGCAGGTGATGGACCGGCAGACTGAGTCCGGCCGCCATGGCATGGCCACCGAAGCGACTCACCAGGCCAGGTTGCCGAGTCGCAACCGCATCGAGCACGTCCCGTATGTGAATCCCGGGGATGGATCGAGCCGATCCCTTCAGCTCGCCGTCGGGACCATCTGCAAAGGCAATGACTGGCCTGTAGAGACGATCTTTGATGCGTGATGCGAGAATGCCAATCACCCCCTGATGCCAGCCGGGTTGATACAAGGTCATCGCCACGGGGAGTGCCACGGCGTCCCGTAGATCCATATTTGCAATTATTTGCAAAGCCTCTTCCTGCATCCCCTGCTCGATGTGCCTACGGTCCTGGTTGAGGCTGTGCAACTGACCTGCCAGCCTTCGGCAGCGGTACGCTTCCTCACTCAACAAACATTCGATGCCGATGGACATATCGTCCAGTCGGCCGGCCGCGTTGATCCGCGGGCCTACCGCGAATCCCAAGTCCCCGGCGACCACATTGTGAGCCGACCGAGACGCCACCTCCAATAACGCGTGAATACCCGGCCGCGCCCGCCCCGCACGGATCCTCTGCAGACCACCTTGTACCAGAATGCGATTGTTGTAATCGAGCGGCACCACATCTGCGACCGTCCCCACAGCCACCAGGTCTAAGTAGTCCGCGAGGTTGACTTCGCTGCGCTGCACAAACCACTGCCTCCGCCGCAGCTCTGCGCGAAGGGCCAACAGCACATAGAACATAACACCGACACCCGCAAGGTGTTTACTCGGGAACGGACAGCCAGGCTGATTCGGGTTCACAATCACATCAGCCGCCGGGAGTCGTTCACCCGCCAGATGATGATCCGTAATCAACGTGGCGATCCCCAGCTCGCGGGCACGAGCGACGCCTTCAAGGCTGGCGATACCGTTGTCAACGGTGACGATCAAATCCGGCTGCAATTGATGGGCCAGGTCAACAATCTCAGGGGTCAGGCCGTAGCCAAACTCAAACCGATTGGGCACCAGATAATCGACATGCTCCGCGCCAAACGCGCGCAATGCGGATACCGCCAGAGCCACACTGGTGGCACCGTCGGCATCGAAGTCTCCAACAATCAGTAGTCGGGCACCCGCCGCGATCCCATCGGCCAACAGTTCGGCTGCGCGTTCGACATTGAGCAGCTGATTGGGCGGCAGAAGCCTGGCAAAGGAGAGATCCAGCTGGTCGGCCCCAACAACCCCCCGAGCTGCGTATATCTGCGCCAACAAAGGTTTCAAAGCAGCGTCGCGCAACGCACCGACATTGACTGTGTCGCGCCTGCGTATTGTTTTGTTCACACCACTATCAGGCGTTGATATTGGAGGCCATAAAGGCCTGCACGGCGGTCAGGTCGTTTGGTAGCACGGTACAGCGCTCCTCACGCTCATACAGGTCCAGCAGGTGTTCTGGCAAAGCGACCTCCTGCTTCAACCCTGCTTGCCGGATCGCCTCGGGAAATTTCGCCGGGTGCGCGGTCGCCAGCGTCACGATGGGCGTGATGGCGTCCAGGCCACTATCGAGGGCCGCACGCACGCCGATGGCACTGTGCGGATCCAGGAGGTATTCGCAGTGATCCCAGGTTGAGGCAATCTGTTGGCAGGTGAGCTCGTCGGATACGCAGTAGCTGCTGAACTGTCGACGGGCACGCGTCATCGCCGCCTCCGAGAAGTGAATATCGCCGCGCTCGAAATCCTTCATCAGCGAGCTGATCGCTGCGCCATCACGGTCGTACAGATCAAACAACAGGCGCTCGAAGTTGCTGGACACAGTGATATCCATACTGGGGGAAAGGCTCTGTTCCAGCGGCTGACGACCATAGCGACTGGTGGTCATTACGCGGTGGAGCACGTCGTTACGATTGGTTGCGATGATCAGCTGCGCAGCCGGCAAACCCATACCCGCTGCTAGATAGCCCGCAAAGATGTCACCGAAGTTGCCCGTGGGAACCGAAAAGGCAACCGGTCGATGGGGTGCGCCGAGGGCGAGGCCGGCGTAAAAGTAATACACAATCTGCGCCATAATGCGCGCCCAGTTGATAGAGTTGACCGCCACCAATGAGCGATCGGCCGGCAGGAAACTTCGATCTCCGAAACTGGCCTTGACCATGGCCTGGCAGTCATCGAAGTTTCCTTCGATTGCCAGGTTGTGGATGTTGTCTCCCGCCACGGTCGTCATTTGTCGGCGCTGCACCTCGCTGACGCGCTGGTGGGGATGCAGGATAAAGATGTCGATGTTGCGACACTGCCGACAGCCTTCGATCGCTGCGGACCCCGTATCCCCCGACGTGGCGCCCATCACGACAACCTTTTTTCCGCGGCGCTCTAGAACCGCATCCAGCAGGTGGCCAAGCAGCTGCAGCGCGAAGTCTTTAAATGCCAGGGTGGGCCCGTGGAACAATTCCAGCACCCACTGATTCGGTCCGATCTGCACCAGCGGGGCCACCGCACTGTGGCGGAACCCGGTATACGAAGTCTCAAGGATTCGCCTTAACTCAACCGGAGTGAAACTGTCCTCGACAAAGGGCGTAATGATACGCTCGGCCAGACCAACATAGTCCAGGCCAGCCATGTCAGCGATCTCACGGTGATTGAATGTGGGCAGTTCAGCGGGCACATAAAGACCCCCATCCTCGGCCAGGCCGGTCAGTAGAACCTCTTCAAAATTGAGTGCCGGAGCGCTGCCCCTTGTGCTGATGTATTTCACTGCCGAGCGCCGTTTAACCGTCCAGAGTTTCTACGCGGATCCTGGCGATGGCGCCGTGAATGCTGTCCAAGGCGTCTATCGCTCCCACTGCCGCTTCCACTTTCGCCTGCGCGGCACTGTTGGTCAACACGATGACCGTAACTTTCGTGGCCCCGTCCTGCGGCGCCTTTTGAATCAAGCCCTCAATACTGATACCCCGTTCGCCCAACAAGCGGGTGACCTCCGACATGACGCCGGGTTTGTCCTCTGCCTCCATACGCAGATACCAGGCTGTCTCGACGTCGTCCATGGGGATGATCGGTATCTCCCGAATCGTTGGTGGAAGGAAACCCAGACCCGGAACCTGGTTGACCTGGCCTACGCGCAAGTCTCTGGCCAGATCCACCAAATCGGCAACCACCGCTGACGCTGTCGGACCGGCGCCAGCTCCCGCACCGTAGTACAACGTCGGGCCCACCGCGTCCCCCTCCACCAGAACGGCGTTCTTGACCCCGTCCACGTTGGCCAGCAGACGCTTCTCCGGTATGAGCGTCGGGTGCACGCGCAGTTCGACTCCGGCGGGCGACTGGCGCGCCAAACCCAGGTGCTTGATCCGATAGCCAAGCTGCGCGGCGTAATCGAGGTCCGCGGGCGTGAGCTGGGTAATTCCCTCGGTGTAGACCGCGTCCATCTGTAAAGGCATTCCGAACGCCAGGGAGGCAAGAATGACCAGTTTGTGCGCGGCGTCGATACCCTCGACGTCAAACGTGGGGTCGGCCTCCGCGTATCCCAGAGCCTGTGCCTCCTGCAAGACTTCGCCAAAGCTGCGGCCTCTGTCACGCATTTCGGTGAGTATAAAGTTGCCGGTTCCGTTGATGATACCGGCCAGCCACTCAATGCGATTGGCCGCGAGCCCCTCGCGAATTGCCTTGATGATCGGTATACCACCCGCTACCGCCGCCTCATAGCGCAGGCTGACCCCCTGCTCAGCAGCCAGTGACAGCAGCTCCATACCGTGCTCTGCGATCAGAGCCTTGTTCGCGGTCACCACATGCTTACCCGCGCGCAACGCGCTTTCGGTGAGCTCCCGGGCGACGGTGGTGCCGCCAATCAGCTCTACCAATATTTGGACGTCAGGGTCTTGGACTACCGCGAAGATATCCCTGCTGACCTTTACGTCACCCGTATCGCACTCAGCGTTATCGCGGCGCGCACCCACATGGGTAACGACCAGAGAAATTCCGCTGCGCGCTGCCAACAACGCGGCACTACCCTGTAGCAGTCGGTAGGTGCCACCCCCAACCGTACCCAGGCCGCAGATTCCGACATTGACCTGCTGGTCTTCACTCATGATCATTCAGACCCTCTGTCACACAAGGCTTCAAATGCAGCCGTCGTGCTTGAACATACGGCGGATATTACGCAACGCCTGGCGGGTTCGGTGCTCGTTTTCGATCAGGCCAAAGCGCACATGACCCTCGCCGTACTCTCCAAAGCCTACCCCCGGGGAAACCGCCACTTTCGCGTCTACCAGCAACTTTTTGCTGAATTCAAGCGAGCCCATCTCTCGGTAGAACTCGGGCAGCTGGGCCCACACAAACATGGTTGCCATAGGCGGCTGAACCGGCCACCCCGCTGCGTTCAACCCGTCGCAAAGTACATCGCGACGCGACTGGTACATTGCTGTGATCTCCTGGACGCAGTGTTGATCACCCTCGAGCGCTGCGATAGCCGCCACCTGAATGGGCGTGAACATGCCGTAGTCCAGGTAGGATTTTATGCGTGCGAGCGCGCCGACCAGGGAGCGGTTGCCGCAGCAAAAACCCACGCGCCAACCCGGCATATTGTAGCTCTTGGACATGCTGAAAAATTCGACGGCTACGTCGCGGGCACCCGGGACCTGCAGAATCGACGGTGCCTGATAGCCGTCGTAGCATAGATCTGCATAAGCCAGATCCTGAATGACCCAGATAGAGTGCTCCCGAGCCGTGGCGATAACACGCTCATAGAACGCCAGGTCCACACACTGAGCGGTCGGGTTGGAAGGGAAATTGAGCACCAGCATCTTGGGCCGCGGCCAGGTGTTGGCGATGGCTTTTTCCAGCTCGTGAAAAAACGCGTCTTCATTAGCGGCCATCGGCACATGACGAATGTCGGCACCTGAAATTACGAAGCCATAGGGATGAATCGGATAAGACGGGTTGGGCACGAGTACGGCGTCACCCGGGCCCGTGGTGGCCAGTGCAAGATGGGCCAGCCCTTCCTTGGAACCGAGTGTCACGATCGCTTCGCTGTCAGGGTCCAATGCGACATCATAGCGTCGCTGATACCAGTCGCAGATCGCCTTGCGCAAACGAGGTATGCCCTTTGACTGTGAATAGCGATGAGTGTCGCCGCGCTGGGCCGTCTCTACCAATTTGTCAACGATGTGGGCAGGGGTCGCCTGGTCGGGATTCCCCATACCAAAATCAATGACGTCCTCGCCCGCCGCTCGCGCCTTTTGCTTCAACTCGCCAATGATGTTGAACACATAGGGAGGTAGGCGCTGAATGCGCTGAAACTGATCGTCCACGGTACTGAATCCCAGGCGACGGCTGACCGGTGCCACTCTGTAAAAAAGGGGCAAACAGTACTGAGTCGGTCCTAAAGTGTCAACGCGAGGCCGCGCTGTACGGCAGTATTGACTCTTTTTGGCCGTTGCAGACCGGGCCCGCTATTTCAGACCCATATCCGCCAGCAGCGCGTCGGCCTCCTTGTAGCCGGGAACCATCTGACCGTCCTGGGTTATGATGGCCGGAGTGCCACGCACGCCGAGCTTCTGGCCCAGCTCAAACTGGGCGGCGACCGGGTTCTCCTGGCAGACCTTAACCGGGAGGCTTTCTTTTGCCTTCAGTTTGGTCAGCGTATCGTTCGGGTTGTCGGCGCACCAGGCGGTGGCCAGCATGCGATAACCGTCGGAGTTAACCCCCGCCCTGGGGTAGGCCAGATAACGCACCTCCACACCCGCAGCGTTCAGTTCTGGAACCTCCAGATGCAGCTTCTGACAGTAGAAACAGGTAATGTCGGTAAAGACGGTGATGTGGCCTCTGGGTTCACCCTCAGGGGAAAAAACAATCATGTCGTCGGTGGAGATCGCCGCCAGCGCTTCCAGTCGCTGTGCATCGCGACTCTGCTCGGTGAGGTTCACAAACCCCTCAGGCGCGACGTTGTAGAGATCGCCCAGCAGAAAGTAATCTCCCTGTTCCGTGGCATACACCATCGGCCCATTTACGAACTGCACCGCGAACAGGCCAGGCAATTCGCTGGTGGAAACGCTGTCCACCTCAAGACCCATGGCGGGATTGCGCAGCTTCTCTTTCAGCCTCTCCGTAACCGCTTTATTCGCGGGCTCGGCCATTGCGTAGTGCGCCATCGCCAGAGTCAGGATCACTGCTACAGGTTTGAAGATTCGGAAAATCATGTACGGTCCTCTATTGTTGTCCGGCCTGGCTCCGTCAGGCCCTGCGTCGTCCCACGCCAGTTTGTCTGTGTTTCGTGCGCATCAGCAGCTTGGAGCCACACGATCTCATTAAGTTCCTTAACCCCTTGGGTGATGCTGAGCATGAAGCTCCTGCATCCGCCGCTTCGCCACATGGGTGTAAATCTGGGTGGTCGTCAGATCGCTGTGGCCGAGCAGCAGCTGGACGACGCGCAGATCAGCACCGTGATTCAACAGGTGGGTTGCGAACGCGTGGCGCAACGTGTGCGGCGACAGATTCTGCTTGATACCGGCGCGCTGCGCGTAGATTTTAATACGATACCAGAAGGTCTGACGAGTCATCTGCCGGCCGCGACGACTGGGGAAGACGATCTCCGATGCGGCATTGCCCAACAGCTCGCCTCGCGGTCCCGCCAGGTAGCGCTGTAGCCACATGAGAGCCTCTTCACCCATCGGCACCAACCGCTCTTTACTGCCTTTGCCGAACACACGAACCACCCCCTGATTCAGACTGACCTGGGAGAGCTGCAGGCCCGTCAGCTCGCTGACGCGAAGTCCACAAGCGTACAGCAGTTCGAGCATCGTGCGATCGCGAAACTCCAGAGCATGCTCCAGATCAGGCGCCCTCAGAAGTGCATCCACGTCCCGCTCAGACAGTGCCTTCGGCAATGGACGACCAAGGCGTGGACTGTCGACATCCAGCGTCGGATCCGCGTCAATGCGCCCCTCTCGCAATAGATAGTGATAAAAGCCCCGCGCGCAGGATAAAAACCGGGCACTTGAACGGGGTGATTGACCTTGCTGCATGCGAACGCCCAGATACTGTTGCAGCGAGGCTCGCGTTGCACCTGTGATCGCGCTGCCGTCACTGCCTTGCAGCCAATCGTGAAACTGGCGAAGATCCCTGCGGTAGGATGACAGGGTGTTGTCACTGAGACCCTTCTCCATCCACATCGCGTCGATGTAGCGTTCTATATCCGGATGCACACTCGCCTGCTCAGCCATGTGCGTACGGTAGCACGACCGGCCTCAGAGAGTACAAAATCCGAGTTTTTGATCGGCAGTGTGGCACAAAAAAGGCGGCACAAGCCGCCTTCTGCACCGTTCAAAGCGGCCCTGCGAGCCGCAACTACAGCTTTTCCTTGATCCTCGCCGCGCGACCACTGCGCTCGCGCAAATAGTACAGCTTCGCCTGCCGAACATCGCCACGACGCTTGACCGTGATGCTATCGACCAGCGGACTGTAGGTCTGAAAGGTCCGCTCTACACCCACGCCATGAGAGATTTTGCGCACGGTGAACGCCGAATTCAGGCCGCGGTTGCGCTTGCCAATGCACACGCCCTCGAACGCCTGCAGCCGTTCGCGCGAGCCTTCCTTCACTTTTACCTGCACCACCAGCGTATCGCCGGGGCCAAATTCAGGAATGGATTTCTCCATCTGCTCTGCATCGAGCTGGGAAATAATCTTGTTCGTGCTCATCATGTGCTCCTGTTAATGTGTCTGCAGCTTCACAGCTGGTCATTCTTCGTCCTGGCCGGACAACCGCGCCAGCAATTCGCTTTCCTCTGCCGACAGCGTCCGCTTCGCCAGCAAATCCGGACGCCTCTGCTGCGTCCTCGCCAGCGCTTGTTCCAGTCGCCAGCGTCTTATCTCTTCGTGGTTGCCCGACAGCAACACCCGCGGCACCTCGCGCCCCTGCCACGCCTCCGGCCGCGTATAGTGCGGGCAGTCCAACAGCCCTCCGGCAAACGAATCCTCTTGTGCAGAGTCCTCGTGCCCCAAGGCACCGGGCAGTTGTCGCACCAGCGCATCCACAACCACCATGGCCGGCAGCTCTCCGCCACTGGTGACGTAATCACCGATGGACACTTCGTCGTCCACTTCCGCAGCGATCAGACGCTCATCCACCCCTTCGTAACGCCCGGCGACCAGAATCATGCTGTCCAGCGCCGCCAACTCCACACAAAGGCCCTGGTCGAAGCGCCGCCCCTGGGGGGAAAGGTAGATCACCTTTGCCTGGTGGCCCACCCGCTGTCGCGCTGTATCGATGGCCTGCCGCAACGGCTCGGTCTTCATCAACATTCCTGGACCGCCGCCGTACGGGCGGTCGTCCACGGTCTTATGCACGTCAGTGGCAAAGTCTCTCGGGTTGCTGTAACTGATACTCAGCAAACCCTGTCGCACCGCTCTGCCTGTTACGCCGTAGTCTGTAATCGCCGCAAACATCTCAGGGAACAGACTTACCACGGCGATCTGCATATTTCAGCCGCCTCCCTGGCGGGACCGTTGGGCCATCAGCGCTCGTCGATAAACCAGTTCACCAGAATCCGATCCGACTTCAAATCCACGTTGACGACACTGTCTCCCGGCAGGTAGGGAATGAGTCGCTCTCGTTCGTCCAGACTGCCTGTGCAAGGCGCAACCACCAGCACATCGTTGGCGCCCGTCTCGAGCAGGTAGGACACTCTGCCCAGCAGAATCTCTCGATCGTCTTCTACTGCCCAGACTTGCAAACTTTCCAGCTGGCGCCAGTAATATTCACCTTCTTCCAGTTCTGGCAACACCGCTTCCGGCGCGGCCACTTCAAGCCCCTTGAACGACTCCGCTGTTGTCCGGTCGTCAACGCCGACCATGTGCGCTACCAATCCTTTGCCCTGATACTTACCCGTGTCAAATTCGACCGGTTGGTACTGGCCACCTCGCTGGATGTGCCAACCACCGAACTTCAGAAAATTGTCCGCCGGCTCTGTGTAAGAGTGGATTCGCACCCAACCCTTGAGCCCGTAGCAGCCGGTGATCCTGCCAATCACCAGCAGCGCTTCGGGCTTCCGGTCCGCCACAGGATAAGCCCGCCGAACCCGGCGCTGAGCCCGATCAGGCTGCGGCCGCTGCCTCACTAACCAACTTGGCAACACGCTCGGACAGCTGCGCTCCCTGGCCCTGCCAGTACGCTATTCGATCACCGTCAACACGCAGGCGCTCTTCCTGCCCTCGAGCGCGGGGATTGAAGAAGCCCACTCGCTCGATAAAACGACCGTTGCGGGATTTTCGGCTATCCGTCACCGTCAAATGATAAAAGGGCCGCTTTTTGGAGCCGCCTCGTGCCAATCGAATCGTGACCATATTCTCTAAGTTCCTGAAAAAACGGGTTATTGTCGTAGCGCGGCCAAGCGCGCCCACGGCAAAAGCCGGCTCGGGCCGCCAAAGGTCGCGTATCATACGGAATCTCGCTGCGACTTTAAACCCCTGGGGGGGAGATTTTTATCAAGGAAATCCGAGGGTTGGGAGCCGGCCGAGGGGGGGCCGACAGGTGCGCCTGGAAAGAGGCTACAGGCCTCTTCTAGCGAAACGGCATGCCCCCACCAGGGCCACCCATGCCGCCGCCGGGGGGCATCATGCCGCCAAGACCCCGCATCATCTTGGCCATTCCACCGCCTTTCATCTTTTTCATCATTTTCTGCATCTGCTTGTGCTGCTTGAGCAGGCGGTTGAGATCCTGAACCTGGGTGCCAGACCCCTGGGTAATGCGCCGTTTGCGTGACCCCTGAATCAACTCAGGATTGCGGCGTTCTCTCGGTGTCATTGAGTTGATCATCGCCTCCATACGGGCGAACATTTTGGCATCCAGATTTTGTTCCGCCATCTGCGCCATGTTGCCCATGCCAGGCAGTTTGTCGAGCATGTTGGTTATGCCGCCCATGTTGCTCATCTGCTGCAGCTGGTCGCGGAAATCTTCCAAGTCAAATTTCTGCCCCTTTTTTACCTTGCGGGCAAGTTTTTGTGCCTTCTGTTTGTCGACCTTCTGCTCGGCCTCTTCGATGAGCGACATGACATCGCCCATACCCAAAATGCGCGACGCCAGTCGGTCTGGGTGAAAGGGGTCCAGCGCTGCGGTCTTTTCGCCCACGCCGAGGAATTTGATGGGTTTGCCGGTCACGGCTCGCACGGACAGCGCGGCGCCGCCGCGGGTGTCGGCATCCACCTTTGTCAGCACCACCCCGGTCAGCGGCAGCGCAGCCCCAAATGCCTTGGCGGTATTGGCTGCGTCCTGCCCGGTCATGGCATCAACGACAAACAGGGTTTCCACCGGTTTGACAGCGGCGTGCAGAGCCGTGATTTCCGCCATCATGTCTTCGTCTACGGCCAGTCGCCCGGCGGTATCAACGATGAGCACGTCGCTGAACTGAATCTTGGCATGCTCGACCGCCGCGCGCACAATCGCGTCAGGCTTTTGATTCACATCACTGGGAAAGAAGTCCGCTTCCACTTCGCCGGCCAACGTCTCAAGCTGTTTAATGGCTGCGGGGCGATATACGTCAGCACTGACGACGGTGACTTTCTTTTTGTCCCGCTCGCGCAGCAGCTTCGCCAGCTTGGCAACCGTGGTCGTTTTACCCGCACCCTGCAGGCCAGCCATGAGAATTACCGCCGGCGGGGCGCTGGCAAGGTTCAGCGCCTCATTGGCGCTGCCCATGACCGCTTCCAGTTCCGCCTGAACAATCTTCAAGAACGCCTGGCCTGGGCTCAGGCTCTTCATCACTTCCTGCCCCAGGGCGCGCTGCTTTACGGCTTCGATGAAGTCCTTGACAACCGGAAGCGCCACATCGGCCTCTAGCAGAGCCATGCGCACCTCGCGCAGCGTATCCTGGATATTGTCTTCCGACAGGCGCGCTTTGCCCGTAACGCTGCGCAAACTCGCCGACAGGCGATCACTCAAGCTCTGAAACATGGATTATGTGTTCCCTTACTGGTTGCGGGCAGCTGCGCTGGGATACAGCTTCCACCCGTACCGTTTCAACCTGCCGACACTATTGCCAAGGCTGGGACAAGTCGGTACAAAGGAGGGAGTATACGACACCGGAGCGTGCGCCCCAAACCATGTCCTCCGTCCTTCTCGCTCCCCTGTGCGCCCTCCTTTACCTGGCCGCCAGCGGACGTCAGTTGTGGAGCATCTCCCAGGGAGATCAACGCATCGGCGCCAGCGCTTTAACGCTGGGCCTGACCGCGATGGCGCTGCACGCCTACCTCGCCTGGAACATCGTGGTCAGCGAGCAGGGCATCAGCCTGGGGTTCTTCAAGATATCAGCGGTGATTTTCTTATTCATCAACGTTGCCTGCGTGGCTTCTCTGGCGCGTCGTCCCCTGCAAAACTTGCTGGTGGTTCTTTTTCCGCTCGCCGCTCTGTCGGTACTGATATCCAGCTTTGCGCCAGAAACCGGCGGCACACAGCCCTCAATGTCGGCTGGTTTGTTGCTGCACGTGGGCAGCTCTATCCTGGCCTACGCGGTGCTGACATTGGCGGCGGCCCAGTCGGCGGTACTCTGGCTGCAGGACAGCCAGCTGCGTCAGCACAATACGGGCGGTATCGTCCGGATACTGCCACCGCTTCAGCTAATGGAGAGCATGCTGTTTGAACTGCTGTGGGTAGGGGTCAGCCTGCTTACCGTCGCTATTGTCTCCGGGTTTGTATTCGTGC
>JBCCYE010000037.1:0-34049 GCA_039190425.1 Pseudomonadota bacterium | reverse complement strand
GACGAACATTGCTTTGGCAGGGGATACATTTTACTTTGTTGTAGTAAACGACCGTACAGAACGGACGGTCATAGTCGGGGCAGGAGATACGCTGCAGTTCGGCACAAACTATACCATCTATGTGTCAGACCTGTGGAACAACCCGCCTGAAGCAGGATCAGCAATCTCGTTGGCTACTGAAGGTGACTGCGAACTCGACGTGGACAGTGCATTCAGCGTCCCGAACGAACCCTTCACTGGCGCTGTTGACATTCCGCTGACTGTCAAGGCGCCCAATCCCATTCCCGACGATCCGGAACAAGGGTCCGTCACCATTGGTTTCTCTGGGCCCAATGGAAATCCGGATTCGTTCAGAATTCCTTGTCAACCGATTCCGGTGACCCCAGACCCAGGCCCAGGTGGCGGCCTGGTTCCGGGTCCAGGGCCCGAGTCCACACAGCGTTCTCACACACCGCGGCCCTTGCCGCGGTTTTTTTTGGCCTGATGATCTTTAGCCTGAATGATTATCGGTCTGGATTTTGTGGGCCAATACCCCCTGGCCGCCGTGCCAATCTCAGCTGCTATGCTGTCTGATAGGAAGCTGACCGGGCCGTCGAGGATCTACATGGCATCACCACTGGGCAACGTGCGCACCACCATCCGCCTCACGCTCGTCTCGGTCTTCGTGATCGCCACCATCGTCACCGTCACCCTGGCGACCAGCCTGCAGTACTACTTCGGTCAGAGTATGGCCAAAGCCACTGCCGCGACCCTGTACACCACCGCCTCCGCGGGGGTCGCCACCGAACTGCGTAACATGGGACGGATCAACGCCAACATCATTGACCTGCTGGCCGATAATCCGATTCTGCGCGACGCTGAACAGCGCACGGAAATTCAGGCCATATTTGTCGACGTGTTGCGCCAGAACCCGCTGTTCTATGGCGTGTATCTTGGCTCTGCAGACAACGAGTTTTTTGAGGTGATCAATCTCGATACCAGTGAACGGGCGCGTCGCATTCTGCGCGCCCTGCCCACCGACCGCTGGGTGGTGCTGGAAGTGTCTGAAGAGGCGGGCATTGTCCAGCGACGATTCCACTATCTGGATGACCAGCTGCAGCTGCGCTTCTCGCGGGCCGAACCCACCAACTTCGACGTCAGCAGCCGCCCCTGGTATACCGCCGCCATGGCGAGCGGCGAGGCTGAGTTCACACCTCCTTACATTTTCTCGCAATTGGGTACTCCAGGCAGAACCGTATCCAAACGCCTCGGTGACAGCGATGTTGTGGTTGGCATCGATATCACGCTGGATACCGCATCGAATTTCCTGCGCGCCCACCGCATCGCCGGCCACGGCGAAGTATTTTTGTACAACGTCAGCGGCGATATCATTGCGTCCAGCCACGAGTCACACGACCAGGACCTGGCCATTCCGCTGCCGGAGTTCGCACTGAGTGGGAAAGAGTCCCGCTTTGTCGCCTCGCTCGCGCCTCTGAAAGTTTCCAATGAGCTGGACTGGCCGCCCATCGACTACGCCCAGTCCGGGCGACCCAGCGGCTACTCGGTCGATTTGATGCGCTTGATTGCTCGCATGACGGGCCTGCGCCTCGAGTTCGTGAACGGCTACGACTGGCCGCAGTTACGTGACCTGTTCCAGAACGGCGACTTGGATCTACTGCAGCCGGTGATTCCCACAGAGGACAATCTGGCCATGGGTCTGGCCGGCAACAGTTTTCTGCACCTGCCGTTTGCCCTTGTCATGCAGCAGGGCCGCCCTCCGGTCTCCGATCTGGCCGACCTGGTGGGTGAAACCCTGGTGATACCAGACGGTTGGTCGATCACCAAACTGGTGCGCGAGCGCTATCCGGAGCTGCAGCTGATTGGCGCACAGTCGACACTGCACGCCCTGCAAAAAGTTCTGGCCGGTGAGGCGGCGGCAGCACTGGACAACGAAGTGGTGCTGCGTTACGTCGCGGGCAAACACTTTCTGGGCGATCTGCAATTTCTAAGCGGCGTCGGGCTGGGTGGACCTGTACCCGACGCGCTGCACGTGCTGGTACACACCAACCAGCCTGAGCTGCGCGTTCTGCTGGACAGAGCCATTGCCGCGATCGGGCCTGAACAGCATGAAGCTCTCGAACGGCGCTGGTTCAGCTTCGAGTTGGACCTGGATCAGTCGGGCACCAGCACGGTACCCAGCGAAACCCTGGTGGATATTGCGGCGGACACCTCGCTGCAAGGACACATTGTCGAGACACAGCTCAACGGCGAGACGCATTTTGCCTACGCGGCGCCCGTCGGCCCGGGCAATGACAGCCTCTTCATGGGCATTTTGTCACCGCGCAGAACCGTTGTGGAACCCTTTCTGCACAAGGTCCGCCTGTCGATCCTGATCACCTGCGCGGTCCTGCTGTTGCTGCTGCCACTGTCCTGGTTTTTCGCCAACCCGATTGTGCGCCCCGTCAAACAGCTGGCGGCAGAGAACGACAAGGTCAGACGACGGGAGTATGAGCGAGTGGCGCGCGTCAACTCCCACGTCAAAGAGCTGGATGAACTGTCCGACTCCATGGTCAGCATGGTGGGCGCTATTCAGCGGCATGAGCGTGAACAGCGCGCGCTCATGGACGCGATCATCGAAGTCATCGCCGAAGCGATCGATGATAAATCCGCCTATACAGGAGGGCATTGTCGCCGAGTTCCGGAATTGGCCTTCATGTTGGCGCACGCCGCATCGGAAAGCGAAGACCCCGCTTTCGCGAATTTCCAACTGGCGACCGAGGACGAGTGGCGTGAGTTCCGCATCGCCGCCTGGTTGCACGACTGCGGCAAAATCACGACCCCCGAACATATTGTCGACAAGGGCAGCAAACTGGAAACCATCTACAATCGCATCCACGAGGTTCGGATGCGATTTGAAGTACTGTGGCGGGACGCGGAGATTGCGTTCTGGCGCAGCGTCCACGATGCGCCTGCGCGAGAACCGGAGCTGCGCGATGCACTGGAGCGTGAGCGGGCGTTGCTCAGCGACGATTTTGCCTTTGTTGCACAACTCAACGTGGGCGGCGAATCACTGGACGAAGCCAGTCTGGACCGCCTGCAGAACATCGCCGAACGTACCTGGCAGCGCAATTTCAGCGATCGTCTGGGACTGTCTCCGGTGGAGGAACTGCGTTTCACTGCCGAAGAGGCACACCTGCCCGCCGTCGAGCGGCTGCTGGGCGATAAACCGGAGCACGTCATTGCACGCACGCGCTCGACGGACTATCCGCCTGGTCTGGGGATCGATATGGACATCCCCGAGTATCAGAGCAATCTGGGGGAAATCTACAACCTCTCTGTATCCCGCGGTACCCTCACCCGTGAAGACCGTTTCCGCATCAACGAGCATATGATCGGGACCATCAAGATGCTGGAGAACCTGCCCTTTCCCCAGGAGCTGGCCAGAGTGCCGCGCTATGCCTCAACCCACCACGAGACCCTGCGAGGCAGCGGCTATCCGAGACGCCTAAAGGGGGAGCAGCTCAGTATTCCTGAACGCATTCTGGCCATCGCCGATATTTTTGAGGCCCTGACCGCATCGGACAGGCCCTACAAGAAAGCCAAGCCTCTGAGTGAAGCCCTCAAGATCATGCACCAAATGGTGCTCGACAGGCACATCGACCGGGACTGCTTTGAACTGTTCCTTCGCGAGGGCGTGTACCTGCGTTACGCGGAGCGCTTTCTGCCGCCCGGCCAGCGGGATGAAGCGGACCTGCAACAGTACTACGGATAGGCAGCACCCAACGACAAAAAAAGCGGCGCGAAGTCACCTTCACGCCGCCTGAGTTAGTTGCGGTGCCGATCAGAAGAAGTTGTAGGTCACTTCCAGGCCGTAGTGGCGACCTTTGGAGAGCGGTGAGAACGTACCACCCCAGGGCACAGCGTCCGCAAGATCATCCGGCAGCTGCGTATCGCCTCCGTGCTTGACCTCGTCCAACAGGTTCTTGGCATAGACAGAGAATACCCAGTTGCCACTGTTGGAGTAGAAATCCAGACCGGCGTCAACAATCTCCTGTTCCAGAATGAAGCCCAGGTTGTCGTCCGTGAACGCCGTTTCGTCTCGATAGGCGTAGCTGATGCGAGAGCTCAGGTAGCCCCAGTCGCCGATGTCCAGCTCATGATTGAGGCCCAGGCTGTACGTCCACTCGGGTGCTCTGGGAAGGTCCAGGCCCTTGTCATCGTCCAGATTACCATTGCCGGAGATATCGACTTTGATGTCGGTGTACTCGGCGTCAATGTAACCCACAGAAGCGAACGCGATCAGACTTTCGGTAATTGCAAAGGTACCATCCACTTCAACACCAAAGATTTCAGCATCCGCCGTGTTCTGGATAAGCTGGATGACACCAATGGGGCCGGGCTTCTGAATTTCCCGCTGCATGTCATCAACGAAGTTGTAGAACACCGCCGCATTCAACTTGCCGCGTTCGAAGGTCGACTTGTAGCCGATCTCAAAGTTGTTTACTTCTTCTTCGTCGAAAGGTCCTGGTGAATCGTCAGGATCTGTGGACGTGTTACGCAGGTTGTAGCCACCTGAGCGGAAACCACGCGTCCAGGCTGCGTAGATACGGGCATCGTCAGACAGGTTGTAGGTGGCACCGACCTTCGGAGAGAAGTTACTCCAGCTATCGCTGTCTTCAAAATCGATGTTACAGGTGCCGTCAATGACGCTACAGGGCTGGTTCTGACTGGGTGGCAGCGTGGCTACCTTGGCGTCTTTCTCCTCGTAAGACCAGCGCAGACCCAGGTTCAAAGTCCAGGTGTCGGTCAGATCGTAATCCACGGCCGAGAAGATACCGAAAGTCTCAACGTCCAGGATGCCACCACCGTCGAAGGTGGCAAAGGGCACCTCATTGTTGAAGATGATACCACCCAACTCGCGACCTTCGTTGTACTTGATATCGTTGGTAAAATAGTACAAGCCCGCTGTCACATTGGCCCGATCTGCGAACAGGCCGTTATAGCGCAGCTCATTGCTATACTGTTCGGTTTCAAGGCGTGCGGGCGCGTGGAACAGCCACACCGGTTGGCCATCGATGTCAGCGAGCGAGTCGCCCTCTCCATCGCGCCAGCCAAAGATGTTGGTAATGGTGCCGTCACCGAAGTCGACGTCGTAGTTCAATTCCAGTGTGAACGCGTTGTTCTCCTGGTTCTGCGAACCCACTTCGTCGTATGCAACGTCAAAGCTGTCGCGCTTGGGAATGTTAAAGCCATTGGGCTCGAACTGAGCGGGATCAACGCCACTGCCATTACGGTGACTCTGGGCAACCGGCCCGTCACCTTCGATATCGGTGTATTCGTAGAATGCGACGATGTTCAGTCGATCCGTCGGATCCCACTGTATCGATGGGCGGACGAAGAACTGCTCGGCAGCGCCTACGTCGTTGCCGTCGAATTCATTCTCCAGCCAACCTTCGTCGTCGTTGTAGTACAACACCACGCGACCCGCCAGATCATCGGTAATCGGCGTGTTGACCATGCCCATGTAGTAGGAGTTGATACCGCCCTCATCGGCCATATCGGCAGCCACTTTAGCGGTCGCTTCGAATTCGTCGCTGGGCTTGTTGTAGTTCATCAACACCGCGCCGCCGGTCACATTACGGCCAAACAGAATGCCCTGCGGGCCACGCAGTACCTCGATGCTGGCGAGGTCAAAGGTATCGAAGATCACCCCGACGTTGTTGCCAAGATAGACGCCGTTGACGAACACCGCCACGGTCGGGTCGATGCCGGGAATCGAGCTGTTGATGCCCAGACCGCGAATCGAGAAGTTGGCAGTACCGCGAGTGGTGCCCACATCGTCCAGGACCACGTTCGGCATGCCCGTTGACAGGCTGAACAGGTCACGCACCTTCAGCGCGTCGATCTGCTCCGCGTTGTAGGCACTCACCGACAGGGGCACTTCCTGGGCGCCCTCCTCACGTTTTCGGGCCGTCACCACGACTTCTTCAAGCAGCGCCGATGAGGAGCCCGGTCGGGGGGATTCGTTCTGGGCCTGCACGCCCGTACTGGCTATGGCAAGGCCGGCAAAGACCGCCGCCAGGGGAGTGAGGGAAAAAGGAACATTCGTCAAGCTTGCGCGTTTCATGGGGGCACACCTACCTATATGTTTATGGTTCAGCACGTCCTGTGTGCACTTATGCAGACGGAAATCTAACGCCTGATGCCGGTACTATAGTCTTTTTAGCCAGCGCGACTAAGACACTTTTTTGTAATAATTACCCTTGGACTCCAAAGATAACTTGTGTTCGATCCACAGACGCGCTACCCGATCAGGCTGGGTCGCTGTCCGAGGGACCTTTGGCGGCGGATGAATCAGCCGCATCAAAACTTCATCTCTAGATTGGACATGAAAACCAGACCATCGCCACCCACCTGATAGGGGATGCTGGAGTAGCCAATGGCGGAGTCTTTCATGTACAAGAGTTCACCATTGACGCGCAACAGGCGCTTGTGGGTGGGGAACCAATTGGCACCCAGGGCCAGATCCCAGGGGTTGCCGAACTCGCCAAATATCTTCGAAGCCGCGCCGTACACTTGCCAGGTCTTCGGCACTATCATATAACCCGACTGTACTTGGAATCCGTGATCGAAGAGATTATCCACCGGCACGTCACCCTGCACATTGAAGTCATTGACCCAGCGCCAGTAGTACTCGCCGAGCAGTGAAAACCCTTCATATTTCATGCCTGCATCGGCGGAAACCATTTGATAGTGGGCGGACAGCACGTCGCCATCCGTATCGAAGGCGTCCTGACTGAACAGCAGCGTGCCATCAGACAGCCGAATCTGACTGTTGTTGATATCCTCGGTGCCCGGCTGGCTCTGTCGATCCTCATCGCTGTAGGTGGCCGACAGACCAAAGCTGGTGGCCACCTCGCGGTGCATCTCAAAGTCGCCATAGCCCCTGCCAAGGCCAAACTCCCCCGTGGTCGGCATCCATTCCAATCGCCCAGAGAATGTGCCCAGTTCGCCATCCAGTCGCGCCGCGTTGACACCGAGCTGCGACAGGTTATTGCCCACCATGAATTTGTACCTGAGATCGTCCGTCAACATGCCCGACGCCCAGACACCGCTGGTGTAGCTCGGCGTGAAGTATTGATCTGCCATGGTTCGCGAATCGACACGATTCCAGTACGGAAAGGTGCCACTCGTGGTGCGGGTTCCAGGTAACGCATCGATACCAAAGCCAAGGTCTAGTGCTTTATTAATGCGATACCTCAGGTTGCCCGCCACCACTACCTGGGCACTTTCACCCTGGCTGGTGTTCGACGTCCAGGTATACAACACGTAGCGGAAATCCGGGTCATAGACCCAACCACTGAAGGTCAGGTTCACTTTGTTCAACTGCACATCGTTGCGACGATCGATGTCAAACTCTCGACCAAAGCTGTCGGTATAGGTCCGATCGAGGCCCTTCTGGTTGAGATACCGCACATAGGTCCAGGCCCCGAAGTTGAGCGTTCCATTGGGCGTATCGGCAATACGAAAGCCACGCCCGTTGGGTTGCAGCACACCGTAGTAGGGGTCCAGATCCATCTCTTCCACGACCGCCACTTCGACAGTCTGCACAGCGCCCGGCGATGCCTGACCAGGCGCCACAGGCGTCGATTCCAGCACCTTGGCATCCAGTTGCAGGCGCTCTTCGAGCTCGCGAATGCGTTGATCACGCTGCGCGAGCGCAGATTCGAGCTGTTGCTGTTTCGCTTCCAGAGCATTCAGCCGATCCAGAATCGCTTGTTCAGCGGCGGAGGCTGTCGCTGCAGACGAACAAAATGTGAGCAATGCAGCGAGCGTTACCGCTGGATACGTTACAGTAAGTGAGCGCATGACAAGCCGGGTCCCAATAAACACAATTCCCCTTCGGGTATAGATCAGCCCACCGCTTACGTCAAAGAGCTGCATTGCACGAACGTGCGCCACTTGGCAAATACGGGCGCTGTGCTACTTTCTAAAGACTCAAAATAATGTCCGACCCATCGGGTACACGAGGAGTTCAAACATGAAAGGAAGCAGTTCAACCCAACCCACTAAAAGCCTGGCAAGCCTGTTCACCATCGCCTGTCTTTGTATCGCGTTCGCGACTTACAGCCATGCCGCTGAACAAATTGATTATCAAAAGCTGGTCGAGGATGCGCACGCCAAGTTTAAGGGCAACAATGAGGGTGCCAACGCCAATTACATACCCGTCCTGGACAAGGTCGATTCCAGCCTGTTCGGTGTCGTCATCGCCACTAAGGATGGCAAGTTGTACAGCGCGGGAGACGTTGATCACTCGTTCTCTATTCAGTCGGTAGCGAAACCGTTCACAGCCGCACTGGTCATGCAGAAGGTCGGTTTGGGAACACTCCGAGACAAAATAGGCGTGGAACCGACGGGCATGCCATTCAACTCGATCATTGCCATTGAGCTCAACAGCAAGCGCTCGATCAATCCGTTGGTCAACGCCGGCGCAATCGCGTCCGTCAGCCTGCTACCGGCAAAAGACGCCAATGATCGTTGGAACATGGTACTGGATGGCTTCAGCGACTTCGCCGGAGAAAAACTGGAGCTCATAGAAGAAGTGTACGTCTCGGAGGCGGAAACCAACTACCGCAACCGGGCAATCGCCAACTTGCTGTACAACTACGGCCGCCTGTACAGCAACCCCGAAGAAGCGCTGGACGTTTACACCAAACAGAGTTCCATCGGCGTCAATGCAAAACAGCTCGCCATGATGGGCGCAACACTGGCCAACGGCGGCACCAACCCTTTGACTGGCAAGGCCATGCTCGACAGCAGCTATGTGGACGAGCTACTGGCCATCATGATGATGGCCGGATTCTACGATGAGGTCGGAATCTGGGCCTATGATGCCGGCCTGCCGGCAAAAACCGGTGTCGGTGGCGGTATTGTCGCCGTGGTCCCGGGCAAAATGGCGATCGTCGGATTCTCGCCGAGACTCAATGAAGCGGGTAACAGCGTGCGGTCTCTGGAGGCCATTGAGTACATCTCTCAACAGCTCAACCTGAGCCTGTTCAAAACAAGAACGATCGGAGCGCAGTGACCGTAGCCGCACCCCATTCAGTGTCAATCGTTGGGCGAGAGGCGCTGTATGAATGACATGTAGTACCAGGGCACTTTCAGCTGCTCGACCAGTTCGCTGACGGGCACGGGTTTGCTGAACAGGTAGCCCTGCATGCTGCGCACGCCATTCGCCATCAGGAATCTGAACTCCTGTTCAGATTCCACCCCCTCGGCCAACAGCCGTATGTCGAGATTATCGGCCATTGCAATGATCGCCTTGATCAAGCGTCCGTGCGTCGTTGAACGATGGCATTCCCGCACCAGGCTGCGATCAATTTTTAACTCGTCCAGAGGCTGCTGGGTCAGGTAGCCCAGCGGCACCGCACCCGCGCCGAAGTCGTCAACCGACAAATAGACGCCCAATTCACTGAGTTCGCGCAGGCACTGATGCACATCAGCTCGCTGATCGAGCAGAATGCCCTGCGATAAACCCAGCTCGAGCTGGCCCCCGTGAATCCCATGGGTCGCCATGGACTGTTTTACGCGCTCGACAAAGCTGGCGCCGAACTCCATCGATGAAACGTTTACGGCTACGCGCTCGAGTTCCACTCCGCCGTCCTTGAGCTCTCGCAGCTGTCGACAGGCTTCCTGCAACACCCAGGTTCCGAGGTCCTCCATCAGGCCACACTCCTCAGCAATCGGAATGAACTGGTGCGGTGGCACCTGGCCAAGTTCAGGATGTTCCCAGCGCAGCAACGCCTCGGCACCCGAAATGGAGCCATCGCTGGTATTGACCTGCGGCTGATAGTGCAACGATAGTTCATTGGCGACTAACGCTTTGCGCAGCTCAGCCTCCAAACGAAAGCGCTCGGAATCCCCAAGATCCATATCCATGTGGTAGTAAATCGGCGCATTCTTACCTTCCGCCTGGCTGTGGTGTAGGGCAGCAGAAGCCGCACGCACCAGCGCCTCGCTGGTGGCCCCGTCACCGGGTGCGCAAGCGATCCCGATGCTGCTTTGAGGCACAATCTCCTGGCCATCCACGGCCACCGTGTCCGACAGCGCGAGCTTGAGCCGAGCCGCCACCTGCCCTGCGGATGCGGTATCGTCCAGCTGGCATAACACCACGGCGAACTCGTCATCGCCCAGTCTGGAGACTTCGATTTCACTGCTCGAGTCGACGTTACGAGCGATAATGTCCGCGTCGCGAATACAGGCCGTGAGTCGGGAGCTGGACTCCCCCAGCAACCGATTGCCCGCCTCCAAGCCCAGCGACTCGGTCACCCGGCGGAAGTTATCAACGCTAACCAGCAACAGCGCCAGTGATTTTTCATCTCTGACCTGAAGTCGCAGCAGTTGCGAAAACTGCTCCATGAACAGCGCGCGATTCGGCAGCTTGGTCAGGCTATCGTAGTACGCCATCTGATGCAGTTTGTCGTGCGCTTCGGTGATCTCCTGCGAGGCACGCTCGAGTTCCTCACCCTGCTCGTTGAGCCGGGTTTCACTCTCGTCGACCTTCATGCTCAGTAGCTTTCGGTCCACCTCCAGCTCCTGACTCCGTCGACTGACCGTTCGCACCAGCTCGTTAAAGGCGGTCGCGATTTCATCGAATTCGCCCTTGCCTTCGAAAACAATTTCCTCAGAAACACCGTCTTCCTGAATCCGGCGCGTAATGCTACGCAGTTCAGCCAGCTGCTGCGTCATTTTGCGAGCGATAACGAAAACCAGTAGCGCGCCGAGCAAACTGCACACCGCAAAAACAATCAGGAAATGCTGTACGGTGGCCCAAACACGGTCAGCGATGTCTGCCAGGTCCACACCAAAGTAGACATAACCGATCACAACACCACCGCTACCGCGGGAGCCCGCCAGCGCGTCAGAGAAGAAGTCTTCCGCTGACAGGTCACTGCGATTTGGGTTCAGCGCGGAGACCACCGGCAGTGTCAGGTCTGCTCGTTGCGCGTCGCCGCGCCAGGCGATCCAGAAGCTCGGCTGCGATTCCAATACGCTGCCCCGCAGAACGCCCTCTGCCATCGCGGCGGGTGACGCCCCTCCGCGGAGCACTTCCAGAGCCGGCAGGTTGTCACCGCCGTCAATGCCACGTGCGGTGAAGGCGAGCTGAATACCGCTGGTGTTGTACAAAGCAGCAGGCCCTACCGGCAGTGAATCGGTCAGATCGCTCAATAGAATTGTGAGCGCCTGTTCTTCGTTTTTGTACAGGTAGTAGGCCAGATCGGGGCGGTGATCTACGCGCAGACGCGCGTTGTCGATGACCTGCTGGTACGCGGCCGCAAACAGAGTCTGCGCCAGATACCCCCCAACCAGGCAGCCGGTGACCGCAGCTATCAGGACGATGACGGCCCCAAACTGGGCTGGCAATCTCAACTCGCGCCCCCTTACGATCGATCTGCAGTGGTGTATCCCACGGTAGCGCCGACCATTTGCGTCGTTTCCATCGGCTCGACAGCAAGGCGCCTCCCGGCCTTCGCTGCAGATTCCAACAACCACTATAAATCGTTTTGTTCAGAAACCGAGGTGCAGTGGTACTAATGCACTGAATACGCCGGACACGCAGACGGTTAGGGTATCGCCGACCCGACAGCTTGCGGCGCCGTGCCACGCAAGGTGATCCCGACACGGCGATGGGCTGGTTCGGCCCGCGATCCTCCAGCGCCTGCGCAGCCGCTCATCCGTGAGGGGCAGGCACTAATCCACTTTAAGTCAGCCGGTTGGACATCGGCAGGAATACGAGCATTTTGTTGAAAATGATTCTCATTTCTATTAATGTTTTGCCAAAGCCGCTACGGATAACCTATTATGAAATTGTACTTCCTTTGCCAGCGCCACAAACAGTGGCTAAAGAGTCACCCGGACCAGGCGGTCAACACCTGGCTGCGAGCTCATGATCTCGCCGTTGACCAGGTCCAGGCCGGCGACTATTCCGACGCGCTGTCCAGCGCCGGTTCCGCCCTGGAGGCCGCCGATATCGCGCTGGCTGCAGGCGCGCTCGCGGAGTCGGCGGCCATCCGACAGTACGCTAATACGGCGGGCAATCTCGCGACACTGCTGTTCGCGGTGAGACAGTGCGATATGGGCCAGCAAATCCTCCACAACAGCATAAAAAACCTGCACGTCATGTTGCACGATGGCGCAGACCGATCCACGGTCATGGCCGCTGTCGGTGAGCTCATGCACTGTGGTGAAGGGATACCCAGCGGTGCAGCGCCCCCCTCCGACACCACACTGCCCGATATCCCCCAAGGATCACGCCTACTGCACTGATGGGAGCGAGTGCGAGTGAAGCGAAACGAAGCGCTACATCCACCCACCGTTCAACTTGAAATCAGCACCGAGTTGCTGTGCCGCCTGCTGCGAGAAGGCAGCCTGGTGGCCAGCGACATGCACTGCCTGAACGGAGACTCCCACCAGCTGGCGCGAATTGCGCTAAAAGCCTCCGTTAGCGCCTCGGGACCCGAAGAAAACTAGCGCCTTCGTCGGGCTGTCCATCGTCATCGGTCGACAAAACCGGTCACCGGGCATAAGATGCCTCAAAAAAGCAGCATCGCAACGTTTGTCCGCTGAGCAGTCCGAGGAAATTACATTGGGCGTCTATGACGTAAGAAAAGCGCTGAATTGGCCTCGCACGCTCATCATGCGCCGCAAGTATCGGGACGTTGCGCCCTCACTCAAGAACATACTGGAACTCCACTACTATCGACCCGCTATCGTAAAATTCATCGGTGCCACCTATTCCAACCCTCACCTATTGCACGATGCTGACATCGACGACACCAGCGTGGTCCTGGACGTCGGTGCCTTCAACGGGACCTGGGCACAGCACGTCATAGATCGCTACGACCCGGTCGTCTATGCCTTCGAACCCAACCCACGTTCTTTTGAGCGATTGCAGGATAAGGCGGCCAACAACCCCAAGTTGAAACCGCTGTGCTATGGATTGGGCGGTCAGGACGAATCGGTAGACTTCACGCTCAACGGCCTTGGCTCCTCAATGTGTGATGAGAGAGACGAGCACTCCGGCGTACCCAGGGTCAAGGTGGACATTGCTGCTGTCGACAAAGCCTGGCACGAACTGTCCCTGGGCCAGGTCCAGCTCATGAAGATCAATATCGAAGGCGCCGAATTTCCGCTGCTGGAAAAAATGGCCGAGGCTCAATTACTGCCACAGGTGGATTGCTTTCTCATACAATTTCACGAGTGGCATCCCGGTTCACACCGGCGACGCAAACAGATTCGACAGGAGTTGGAAAAGACCCACCGTTTGGAATGGGACTTCGAATTCATATGGGAAAAATGGGTGCGCAAAACCCCTTGATAGGGATTCTCGCCAGGGTCGGCCGGCATCTGGCTCGCTCCGCTGGCCGGCTGGCGTTGCTGTTTTGCGCCAATCAGGCGTTCGCGCAAAGCCCTGTGCTGACACTGGATGAGGCATTGGGCATCGCCCTCGCGGACAACACCCATGTTGTCAACGCGCAGCTGCAGGTCGAGGCGGCATCCGATGAGATCCAGGCGCTCAAAGCCCAGCGATTCCCGCAGGTTGACGTGGAAGGCGCGTACTCCGAACACTGGGAGGAGGAAGACTACACCTTCGACCAGGGTATATGGGGCAATAACATTCCAGACCGGGACGTCAAAATCCGTGACGTTGAAGACAACACGGGCCGTGTTTCCGCCGGTGTCGTGCAGCCGCTCTCTCAGCTCTACGAGCTGTCACTGGGCATTGAGCAGGGTGAGGTTGAGCAATCCGTCGCCGAACAGGGCGTAAAACTGGTACAAACGGATCTCGCCGCACTGGTGAAACGACAGTACTTCGAACTACTGCAGGCCGAAAGCAATCTGAAAGTCACCGACGAATCGCTGCTGTTTTACGGTTCACTGACCGATCTCGTTGGCCAGTACGTCGAGCAAAAAATCGCGCTGCGCTACGAACTACTGGATGTTGAGGCCCGTCAGGCCCGACGCGAGCAGGAAAGGAAGGTACAGGAAAACATCATCGCGACTGGCAAACAACGCATGAACCAGCTGCTGGGTCGCGATGTCAATACGCCCTTTGAGGTGACGCAGCTTGCAGCACCTACCCTCTACACGGGCTCCCTCGAAAACGCCATCGATAGCGCCATGTCGCAACGCCCGGACCTGTTGGGGTCGCGCATGAAGATCAAAAGTGCCGAACTCAGCTACGACCTCAAGAAGGCGGAGTACATTCCCGAGGTCGATCTGCTGGTCAGCTATACACGATTGTTCAACCATGATTTCATTCCCGAGGAAGAGGCCTTCTTCGGCGTAAAAGCCAGTTGGGAGATTGTCGACTGGGGTCGCCGGCGGAATGAACTGGCCAGTCAGCGAACGCAGGTCAGCATTGCCCGCAATCAGACCAGCTCACTGGAAGAAAAAATTCATATCGACGTCAGCCGGGCATTTAATGCGACCAGCGACGCCGCAGGCTTCGTCGAGGTGGCGAAGCTGTCACAGGCGGCCGCGCAGGAAAAGCTGCGGGTACTGGTCAACGAGTATCGTCAGCAAAGTGCTCTGCTCAAGGACGTGCTGGATGCACAGACGGACCTCGAAAGAGCGGACAGCGAGATGATTCATGCCCAGTTAGGGGTCTGGAAAGCTCAGGCCGAACTTCAGCGGTCCATGGGGGAATACTGATGAAACCGGCGCTAGCGCTCACTCTGTCAACGGCCCTGGTGCTGCTCATCGGTTGTGGGCAGGACGCCCCGACGCCTGTGGTACCGCCCGTAAAAGTGGTCAGCGTCGAAGCGCTGACCGGCGCCAACGCGCTCGCGTACTCCGCCGAGATTGAAGCAGAGACAACACTGAATCTGGCCTTTCGCACTGACGGCTACGTCGACAGTATCGCCACGCGACCCGGCGTGGATGACCAGCCGCGTCTGCTGCAAACCGGTGACACCGTAAGCAAGGACGAGGTGTTGGCCAGCATTGAAAGCGAAGAGTACAGAGATAAAGTCGAGACGGCGCAGGCGAACGTGGACAAGGCAGAAGCCGAAGCCTACAAGGCAGACCAGGATTTTCGACGCGCTGAGGCATTGAGCGCTACGGACAGCATCACGGGACCCGACTACGACTCCGCCAAGTCAGCCTATGAATCTGCTCAGGCCGCCATCAAAGGCGCCAACGCGCGTCTCGATCAGGCGCGCATCAAGCTTGAGGATACCAAACTGGTCGCACCGGTTGCCGCTACCGTGCAACAGCGACAGATCGAAATCGGCAGCCTGGTGCACAGTAACACCGTGGGTTTCGTGCTGGCCAAGATCGGCACCGTGAAAGCGGTCTTCGGATTGCCAGATCACCTGTTAGAGCTCGTCGACATCGGCCAGGTGGTCGATCTACGCTCAACGGCTGTCCCGGGCAGAGCGTTTACCGGACAGATTACCGAGATCGCGGCCGCGGCTGACGCCAGAACACACCTGTTCGACGTGTCCGTCAGTATCGCCAACGAGGACGGTGCGCTGCGACCGGGCATGATCGCCGCCCTGGCACTGTCCACTCCAGGCATAACGAACACTGCGGTGGGCGTTCCTCTGGAAGCGATCGTAGAATCGAGTGGCGGCGGCTTCGCCGTCTTCGTCGTAGAGCTCAACCAAGACGAGACCACGGTCAAACTGCAACCCATCAGCACCGGCCAGGTGATAGGCAACACGGTCGCCGTGTTATCGGGACTGACCCCGGGGCAGCAAATCGTTGTCAAAGGCATGGCCCAGCTTCGCGATGGCCAGGCGGCGAACATCATCCAGTAGGGAGCGCTGCCTTGTCTACCAAAGATACAGTCAAGGACTTCAGCGAGCGCCGAAACATCGCGCGCTTCTGCGTTGAAAATCCACACGTCTCCTGGGCCCTGCTGTTCTTTGTACTTTTCTGGGGCTATTTCGGCTACCAGAACATGCCCAAGAGCAAGGATCCAAACATCCCTGTGCGCATTGCCATGGTGATCACACCCTGGCCGGGACACTCGGCAGTTGAAATCGAACAGCTCATCACCAAACAGGTTGAGGCGAAGATCGCAGAGAGCGAATTTCTGAAGTCCCCGGACTCGCGTTCCTTCTCAATCAAGTCGTTAACCATCTCCGGCGTGTCCATGGTGCAGGTTCAGCTGGCGCCTGGCACAGATCGCGACGTCGCCTTCAACGACATTGCGCGCAAACTGTCCACGATAGAGGACCAACTGCCACAGGGCGCAGGTCCTATCACCGTCAACAGCGAATTCGGCGACACGGCAGCGGTGCTCCTGTCAGTTGCCAGCCCACGCGCCGGCCCAACGGAGGTCGCTTTACGGGCCAACAGCATTGCAACCTCCATAGAAGACGTTCGAGCGGGAGCGGCGGGTCGCGTTTCCCTAATCGTTGCGCGCCCCATGGACCTGACGGACAGCGTGAGCAGATCAGGGTTTCGTTTGCTCAAAGACTGGCTGGAGCAGAACAAAATCGGCCAAGATGTCCGCTACCTGCAGGGTTCAGGGTTCGTCGGCGCGGACTTCATCAGCGACGCGAGCGACGGCGAGATCCTGGCCAGCGTCAATCGGTTCTTGCATGAACGACTGGGAGCCGATCGCTTTTTTCCGGATGCCTGGGAACCAACCGTTGTGCGTTCGCCCGAGTCCACGGCGACCCAACTGGCTCAGGTCGTGGGCGACAAATACAGCTATCGGCAGCTGGAAGAATACAGCGAGACGCTCTCGGCGAATTTCAAGACCATTCCGCAGGTTTCACGAGTACTACGCTCCGGGGTGTTGACACAGCAAATCAATCTAACGTTTTCGCAAGAACAATTGGCCTCCTACGGGGTACTGCCCTCTCGCATTGGTGAAGTTCTGTCGGCCAGAGAAACTACTGTGCCTGGCGGCATGATTCCCGTAGCAGACATCGACGTCTTGTTGGCACCCGACGCGGACTTTACCAACGAACAGGCGATTGGGGATGTGGTCATCACACGCACCGCCGACGGTCTGCCGGTGTATTTGCGGGATCTGCTGGAGATTCAACGCGGCTACCAAAACCCTCCCCGGCTGTTGAGCTACTACCTCGCTCCCGACGAGAACGGCGCGTGGCAGCGTCACAATTCGGTTGGTCTTGCCATCCAGATGCACGCCAACGAGCAGATTGCCGACTTGGGTGTCGCGGTAGATGAGGTGCTGGAACAAACACGGCTGAGTTTGCCCGACGATCTCATTACACAGCGCATCTCTGATCAGCCCACTCAGGTGCGAGAGAACATCGACCTGTTCCTGCGCGCGCTGTACGAGGCGATCATCCTGGTCGTGATCGTTGCGTTTGTGGGATTTTGGGAGTGGCGATCGGCCCTGCTGCTCATGGTAGCAATACCGATCACGCTTGCGATGACCTTCGGCGTGATCTCGGTACTTGGTATCGATATCCAGCAGGTTTCTATCGTCGCTCTGATCATCGCGCTAGGACTGCTGGTGGATGATCCCGTGGTCGCCGGGGATTCGATCAAGCGCAGTATGGCAGAGGGGCGAAGTCGCCAGACCGCCGCCTGGCTCGGCCCTACCCTGTTGGCCACCGCGATCCTTTTCGCCACCATCACCAACACGGTCGCGTACCTGCCCTTCCTTTTGTTGACCGGTAATCAGGGCGACTTCTTGCACAGCCTACCCATTGTCATGGCGGCTGCGCTCATATCTTCACGGATTGTGTCCATGACCTTTGTACCGTTTCTCGGCAGCATGCTGCTGAAACCTGAAGGCAAGCAGAAATCCATGGAAGAGCGCAAGAACAGCGGATTCACGGGTGTCTACTACCGCATGGCCAGCTACGCCATCGACCATCGCAAAAAGGTGCTCGTCATTGCATGCCTTTTGCTGGCGGCCGGTCTGGCGGTAAAAACTCAGCTGAAGAACGCCTTTTTCCCACCGGATGTACAGTACATCTTCACGGTAGACATCTGGCTTCAGAACAATGCCAATATCCAGGCCAGTAGCCAGCTGGCGGCGGAAGTGGAAAAGATCGTCGAATCGGAAACCGCCGACTACCGGAAAGATCTGGGTCTGACAGAGCCAATACTGCGATCGATCACCACGACCGTCGGCGGCGGCGCACCACGCTTCTGGTTCACCGTCAACCCAGAGCAACACCAAACCAACTACGCACAGCTGATCGTTCGATTGACGGACAAGGATCTCACACCCGGGCTGGTGCCGCGCCTGCAGCGGCGCCTGTCACAAAGCGTCAGCGGTGCTGCAATCGACGTCAAACAGCTACAGACCACGCCCGTGCAGTACCCGGTTGCCATTCGCCTGTCCAGCCGCAGCACGCCGGGCAGTGAGGGAGAGGCACAGGATATTGTTCTGTTACAGGAATACGCGAACAAAATCGTCGACGTGCTGCAGGCGTCTCCTGCCGCCCGCACGGTGCGTAACGATTGGGGCGGCGCGAGTTTGGTCAATGAACTGCGCATTGACGAGGACAAGGCGAGCCTCTCCGGTTTGAATGACCAGGATATCGCGCTGTCGTCGCTCGCGGCGTTCAGCGGGGTACAGGTGGGCGTGCTGCGCGAGGGCGATCGCCAAACTCCCATCGTAGCTCAACTGGAGTTTGATCAGCGTGCAAGAATTTCTGACTTGAGCAATCTGTACGTCTATTCCATGAACAGCGACGCAAAGTTGCCACTGATGAGCATCGCCAGTAGCGAGTTAACCCTCAGACAGGAACGCATACGGCGACTTGAACAGTTCCGCACGGTCACCGTGTTTGCCTACCCCGCCGACGGATTTATCTCATCGCAGATCATGGGTGACGCTCAGGCAGACCTCGATAAGCTTCAATCGGAACTCCCTGAAGGCTTCACACTGCAGATCTCCGGTGATCAGGCCAACACCGTGCACGGTTTCAGCGAACTCATCAAAGTGATGGGCATATCCGCTCTGGCGATTTTTCTGGCGCTGGTGTTCCAATTCAAAAACCTGATCAAGCCGCTGCTGGTCTTCGCCGCCGTACCCTTTGGTATGGCTGGCGCACTCATTGCCCTGTTGATCATGAACCAGCCGTTTGGCTTCATGGCATTTCTCGGCATAGTGAGTCTCATAGGTGTTATCGTCAGCCACATCATTGTGTTGTTCGATTTCATCGAAGATCGACACAAGCAGGGAGCGCCTTTTCGCCAGGCAGTTTTGGAAGCCGGTGTCATGCGGCTGCGGCCGGTGCTGATCACCATAGCCGCCACCACGCTGGCGCTTTTCCCACTGGCCAGAGATGGCGGACCTCTGTGGCAGGGTCTATGCTACGCGCAGATCGGCGGACTGATGATTGCGACCATCGCCACGCTGATCCTCGTGCCAACGCTCTACGCACTGGTGGTTCTGGACTTGAAATGGATACGCTGGAACGCCTCAACGGGTGAGACGTGATCACCGTGGCGGCTTGCCGATACGGCCTTTGTTGATCCGTTCCGATGTACTAACATAACGCTCCACGCCACTAACGCCCAGCTTAAGGCAACCCGCAGGCTGCAACGGGCCAGGCAACAACAAGAGGGAATGATTATGCGTTCACTGAAAAGACTGGCGATACTCATCGTGCTGACCGGCCTGGCCGCCGGATGCGCAACCAACCAGCCTCCGGCTGAAACCCCCGATGGACTGGTACGGGACACCAGCATCAAACAAGCGGAAGTCTACAAGCGCCCGGGAGCTTCGCTGGCGGGTTACGACGAATATGGGCTGGTTCCCTGCACCGTTGCCTTCAGGCGGAACTGGATGCGTGACCAGAACATGGACCGGCTGGATCTCACCAATCGAGTGACTCAGCAGGACGTCGATCGCATCAAGGATCAACTGGCTGCAGAGTGCGACAAGTACTTCAAAGATGCGTTGGAAGCACCGCCGCCCTATAAACTGGTGGAGTCCTTTAACGACGGCGAAAAAGTCCTGATTCTAGAGCCACAAATCATCAATCTCGACATTGCTGCGCCGGATCTGATGTCACCCGGCATGAGCAGAACCTATACCACCAGCGCCGGCCAGATGACGCTGCTGCTGGACATCATCGACGGTACAACCAACGAGACCCTGTACCGCGTCATCGATCGTCGAAGGGCTTTGGATACGGGTACTCTGCAGTGGACTAACTCAGTCACCAATAAAGCCGATGCGGACCGCGCACTGCGCTACTGGTCCAGCCAGTTGCGCAAGGCTCTGGATGCGGCTCACGGAAAGCAGTAAGCACGAACGGCCCGGCGCCGCCGGGCCGAATCCTACACCCCGAGGCGACCACAAGCCGCTTGCAGCGCCGCGCGACGTACTCGCGTCAGATACCTCATGGAATGGAACATCATCGTCAGAGAGTTTGTCACTCTGTGGGTCGTCATAGACCCAATTGGGACCATCCCCGTGTTTCTCGCCGTCACCGTCGGGCTCGAGACCGCACAGCGCAATGCCATTGCCCTCCAGTCCACACTCATTGCAACGGGTATCCTGCTGTTCTTCATCTTTGTGGGTCAGCGACTACTGGAAGCTATGGCCATTCACCTGGAGGCCTTCCAGATCGCGGGTGGCCTGGTCTTGTTTATCTTTGCCATGACCATGATTTTCGGGGAGAGCAAACCCGAGCAAGAAACCCAGGAAGTGCACGGCGACATGCATCACAAAGTGGTTTTCCCACTGGCCGTGCCCTCGCTGGCTTCTCCCGGGGCAATGTTGTCCGCCGTGATGCTGACAGACAATCACCGCTATGCACTCACGGAGCAAACCATTACCGCCGGGATCATGGCGCTGGTCATGCTGTGCGCGCTACTGTTGCTGCTGATGGCCGGGCCCATCTTGCGCGTCATCGGCATGGCGGGCGCCAGTGTCGTCAGTCGCGTTATGGGTCTGATACTCGCTTCCGTCGCCGTAGATAACATTCTCCACGCTACGGTAACCTTTTTCGGGATTCCCGTACCGCCCTGAATGAGCTCCGCAGCGCACGCACGCGGGCGCCCATACGATACCGTACGGGCGATCCGCGGGTTAGATCCGGGTTGGCATCAGGGGTAGAAAGGATGCACCCAGGGGCCCCAGAGTCCCCAGTTCATGGCCACATTGTCCGCCGCCATGCTGACGTCCTCGGCAGCCATACGCTGCTTGTCCACGGCCTCCTGGCGCAAGCTGATGCGCTCATAGCGAGCGTAGTTCAAGCGCGAACCCACGTAGATGCACTTACAGGATTTGGCGTCGGCATAGACGTACACGACCTCACCGTCTTTGTCGGTGGGGGTCAGTGTGCGCTGTGGCAGGCTCTCAGTGTGCGTTAGTTTTTCCGGCGTGTCCGCCATCTTCATCTGGAAACCGGCTGCAGCAAGCTCACGCTCAGTCTGAATGGCCTGGTCGTTTTCCACGGACGCGCAGCCTACGACGGCCGTCGCTAGTGCCGCGATACCCAGGTATTGCATGGTTTTCATTCAACTCTCCTTAAGGTCAATGGACAGGGCTTGCGAAGGTTATGAGCCAGTCTAGGCCAATTTCGGGATGACCGCCTCCCCCAGCAGGGTGATCGAGCGCCTCGCGACATCGACCGGGGGAGCTCCAAAACTCGTCAGGCAGGCGATGTGTCTAACCCCCATCTCCCGGTACATCTCGACCTGCTCCAGCACCTCTGCGGGCTCACCGATCAGCAGATTGTTGCGGCAAATCTCATCGATCCGGCGCTCTCGCTCAGTCAGTCGAGCGACGTTGTCGTGCCCCCAGTCGTCGTACAGCCCGAGCAACGCCGAGGCGAAAAAGTCGCGCGCTTCGGCTTTCTGGCGGGCCGAGTCCACAACGCAGGCAACCCGATTCAGCCAGACACCCTCGAACCGCCTTCCAAGCTCCTCGAGTAGACCACGGTACTGGCTAATGAGTTCAGTGAGCAGTTCCAGGCCCGTGGTGGCACTGATAAAGAAGCCGTCGCCGAGACGTGCGGCCCTTTCGATCGCCACGGGCGCGTGACCACCGAGCAGCAGGGGCGGCCCCGGGCGTTGCACTGGCGGCGGGAAAAGCACAAAGTCCTGCAACTCGAAGCCCTCTCCAGAGGCGGTCACAGACTCACCTGTCCACAGCTGCCGTGCCAGCTCAACACCCTGCTGGACCCGCCTGCCACGATGCTTTCCGGTCATTCCAAAGGCGGCGAGATCGGTCGCTGCATAGCCGTTGGCAATACCCAGATCAAGTCGACCACCGGACATCACATCCACCATCGCCGCGCTTTGGGCCATCCTCACAGGGTGATGCAAAGGCAGCAGAAGCATACTGGTACCAAGGCGAATGGTAGCCGTGATGGGGGCCAGCACCGCAAGCGCCATGAGGGGGTCCGGATACATCATCCCTGCAGAGTGGTGTTCATGTACCCATAGGGCACTGAATCCCAGGGACTCAGCCATCTTCGACTGATGACACATTTCACTGAAATCGGGATGCGTCTGGTCGGGCGATAGTCCTAACTGCATGCTTGTCCTCATTGCCACCGATTATGCCAGCCCGTACTGCGGAGACTGGCCGGAGTGCGTTATTGACGCTACAGTAAAGCCTATATTAACCCCGCTGAGGTCGCTACAGTGTCTCTTTCAATCCCTCGCTCTGTCCCTGTTTTGATGCTGTTCATTGCCTGCAGCATCAGCGCCCTTGCAACCAGCGTACTGGTGCAGGAGCGTATGAGCATGCTGCAAAAACGTCTGAGCTTAAGCGAAGAGCAGGTCACGAAAATGACGCCTATCGTTGCCGATCACCTGCAGGCCATGGAAACCATCAAACAGGAATACGGCATCGGTGCCAGTGAGGGCGGCTTTGAGAAACTCCCCTTGGGCAAGAAAGTACAGTTGGGCAAGGCCTTGGAGCAAGCCAACGTCAAGGCCAATACCCAGCTCGAGGACATTCTGACGGTCACTCAAATGCGTGAGTACCAGCAAGTACGCACTGAGGACCGGCAAAAACTGTTGAACAATTTGCCGACAACCCCGTAAAACCGCACACAGCCGGCTCGCAACTACTGACCAACCACATCGATGTGGATTGCACCTTCGGAACGGCTGATATTGTCAAACTCGTGGAGATGGGCATTGACATCATCCGGACAGGTGGATTCGTTATCTAAGTCGGAGCCGCAGGTCTCGATCAGGGCATCGAGATTAATCCACTCACGATGTCAGTAGTCTCGAACAGAAACTGTGCGGATGCCGAATGGGCAGCTGTATCTCTCTGCACGAAATCTCACGCCTACTGAACCCGTGGAAAAGCGAGCAGCTTAACCTGGAGACCACGGTCGCCCACCGCCGACCGCGGAAAGAAATCAGCGAGGCTTCCGCCGATTTGAAGACAGGGCGCGGTCTGCGCACGGCGCTGGAAATCTAACAAGAGGCTCGATAGCTGGCACTCTTTCCGTCAATGAGCACGGCGGTAGCGGTAAATGGATAGACTGGCACTGGCGCTGATCACCAGCACGGTGCCAAGCACTTTCCGTTCCGTCAGATCCTCGTGCAGAAACAGTACGCTGCCGATCAGAGCCAACGGCAGATAGAGGTAGTAGATCATACTCGTATAGATCGCCGGGAGCTCCGTGCTGGCCTTCACCCAGAGGCCATGCGCAATAACGGTACACAGCAGGCCGAGCGCCAGCAAACAGTACCAATCCCCGGCCGTCAGATCCCAATCAGCGCTCCCCCATGCAAATGCGAAGAACAGCAACGCGAAAAAAAACTGGCCCCAGGTTCGTTCAAGTGTGCCGACGCTCTGCGCTCGCTGATGCAACAGCGGAAGCGCTGCATACAGAAGCGCACTGAACAAGCCCACCAGAATACCCTGGCTGGTGGTATCGGTGAGATTCCATTCGGGCGATACGAACAGGCAGCCAAGAAAGCATACGGCGATCGCCAGCCACTCGACACCATTGATCGATTCGCCGTTGAATAGGTGCGCCAGAACAAGGTACTGCACACTGTAGGTCGTGATCGCCAATGCACCCAAGGCGGCGGTCGCAAGCTTGATGCTGAGAAAATAAGTGAACCAGTGCGCTGCAAACACAAACCCTATGAAGCACAGCTGAAGCCATTGCCACTTCGACAGCTTGCCCAGGCTTCGGCGCAGCAGCAGCGCAGGGGAAAACGCCAGCACAGCAACGACCAGTCTGACAATACCAATCGTCACCTCGTTGGCGTCAGTCGCTTTGATCAACAGCGGCGCTGCGGACATGGATACCACGGCGGCCAGCGCGATTAGCAACAGGGACAGCGGTGGCCTGTGAGTGCGCGTCATTTCCTGTGAGGACTCCTTCCAATATCCCACAGCGAGTTATAGCAACCGCGCGAGCAACTTACTCGTCGGCCCGCCGATAGAGTTTCAAGAACCTTGGGTAATACAGCTCACAGTGTTGCTGAATGTCCTGCAACTGACAACTGTTGACGACGTAGGTCGCCGCCACTTCCTTATCTTGTCCCGACAGTCGAGGATGTAACTTGACCGCATAGACCAACAGGTCACTGTCCGGATAACGGGTAAGCTCTGGCGGACGATAGAATACCTCACACCGTCCAAATTCAAACGGCCCGGCCCCGCGACGGTAACACAGCGGAGAATCGATGACCGACTCGCTCTGCACCCAAAGCCAGCCGTCGTCCGCTAGTGGATCAGGAGCGGCGTATATTTCCGCGTTGCCGTTTGTCACTACGGCATGGGGCAGCAGTCCGGCCAATTCCGCCTGTGTGCGCCAGCCGTCGAGCGTGTACCACTGCGGCGATGACAAATCTCGTCGACGTACGTCCGCGACAGACCACCGCGCCAGATAAACTGGATTGCCCGTCGGTGTCGATGGGCCGCCCGAGTAAGCATACAAAAATCCATCGTCCAGCCAAACGCTCGAAGATCCCGCCAATATGGACTGCCACGCTGATGTCTCCGGGAGCCGCAGTGGATGCCACTGCCAGGTGTCCGGATCACCCTCGCCTATACGCGCTATGCGGGCCTGCCAACCGATCATTTCAAAGGCCAATCCGCCACAGCCGACACCCGCAGAGGGCTCGCTCGGCGTTCTCGCCTGCATCAAAAACACAATCACCGAGTCGTTCACGCGGGTCCCTCCGCCCATCCACAGCCAGCTGTCAGGCCCGCCTTCTGCAGCGAAAAAAGCGTCGGGCTTACCCGCCGATTCACCCCAAAAAAATGACATGCTCGCGGTGGCAGGATCCAGTCCACGCTGCATCCCCAAGGAGTTGTTCACCTGAACCTGAAAGTCATCGAAACGCCCGCAGGTATTGGCGCCAGGCTGAGATAACAGGGTATCGCCAAACAACCAGAGCGTTCTCTCATGGTCAATGGGAATGCTGTTGGCAACGTCCGCACCTCGCCAGGCAGTACCGTGCACACGAGGGTCGAACAGCCGGTCTGCTTCCGGCCAGGGTCGCGCTGACAACGTCGGCGTGGCGTCCAGCGAGCCGGTCTTGGGCTCCGGCAGTGGCGCGCAGGCCAGCAAACCGCAGGTCAGTGGTACAAGCCCGTGCAGGTATCGCACCGCTTTCATCGGCGCCGTCGCGCTCGCTCGAGACGAACTGGACTGGTCATGCTCAGAGTATAGCTGACCTGCCTCCCCCGCTCACAGACCGGCGAGACCGGTGTGGGCCCTGGAGATTGCCGCCTCAACCATCAACAGCACCGCGCCCAACAGAAATCCCAGTGCACCGAGCAAAGTAAACAGGATGGACACAGTGACGAGGCCGGCGGGCATACCCGATGGGAGAGTCACGGCCAGAACGGCCGAGATCATAAAGGCGATACAACCGGCAAAATTGCTGTGGGTAATGACAGACTCTATGAACTGCGGCTCCCAGGCGGGACCCTCCGGCACGACCTCCTTGTAAGCGAGGTATCCGGACACCAGAAACAGGACAGACCCCAGCAGGTCCGGCAGCCACACCTCGAGGTCGATGACCCACCAGCCACCCTCACCACGCATGGCATTGAACGTATTGACGTTGAACAACAGCGTGCCGGCAAACTGGGTCGCACTGGACATCCAGCCGGTACTGCGCCAACGCCAGCTGCCTTGGCCCGTCGCGACCGCCGGATGAGCGCCGGATGTTTCAGCCTGCAGAAGCTGCAGCAATGCCGCTAACGTGAACGGTATCGAACCGAGGAAGTAAACGAGGTTCAGCGCTTCAGGGGATCGCAACCACTCCGGCACCCCGGTGGGAACGAGATACCCGAAACTGGCCAGTGCGAACAACTTCGCGCCCACTGCAAACACAAAGCCGATCCGCCAGTTGGGATCCCCCGGTGCCCAAAATAACGTGTGCAGATGGATACCCTGCAGATTCTGCCAGCGAAGGCTGGGCGCCAGCTGCTTGCGATGTTGTCGAGCGGTGGGCGCCGTCACCGCAGCACCCCGCAGAGATCAGTGGGCCTGCGTCGGCTTGAGATCGTAAAAGGTGCCGTGAAAATCGCCAAAGAACTCTGGCACACGGGGATGCTCAACGGCCTTACCTGTTTCGTCCGTAAGCAGGTTCTGCTCGGATACATAGGCTACGTACGCGTACTCTTCGTTCTCTGCCAGTAGATGGTAGAAAGGCTGATCTTTATGTGGGCGGACATGCTCGGGAATGGCTTGCCACCACTCCTCAGTATTATTGAACGTGGGGTCGACGTCGAATATGACGCCACGAAAAGCATACAACCGGTGCTTTACCACCTGACCTATTCGAAATTTTGCATCCCGCTCCAACATGCCCAGCACACCCCACTCCAGCTGCCAGCATAATGCTTACCGAACAGGAGCGCCAGCACGGCGCTCATCCGTCCAGCTGAACGGAGACCGACTCCGCGGCAGAGACCGCCTTGTCACGGGCTGCATCGATTGTTTCAGCGCGCGCCAACGCAACGCCCATGCGGCGCCTGCCGTCGACCTCTGGCTTGCCGAACAGGCGCAGGGCGGTATCCGGTTGCGACAGTGCGGCCTCGAGCCCACCGAACAGGGGTCGATTGGACTTACCCTCTACCAGCAACACCGCCGACGCCGACGGACCGTGAAAATGGATGTTCGGGATGGGCAAGCCCAGAATCGCTCTCGCGTGCAGCGCGAATTCCGACAGATCCTGTGAAATCAGGGTCACCATACCCGTGTCGTGAGGGCGGGGTGACACCTCACTGAAGTAGACCTCCTCTCCTCGAATGAAAAACTCTACGCCAAATAAGCCGTAGCCGCCCAGAGCAGCGGTCACTTTTTCCGCCATGGCCCGGGCGCGCGCAAGCGCCACATCGGACATGGGCTGGGGCTGCCAGGACTCCTGGTAATCGCCACCCTCCTGGCGGTGCCCGATGGGTTCACAGAAATCGACTCCGCCACGATGCTGCACGGTCAGCAGAGTGATTTCATAATCGAACGCCACAAAACCCTCGACGATGACCTTACCCGCGCCGGCTCGACCGCCCTCTTGGGCGTAGTGCCAGGCGCCTTCGACTTCCTCTACCGTGCGGACAAGACTCTGTCCCTTGCCCGAAGAGCTCATGATCGGTTTTACGACACAGGGGAGACCGATGCGATCAATGGCCGCATCGAAGGCTTCCCGGCTGTCCGCAAACTCGTAGGGTGACGTCGCCAGACCCAATTCCTCCGCAGCCAGGCGACGTATGCCTTCCCGATTCATCGTCAGCTGGGCTGCCCGCGCACTGGGAATGACCCTAAACCCCTCCTGCTCCAGCTCTGCCAGGACATCTGTGGCAATCGCCTCAATCTCCGGTACTACAAGATCTGGCTGTTCCTTCAGGATTACCTCACGAAGCTTGGCGCCATCCAGCATGGAAAACGCATAGGAACGATCGGCAACCTGCATGGCGGGCGCATTGTCGTAGCGATCACAGGCAATCACCTCAACGCCAAGGCGCTGCAGCTCGATAACGACCTCCTTGCCGAGTTCACCCGAGCCGCACAGCATTACTTTCGTCGCCGATGGCGAAAACGGTGTACCTATAGTGACCATATGCTACTCCACGAACTCCTTTACCTACTGACACGTTGGCCGATCGGTTGAGCGAAAACCGCCCGGCGGAATGGCGAGCGCGAACCCGCCCGCGGACCTTCGATCAACCAGGTGTCAGTATCTTCACTGTTGAACTCTGTGACGAGGGTCTGCGACTCCCCCTCTACAACCTCCCGAAGAGAGTCGCGGCAGTCACCGTCTCCGCAATAGCTCAGGTTTGAGGAACCTTCGACATTGAGATGGAGCGGACATCAGAGCTGCTCGACATGCCAAGGGTAACCCGCTAGTAGACCGGACTGTAACCGATTCGGATACCGCTTGAGAAGGTCAATGCGGGACAGTCCTCCGTCAGTATCGCCAGCGCGTGGCAGCGATGATTTGTTGGGGGTTTGATTTGGCAAACAGCGCCAACTCTGCCCGACGCACGGCGATCAGGGTCTCGAAGAGATCCTGCCCAAAAGCCGAGCGCAGCACCTCACAACCGGCAAAGGCGTCGATGGACTGCTGCAGCGACCCGGGCAACTGACGGATGCCATGTTCCCGAAGCTGCGCTTCACTCAGAGTAGCCGGATCAACCAGCAGTTCCTGTGGCAAGCTAAGCTGCTCCCTGACACCCGATAATCCCAGAGAAACAATTGCAGCGATCACCAGATACGAGCTGGCGGTGGCGTCCAGGCATTTGACCTCGGCGTTGGCGGAGGATTCGGCCACCGCAGAAGGACCCGCGACAAAACGGAGCGCAGCCTCGCGATTTTCCAGCCCCCAGCATTGAAAATCCCCTGACCAGTGGGATGGCTGCAGGCGCAAATAACTGGCGACGCTCGGCGCACCCACCGCCAGCAGGGCCGGCATGTCGCGCAGTATCCCCGCCAAAAACGCTTCGCCCTCCGCGCTCATGCCGTGCGGACCATCACCGTTGGCCAGCAGATTGTGTGCATCGCGCCACAGACTGAAATGACAATGGCTGCCATTGCCGACCTGCCCTTCCTCCACGACCGGGGAGTAGGTCGTACGCATACCGTGCTTCAGACCCACCGCTCGAATGGTCCGCCTGGCCAGCATATTGTCATCCGCCGCCTGCAGCGGATTCCCATGCGCGACAGACAATTCAAACTGTCCGGGCGAAAACTCCGGATGCAATTGCATGACTTCGATGCCCTGCTCTGCCAGGGCCGACAGTAGCTCCGCAGTGTAATCGGACAGTTCCGTCATCCGTATACTGCCGTAAGCCGGCGCCCGGGTCACAGGCTCATAGTCGTCGCCCTCAGCACAGCTCAACATCCACTCAATTTCAAACGCCGTCTTAACCTGTAGACCCATAGCACCCACGGCGTCCACCGTCTGCCGAACCAGACTGCGCTGACACTGTGGGTGAGGCTTTCCTTCCTGCGACCAGCGTTCAACAGGCGCCCAGGCCCAACCCGGTTCCGCCACCAGCGGCCTGAGTGCATCGAGATCAGGGATCAGACGCAGATCGCCCACAGGACCGCCGGCACTGGCGCTAGACGTACTGGAGTCATCGAGCAGGCTAACGTCAAATGACGGCGCCATACCCACGCCCCACTGCGCGGCTTGCGGCAATCGCGCCAGCGGCACGCCCTTCGTTCGGGCTATTCCACTGTTATCCAGAAAAGAAAAAGCGACACCTACTATGCCACGCTGCTGCAATTCATCCTGCATCGCAGCAGCTTGCACCGCCGCCTCTGGATTACCCAATGCTGGCACTCTACCCTCCGACTCATTCGCTGCTACTCCTTGCCCTAGAGTATTGGTGGTTCGGCGGGCAGGTCAACGGTGAGATCGTATCCAGTCGCGACCACCATCCCAACTGCATGGCTGCATTTCGTTGGCTTCGCAGATGCTGAGTGGGCCGTCTTTTGTCTATGCAGCCGGATGCCTTCATCCCCCGATGCCGCCTGCCCCAATCACCTACCTGCTGATCGATCAACACCGGCCAAATGATGCGCCAACACTTGCGAGCATCATCTCCATCGCAACGTCACTCTACCTGCGGCACATGAGGTGATCCTGAAGCAACAGACGCTTAACAGGTCATGCCACTCTTCAGACACGACCTAAAGGGCTTCGCCATGCACAAGATGACCAATTTCCTACCCCAGCGCTACCACTACCGTCCCAGGACAAACCACGAAATAGAAGCGGCTAGAGCAACACAACCATCTGCGAATTCGCGCAACCACGCCACACGCCCTACGGAGAGCGCAAACGCTACCAAAGGACGCACCAACGGGTACTAGACCGAAGAAGACTTATGTTCTAGGTCTCAGTAAGCCAACCGGGCCCTGCCCTCTTCCAGCTCGGCAACCTTCACGCTCCCGCCACGCTTTCATCTAGGCCGATCACAAGCTGAGGCGTTTAGCGGGTCGGCCAGCTCTCTGCAAATTGACACTGCGGGCAAAAACTACCCTCCTACGCTCGACGCTTTGCCAGCACCCAGATCTACCCGAGTTCGGCGACAATCGGCCTGAAGACATCCGGTTGGAAGATAGGGCGGCGTTCGCCGGCATGCCCTATACTCAGTGCCACCGCATCATCAGGCGCTCACCGACAGGGCACGATTTGCGCGGCGAAGGCACGACAGGTTCTCCGCGTCGAGCATGGATCATTGACCCGCCGTCCAGGTCGCACTGGCGCTCAGGAAACCGGCTATGCCTATCACGGGTCCACCTCTTGAAAAGCCCTTTCGTCTCACAGAGATTCTCAACTTCGGCCTCACTCACACACCCGACAGTGAGGCACTGTTCTCCTGTACACAACGTCTGACCTGGCGAGAGCTTGATGCGCGTAGCGAGCGGCTTGCGCAACACTATCTGACGTTGGGCCTGCGGGCCGGCGACCGCCTGGCGTCGCTGATGCCGAACCGGGTGGACCTCGTCATTCACTACCTCGCCTGCTTCAAGACAGGCCTGGTGGCCACACCGCTCAACTACCGCTACACAGCCGCCGAAATTGACCACGCATTGAGCGTTACCGAAGCGGCCGCTTTGCTTGCCCATGAAGAGCGAGACAGCGATCTGATGGCGAGTGCACTGGCCGGTTCACTACCGGTGGGTACGATCCGTTACAGCGACAGTGGTCCCGGTATCGATGTTTCAAACCGCATGGCCGCGGCACCGGCGACCTTGCCACCGCTGTCCGATGGCGACGCACCGGCAGTCATCTTTTTCACCTCGGGCAGCACGGGCAAGCCCAAGGGTGTGACACTCGGCCGTGATACGCTCGGCTGGCAGTTGGCGACTCAAGCCAGAAGCTATGATATGTGCGCCGATGACATTATGCTGCCGGCTTGCTCTCTATCGCACACGGTCGGGTTTCTCTGCACTTTCGCTGCCCTGTCGACCGGCGCCCGCGTTGCCGAGGCGAGCAGCCTGGAGCCCGGTGCTGAACTGGATTTCATCCGTGCCGAACGGCCGACCATTCTGGCCATACTACCCGCGGCCCTGTTCTCCCTGGTTCATACGGCGGGCGCGCACAAGCAGGACTTCGTTTCCCTGCGCATCTGCGGCTGCGGTGGCGACAAGATCTCGCCGGAGCTGGATCGTGCCTTTACCAATCTGACCGGATTGCCTATCTCCGAGGGCTACGGGATGAGTGAGACCGGCATGTCGCTGTTCAACAACCCGGCCCACGGCCGCAAGTTTAAATCTCTGGGTCAGATGTGTTCGGGGTACATAGGTGAGCTTCGAGACTCGACCGGGCAAGAGGTCGCGGTCGGCGAAGAAGGCTGCTTATGGATCAAATCACCGGCCAACATGAATTACTATTGGCATCGTCCCGACGCCACTGCCGAGACGGTCCAGAACGGCTGGCTGGACACGGGCGACGTCATGCGGCGGGACAAAGAGGGGTTTTTCTGGTTCTGTGGGCGCAGCAAGCAAATCATTATCCACGATGGCTCCAACATCAGCCCGCAGGAGGTGGAGGGCGCACTAATGGAGCACCCCGCCGTCGCCGAAGCCGGTGTGGTGGGCGTGAGGGATCTTATCCACGGCGAAAACGTACGAGCCTACGTCACCCTGGCAGAGGGCGTCCGAACCCCAACGGCAGTGGATCTCATTGCCTTTGCCCGGCAGGAGGTGGGCTACAAAGCTCCCGAAGAGATAGTCTTTCTTGAAGAAATGCCCATCAATTCTGCGGGCAAGGTTGATCGGATGGCGCTGAAGGCGTTGGCTGCGCAGGATAACGCCGAGATTGCGTAGGTACACTGGCCAGGCCCAAGTCGCATTGGTATCGTTCGGCGACAATACGCTCGTCTCTTGCTCAGCCACCAAAACCGCCGCTGTCCCATCACATAGAGTAGACAGTGCGCGTACGCTTTTTTGTTGAATCTTTTCGGGTTTTCATGTTCCAACTTCCATGATGTTCTTTCGTATCGGCTCTGTCGTCTGCCTGTGTGTCAGCCTGGCCTTCCTCTTCGCTGCGCCCACCTTCGCCTTTGCTTTCCAATTCAAATACTCTGACTACTACCAGCGGTTTTACGACGTCAAAAAGCAGCGCCTGGAACACCTGTTCGCCAGTGAGCCCACAAACGACCCTGACAAGATCATAGCGATTTCGGGTTTGTTTCTGGACCTAAATTACGTTGAACATCGGCTGATTGGCTCTAGCGACGTACCCGAGCAATTGGTGATCGATTTTGGTGCTCTGGACTGCTTTACCTATCTGGACTACGTCGAAGCGTTGAGAAAGTCTTCTGACTACGAAGAAGACTTTATTGAAAACCTCATTGTCACCCGCTACGTGGACGGTGAGGTGAGCTATCTGTCCCGCAAACACTTTTTCTCCGATTGGGTTCACGCAGATACAAATGGCGATAGCAACGCCCATGACGTTACCGCCTTGGTGAGTGACTATCATGAAACGGTGTTCAAAGACCTCAACCGAAAAGCCGATGGCAGCAGTTTCATTCCCGACCTACCGACAAAACAACGCTACATCGACTACATTCCGTCAGAGCATATTGATGCAACCCTGGTAGAACGTCTTCAGAATGGGGACTACATCGGAATCTATTCCGAAATAGACGGTTTGGATGTCACCCACGTCGGCATCTTTCTTCACGGTGAAGATGGACCGGTTTACCGCAACGCCTCTTCGGTATCCAGCAACATGCGAGTTGTTGATTCACCCTTTCTGGAATACATGCAAAACACACCGGGCATTGTGGTTTACCGAGCTCATTTTCCTTTTTAGCAGCCTGGCGATGATCCGCACGCGGCCCGCTACTCTCACATAGGGAATGGTCCGGCGCACCGACCCCCATGTGAGTCACTATTGCCTCGCCCCAAACGACAAAGGGCCACCCCAACAGGGTGACCCTTTCTCATTTAGAAGCCTGGCGATGACCTACTCTCACATGGGGAAACCCCACACTACCATCGGCGATGTACCGTTTCACTACTGAGTTCGGGATGGAATCAGGTGGTTCCAATACTCTATGGTCGCCAGGCAAACTGGCTGGCCCGGGTGGGTCTTACCTGCACACTCCTGCACACTGCAGTGCCGCCGCTCGGCCAATAAGGCGATAGATTAAGCCGTCTGCTCCTGGAGTGATCTGCAGTCACACCATGACTTGCCACAACACCCTTAGTCTTTCTCGGCTGCAATGACCGTGTCACTTCAGCAGCAGCGCTTGCGCACACCGCCTGATAACACCATCCACTACAACCTCCATAACTCACGTTATATGGTCAAGCCTCACGGGCAATTAGTACTGGTTAGCTCAACGCCTCACAACGCTTACACACCCAGCCTATCAACGTAGTAGTCTTCTACGGCCCTTCAGGGGGATCAAGTCCCCAGGGAGAACTTATCTTGGGAGGGGCTTCCCGCTTAGATGCTTTCAGCGGTTATCCTGTCCGAACATAGCTACCCGGCAATGCGTCTGGCGACACAACCGGAACACCAGAGGTTCGTCCACTCCGGTCCTCTCGTACTAGGAGCAGCTTCCCTCAATTCTCCAACGCCCACGGCAGATAGGGACCGAACTGTCTCACGACGTTCTAAACCCAGCTCGCGTACCACTTTAAATGGCG
>JBCCYE010000036.1:0-36871 GCA_039190425.1 Pseudomonadota bacterium | reverse complement strand
TTGCGAAGTATCGATCTCAACCTGCTGACGGTCTTTGAGGCTATCTGGGAAGAGCGGCAGATGTCCCGAGCGGCCGCTCGCCTGGGTATGACACAACCCGCGGCCTCCCAGGCGCTGGCGCGGCTGCGCCTCACCTTTGATGACGAGCTATTCCTGCGCAGTCGCAAAGGCATGCTCCCTACGCCACGCGCCTCGGCACTCGCCATCCCCATCACCGCCGCGCTCGAGCACGTAAGAGAGGCGGTAACGCCATCGCAGAACTTCGATCCTGACAAGGACGATCGGACCTTCACGATCGCATTTGCTCGCTACGGTGAATTGAGCCTCTTCCCAACCCTGTTGAGGGCGGTTGATCGCAAAAGCCGTGTCGTCAGAATCCGCTCGCACTCCGGCGACAGCATCGACGTCGCCGACCTATTGAAAAAACACTCGGTCGATTTCGGTTTCGATTACCGTGAACCAAAAGACACTAACCTCAACAGCTGTCTGTTTGAGCATGAGGAAATGGTGGTGATAGCACGCGCCGATCACCCGCGCGTGAGTAAACATCTCAGCCGAACCCAGTACTTCAACGAACGCCATATTGTACTCGCAGTGTCAGACGCGCGGCGTGCCTTTCTTGAAGGCGTATTCTCTGCTAACAACACTCAACGAAACATTCTGGCGGAGGCTGACCAGGCTGTCGCGCTGCCCTCACTGGTAATGAGCACCGATGCGCTGGCGACGATTCCACGTAGCATGGCGGAGACACACCTGTTCAGCGGCAAAATTCAAATTTTCGACCTTCCTCTCGAGGTGCCCAGTTTGCCCATCTACCTGATCTGGCACCAAGCCATGGAGAGGGATGCCGGGCACGAATGGATGAAGGGACTGATACAAGGCTGCCAGGAAAACCGACTGGCGCACTTGTCCTGAGCAACTCAGACAGCACAGTCTGGGTTGGACGCGAGTAAATACGCCGTTGCAAAGGCGATCTTGGCACTCGCTGATAGAAAGCCAGCGCGGCATGGTCATAGTCAGTCTGCGGACTGACTGGGTTTAACAGCCTATCTGGTTTGGAGCGAAGTCGCAGATGCGCCCCCATCGCCTTGAAACTACTAAAACGCCGATGCGAGCAGCACTATCCTATTGGGCCCTGGACAGGAACACGCAACGGAAACTGGCCAACTGGCCAACTGGCCAACTAGCAGTCTCATCCAAACGGTTAGACGGACACCGGCAGCACTGAGAACAACCGCTTGAACATGAAATGAAAGCCGGTCACGCCACTCGCACCTGCCTTGTAAAGGTGCATATAGATCGACATCATACGTCTGTGGAAACCGCTATTGGCCAATACCTCGGTCATCAGCTGCGCCGCCAGCTGCTGTCGATCGTCCGCGCTGATCATACCGCCCCGCTCATAGTGCATTAGCTTCTTTACCACCTCGAACGGTGTGCCGGACAACGCCTTGCGCAGTGGCCGCACCCTACTGCCAGACTGCTCGATCAGCGAATCCATGTCGTGCAAGTATCGCCCTGTACTCGCGATCATTTGGCTGAGCATCTGCGCGTGTCCCGAGGCACGGCGTCCAGGGTCCAGGCGGAAGTAGCAATCGGGTGTATTGGACTCTGCGATCGCATAGCAAACGTCGCCGTGAAACAGCGCCCTGGAGTGAAACTCGATATCCTGCAACCTGCTGTAACGCTCGTTGTAGCCGCCGAAACCGCGCAGGAACGCCGTTCGCCACAGCGGCTGCATGGTGTGCCAGGGTGTATCGTGACTCAGGAATCGCTGCAGGTGGTCGGTATCGGGGGGCAGCCAACATTCTTCACTATCGCCGATCTCACCCACAAACGTGCCCATTGGAAAAACGACAAAGTCGGCGTTCGGATTCTCCTCCATCGTGTGCATCCTGGCCGCGAGAGCGCCTGGTCGCAGCAGGTCATCGGAATCCATGAACAGGACGTAACTGCCCGTGGCCCTCTCCAAGCCAATGTTTCGACAGGTGGATCCGCCCTTGGGGTCGCGTCGACGGTGAATCAGGCTAATCCGAGGTTCGTCTGCCGCCAGTTCTGCGACCACCGCGAGCGAGTCATCCGTAGAACCATCGTCAACGAGCAGCAGTTCCCAATCGGTACACGACTGCGAGACAATGGATCTAACCGCAGCCGCTATGTACGCCCCCTTGTTATAATTGGGCATTACGATCGAGATCATGCAGGGTCCAACGTTGCTCACACCGAACATACTATACAGGTCAGGCACACAATTCGTCATTGGCGAAGGCGTCGGTTCGGCATGAGGGTGGACGCCTCTCACGCAAGCAAGGTGTCCGTTGTTGTACCCGCCTACAATGCGGAGGCCACAATTGGCGCAGCGATAGAATCCGTGCTCGCGCAAACCTATTCGAATCTCGAAATCGTCATCGCTGACGACGCTTCCACCGATAGCACGGCAGAGCGAGTCCAAGCATTCGATGATCCGCGCGTCCGGCTTGTGCAGGCTGCCGCCAACGGCGGCGAAGGATCGGCACGAGATCTGGCGATCGCAAACGCCACGGGTGAATGGCTGGCAGTTATCGATGCGGACGATTGCTGGCTACCGGAAAGACTCGAGATGCTGCTATCGCAAGTGCCCAGAGAGGGCGATCGCTGGATGATCGTCGACAACATCATGCAGTGCTACGATGTGGACGGAGAATTGCGGCAGTGGCAACCACTGTGGGCAGATGGCGATGTCCCCGGCGGATTTGTCGACTTTCTAGCACTCCCAAGCCATTTATTGAAACCGCTGTTTCCGCGCCGCGTGGTCACCGACCTGAATCTGCACCACTCCGATTCCCGTTTTGGTGCGGACGCCGAGTTTTTCATTCGTGCGATCAAGGGGGCTAACCTGAATCTGCGGTTCATTCCAACGCCCATGTACCTCTACAGGCTCACGACCGGCTCGATGAGTACGTTCGTAGGCAAGCACGCGCTCAAGCGAGATTTGCTCAGGCGGTTATTGCTGGAACTGGATTTTAGCCGCGATGAGACCGAGGCGCTGAAGCGGCACATCGCCGTCCTCGAAGAGCATATGCGCTATGAACCCTTTTTGACTGCGGCTAGGCAGGGACAGTATGCACGCGCATTAAAAGCGCTTGCGAAAGATCCCGCGCTCGTGGTGCAGTTGGTGCGCCGCTCCCCAGCTAGCTTGCGCTATCGCCTGATGTTGAAAACAGAGGGGGGGAACAGCCGTTAGTGTGGCAGGGCCATCTGCGTGATATCGTCCAGTACAAAATGTGGCTGGGTATCTGCTGTCTCCAATTGGTCACGGCTCGTTTCCCCCGTCAGCACCAACAGCCCACGACATCCTGACAACGCGGCCATGCGAATATCGGTATGCAGTCTGTCACCGACTATCAGGGTGCTCGCTGCATCAATGCCATGACGTGTCAGCAGAGGCCTCACCATCTCAAGGTCCGGCTTGCCAAAAATCTTCACAGGCGTTTTCCCTGTGGTCGCCGCCAGCAACTCAATCGTAGCGCCGATGTCCGGAATAGGCCCCACCTCAGAAGGACAGAATCTGTCAGCGTGGGTGGCGAGTATGTCCACGCCGTCATTGATGTGGCGGCACGCGGTAACAAGCTTCGGGTAACTCAGCTCAGTATCGTAGCCCAGCACAACGTATTCAGGTTTGTCCGCGTCAATGCGAAAGCCATTGTCCATCAAGATTTTTTTCAGACTATTGGTACCCAGCACGTGCACTGACTCAACGCTGTTTTGCTTGAGATAAGACACCAGTCCATCAGTCGAGAGCACAATATCGTCTGTCGACAGGGCCAGGCCTTCTGCAGACAAACGCTCTACGTAGTCATCCTTGTTTTTGGAGGAGTTGTTTGACAGGTAATAGACTTTCTTACCACGCGCTTTGAGCTCATTAATGGCATCAACCGCGCCGGGAAGCATTTCGGAGCCGACATAAACGGTGCCATCAAGATCCAACAGTATGGTGTCTATCTCCTCAAGCGCGGCATCAAACCCGGAAAACACGCGGTCTGACAGGGCGAGGTCTTCATAGTTGTCAATTTCAACCCATGATTTGCCGCTGATATCACAGGGCTGAAAATCAATCGCGCCATTGTGCATCAATCGCTGCATGGCGACCTCGGTCCAGTCCTTGAGGTTTTTCTCCGCCTCGATGATGCGGCTGATTTCGTCGAAGAAGGTAACGCTCGCTTGAGGAGAAAACTTGTAAAAATCAATAGAGCAGCCGTAAGACTGTTGTTCGGGTACCTCTTTTGAGATATCGATAACGCGGCCGCCGTCGTCAACGCTGAGTTTCATGGACTCTTCGTTGTACAAGGAACGGTCCACGGCGATCGCATCGGGCGCATCGCAGCCCGCGAGCGTTTCGATGATGGTGTTGTCGATCGTCAGATCGGCATTATTCAGTATAAAGCCCTGATCCTTGACGTACTCTCGCACGAGGTAAAGCGAGTACATGTTGTTGGTGGTTTCGTAGTCGTGGTTGTCCACGATGTGAATATTGACGCCCTTGATATGCTTGCAGAAGTTACGAATCGCGTCTGATTCGTAGCCTACCACGATCACCAGTTCTTCAATGCCGGCCTTGATGTAGCCATCTATCTGATACTGAAGTATGGGCTTGCCGGCGGAGGTCACCAGACACTTGGGCTTGGTGTTCGTCATGGGGCGCAGGCGAGAGCCTATCCCCGCGGCGAGAATAATACCAATCATAGCTGTTTTTCCCCTGGCCAGCTGCGTGTCATTATGTCGGTGCTGGAGGTCTCCGCTCTTTCCGATGGGTGTTGGAGCGTAGTTTTTCGCCCGCCTCCAGGGCCGTGGAACGGTAAAAAAGTCTAACACTAATTGCCCGGGTTTGGTCAGCAAAATGCCGAAATACGTGGAGGTCGTCAACGCTTTGGTGCAGTGGGCGTTAGCCTGCCTAATCTGGGTGGTGGCATTCCCAGCCAAACTGCTGCTCAAGCGCGATCGCAATCTCGTCGCGGTGATCGGTAGAAACATGACGGCCTTTGCCGACAACACAAAGCACTTTTACAGCACACTGTCTTCAGATGGCCATACAACACGCCATGTTGTGCTTGTCACCCGCGAACCTCAACTTGTCCAGGCACTGCGAGAACTTGGCGGGCGGGCCGAGCGATACCCTCACTGGGCTGCGATCTCCAGCCTGTTGCGCTGCGGCACATTGATCGTCGATGCGCCTGAATGGGGGAGCCAGGGCGTTGCGGCACTGACGAGAGGCGCGCGGATCGTGCAGTTGTGGCACGGCGCGCCGCTGAAGCACATTGAGCTTGATGTTTACCGACGGCGCAAGGAAACCCTGCCGGGTTGGATTCGTTTGCCGCTGGATTGGCAGAAATCCGCCGTGGGGCGTTACCCAATCTACGATGATGTGGTGGTCACCTCACGGCACTTTGCCGACACGGTGTTCCGGGGGGCATTCTCCGCGAGAAATTTTCCGGCCATGGGATATCCTCGCAATGACGCGCTGCTCAACGATCCATGGGACGAGGAGGTGAAAAGCTTCTGCAAGATCAACGTGGATATGAATACCCACAGCGCGATCTGCGCCGCCAGGGAGACGGATCGCACCGTCTGTCTTTTCATGCCCACTTTCCGAGGCGTCGGTGACGATACACTGAAGGAGGTGATTGACCTGGCGCGCCTGTCTGATTTTGCTGCAGACCATCGGATGCTCGTCGTGTTCAAGTTGCACCCTTATGTGGAATCGAATTACGACCTGTCCGGCTACCCGGCGCTTACAGCGTGCAGCCCTGGCACCGACATTTATCCCCTGCTGCCATTGTGTGACATTCTCATCACAGACTATTCATCGGTGTTTTTTGATTTCTTGCTGCTCGACCGCCCCATCGTGTTTCTTCCTTACGACCTCGAAACGTACCTGTCCAGCGATCGCTCAATGTATTTCGATTACGACGCGATGACGCCAGGCCCGCACTGTCGTGATATGGATGAACTTGAAACCGTATTGCGCCAGATTCAGGAGGGCATTGATGAACACGCTGAGGCGCGGCTGCGCATGAGACAACTCGCGCACGATCACTGTGATGGCGGTTCTTCCCTGCGAATCTCGCGCTACCTCGGGTTGTCGTGATGGGCGTGTCCGACGCCGGTGCTTGCAGGCAACATCCGCCGGCATCGACTTCTTTTAGGATCGCTACGATCTTGCTCTGTGTATACTTGGTCTTCTCCATCTGAACCTCCTGGTTCTAAAGGGCCAGAAGTCTCTCGTTATGTTCTATCTACCAGATGGGGACGCTCACGCAATCACTCGACGCTGTCGACGGCCTCGACTTAGGAGAGCTATTCCTGACCGTTTCTTTGCCAAGAGACTACGAGCACATCAATATACTCGGCAATCGCGTATCTCAGATCGAGGGACTTCTCGGCTAACCTGATCTGAATCACCAGCTCCGAACTACTACTCGACACCTTTACGACACAGCGAGGGGGAAGGTCGACACCTACGGTTGATCTGGAATAGCAGTATCCCACATAGGGGAGACTCGTCTTCTTGTGAGCTGCATCGTCGCCCTCCGAAACGGCCGAGAATACCTTCCAAGTTCTCGAATCTGAGACTCCATAGAATCGAAGGTACTGAGTACCCTCAACCTGTCCCTGGCGAATTAGTAATTCTCTAATATTATCTGATACTTAGCGCTTGATGCCATTGGGGCAAGAATATTAACGTCGGTCGTTATGAACAACGCAATTCTGCTAGCTTTACACCTGCTCTCTACCCTGGCCAAACTGATCAGGCCAGGTGGCTACCGCACCGTAGTCGCTGAAAACCTGCTTCTGAAGCAACAACTCATCATCCTCAGTCGAACACGCCAAAGATCACCTAATCTGACAACTCGAGATCGCACGATCCTGGGGTTCTTATCACTTTTCTTGAGCCCGACACGGATGCTTCGAGCGGCGATTATTATTCGGCCCTCTACCCTACTCCGTTTTCACACTGCCTTGGTGAAACGTAAGTATCAGCAGCTTTACTCACCCAAAGGCGGCCGTAAACCTGGACCATCAGGGCCCGCCAAGGAAACCATTAGTGCCATCGTAAGTATGAAGCAGCGAAATCCTAGATATGGTTGCCCACGAATCGCTCAGCAGATTAATCTCGCGTTCGGGTTGAATCTCGACAAAGACATTGTTCGGCGTGTCCTAGCAGCTCACTACACCCCCGATCCCGGAAATCAGGGCCCGTCTTGGTTGACGACTCTAGGTCACGCCAAGGACAGTCTATGGAGCATCGATTTATTCCGCACCGAGTCCATCGTACTCAAGAGCCACTGGATCATGGTCGTCATGGATCAATACACTCGGAAAATTGTGGGTTTCTCAGTAGTTAAAGGCGCCGTGGATGGTCCTGCACTCTGCCGAATGTTCAACGAAGCGACAGCGGGGCAAGGCCCACCCAGTAGAATCAGCATGGATAATGATCCGCTCTTTCAGTATCGGCAGTGGAAAGCCAATCTTAGAGTCCTAGAAATCGAGGAAACAAAGTCGTTACCCTACGTCCCGATGTCTCATCCATTTGTTGAACGCCTCATAGGCAGTGTGCGCCGAGAACTACTGGATCAGACCTTCTTCTGGACAAAAGCCGACCTTGAAGACAAGTTGCGCGCCTATCAACACTACTTCAACGCACATCGGTGTCATTCTAGCCGCAATGGAACAACACCTATTGAATCTTCCGGAAGGAGAATTGCTGACATAAACGGCTACCACTGGGAAAAATATTGCCGCGGCCTGTTTCAACTCCCAGTGGCGGTTTGATTTACTTATTCGCCAGGGACACCTTCCTGGCCCCCGATATCATGGAAGCCATAATCATGGGCAAGATTCCCGACTCCCTCTCCCTGGAATCCCTAAAAAGGGACTTCCCTGTGGCCTGGAATTCACAGCGTAAACACTTCGGATTCCGCTGTGTGACCGTCTCTTGACTGCCGAAATCGCCGTTGGAGACGCGCGGCTAATCAGGTAACAACCAGCCCCTCCGCCAGTCAAGAATCATAAAGTCCCGGAGAGCAAAAAGCCCGCGTGTGCGGGCTTTCGCGTGGTGTCATGGTAGAGAACTGCAATCTCTGTCTCTACCCAAGACAGAATGGCGGAGAGCGAGGGATTCGAACCCTCGATAGGGTATTAGCCTATACACCCTTAGCAGGGGTGCGCCTTCAGCCACTCGGCCAGCTCTCCGGATTGGGACAAGCTCATCTGCTGAACGCAGCGAGGCTTGCTGAGACGGTGACGACGTTCGTCAACCCCGCCACAGGCGCGGCATGATAACACACCGACTGCGAATTCAAAGTCGAATGGGGATGCACCCACAAGGGAGCCTGGGCTCCGGGCATCAGCCCTTTGCTTGCTCCGATTGCTGGTTCTTGGCGTCTTCCTGAATACGGCTGTAAATCTCTTCTCGGTGAACTGCTACATCCCGCGGTGCGTTCACGCCTATGCGCACCTGGTTGCCCTTCACACCGAGCACCGTGACGGTGATGTCGTCACCAACCATCAAGGATTCACCGACCCTGCGGGTTAAAATCAGCATAACTAATCTCCATTTTCATGCTGCAGCGTGACCCTACCCACACACAACAGTCCTTGTCCGGCTTGCGTCCGGATCCTAAGACGGATGGCTAACTTCTGTCTTCAATATAAGTATAGAGCCTATCCTCTACCCTTTCCATCGGGCGCTGAGTCTCACCATACCTTACACCCAGATCGCCCCTAAAGCATACCCCTTAGTGCTCTGTTTCCACCAAAGGTTCCCCTTCTAGGGCAAAGGACGAATGCAGGGATCGCACGGCCAATTCGAGGAATTTCTCCTCGATGATGACGGAAATCTTAATTTCTGAAGTAGTGATCATTAATATATTAATCCCCACCTCCCCCAGCGCCGAAAACATCTGACTCGCCACACCCGCGTGCGAGCGCATGCCTACGCCCACCACCGAGACCTTGGCGATCTTGCTGTCGGAACTCACCTCTCGAGCACCCAGCTCCGCGGCCACGGATCGCAGAATCTCCTCTGCTCCGGGCAGTTCGTTGCGGCTGACGGTGAAGGTAAAGTCGGCCGTATTGTCGTGTCCCACATTCTGGACAATCACATCCACCTCTATGTTTGCCTCGCCAATGGGACCCAGTATTGAGTAGGCGACGCCCGGCGTGTCCGGGACGCCCTCGATGGTGAGCTTGGCTTCATCGCGGTTGAATGCGATGCCCGCAATCGCAGGGGTTTCCATATCGCTGTCGTCCTCTGTGGTAATCAGTGTGCCAGGGCCATCCTGAAAACTGTGTAAGACCCGCAAGGGCACATTGTACTTGCCAGCAAATTCCACCGCCCGAATTTGCAGTACCTTGGAGCCCATGCTGGCCATCTCCAGCATCTCCTCAAAGGTGATTTTTTCCAGGCGCCGGGCTCCGTCTACCACGCGCGGATCGGTGGTATACACCCCGTCCACATCCGTATAAATCTGACACTCATCCGCCTTCAAGGCCGCCGCCAACGCCACCGCGGTCGTATCCGAACCGCCGCGGCCCAGTGTGGTAATGTTCCCGGCTTCATCGACGCCCTGGAATCCCGCCACCACCAGCACATAGCCCGCGTCCAAATCGCTGCGCAGCCGCCGGTCATCTATCTCGCGAATCCGCGCCTTGGTGTGCGCGTCGTCGGTGAGAATGCGTACCTGACTGCCATTGTAGGACTTGGCGTTCACTCCGCGCTTGTTCAACGCCATGCTTAACAGAGCGGTCGTTACCTGTTCGCCCGTGGACAGCAGGACATCCAGTTCCCGCGGTACCGGGCGCTGCTGAATATCCTCGGCGAGGGCGAGCAGACGATTGGTCTCCCCCGACATGGCGGACACCACGACAACCACGTCGTCCCCGCGGGCACGAAAGCCTGCGACCTTCTCCGCGACCCGCTCGATGCGGTCAATGTCCCCCACCGAGGTGCCGCCGAATTTCTGAACAATTAGGCTCATACGGCTATCCGCGCGATGCGCGGCGCAAAAAAAAGGCGCTATTAAACACCAAAGCACCCATCTTTTAAACAAATATGGCGTGGAAACCGCCGTGAATCAGGCACTTAGCCGAGCCTTGAAGAGACCCACTCGGGCACGTCTTTGAGTACGGTCGGCAGGGCCTGTACATCAACGCCGCCCCCCTGGGCCATATCCGGCCGACCGCCACCCTTGCCCCCCAAGCGTTGCGCAAACTCCTTCATCAGGTCGCCTGCCTTGAGTCGATCCGTCAGATCCTTGGTAACACCCGCTGTCAGCGCAATCTTGTCTTCGTTCACCGCCGACAGCAGAATGACGGCGCTGCCCAGCTTGTTTTTGCACTGATCCATCGTATCGCGCAGCGATTTGGCGTCAGCCCCATCCACGGTGGCAGCCAATACCTTGATGCCCTGCACGTCTACTGCATCGTCGGTCAGCTCACCGCCCGTGGAGGTGGCCAGCTTTTGCTTCAACCGGCTGACCTCTTTCTCCAGATCGCGGTTTTCGGCTCGCAGTGCAGCCACCTTGCCGGTGACGTTATCCGGAGTGCCCTTTACGGCGCTGCAGACTTCCGCCAGTACAGCTTCTTGGGCATCAATAGCGGCCAACGCTACCTCTCCGGTCACCGCTTCGATGCGCCGCACTCCCGCCGCGACACCGGACTCGGACACCGTGCGCATCACACCAATATCTCCGGTGCGCTCTACGTGCGTACCACCGCACAGCTCCACCGAAAAATCCGCTTCGCCCATGCTCAATACGCGCACCTCGTCGCCGTACTTTTCACCAAACAATGCCATGGCGCCAGCGGCGATGGCGTCGTCCATCGCCATCAAACGCGTGCTAACGGGCGTATTGGCGCGGATCTCACGGTTGACGATGGACTCAATGGATTTCAGCTGCTGATCGGATACCGGCTCGGGGTTGGAAAAATCAAATCGCAACCGCTCTGAATCCACCAGCGAGCCTTTTTGCTGAACGTGGTCACCCAGCACCTGGCGCAGAGCGGCGTGCAGCAAATGTGTCGCCGAGTGATTCAGTCGGGTTCGCTGGCGCAGTCCCGCATCGACCTCCGCTGCAAGGGTATCTCCAACCCGAACGGAGCCCGCCAGTAACCTGACGTGATGCAAGTGCTGGTCGGAGGCTTTGGTCGTATCTAGCACCTCTAACCGCGTCTCGCCGCTGCTGAGATAACCGGTATCTCCTACCTGTCCACCGGACTCGGCATAGAAAGGCGTACGATCCAGGATCACCACGCCCTGCTCATCTGCACTCAAGGCATCGACCTGTTCACCATCGCACAATATGGCCGTCACGCGGCCCTCATCGGCCAGTGCGTCGTAGCCCGTGAATTCGGTGGTCCCCTCCAGTTTCAAAACATCGTTGTAGTCCACCCGAAAGCTGCCGCTCTCTTTTGATCGGGCACGCTGTTCCGCCATGGCCGCCTCGTACCCGTGCACGTCCAGACCCAAACCACGTTCCCGCGCGATGTCGTTGGTAAGATCGACTGGAAACCCAAAGGTGTCGTACAACTTAAACACCACTTCGCCCGGGATTTCATTGCCTTCCAGAGCCGTCAGCGCGTCCTCCAGTATCTGCATACCGTTGTCCAGCGTTTTCTCAAACTGCTCTTCTTCTTCCAACAGTGCCTTCTCGACCTGCGGTTGATGTTTGGCCAGTTCGGGAAACGCCTCTCCCATTTCATCGACCAGGACCGGCACCAGCTTGTAAAAGAACGGGCCAACGGCACCTAACTTGTTGCCGTGGCGTACGGCACGCCGAATGATGCGACGCAACACATAGCCCCTGCCTTCATTGCTCGGCAATACACCGTCCGCAATGAGGAAGGCGCAGGACCGGATGTGGTCAGCAATCACACGGAGCGAGTTCTCTTCCAGATCACCGACCCGCAGGATGCGCGCAGCCTCCTGGATCAGGGCCTGAAACAGGTCGATCTCATAATTGCTGTGCACGCCCTGCAATACGGCGGCTATGCGCTCCAGCCCCATCCCGGTGTCCACCGAAGGCTTGGGCAGAGGGTCTAGACGACCGTCCTGACTGCGGTTGTACTGCATGAACACGAGGTTCCATATCTCAACGTACCGGTCCAGGTCATCGTCGGCACTGCCAGGTGGTCCACCGGGTACTGCCTCGCCGTGGTCATAAAAGATCTCACTGCAAGGGCCGCAGGGGCCCGTATCACCCATCTGCCAGAAGTTGTCCTCGTCCAGGCGTGAGATGCGCTCTATCGGAAAACCGATCTCCTCTGTCCAGATTTGCTCCGCCTCATCGTCGCTGACGTGCACTGTGACCCAGAGCTTTTCCGGGGGCAACGACAAGTCTCCTGTCAGGAAATCCCAGGCAAAGCGAATCGCTTCGCGCTTGAAGTAATCGCCGAAGCTGAAGTTCCCCAACATTTCGAAAAACGTGTGGTGCCGGGCGGTATAGCCGACGTTCTCCAGATCGTTGTGCTTGCCGCCGGCGCGAACGCATCGCTGACTGCTGGTCGCGCGAACATAGGGTCGAGGATCGGCGCCAAGAAACGTGTCCTTGAACTGGTTCATACCGGCATTGGTGAACAATAGCGTCGGGTCGTTGGCCGGCACCAGAGAACTGCTGGCAACGCGGGTGTGCGCCTGGCGTTCAAAATAGGCGAGAAACGCCTCGCGAATGTCTACCGTTTTCATCTCTGCGTCATCCCGGTTTCAGGGCGCCTAGCCCATACTCTGTTCAGCGAAGGTACGACCACCCAATATATGCAGGTGCAGGTGGTAAATGGTCATACCCACAGACTCACCGTTGTTGATCAACAAACGGAAGCCTTCACCCACCCCAAGATCCTTTGCCAGTTGTCGTGCAACCAGCATCAAATGGCCTAACAGCGCCTGGTCCTCCGCCTCGGCCTCCACCAACATGCGAATGGGCTTGCGGGGAATCACCAGCACGTGCACCGGCGCCTGTGGATTGATATCGTGGATGGCAACGCAGTGTTCATCCTCGTAGATGAACTCGCTGGGTATTTCGCCCGCGATGATCTTGCCAAATACGGTGTCTGACATAACCTAGTTTCCCCAGATTGATTGACGGGCGGCGATCAGCCCAGCTTTTCGTCAGCGGTGAGTTGGCGCGCTTCACTTTCCAACATAACAGGAATGCCATCACGCACGGGAAAGGCCAGCCCGGACGCCTTACAGATCAGCTCATTCTTGTCTTCATCGTACTCCACCGGAGCCTTACTCACCGGACAAACCAGAATACCGAGCAATTTTTTGTCGATCATGCGCGTCTCGCGATGCCTCTGAGGCCGGCCATTATACGGGCTTTTGCGCGCCTTGGGCACGCTCCGGATACCGTTCAGGAGGGCGGCGTTTATTGGACGGGCATGGGTGGGGCCAGCAGCTGTGGGTCGATGCGCTGATTGTGCCAACTCATGCGCCAATCGAGATGGGGGCCCGTCGCGCGACCGCTGGAGCCGATCGCTCCCAGGCGCTCACCCGCTTTCAGCTCCTGGCCCACCGCGACGTCAATATCACTCAGGTGGAGAAAGGAAGACGACAGGCCATAGCCATGGTCCAGAATCACCGTGCCACCCGAGTAGAACAGATCGGGTTCGGCCAGCGTGACAACCCCCGGCGCCGGAGCAACGACCGGCGTGCCGGTTGGCATGGCAATATCGATACCGTAGTGAGGCCGTCCGGGCTCCCCGTTGTAGAAACGCTGGCTGCCATAGACCCCCGAGATCGGCCCCACCGTGGGCCACTGAAAGCCCGCCAGTGACGCCCGCAGAAGTTCGGGTCTCGCCAGCCGCTGCGCCTTGGCGGCACCGACCAGCGCCTGTTCCCGCCGGATTCGCGCCAGATGCTCTGCAGAGGGCGTCACGGTGCGCTGAGGGACGCCTTCGACGCGCTGAATACGATACTCTCGCGGGGCGACGTAGAGTGTCTGCCGGCAGTCGCCGACCGTCAGTTCAGCCGTTGTCGGAGCGTCGCGGCCGAAGCCCGCGACAAAGATACCGTCCGGAAGCACGGCCAGCTCATCACCGTTCAGTCTGATGGTCGCGCGCGATTGAACCCGACCCCAGATCAAGCCACCCTGAGTCAGCTGGCCCTGTAAGGTAACGCACTCTGCATCAGTCTCAGCCAGCGCTACCGTCGCCGCGTGCGCCAGCAACACGGCGGCCATTGCCATAAACGCTATCCGCTTCCAGGCCATCGCTCTACCCTCTTTGCTCTTTACTCTCTGCTTCTCCCATCATCTCCCAGCGACAAGACCGGGTCCAGACGCGTACCGTTGGCCACGCCGAAACGCTACACTCTCGCCTATGGGACGTTATCGATCACCGCGCCAGCGCGGCTCCAAGTACATTACCCCAGAGGGCGAACAGGCGCTGCGAGCGGAACTTCATCAGCTCTGGAAAGTGGAGCGTCCGGAGGTCACCGATGCCGTTCATGAAGCGGCGAAAAACGGCGACCGAAGCGAGAACGGGGATTACATTTACGGCAAACGCCGACTGCGAGAAATCGACTCACGGGTGCGCTTTCTGCGCAAGCGTCTGGATGAGGTGGAAGTGGTCACCCGCCCCCCCGACAACAGGGACAAGGTTTTCTTTGGGGCCTGGGTCACTGTTGAGGACGACAGTGGGGAGGAACAGTGTTGGCGTATCGTCGGGCCGGATGAGTTCGACATCAGCGCGGGTCGCTTGAGCATGGACTCACCGATGGCCAAAGCGGCGCTGGGCAAAGGCCTGGATGAAGAGATTCAGGTGCAAACGCCCACCGGCCCACGCATCTACTGCATCACGGCCATTCGCTACCAGGACGCATAACCCGCGTCGCCCGCAGATCAATGCCGCTCTGTGCGCAGCTGCTGGCGCCAAAAAAAAGCCGCCACCCCAACGGGTGGCGGCAACTACGCTCTGCAAGGCAGAGGACCTGACCGCGGAGACCAGGCCATACCCCAACGACATGGATAATAATGAGATTGATTATCATTTGCAACCATTTTTTTACCCCTGCGGCGACCTGGGTCCCTGGCCGACCACGCTATGGCACCGCTGCTCAGCTAGTTCAGAGCCGCATAAATCATATTCTCAAGCTGGCCGCGAAAATCGAAGGTACTCGATGGCATCAGCTGCGTGGCGAACACAACCACCAGTTCCTCGGTCGGATCAACCCAGAACAGTGTACTGGCCAGACCGCCCCACAAAAAACTGCCGCGACTCGCGGGATGGCCGTTGGCGACCGGGTCCAGCTTGCTCGCAAAACCCAGGCCGAAGCCCACACCTTCATAAGCGGACTCGCTGAAGCTGCCCGTAGCCAATGCGGTCAAATCCGCGTTATTCGGCAGATGGTTCGCCGACATCGTACGCAGCGTGCGGCTGCCGATGATGCGCTGGCCGTCCAGTGTCCCGCCGTTGAGTAACATGGCGCAAAACCGATAGTAATCCCCAACGGTGGAAATCAAGCCGCCACCGCCGGAAAAAAAACTGCGCTCCCGAAAGGCGCTATTTTGTCCGTCGTCCTGCAATCGCAGCTGCTTATCCACACCGCGTTCATAACATGAAGCGAAACGCGACACCTTGTCTGGCGTGATTTGAAAAGCCGTATCCGTCATATCAAGCGGTCCAAACACGGTCTCCTGCAAATACTCCGGTAGCGAACGCCCGCTGATGATCTCGACCAGGTGACCGACCACGTCCGTGGCCAGGGAATAGTTCCAGCGCTCTCCCGGCGAAAACAGCAACGGCATCTGGGACAGTTCATCGATCATGTCGCTCAGTGTGTAGCCCGGCCGCGCTCGACCGATTTGCGCCTTCCGATAGGCATAGTCGATGTTATCGGCGCGCATAAAGTCATAGGTGAGGCCGCTGGTATGCGTCAGCAGATGACGCACGGTCATCGGTGCATCGCAGGCTTTGGTGGCGAAGGCTGGGTAGGAGCCGGCCTGCCACACCCGCAGATCGCGCCATGCCGGTATATAGCGGTCGACCCGATCATCCAGGGTGACCAGGCCCCGCTCAAACAGCGTCATCAGCGCCAGCGACGTGATGGGCTTGGTCATCGAATAAATCCGCAGGATGGTGTCCTCGGTCATCGACTCCCCGCGCTCCAGGTCTCGCTGCCCCTGGACATCCAGGAAACACACCTGTCCGCGACGAGCGACCAGCGTTATGCAACCACAGATTTTACGCGGCTGTAGGTACCGAGCCTCAAGATGGCGGGTCACTCGCGCCAACTGGCTGCTGTTCAAACCCACCGATTCCGGCGCCACCACTTCCAAAGCCATGCATTTCCCTCCGCAATAAAGGCTCTCATGGAAACCCAACTGTCTAACCCATAGCAAGTGCGCGGTTTTCCCGTTCTGGGACACACTAGGCACAATTGGGACATGCAATTGCCCGCGTGTGTCCAGTCTTGCTACCATCCCGCTTTTTCGAAGCTGCTGACAGCCTGCCAAGACAGTCAGCGCCGCGATTGCCCTGACACGTTCTGGAGCCTGCATGAGCCGCCCCTCCCTGTTCGAATTGGAGAATCACACCGACTTTATCCAACGGCATATAGGCCCGACCCCGCGCCAGCAAACTGAGATGGCCCAGGCGGTCGGCTATGACAACCTCGATGCCCTGATCGAGGACACGGTGCCCGGCGCCATCCGACGGCGAGAACCGATGCAACTGTCAGACGCGCGCAGCGAGCAGGAGGTCATTGCCCGGCTGCAGGAACTTGCCCAGATGAATACCGTCAACCGCTCGTTCATTGGTTGCGGTTATCACCACACCCATACGCCGCCCGTCATCCGCAGAAACGTCCTCGAGAATCCTGGCTGGTACACCGCCTATACACCCTATCAGCCGGAGATCTCCCAGGGGCGCCTGGAAGCACTGTTGACCTACCAGCAGATGGTACTGGACCTCACAGGCATGGACCTGGCCAATGCCTCCATGCTGGATGAAGGTACCGCTGCCGCTGAGGCAATGACGTTATTGCAGCGGGTGAACAAGAAAAACCGCAGTAACCGGTTTCTGGTGGCCGCAGACTGCCATCCCCAGACGATTGCCGTTGTAAAAACCCGCGCAGAGGCGCTGGGTATTGAGATCCTTGTCGGCGAGCCAACGGAACTGGCCGGACAATCCGAGGCCTTTGGTTTACTGGTGCAGTACCCCGGCACCCACGGCCACCTGCGAAACATCGAGCCCCTCATAGAACAGGCACACAGCGCCAACACGCTGGTCGCGGTGGCCGCGGATATCATGGCACTGCTGCTGGTGAGCGCGCCGGGATCACTGGGCGCCGACGTGGTGATCGGAAACACACAGCGATTCGGGGTCCCAATGGGCTTCGGTGGACCGCACGCCGCGTACTTTGCCACCCGTGACGCCTACAAGCGCTCTACCCCAGGCCGCATCATTGGCGTCTCCATCGACCGACGCGGGAACCAGGCACTGCGTATGGCCATGCAAACCCGGGAACAGCATATCCGCCGCGAGAAGGCCACCAGTAACATCTGCACGGCGCAGGCGCTGCTCGCCATCATGGCTGCGCTGTACGCGATGTACCACGGGCCCAAGGGCCTGCGGCGCATTGCCACCCGCATCCACCGGTTGGCCACCATTCTTGCCCACGGCCTGGAGACGGCGGGGTTCACCGCGGACAATTCGACCTATTTCGACACACTGACCTATTCGGTCGGCGAGCGGCAGCACGAGATCGTTCGACGAGCCCTCAAGGCTGGTATCAACCTGCGCATCATTGGCGAAGATCGGCTGGGCATCAGCCTGGACGAAACCACCACCGCCGACGACATTGAAGCACTCTGGCAAGCTTTCACGGACGACAGTACAGGGCCCAGCGCGCGGCGTCTGGACAGCGAGGTGGTCGAGAACGCGGGCATCCCCGATGAGCTGCTGAGACCGGTTGACTATCTGCAGCACCCGTTGTTCAACGACTATCACTCGGAAACGGAAATGCTGCGCTACATGCGCTACCTCGAAGACAAGGACATTGCCCTGAACCGGGCGATGATTCCGCTGGGCAGCTGCACGATGAAGCTGAACTCGACTACGGAAATGCTGCCAGTCACCTGGTCGGAGTTCGCCGACATCCACCCCTTCGCACCCACCGAACAGACGAGCGGCTACCGGGTTCTGCTCGATGAACTGGAACACATGCTGTTGGAATGTACTGGTTACGACGCGATATCCATGCAACCGAACGCCGGTTCGCAGGGCGAGTACGCCGGCCTGTTGGCCATCCGTCGCTACCACGAAAGCCGCGGTGACCAGCAGCGCGATGTCTGCCTGATTCCCTCTTCCGCCCACGGCACCAACCCCGCAAGCGCCGCCCTGGCTGGAATGCGCGTGGTGATCGTCGACTGTGACGATCAGGGTAATGTGGATCTGGAGGACTTAAAGGACAAGGCAGCGCGTCACCGAGATGACCTGTCCTGCATCATGGTTACCTACCCTTCCACCCACGGTGTGTTTGAAGAATCCATCATCGAACTGTGCGACGTCATACACGCCCACGGTGGTCAGGTGTACGTGGACGGAGCCAATCTCAACGCCCTGGTCGGCGTTGCCAGCCCTGGCAAGTTCGGTGCAGACGTGTCACATCTCAATCTTCACAAAACCTTTTGCATCCCACACGGAGGGGGCGGCCCCGGTATGGGACCCATTGGGGTTGGCGCCCACCTGCAACCCTTCCTGCCCAGCAATCCATTGGTTCCCGTCCCGGGCGTTGCACCGGATAACGATGTGGTGTCGGCGGCGCCCTATGGCAGCGCCTCCATTCTGCCCATATCCTGGGCGTACATTGCGCTGATGGGTGGCGAGGGGCTGACCCTGGCGACCAAGGTAGCAATTCTCAACGCGAACTACGTCGCGCACCGCCTGCAAGATCATTTCCCCGTGCTCTACACCGGCAGCAGCGGCACAGTAGCGCACGAGTGCATTTTGGATATTCGACCGATTGCCGAAGCATCCGGCGTTAGCGAAGAAGATATCGCCAAGCGCTTGATCGACTACGGTTTTCACGCTCCCACCATGTCCTTCCCCGTGGCGGGCACGCTGATGATCGAACCCACAGAGTCCGAGTCCCTGGCTGAGCTGGATCGATTCTGTGACGCGATGATTGCCATTCGCGAGGAGATTCGCGCCGTCGAGGAGGGCCATCTGCACGCCAGTGACAACCCCCTCGCCAATGCACCCCACACGCTGGCTGACATAGCCGCAAACGACTGGTCTCGTCCTTATGACCGGGAACAAGCCGCGTACCCAGTGACCAGCCTGCGGCGCTACAAGTACTGGCCACCGGTCAATCGAGTGGACAACGTTTACGGGGATCGAAATCTGTTCTGCGCCTGCCCCGCCATTGACAGCTACCGTACAGAAGAGGCTAAGACGACAGAAGGCACCACATCATGAGCACAGCCCCTCTGGGGCAGCCACTGATACTGCCCTGCGGCGTCACTCTCCCCAATCGACTGTGCAAAGCTGCCATGACGGAAGGTCTGGCGGATTCTTCCGGAATGCCGACCTCTGCCCTGGATACCTTGTATGGCCTGTGGAGTGAAGGCGGTGCCGGGCTGCTGCTAACCGGCAACGTCATCATCGACGCTGACCACCTTGAGCGACCGGGCAACGTCGTGATCGATCGCGAACCCTCTTCCGCCATGCAGCAAGCATTAGCCCGCTGGGCCGCGGCGGGCACCCGCGCGGGGAACCAACTCTGGGTGCAAATCAGCCACGCGGGGCGGCAGACGCAAAAACCCGTCAATGCGCATCCCAAGGCGCCCTCAGCCGTTAAGGTCGGACTACCGGGCGGCCAATTCGGCGAGCCCGTGGCGCTAACAGAAGAAGAGATCCTGGACACTGTCGACCGTTTCGGCGTTTGCGCTGCGGCCGTCAAAGCAGCAGGGTTTACCGGGGTTCAGGTACACGCCGCGCACGGTTATCTCCTGTCACAGTTTCTATCGCCACGAACCAATTTGCGCACCGATGCCTACGGTGGATCGCTGGAAAATCGCGCGCGGGCGCTGCTTGAGGTCGTCGCTCGCGTACGCCATGCCGTCGGACCCGAGTTCCCGGTCGCGGTCAAGCTCAACAGCGCGGATTTCCAGCGGGGAGGATTCGATTTCCAGGACAGTTTGCAGGTCGCCGGATGGCTGGAACGGGCCGGTGTCGACCTGCTGGAGATCTCCGGTGGCACCTACGAACAGCCGAAACTGATCGGCGTCTCTGGCATTGAGGAAGAGGCGGTGCAGGATGTTCCCGCGTCAACTGCCGCGCGCGAGGCCTATTTCGTCGATTTCGCCGTCGCCATGCGCGAGCAGGTCTCAATTCCGCTGATGGTGACGGGAGGCTTCCGCACGCGTGACGCCATGGAGCAAGCCTTGCAGAGTGGCCCGGACATCATCGGCCTGGGCCGTCCTATGTGTGTACAGACGGATGCGCCAGCGCGCCTGCTGGCCGGTGCGTCGGAGCTTCCGCGCTACGAGGATCAACTGCAGCTCTTCCCCACCTGGCTGTCGCTGCTCAATCGAGTACAAACGCTGCGCACGTTGGCGACGTTCGCGGTTCAGTTCTGGTACTACGCGCAATTGGACCACCTGGGCAAGCAGGGGCAGGCACAGCCGCAACAATCCGTGTTCTCTGCAACCCAACAGGTTATGGCGCAGCAAAGGCGCTGGCTTAAAGCCAGAGGCTCCTAGCGCAGGTGCCCGGTGTCAAACCGTTTGATACCAAAAAAACCGCCGAGCAAAAAGTCGCCGTCTTCCAGGAAGACCGTGATACCGCCCCAGGTGTTCCAACGCACGCTGTCATCGGGGAATACCCAGCTTGCTTTTTTTTCGCCCGTCTTCCAGTCGGCCGCAAAGTACTCGTAGGTGTTGTCGCGCTTGTTGGCAATGTAAACCAGCCCATTGGCGGTCGATACCGCCGGCGGCATCCAGTCCGTGTTGTCTACGTCGTCGATGGACCAGGTTTCGATAAAGCGATCTTCTGCCGGCAACCACTCGTACTTTTGAACGCCGCGCGGCGCAGCGCGCGTGGTACCCGCCAGGAAAGCGTTGCTGATCAGGTCCAACGCAATCGGCCCGGGTTCTGGATAGGTGCTGTTCACGACCAGGACTCCATTGCCAAAGATTGTCGGCGATGCCTCTATGGTCGTCTTGCTGAGAGTGATAGGTATTTGATCCGCGATACGGCGCGAAGCGGTACCAGGCTTTTGCCGAAAGCCCTCGGGAATCTCGTTTCGCCAGAATGCCACCAGCTGCGCATTGCTCGCATTACCGTCAGAAATGACCACGAGATGGTCCTCGTCCTCGCCGAATCCGAGCAAGGTAGGTGTGGTGCCGGATCCTTCTGATGCTGCGCCCAGGTCCAGGGCTTCTCCATCGGGCAAGGTGTCGTATGGGCTGCTCCAGGCACCGTCCTCCGGAGCGGAGGATAGCGCTTGCCCGGTCCAAACCAGTTTGTGCATCCGGGAGGACGTCACGACGTAGATCCCGTTGTCGGCGTCGATGGCGATGGAGTTTTCCACCAGCTCGCCGGGAAACAGATGGTAATCCACGAGCTTCAAGTCGCGATCAGTCACAATCACAGCGCCCTTGGCCGCGGCGACGATGAAGCCATCGTAGGTCATGTTTATGCCCATGAGTCGATCGACGCCGTCGCGATCCGCTTCGGGCAGCTGGGCCACGATGTCCGTATGCAGAACCGGTTTCAGCGGTTCTTCCACCCGGTTGTTGTCAAATGATTTCACCAGATGCGTCAGATCGTAGAACGTGTAGTGATAGCCATCCCGATCGATGAGGGCATAGGCACCGGACGGCATGGTGCGCAAGTTTATTTGCAAACGCCAGTACATAAGCCAGGATTCAAACAGCAGGCGCCAGTCCTGATTACTGCGCCGGCGTTGATCAATGGCGAAGAGCGTTTGCTCCAGCTTGTCCAGTGAGACTTCCGCGTGAACGGACTCTCGGCCTGGATAAGGAACATCCGACACGAGCGAAAAATCTTCTGCGGTCGCTCTCACCTTGACCAGTCCCAATGGGTTGGACGCGATAACCATCGTTTCATCGCCCACGCGTTTGTAAAGAGGTGCAGAACACCAGACCAGTGGAACGGTCTGCACATCGGCAAGTCCCAGCTTGGCACCGCGTCGCGGCCCATCTACATCGGTGACATCCGTCTGCGCGGGATCGTGGTGGGAAATCGCGTAAGGGCTGTTGGCAAGCCATGGGTTGACCGCCGGGCGAGATTCGGCAAACACCGCCCCTGACAGTGTGCACCCAGCCAGGGAAAGACACAGCATTCGCCAGACTAACCGTGCGTTTGCCTTCATTGGGGTTTCCTTCACATCATGACGGACGGTCAGCGTAGCGCGGCCTCCGCAGGCCAGCTATGGTCAAAACGGCTGAAATTTGGTGATCTTAGATGGTTTAGGACGATCCAGTGGGGTAATCGTAGCGAATATCGACCTGCATACTGTTGCCATCATCGTCGCGCAGATTACTCATGCCCTGAAAACGCAATAACTGTCGGTCGGCCCGACTGTAGGTCAGATAGATGGGTTGAGCGAAAAGGCCGATAAGAAAGCTGCTGGGCTCAACCTTAAGACAAAGATCCTCGGCGGCGCAGTCATCGGTGATTTCACGCGCCCTCATGGTCAAGGCCCGATTCATGCCGACAAACCCAAACGAGAACTTGAACTGCTCGCCACCCGCCATTTCCTCCCAGCTCTGACGGACGAAGTTGTCGAAGCCGGAATCGTAAACCTGCGCCCCCTCTATGGGTGAATGCGACTCCGCCTCGACCGCCTCGTCGCGCAGGTCTTGCAGGGTTACCTCGGGCCGGAACGGACCGCCGGTATAATCCAGTTCCTTCCGCAGAAACACAACGCCTTCGCTATCACTGTACTCAACCGCACACAGCCGCCCTTCTTCTTGGCACTGGTGCCGTTCGACGTAAAGCAATCGGCCTGTGTCTGGCTCCAGAGCCCTGCCGACCGCCTCCAACGCATGTCCGGCGCCCGGCAGCAGCAATAGCCCAACCAGTAATACCCTACTCACGGTCGGACTTCTCCAGCTGGTGCGCCAACTCCAACAACGCCGGAAGCAGGACTGCCCAGAGCACTGCAAGCACCGCGGGACCACCCCACTCGCTACCGAAGCTGATCGGGCTCAACGCGACACCCGCTACGTAGGAACCCGTCCCACCGACTGCACCCAGGATTGCCGCAATGAAGGGGCGCTCTCGGAAGCTGCGAAAGGCGTGCAGCAACGTGGTGGCAAACACCGGCCACAGGCAGCTGAGCCATAGTGGCGCGAACAGCGACACTCGACTGTCTACCAAAACCCCGGCAAAAAACAAGAACTGGTCAAGCAACAGTCCGATGGCAGCTACCAGTGCCAGGCAGCGCCACTCCCCCCGTGTACACCCGACGACCGTCGCGTGCAGCCAAAGGTAAGCAGCGACAATGACCGGTGCCAGTAGGCTGTTGTGACTGAACACGATCGCCAGCCAACACAGGTTGAACAGCAGCCCATTGAGCAGGACGTCCCGGAGCGGGCTTTTGCCCTCGCTACCCGCGGCCATGTTCATTGCGATTGTCCTGGGCATCGTCTTCCCCCGTTAGCGAGCGAGAAACTCCGAACGAGTTCTCGAATCGGACTTGAACTGCCCACCCAGCGCTGTGGTACGCGTATGCGAGTTGGCGTCCATCACGCCGCGTGCTTTCACACAGTAGTGGACCGCATCCAGAGCAACGGCGACATCCTCGGTTTCCAATAGTGTCTGCAGGGCCACGAGAATTTGCTGCGTCAGGCGCTCCTGCACCTGTGGACGCTGTGCAAAGAAGCGAACAATCCGGTTTACCTTGGACAGGCCAATGATTTTGCCCGCGGGAATATAAGCGACCGTGGCGGTGCCATCTATCGTGATGAAATGGTGTTCACAGGTGCTGACGACAGCAATGTCGTCGATTCTCACCATCTCTTCGACGCCCATCTTGTTCTCGATGACCGTCGCTTTAGGAAAGCGCGAATAGTCGAGGCCCGCAAACAGCTCATCAACGTACATGCGGGCAATTCGGTCTGGCGTATCACAGAGGCTATCGTCGGTTAGGTCAAGTCCCAGCGTGTCGGCAACGTCAGCAAATGAGGCGCTAATACGCTCGAACTTCTGATCCCGGTTAAGCCCGTTTTCAATCAGCGGAGTCTCCAGCCCACGCTCGATCAGCACCCGCCGAACTTTGCGCGCGTCTTCTGTGAGCGCAAGCGCCGGCTTAGCCACAGTTTCTATCAGAACAGATTCCATAAATGTCTCCCGGTTGGGTTTGGGGCGGCAGGCTAGGCCGCTTCAGAAACGTCGGCCTGGGGCAATCGATAGCCTGGTTTGGCGAACGCGAGTTGCACAGTTCCGATGATGCGCTCCCGGAAACCGCCTTCACAGTAACACAGGTAGTAATCCCACATCCGAATAAAGGTTTCATCAAAGCCAAGATGACGCACTCGGTCGAGCTCTTTCAAAAACCTCTGCCGCCAGTGTGACAGCGTTATCGCGTAATCCTCGGTGATATCCCTGACGTGTACGATCTGCATATCGGTATCGGTCGCAACGTGCTTGGCGATGACACTCATACTCGGCAGACAACCACCAGGAAATATGTACCGCTTGATGTAATCCACCTGCTGACGCGCCTGGTCGTATCGCTGGTCGGGCATTGTAATAGCCTGTATGACCATTTTTCCATCCTGTTTCAGCAGTTCACTGCAGGTACGGAAATACTCCGAGTAGTACTGATGACCCACCGCCTCGATCATCTCCACCGAGACCAGCTTGTCATAACTGCCCTGGAGCGCCCGGTAATCCTCACACAGCACCGTAATGCGATCCGCAAGGCCTTCCGCTTCAACGCGCTCACAGGCGAAACGATACTGTTCCCTGGAAATCGTGGTGGTCGTGACGCGGCAGCCATAATGCCGCGCAGCATGGATCGCCAGCCCTCCCCAGCCCGTACCGATCTCCAGCAAGTGGTCAGTCTGTTTGAGCTCCAGCTGACGGCAAAGTTCATCGATTTTTGCGATCGACGCTGTCTCAAGGGTTGTGCTTTTGTCCGCGAACAGCGCCGCCGAGTACATCATGCTGTCGTCCAGGAACAGGCTGAAAAAGTCGTTGCTCAGATCGTAATGGGCCGAGATGTTGTCTTTGGAACCACTTTTTGAATTACGCCGAAAATAGTGGGCAATGTTGAGCGCCAGCGTGGTAAGCGCCGACTGCCTCCGATTGAAGTCCTGCAAAACGGCCATATTGGCGCTGAACAGGCGGGTCACGGCGGGCAGATCAGAGGCTGACCAGAGCCCACGGAAGTAGGTTTCTCCCGCAGCAATACTGCCGCCCGTCAAAATAGCACGGTACACACCAGCATCGTGCACTACCACTTCTATGGGCGATGCGGCTTCATTACACTCTCCGAAGCGATGGCTTTTTTCACCCTCCCAGACCAACAGGGAACCGCCCTGCAACCGACCCAGCAAGCTAAACATCAACTTGCGAGCCAGGGTATCACCCGCCCGCAGGGATACCGGCCGGGGTAATTGGATTGGCGCGATGCTCGCGTCAGTCATGTTCAACTCCTACTTTCTGTCGTTGGGGATGAGGGTGAATCGGTACACCTTTGAGAAACAAACGCAGCGCCTGCCAGTAAATCCCGAAGCCGATGCGCAGAGTATGCCAGGGGTAGGCCAGAAGCACCCGGTTCAGGCTCGTTGCGGTGGCGGGACTGGCCTCCAGCGACAGCGTGGCATCGAACACTTTTTCACCACCGGCATGGTTTTCAATGTGCAGCAACAGGTCGTCTCCGGGGACATTGCTCAACCAATGGTAGGTCATGCCCATCGGGTTGAACGGCGATACATGCATTGCTTTGTCGAAGGTTGTGCTCAACCACTGCCCAGCGTCCTGACCTTTCAGCACGTAGGCATGGCGGTCACCCCAGGGGGTATTGGTCACCTCGGCGATGACGTACTCGAGACGTGTTTCGGCCTCGTCAAAGCAGTAGTAACAGGCGATTGGGTTCATCTGCACGCCAAAATAGCGCGGCTGTGCAAGTAGGTAGGTCTTACCCTCAAAGCGCTTGCCCGTCTGCTGAAAGATGGTCTGCTTCACAGCATCCTGCAGACTCACGGCGGGGTCGCCCAGATAATCGCTACGTCTGAACCGAGCCGGAGCCCAGCGCCCAAAAGACCACGACGGCGTCAACCCGTAAAACGACTCCAACTCATCGAGGCGGACATAGGGCATGGACACCCGATACTCGAACTCGTGGTGCTTGGGTGACAGCCGGGTATGGCGCAGCACCCCTCGGTACAAACGCGATCTCACGCAGCCGCCCTAAGGGGTATGGACAGTTCGGCGGCCACCTGGCGAGCACTCACGACCCCGTCCTCGTGGAAGCCGTTGCGCCAGTAAGCGCCACAAAACCAGGTGCGATTGACGCCATTGATTTCCCCCCAGCGAGCTTGCGCAGCCATACCCTCCAGCGAAAACACAGGGTGATCGTACTGAAAGCGGCCGATCACTTTATGCGGGTTGATGGCGTCTGTTTTATTCAACGTTACGCAGAACGTCTCGGGTGCCTCGATGCCCTGCAGGATGTTCATATTGTAGGTGACAGCAGGCAGCTGATCAGCCTCGCCGAGCGAATAGTTCCAACTGGACCAGGTCTTGCGATTGCGCGGCAGCAATCGAGTGTCGGTGTGCAACACCACATCGTTGGGTTGATAGGGGATCGCACCCAGAATCTCCCGCTCGGCCGCCGAAGGGGAGTCCAAAATGGCCAAAGCCTGATCCGAATGCGCGGCGATCACCACCTGGTCGAAAGACCGAGCAGGACCACCCCGTGGGTAGAGTGTCACACCACCGGCATCTCGCACCACGCGCTCGATGGGGCAGCCTGTGTAGATGCGGTCTGCAAACGGAACGCAGAGGGGCTTGATGTAGGAGCGAGACCCGCCGGACACAACGTGCCATTGAGGACGGTGTTTGACCGACAGCAGGCCGTGGTTGCGAAAAAAGCGAATGAAAAACAGCGCCGGAAAATCCAGGATAGTGCCCTGCTCGGAAGACCAAATGGCAGAGCCCATGGCAGACAGGTACTGCCTGACAAACCGCTCCCCGTAGCCGCCCCGTCGCAGGTAGTCACCCAGGGTTTCATCTTCGGACAATGCGCCGGTATCAAGATCCGTGAGCGACTCCCGGTTGAACCGCAAGATGTCTCTAACCATGCCCAAAAATCCGGGGGAGAACAGGTTGCGGCGCTGGGCAAATAGGGTGTCCAGGTTGGCTCCGGAATACTCCAACCCCGTGCTGGGATCTCTGACGCTGAACCCCATGCTGGTAGGATGGCTCGCCACCCCCAGGTCACCGAGCAATTCAATGAAGTTGGGGTACGTCCAGTCGTTAAAGACGATGAACCCTGTGTCGATTGCGTATTGACGTGTACCAAGACGCACGTCCATGGTGGCGGTGTGACCACCCACCCTGTCGGCGGCCTCAAAGACCGATACTTCGTGGTCTGCACTCAAGTAGTAGGCGCAGGACAGACCGGAAATTCCGCTGCCAATCACCGCTATTTTCATAGTTACACCGGGTCAAGTCATTCGTATTCGAGGATACGCCCCCCTGTCGCAAATGGATCAGAAACCCAGCAGCCGTCGCGGAGCAGCTTTTCCAAGGCCAAATATTTGCATTTTAGGTGATCCGAATCACCAGACGGACGTATACTAGTGAAACCACAGGGCAAAAGAGATGGCAGCATTGTCAGATTCGTCCATAACAGGGTCTCCTCAGTCCCCCCGGGGGCAGGGTACCAGCGATGAGTGGGCTCAGTGTCTCCAGCTGATTGCGTCAGACCAAGATCGGGCCGCATTCACTCGGCTTTTCCACCACTTTGCACCTCTGATGAAGGCGTTCGCGTTGGCCGGTTCCAGCTTGTCCGCCAGCCACGCCGATGAGCTGGTCCAAGAAGTCATGCTGAAGGTATGGCAGAAGGCTGCCAGTTTTGACGCCACTAAGGCCGCCGCCAGCACCTGGATTTACACCATTGCTCGCAATTGTCGAACCGACATGTACCGACGTTTGCAGAAATTCGATACACCCTTGTCGACTGACGACCTGACGCTGGCGACGGAGGCAGAGGACGCCTTCATCCTGTTACACCAAAAACGCAGTCGCGAACGCATCCGCCAACTGATCGGGACTCTGCCCACTGACCAGGCTCAGGCCCTGGCGAAAATCTACATGGAAGGCAAGTCCCATTCCGAGGCGGCGGCTGAACTGGACTTACCTCTGGGCACCATCAAATCCCGCGTGCGTTTGGCACTGCAGAAACTTGAACTACAAATCGAACGTTAGCGTTATGGCCAATTTCCATCCAGATCTCGAATTACTCACCGAATACGCGGCTGGCAACCTGCCGCTCGCTCAGGCGACCTGTATTTCGATCCACATCAGCAACTGCAGCCACTGCAAGCGACTGGTCAGTCAGCTCACCGACGTTGGCGCAGAGATCATGCAGGCCATGGAACCCGCCGCGGTGGAGCCCAGCGTGTTGGACAGTGTGCTTGCCAGGCTGGACGAAGAGCCGCCCCTCGAATATCAACGTCCCGTCGAACGCCGGGACGGTACGCCGGCTATTCTGCAGCGACTCATGCGTGGAGATTTCAGTGATCTGAACTGGAAGAACATCGGTTCCGCGCTGCGCATAAGCTATCTCAAGACCGGCGATCCGCAGCACGAGTTCGCGCTGTATCATATCCGCGCTGGTGGTCGTATTCCGGAGCATACTCATCGTGGTGGAGAGATGACACTGGTCCTGGAAGGCGGTTTCTCGGATGCGGACGGTAGCTATCACGCCGGAGACTTCATCCACCGGCGGCCAGGAGACGTTCACGCTCCAACCGCACTGCAGTCAGAAGATTGCATCTGTCTGGCCGTACTCGACGCGCCTCTGCGGTTTACCGATTGGCGCTTCCGTTGGATGAACCCGTTCCTGCGCCTGCGCGCAACCTGATCAGCTCATCCGGCGAACGCGAGTCCCCCGTCAACCTTGACGATTGCCCCGGTTGTAAACCGTGAGGCGTCAGACGCGAGGTAGAGGGCGGTACCCACGATCTCATCCGGCAGGCCAGCACGCCCTAGCGGTACGATCGCGTTCATGGCGGCTTTGACCTCCTCACTCCACGCTTCCGCTATGTCCGTTAAAAACGGCCCCGGCATAATGCAGTTGCACCGAACCCTTGGCGCGTAGGCGCGAGCGATGCCCTGCGTCAGGTTGTTCAGGCCAGCTTTAGCCGTCGCGTAGGGAATTTCCGCAGCACTGGGTGCTACTGCAGCGATACTGCTGACGTTAATGATGCTGCCGCCTCCACCCGCCGCCATTCTCTCTCCGATCACTGCAGACAACCGGTAGGGGCCGCCCAGATTCACAGACATGACCTTGTCCCACAAGGCTCGACTGACGCTGGACAGTGAGTCATACAGTGGCGACATACCCGCGTTGTTCACCAACACATCAACGCGACCAAACTCGTCGTAGACGGCCTCCACCAGTTGATCACAGGCGTCCCAGTCACCCACGTGACATGCAACGGGCAAACAGGTTGCCCCCGTCGCCGCCTGTACCTCTTGCGCCGCCAGCTCACAGGCTTCCTGCTTGCGGGAGCTGATAACCACTCTGGCGCCCGCGCTGGCAAAGGCGCGGCACATCGCCAAGCCAAGGCCTCGGCTACCGCCCGTCACCAGTACTACCCTATCCGTAAGATCAAAGTGAGATGCGACAGCTTGCGAGTCCATCGTGTTGACTCCTTCTTGCTGAAAAGCCAACAGCATAGCAGCTATGGCCATGACCGCTGGACTCATCGGCACGCGCTCGGCTAAGCTGGCGGCTCACACACGCTGCCAACGACCCAATCCGCAGGGGCGCAGACATCACAAAGGCATTCCACTCAGTCCGTGATATCCACATGAACACCCGATTCATCATCGTCGGCGCCGCACGCACCGGCAGCACACTCCTGGTCAGAACACTGAACAGTCTCCCGAACATACGCTGTCACGGCGAGCTGCTGCTGCCAGACAATGTGCGAGGGTACGAAGACGGGTTTGACCCTGCCAAAGCAACCGCGGACCGTCGAGCGGACCGACTGAACCGACTGAGGCAGGAACGGGACGCCGACCCGCTGGGTTTCATCCGCAACGCTCTGCAGGACCCATCGGGGGCAACGGGCTTCAAAGCGATTTACAGCACTCTGTTTCACCCGACCTGGTCTAACCTCTTCGATAAACTCCTGGCAGACTCCGGCTTCAAAATCGTTCACCTGGTGCGCCGCGACAACCTGCGCCGTTACGTCTCCGAGCAGGTGTTGCAGGCGGGTGGGCCCATTCACTCTGCCGCGGGGGGCCGGGCGGACCGCCGCGTCACCCTCGATATCGATATCGACGCCTTCGCAGCGCATTGTCAAGAGCTCGAAGAGGAAACCCGGCGCGTACGTTCGCTTATCGAGCAGCTTGATACACTGGAGTTGTTGTACGAGGATCTGGCCGCCGACACGACCGGCACCGTCCGGTGCGTTTGCAAGTTCCTGTCGGTCGCAGTGGACCCCACCAATATCCAACCGGCCCTCAGCAAAGTCGGTGCCAGCGACCTCAGAGACACCATCAACAATTACGATGCGCTATTGCAGCATCCGGTAACACGACCCTTTCTCGTTTCAGACTGAACCGCAGTCGCCGGCAATCAAGGGCACTGCAGCCTCAATTTAGGACGCTGACTCACCCGTCTACGCATTGCGAATAGTGACTCCACCATCCACGAGCAAACTCGCGCCTGTGATAAAACTCGATGAAGGCAACACCAGATTCAAAACTGCGTGCGCTATTTCTTCAGGTTCGCCATAGCGCCGTAGAGCGGTACGACGGTTGGCGAAGGTCTGCTTATCCGCTTCCGGAATGCCGTCGGTAATCCCCGTACGAATAGGGCCAGGACATACGCAGTTTACGGTAATGCCCTCTTTGCCCAAATCGACCGCCATGGCCCTGGTCAGCCCCAGACTGGCATGCTTTGCGACCACGTAAGCGCTGTTGAAGCGCGTTGCACCCCAGGCTTCCGTGGACGCAATATTGACGACGCGCGGGTGAGCAGAACGACGCAAGTTGGGCAAGGCCGCTCGAATAGCCCAGGCCTGCGCCTGCACCATAACCGCCATCGAAAGCTCCCACGACTGTGCATAGTCGTCACCGTCGATGGCCGCAGGCAGCGCGAAGCCGGCATTGTTAACCAGAATATCCAGACCACCGAAGTGTGACGCCGCGGTTTCTACCGCATCGACCACCGCTTCGCGCGTCGACAAATCGGCTGGAATGGCCAGGGCTTCCGCGTTCGCGGCTTTGAGCTCAACAGCGAGTGTCTGCAGGTCTTCGGCATTGCGATCCACGACGGCCACTCTGGCGCCCTCGTCGGCGAACAGATGGGCGGTTGCCCGACCCATGCCGCTTGCGGCGCCCGTAATCAACGCAACGCTTCCGGCGATGGAACGACTTAACTGACTGAGGCGTGGCATTGGGGTAGTCTCCTTGGCATTACGCTTGGTAGGTGCTCGGCCCGCGCGGAGCCAGCGCCAGGATAGTCGAGGGGTTCAGGACGTTCTTTGCGTAGCGATCGCACAATAAAATACCGGGCCAAGTTTTTCCAGCAGGCCTGGCTGACCTACACTAGCAGACACAACCTGCAGGAGGTAAATATGGCCATCAAGGCGCTCTCGGACGCACACATTCAGGAACAGCTCGCTACCGTATCCTCGTGGCAGCTACAGGACGGCAAGCTATGTCGTCAATTCAAATTCAAAGACTTTATCGAAGCGTTCGGATTCATGAGCCGAGCGGCTCTATTGGCGGAACGTATGGATCACCACCCCGAGTGGTCGAACGTATACAATCGTGTGACCATCGCGCTGATTACGCACGATGCAGGCGGACTGTCCGAGCGGGATTTTCTGCTCGCTCGGGCCATCGACACGTTGTAAGACGCTAATAGGACATTGGTCTATGCGGCTTGCGCATCGTCTCAGCTTTAGCCCGCTGCTCATCCGTCAGCACGGAGCGCACTTCGTCCGGTGTACCACCGGCCTCACGAATGGCCTCCATTTCAGAAATTTGCTCGTCGGACAGCCCCAGCTGTTTCTGCAGCCGAGCCCAGCGCTTGTCACGCTGACCTTTTGACTCGCCGCGCAAGGCGTCCGCCTTGGCGCGCTGCTCTTCGGTCAACACCGCGCGCACGTCTTCTCGGCTGCCGCCAGACTCGCGGATCTCCCGCATTTGCTGCAGCTGTTCGGGTGTGAGACCCAGCTCATCCGCCCACTGCTGCCGTTCCAGCACGCCCGGACCATCCGGCCCACCTTGTTCTGCCATGGCAAGCGGTACTATCAACATCGCGACAAATGAAATCAAAACGACACGCATCGGACACCTCCTCAATATGAATCTGGCTTACAACTGCATTCAAACAAGTCGACCGGTAAATGTGCGCCCGCCTTGGGTAAAGAATTGTTAATCGTGTCAGGGCTCCAGAACAACTTTGATCGCGCCTGCGGCGCGGTCGCCAGCAATCGCAAACGCTTCGGAAGCCGAATCCAGCGGCAATCGATGAGTGATCAGAATTTCCGGCAGTTCTGGCCTTTGCGCGAGCAGTTGCGCCGCTACCTCTACATCTCGAACCAAACCGCTGCGGCCGTAGAGAAATGAAGCGACGATCTTGAGACTCTTCATACACACGTCGGTTGCGGGCAAAAGCACCTCTTCCCAGTAGGTGGCCAGCAGTAAAATAGTGCCTCCAGGCCGACAAAGCCGGGCCGCCTCGGCCAGCGCCCCGGAGTTACCGGCACATTCGATGACGACATCATACTCCTCGTTCGGGTTGAGAGCGCCGCCCAGGCGGAGCACGGACTCTTTCTGTGCGTCGTGGCGAGCAGCAACGGCCACCGTGTCAATGTACGATGTCAGCAGCGCGGTCGCCGCCAATCCCACCGCGCCTGCGCCAATCACAGCGACCCTGGATTGAGGTTCAAGCGTCAGCATTCTGACACCGTGAGCCGCCACCGCCAGCGGCTCAACCAGACAAGCATCAGCCACGTCCACGCCGGTGGGCAAAGGCACGATGCAACGCTCCGGCACCTGTATCAGCTCAGCCATTCCGCCGTCCAAACCGACGCCGTGCAACATACGCGCGCCGAGTCGGCAGGAGAAGTATTCGCCGCGGGTGCACATGTCGCAGTGGCCGCAGGGCGCCAGTGGCTCCAGAGCCACTGCACGTCCGTCCTTAAGCACCCCAGCCACTTCATGACCCAGAGTACCCGGTATCGGAAAACCGTGTTCGACCATATGCAGATCAGAACCGCAAATGCCGGCGGACCGCACCTGCACCAACACCCCTTCGCCCTTTGGGGCGGGTACATCAACGACCTCAACACGCCGCTCACAACACCTCACTGCTTTCATGTAGAAGTCTCCCAATTGCCACGTTTCTCAATCAGTGCGCCTATGTACACCAGACCTGCCTGTCTGAATCCATGCGCTTGAGCGATTCGCCCGAGAATGAGACATTTTCGAGCAATTGACCAGCAGCGTAAAGCAGCCACTTGGGTTGCAAGGAGCAAGACTCTGTCTATGCGCGCCACCCAGTATCAGCGCACCCCGATGCGATTGCTCAATTCCCTCCTGCGGGGCGCGGACGCATTCGGTCTGGCGCGCGTCACCTTTGACATGCAAGAGCTGCTGGCCAGCGCTCGCAAACGCACAGGCCTGACCGAGTTTGGGGACGCTCGTTTTATGGAACCCATGCAGGTGCTGGCTGACGCTCTCAACAGCGAGGCAATGCTCAACCCTTTGGGTCGCTACCTGGCAAAGCTCAACATAGAACGGCTGCTGGACGGCCGGTTGCGGGCGGAGGCGCTTTTCAGGCAACACCCTGAAATTCGCCAGCGTCCTCTGCCGGACCCGATCGTGATCGTCGGGCTGGCAAGATCAGGCACCACCCGCCTGCACCGGTTGCTCGCGGCAGATGACACATTTCTACACCTCGAATCCTGGGAAAGCGTCTATCCGGTGCCCACCGAGGAAGCGTTTCAAGCGCGCGACAAGGGCGAGACAGACCCCCGTATTACGCAGCTCGATGGTGCCTTGAAAGCGGTGTTGTACATGGGCCCCCAGATAGCCGCAGTGCACCCGCTTGGCACGCACGAAGTTGAGGAGGAAATTGGCCTACTGCAGTACGCCTTTGCCACCCAGCTGTTCGAAATTCAGACGGTCATACCGAGCTTCGCTGAATGGTTGATGACACACGATCAAACCCACGCATATGAGTATCTGGCAGATCTGCTCCGACTGGTCTCCTGGTTTCGCGGCGATCCAACCGACAAGCCCTGGTTGCTCAAGTCACCTCAGCATATGCAGGACCTGGACGCCTTGCTGCGCGTGTTTCCGGGCGCAAAACTGATCTGCCCGCATCGCGATCCTATCAAGGTGACGGGCTCCTGCTGCTCTATGGCCTGGAATGCCCTGGTCCGGGACAACGACACACTGACACCAGAATGGGTCGGCCAGGAGTGGCTGCACAAGATTGAGCGCATGCTGCATAAAAATCTGCGCGATCGCGAACACATGTGCCCTGCCCAGAATCAGCATGACGTATTGTACGCCGACATCAGCAGGGACTGGGAAACGGCCATCGCAGACGTCTATGAGTTTCTCAACCTGTCGCTCTCTCCCAAGGCCAGGGACGGGATGCGCGCCTGGCTACAGGAAAATCGTCAACACCAACACGGTGCTCACAGGTACGCACTGGAGGACTTTGGTCTGGATACGACCGCCGTCGACGAGCGACTGAATTTTTATCGACAGCGCTTCAACATACCCTATGAAACACACAATCCGCACCTTGTCGACTCGCGGTCCCACGGAGAACCATCGGCATGAAATTCTGGCAAGCGATCACCTGGTGCGAGACAGAGCAACTGGTCGACGTGGCGCGCTTCGCGGAGCAGCTCGGATTCCACGGCCTCATGAGTGGCGATCATGCGGTGTACCCCGAATCCATTACGCCCAACTATCCCTACTCGGACAGCGGTCTTCCCCCGATGCTCCCCAGCGACGAATACCCGGATCAGACGGCAATTTTCGCCGCCATGGCGGCGGTGACTCGCTCCCTGGTGTTCACCTGCGGCGTATACGTGTTACCACTTCGCAACCCCCATGAGGTCGCCAGAGCCAGCGCCACGCTGAGCGTTCTCAGCGACGATCGATTCATTCTCGGCGTGGGCGTTGGCTGGATGCGGGAGGAGTTTGATATCTACGGTGTCGACTTCAAACGCAGAGGCAAGATCACCGATGAGATGATCGAGGTGATGCAGGCCCTTTGGCGCGGGGAGATGGTGGAACACCACGGCGAGTTTTTTGACTTCCCACGCGTCCAGCTCAGCCCGGCGCCTCACAGGGCGCCACGCATTTATGTGGGCGGCAACAGCGATGCGGCACTGCGGCGGACAGCGCGCTGCGGCGACGGTTACATTGGCGCGGGAACGCTACCAGCGGATGTGAAGCCCCTGCTGAATCGGTTGCACATCTTGCGAGAGGAATACGGTCGCGGCCATCTGCCGTTCGAAGCGATGCTCGGCATCAACGCGGAGCCCAGCCTGGATCTCTACCGCCGATTGATGGACGATGGACTCGAAAGTACGGTGGCGCCACCGTTCCAGTACGCTTTGGGAAAAAAGCGATCGACCCTGCATGAGAAAAAGCGGTTTATGGAGTTCTACGCCGAGAACATCGTCAGGCACTTCTAGCCGCTGATTGATCGCGTTGGTGAAGGTCATTCAGACTTCGTCTGGTACTTCGTAGTGCGTTTGATAGCGGCGGAATACCTCCCGATCCCGCGCCTGTTGCGAGTCAATTTGGTACTTGTGCGCCCCGAATTTGTCTTTCGGCTTCGCAGCCAGATAGTCTTCCATCGCGCGTCTGGCACTGGCCTCAAAAGGCATATCAAAGGCGTCGTAAATGCTTTCTATGCAACCTATCGGATCATCCAGTAAATCCTGATAACGCGAATCCACGATGTTGCGCTCCGGCACTAGCCCTCGCTGGCGCTGCTCGATCACACTCTCCAGCCGCGCGGCGGTGGCCTCTCCCAGAATGATGTTCTCAAACTGGGCAGCGTTGAACGACTGATCACTGCGCATAGAGTACAGTGTGCCCATCAGGCTGGTGGCCGAGGCCATACAGACAATCGGGTCGCGATGCGTTTGCACAACACGCGCATCCGGATAAACCGCCAGCAGGGTTTGCAGATGCATCTGATGTTCTGGCGCCTTTAACAACCAGCGCCGGCGCGGATTGCGCCACTGTAATATCTGCAGGACACGCTTGTGATACTGATACACGGGTAGATAGTCGGCATCAGCCAACCATGCGCTGTAGGACGGCGTCTGATGCAGTGACGCGATGTGATCGCTGATGAACGTCCCCGCCATCAGCAGTCCACACTCAGCGGGAATATCGCCGCGCATTTCGTGCATGGTTGCAAAGCTTGGCGCGACCCTGTTCCACTGCGTGAACAACTGGTGGGCCTGCTCAATCCGGGGGTCGCTGTGGTAGCTGGCCTCCTCTGGCGGTGGACAGGGCTGCAGCGCCTCCCACATCAGCGGCACGCCTACTTCTGGATCACGCGATAGCAGCTCGTAGAGAATGGAGGTGCCAGAGCGGGGCAATCCCACGATGAACATGGGTGACG